>JAFSKL010000031.1 GCA_017448985.1 Paludibacteraceae bacterium
TGCACAGCCTAACATCAGTGCAGCAACAATTGGAAAATATGAGTTTTATCTTCCACCATCACCCGTGCAAAAGCATATAGCTAATATCCTTTCTTCTTTAGACGACAAAATCGAACTCAACCGACGGATAAATGATAATTTGATAGCAGCATAAAAGTGCGATGGGTTCGAGAAAATATTGCACAGATTCCAAGTCTTTCTAAATTTGAGAACCATTTGGATGTAATAGAAAATAGTGTAGAGGCAAAACCTTCTCTATGTGTAGAAATGTGTAAAAGTTTCACGGAGGCTGTATGCAAGACGATATTAAACAATCAAGCAATTCCATTCAATGAAGATATAACATTTCAAGGATTGGTAAAAACGACTGTAGATCATTTGATAAGAAAGTCTAAGATTGAAAATATTGATGCCTTATCTGAGATGTCGCGAAGGATAAGTTCTGTTAGTCAATCAATTGCTGAAGTCAGAAATAATGCAGGATTTGCTTCGCATGGTCAAGATATATTGGCTCCGGACGTAGATAAATCACTATCTCTACTTGTGTATAGGGAAACAGATGTACTTGTGGGATTTATACTGCACCTGTATTTAAATTATGCGCATAAGACCAATCAACGTATGCTATATGATGATTATCCAGAGTTTAATGATTGGTTTGATGAGGCAAATCCGTTAGAAATAGGAGGTGTGGTTATTTCTGCATCTGAAGCTCTGTACCACCAAGATTATGAGGCGTATAAACAAAGTTACACAGACTACCTGTTATATTTAGAAGAAACAAAAAGCAATAAATCATAAAACGAATGACACCCAACGAGCATAACACATGGCAATGGCAGAAACCGGGCACCGCTTGGTATGGTGTTGGTATCTACCATGTCACGCTGACGGTCACAAGCCGTCAGCCGGTGCTCGGTACACTCGTCATTCCTGATGATGACCCTAAACAGTCATGGGTGGAATGGTCAGATTTAGGGCGGCAAGTACTCGCACATTTGCAAGCACTACCCCAACGCCGCCCTGAGATTCGCATTATGAGTTTTAGTCTCATGCCGGATCATCTACACGCCATTTTGCATGTAACCAAGCCCATGCCAACGAGCATCCTCTCGGTCGTACGCGGTTTTTGGCAAGGGGAAAAGAAGATAGGGCGTGCCTATAGTATGTCTATTGCCTCGCATTCAATGCGGGAAAACGAGCATACCGCTGACCCGCTTTTCCATGAGATGCCGTTTGTGCGACCGCTGTCGCGGAAAGGGCAGCTGGATACGATGGTCAGATATGTGATGCTCAATCCCCAGCGCCTCGCTACCAAGAAACTCATGCCGGGCTTCTTCCGCGTGCAGGAGGGTATCGAGATAGCCGGACGGAAATACCGAGGCATCGGTAATGCCGCTTTGCTACAAGCGGCCAAATATGCGACTGTACATGTACGCCGGACGATGATAGAGGAGGCTATGCATGGCGATAATACACGGCTACGCAACTATATGAACGACTGTGTGTTGGCTGCCCGTCATGGAGCCGTGATGGTCTCGCCCTTTATCTCCGACAAGGAGAAAGAGGTGATGGTGGTTCTTTTGGCGGAAGAACATCCCATCATCTATATCGCGGATAATGGCTTCCGCGATTATTACAAGCCGAGTGACGGCTTGTTCGACTCCGTCGCCGCCGGGCGCGTACTGATTCTCAGCCCTTGGGAATACGATCCCGCCAAACGCCATGTGTCGCGCGCGGAGTGCGTGGCGATGAATCAGATGGCGGAGGAGATATGCAATTATGTTCATTCCCCCGAATTCAATTCGGGACAAACAAACATACCAATATCGAAGCAATAATGTATGTCCATTCATCCGCATTTTATGCGGATATAAAAGAGAAAAAAATATGACCAAATCGAAGTTCACAGAGAACAGCTACGAACAAGCGCTTATCTCGCTCTTTCGTGATGAGTTGGGATATGAGTATATCTACGGTCCCGATATTGAGCGTGACTATCGTCAGCCGTGCTATGTAGATGCGCTTGTGCCTGCTATTAAGCGTATCAATCCGACTCTGCCTGCTGAGGCTATAGACGAGGCTTTGCGTCAGATTTTCCATGCTACGGATACCACACTTATTGCGAGCAACGAGGATTTTATGCGTACTCTGCAAGACGGTCTGGAGGTGCCGTATGTGCTGAAAGGTGAGGAGCGGACAGATATAGTACAACTGATTGATTACGACAATTGCACCCAAAATAGTTTTCATATAGCCAACCAATGGCGTGTAGAAGGGCATGATGTCATCCGATGCGATATGGTGGTGTTCGTGAACGGTCTGCCGTTGGTGGTGATAGAATTGAAATCACCGAGCGAGGAAGATGTGACAACACATGACGCATATATGCAAATGCGCAACTATCAGCTCAAGGCACCGGATCTATTTACTTATAATGCATTCAATGTCATTTCCGATATGTTGCATACCTTCGCCGGAACCATCACTTCCGACGAAGAACGATATATGCAATGGAAGAGCGTCGATGGTGTGTATGAAGACAAAGAGACCGTGGATTACCTCACTTTCTTCAAAGGCATATTCCCCCAAGAGCGGTTCTTGGATATATTACGGAACTATATCTGTTTTGACCATCGGGAAGGGCAACCGATAAAGATTCTTGCCGGTTACCATCAGTATTTCGCAGTCAATCGTGCGCTCAAATGTACATACGATGCAGTAAACGGGGACGGGAAAATCGGCGTGTTCTGGCATACGCAGGGTTCCGGCAAATCACTATCCATGGTTTTCTTGGCACGACTGATAGGCAGGCATTTCCCGAAATCTACTATCGTGGTAGTAACCGACCGCAACGACCTTGACGACCAGCTCTTTGGTCAATTCAGCCGGTGTGCGGATTTTCTGCGTCAGATGCCACAACAGGCGGGCTCTAAGGCTGAGTTAGGAGAACTGCTCCGCGACCGCGAAGCCGGAGGTATATTCTTTACTACCATTCAGAAGTTTGAGGAAGACACGCGCTTTCTCTCTGACAGGCGCAATATCATCGTCATGACGGATGAGGCGCACCGCTCACAATATGGTGATACCTCATTTGATATCCATACATGGCGCACAAAAAAAGGCTACGCACGGCTGATGCGCGATGCGCTGCCTAACGCATCCTTTATCGGGTTTACCGGTACACCTATATCTGACAGAGATAGAGACACGCAAGAGGTCTTTGGTGATTATATCGATATCTATGATATGACGCAATCTGTTCGCGACCATGCAACGGTTCGTGTTTACTACGAGAGCCGGGCAATGAAACTCAAACTGGACCAGAAGATAATGAGTGAACTGGATGCAGAGTTCGCTAATCTCGAATCGGTAGGAGTGACAGAGGCGCAGATAGAGAAAACAAAACGCAATTTCAGCCAGTTGGAGGATGTGTTGGGAGCACCGAAAACAATAGACTCGCTTGTCAAAGATATATTCTATCATTATACCGCTTTCCGCCAAGACCAACAGACCGGAAAAGCCATGATTGTAGCCTACAACCGCGAGATTGCCATGAAGATTTACAACCGGATCTTGGACCTCTATCCTACATGGGCGGACAAGGTGAAAGTGGTGATGACCGGTAATAACAAAGACCCTGAAGAATGGCGACCGATAGTAGGCAATGAGGCGTATCGCAAAGAACTGGCAAAAGATTTCAAATCGGAGAACGGTCAAATGAAAATTGCTATCGTGGTGGACATGTGGCTGACCGGATTTGACGTGCCATCCCTGAGCACGATGTATGTCTATAAACCCATGATCGGGCATAACCTGATGCAAGCGATAGCACGCGTCAACCGCGTCTTCCCGGAAAAAGAGGGAGGTCTGATTGTCGATTATATTGGTATTGCACAAGCACTCAAACGCGCGATGAAAGAATATACCGAGCGCGATAAAAAACAGTTCGGCGACCCCGATATTGCCAAAACAGCTTTTGTTACCTTCAAAGAGAAATATGAGATATGCGAGGATTGCCTGCATGGATTCGATTATTCCGCCTTTCCGGAGGCCTCGGACGCAAAGAAAGCAGAACTGATTAAAGGGGCTGTCAACTTCCTTTTGGCAATACCCAAACAGGAGAAACGCCAAGATTATCTCAAGCATAGCGCCCTGCTGCATAATGCCGTAACGCTATGCCGCTCGTTGCTGACTGACAACCAGACGCAGTTCGTAGCGTTCTTTGATGCAGTACGTGTATTGCTGCTTAAATTCGAGCAACACGGACACGGCGGTGAAAAAGCCAAAGAGATAAACGAACGTATCAAGAACCTGTTGGAGCAATCGGTCCAATCGGACGGTGTGGTAGCATTGTTTAGCGATAAAGAACGCGAGTTCTCGCTGTTTGACGAAGCTTTTCTGCAAGATATCAAACAGATGAAGGAGAAAAACCTTGCCGTGGAGATATTGAAGAAACTGCTGAAAGGTGTTATAGGCGGATATAAACATACCAATGTGGTACAAAGTCAGAAATTCTCAGACTTGCTATCAGAATCGCTTTCTGCATACCTCAAAGGCATGCTATCCAACGAAGAAGTGATAGAGGAATTGATCAAACTGGCAAAACAAATCAAAGAAGCAGAGCAGCAAGGCAACGAACTCGGTTTGACCAAAGAAGAGAAGGCTTTCTATGACGCACTAACCCAGCCGGAAATGGTGCGCAAAGCCTATTCCGATGAGGAGTTTGTGGCGCTGACCAAAGAACTGACGGAAGAACTACGCAAAAACAGAACCATTGACTGGAGCAAACGAGAATCGGAACGCGCCAAGATGCGCACGATGGTCAGACGTCTGTTGCGTAAGTATAACTATCCGCCAGAGGGACAAGAGCAAGCATTGGAGGTGGTGATGGAACAATGTAACCAATGGGCAGACCAATATTACTATGATGCCATCGCCGAATCGGGAGGCAGACCTATTTTCTAACAAACAACCACCATGCCCTGTCCACATAATAATATCGATTGCCCTTGTACTAAGGAAGGATGTCCGCGGTACGGACATTGTTGCGAGTGCGTAGCACACCACAAAGCGCACGGGAACAAACTCCCCGCATGTCTCCGCGGAATAGATTGGCAGAAGTGAATTTGACTAACCATTTAACGTTTCCAAAGGAAACCAATTTAACTATTTAACCCTTTAACGTCACATAGTGACCAGCACATATATGTCCAAACAATTACAAATACGCAACTCAACGGCAGTATCCGAGTTTTTCTCGGTAACTGATCACAAAAGCAACTACCGAGGAATCTTCAGTAGTTCATATTAAAGGGCATTAGAAGACAATATTCAGTTTGTGCAAAATTTACACATACTGCCGAGACTGGTAAAAGATTACGCCTAAAACAGAGTTTGAGAAATACCGCGTCATCCAAGACCGTATATTTGAATCCGACTTCGATCGATTTGAGTTGCCGACACTGCCAATTGATGAAGAAGATAAATTATAAGTTCCAAATGCCCTGTCCAATGAAATCAATAGAAGTAGTAGCAGCAATCATCTTTGACGAGCAAGGACGGATCTTTGCTACGCAACGAGGATATGGTGAGTGGAAGGATTGGTGGGAGTTCCCGGGAGGAAAGATGGAAGCCGGAGAAACACCACAAGAGGCGCTGAAACGTGAGATCCATGAGGAGTTAGACGCGGAGATAGAAGTCGGCGAACTATTGCACACAATTGATTACGACTACCCCACCTTCCATCTGACGATGCATTGTTTCAAGTGCAAACTGGCATATAGTCATGTCACGCTTTTGGAACACGAAGCCGCCAAATGGCTCAAACCGGAAGAGTTAGACTCTGTGAAGTGGTTACCGGCTGACGAAGAGATAATTAATGAACTAACCCGCTAACCGGCCTGCCTTGCCCTGTCCATATAACAATATTAAATACTAATCACAGCTTGTATCTTTTTTCACAAAGCACAACCCACAACAACAAAAGAAAAGACACAACCATCACAAATGACTTGTATTGATTTTAGAGATTGCGCCCTTATTCAAAGCCGCATGTGAGATGGAAAACATCTCCCTACCCAACGGCTGGAGAGATATAATATACGAAACAATCGTTCGAGACAATTCGAGATAAGAACTAAAACAATAACTACCCATATGCAAACGATTCGACTAAACAATGGCATCTCAATGCCGCTCCTGGGTTATGGACTATTCAAAGTGCCTCCACAAGAGGCAGAACGGTGTACGCGCGAAGCGCTTGAAGTAGGTTACCGCCTTATCGACACCGCGCAGGCCTATGGTAACGAACAGGGCGTAGGAGACGCCATCCGCCGTTCCGGTATTCCGCGTGAGGATATCTTCATCGTCACGAAGATTTGGATTACCAACGCCGGCGAAGAGAAAGCCGCACGCAGCTTCGAGCAGAGCTTGCGTAAGTTGCAAACCGACTACGTGGATTTGCTGCTTATTCACCAGGCCTACGGTGACGTGTTCGGTTCTTGGCGTGCGATGGAGAAAGCGTACGCAGAGGGCAAGACTCGCGCAATTGGCGTGAGCAATTTTCAGGCATGCCGGTTCTATGACTTTGCCTCTGTGGTGGATGTCAAGCCGGCTGTGAACCAACTCCAATGTTGCGTACTCTCACAGCAACGTACCATCCTTCCGGAGATGGCGCGCTTTGATACAAAGATGATGGCGTGGGGACCATTAGGGCAAGGCGCGGACGACCTGCTTAAAAGTCCCGTACTGGCCTCCATCGGTGCGCAATACGGTAAGACACCCGCACAGGTAGCCCTCAGATGGCTCATCGAACGCGGCATCGTGGCTATCCCCAAATCGATGCATAAGGAACGAATGGCGGCGAACTTCGATATCTTTGATTTCTCGCTCTCCGAGGCAGATATGCAGGCCATCGAACCGCTCAATCAGAAGGACACCGGTTTCCGCGACTTCGCCGATCCCAACTACCTCCGCCGCATCCTCGGCATGTTCGACCTAAAGTAAGAAATTTCCACCATACACTGTCCACATAATAAATAAAATAATAATCACATTTTGTGTCTTTTTTAGGGGGCAACTAATACACATAATGTCATACACCGCTACATATTCGTCGCCGATGGGAATGATAGTCCTTGAGTCAAACGGAGAAGAGTTGACCGGACTGCGGTTTGTGGAGAATTCAGAGATTCAAACAAAAGCCACAAAGACCATTCCGACTGAGACAACGGATACATTGCCTATCTTTGAGAAAGTGCGGCAATGGTTGGACGATTATTTTGCAGGTAAGCGACCTCTTAACGTGCCGCGACTCAATCCACCTGGTACGGAGTTCCAACACCGTGTATGGCAGAGTTTGTTTACTATTTTCTACGGCGAGACAAAGACTTACGGCGAGATAGCCCGGATGGTCGGTTGCAAGTCTGCACGTGCGGTCGGGCAAGCCATCGGAGCTAATCCCATTGCCCTCATCATCCCCTGCCACCGAGTCATCGCAGCAAACGGTCAATTAGGCGGCTATGCCTATGGCCTCAACCGCAAGAAACAATTATTGGAAATGGAGAAATAAAAATGGACAAAATGGCAGAGGGTGGACAATTTGGCACGAAAGATGGACATTTTGGCAGGGATTTTAGGGTTGGCACATAATTTGCCTTTGTTAGGGTGAAAACGCAATTACGCATACTACGCCAACAACGTAAACTACGCAAGCTACGTTAAACAATGTTTAACTAAATTTGGAGGACAAAATTATGAAACCTGCAATCTATCGTAGAAACAGTTGGCTGCCGACAAACGGATGGTTCCCCACCGTATTCGACGAGTTTTTGAACAATGACATGCTGAACACCGCCAGCAATGTGGCGCCTTCAGTAAACGTCAAAGAGACCGCTAACAGTTACACCGTTGAGTTAGCTGCTCCGGGTGTTAAGAAAGAGTACTGCCGAGTACATGTCGATGAAGACCACAATCTGTGTGTTGCCATCGAGAACAAGTATGAGCACAAGGAAGAGGATAAGCATGCTCACTATCTGAGACGCGAGTTTGCTTACACGAACTTCGAACAGAAGTACACCTTGCCGGACAATGTGGACGAGGCAAAGATCGCCGCTAAGGTCGAAGATGGTATCTTAACGATTGAGTTGCCGAAGATCAAACGCGAAGAAGGCAAGACAGGGCGTCAAATCGCTATTGCCTGACGCTACTTTGTAAGCGATCAGAAGCACCTTTCGAGGTGCTTCTTTTCGTTTATCGCTGGATTATGCGTGAATAGATGCGGGCAATGATTGCGCCGCTTATATTATGCCAAACGCTGAATACTGCGCCGGGAATAGTCGCTAAGGGGAAGGCGGCAAAATGCATCACAGCCAGCGAGGTAGCCAAACCGGAATTCTGCATACCTACTTCTATACTGAGCGCCACGCTTTTGGGACGTTGCAGACGCAATAGGTAGCCGACCAGGTAGCCGATGCCCAGTCCGAGCAGGTTGTGAAGCATCACAACGAGCACCACGAGCCAACCTGCGGTCATCAGCCGCTCGGCGTTATGCGATACTACGATGCCGACAGTCAGAGCAACAGCGAGGGACGAGAATGCAGGCAGGTAAGGCGTGACGCGTTGTGTGAGCTTGGGAATGAAGCGCTGGCACAGCAACCCGCAAACGATGGGCAGAATAACGATATAAACGATACTCAGCAGCATTCCTGTTGTATGCACATCGACCATCGTACCCGCCAATAGCCAGACGAGGAGCGGTGTCAGTAGCGGGGCAAGCACGGTAGATGCTGCAGTCATGCCCACAGAAAGAGCAAGATCGCCTTTCGCCAAATAAGTAATCACATTCGATGCCGTTCCGCCGGGGCAACAGCCAACGAGGATGACGCCTATCGCCAGTTCTTGAGGAAGCGAGAATGCCTTTGTCAGTCCCCATGCCAGCAGGGGCATCACGGTGAACTGCGTGAGGCAACCGATGAGGATATCTTTGGGACGACTCAGCACTATTTTGAGGTCCTGTGCCGAAAGGGTCAATCCCATGCCGAACATGATGACGCCTAACATCGGATTGATGACCCAAGTGCCTATCCATGCGAGCGATGAGGGCACAAATAGACTCAATACTGCTACCATCAGCACTATTACCCCCATCCATTTAGCTATAAAATCACATATTCCTTTCACTTTTCACTTTTCAATTTTCACCTTTCATGGAAAGTGTAGCGGTGTTCTGTTTCGCTGGTATTCCGGCGACAAAATTACAACAAAAATTGCACATACGCAAGTGCTCGGACATTTTTTGATAAATAAAATGCAATTTTATAACAAACTCTTGCGTACATCAAATAATTTTTGTACCTTTGCACAGAATTTTAATTATACCGGTTTCGGTACCATTGGACACATGAACAAAGTTCGAATCACAGCTATTCGCCAAACGGTTTACCCTGATCTAATGGCGCAGTACGAGAACCCCATTGAGCATGCTTGCGACATCCGGCAAGGACTACAATGGATATCCATTGACGGCAAACGTCCGGAAGGTTTGTGCCCCTCTTCGTGGGAGTCCATGCAACCTTTTGTGAAATCGCTTGCGCAAGGCAAAGGCAACTTTTTCGACGGCTGGATGAAGAATCCTATGAGTGTCATGATCAGTTGTAACGACGGTTTCCGACCGTTCAGTTTCTATATCGAAGTAATTGATGAATAGATGTCTGCCACACCCGAAATAGAACGTCATCCGTTGCGGCCATTTATGCCGGAGAACGCACAGCTGCTGATGCTCGGCAGTTTTCCGCCGCCGAAAGAACGGTGGTGTATGGAGTTCTTCTACCCCAACCCGCAGAACGACATGTGGCGGATTATGGGACAGATTTTCTTTGGCGACAAGACGCATTTTGAGCGACCAGGCACAAAGGCCGGAAAGAAAGCGTTCAACCGCGAAGAAATTATCTCTTTCTGCGAAGCAAAAGGCATTTCCATCTTCGACACGGCGCAAGCAGTCATTCGCTTGCAAGGCAACGCCGCAGATGAACATCTGGAAATAGTCGAACCAACCGACATCGCCGCCCTCTTGCAACAGATACCGTCATGCCATGACATCTGCTGCACAGGCGGAAAAGCCGCACAAACACTGGCAGAAACACTTCATTGCGCCATGCCCAAAGTGGGCGAATATACTGAAACAAACTTTGCCGACCGCACTATCCGTTTCTGGAGAATGCCGTCCTCCTCACGCGCTTATCCACTATCCCTTGACAAGAAAGCCGCTGCGTACCGGCGGATGTTCGAAACTATCGGCATGTTATGAAAACATATACCGCCACATATACCTCGTCTCTTGGACCTATCGTCATCGAAAGGGACGGCAGGGCGATAACGAGCCTTCGGTTTTACGACGAGAAAGCCTCAGCCGTCTCAATAACACAAGAAAAAGCCGGAGAAGAAGCGGCTATTACGATACCGATTATCGCGGAAACCATCGCGACTCAATCCGCAAGGCACCGCTTTCCAGAAGCGCATTTGGACGGCTTTGTTTACCATCTGGTTTGGTCAGACCAAGACGTACGGAGAAATCGCCCGGATGGTGGATTGCCGTTCGGCACAAGCGGTCGGACAAGCCGTCGGAGCCAATCCTATTGCCCTTATCATCCCCTGCCACCGAGTCATCGCTGCAAACGGCCAATTAGGTGGGTACGCATATGGCACAAAGATAAAGAAACGATTATTAGAATTAGAGCAACTATGATAACTATTCAACACCAAGAGACCGAGAAAAGCGGCGTTTTCGAGGCGTGGTTGAAAGCCACCGAAGAAGGAGCATGTACCGACCCCGTGCAAGTAGGCGAAATGACCTACCAGCGCCCCACTCCCGAACGGATACTCATTGATCACACCCGCGTCTTTGACGGCTTTGAGGGACGCGGCATTGCCCGCCGGATGGTTCTTGCCGCAGTGGATTTTGCACGCTCCAACAACCGCCAAATCATCCCTCTCTGCTCGTACGCCCAAGCCTTCCTCACCCGCACAGACGAATACAAAGACATTTTAAGGTAAGGCAAAAAACGGGATTATGGAGAGAAAGAAAGAGAGATACAAGAACAACGCTCACGAAGGGCGTTGTTCTTTCTTATATTATCGCTGTTGTGATGTCTTCGGCTTCGGGGAGATTGAGTTTCTGACGGACTTGGGTTTTGCGTTGGTAGATGGTTTGTAGACTTTGACGAGTGAGCATATTGATCTCCTTGGTGGAGAAATCGGCTTTGAGCAAACAGCAGAGTTGCAGTTCCTTCTCGTTCAACACATTTCCATATTTCTGCACAAGACGTGTATAGAAACCATCATAGACAAGATCGATGGTTTGGTAAATGCTTGGCCAGTCGATGAGGGCATTGGCTGTTGTCTCGTTCAATGCCATGAGACGCGCAAGCAGTTGTTGGTTGGCTTCGGTGGGTGTTCCGGCAATCGTTTTGATGACACCCAATTGCTGCAGCATCAGTTTGCGGACATCGGCCTCCTTCGTACTTGGTACTTTGTCACTTAGTCCCTTGTTTATGATTCCCCTCAGGGTCTCAATCTCCTCTTCCTTCTCCAAAAGCAACCGTTGACGACGGCGATACAGATAGACGAACAGTAGGATTCCGCCCAAAGTTACAAAGAACAGCATAATTATCACAATCATCTGCCGTTGGCGGCTGATGGTCAGGTACAGATTACGTTCACGCAAGTCACGGATAGAACGCTCTTTGGCTTCCGCTACGCGGTAACGCACATAGTCCGCCTCCGACCAATGGTTATTGTATTGTACCAACGGGAAACAATGGTACGAACCCTTCTGGGCATATTCCAGCACTTGTCTGTGCGCAAGAAAAGCCGCTTCGGCTGCCGGGTCAAACTCCGAAGACTCTTTGTATTTCGCGAACAACTCCTCCACCTCGCGCATATAACGCTCCGCACGCTGTTTGTCACCTTTGTTCAGCCACAAGCGCGAGAGCGAATAGAGGCTCTCCACCTGCAACCAACTGTCCGCTTGGCGGTATTCTTCCGTCAGATCTTCCAGCATCTTTATTGCACGGTCAGTTTGTCCTATTTCGCCTAACAGGTCAGCATAATTACGGCGAACCACATTGACAATAAACGCTGAGTCCGCAGCTTGTGCAACCGCTTTCTCAAAGCACTTCTCCATCTTGTCATATTCGCCGAGCGAGAAA
>JAFSKL010000005.1 GCA_017448985.1 Paludibacteraceae bacterium
TTTCGTCGTACGAAGGAGTTTCATTACTTCGGGACTCACCTCCCCCACCGGGAAGGTATAAGCGCTGTCCGAGTGCCAGCCGTTGAGTTCGATGGACGAGTCGATGGAGATGATGTCGCCTTCTTTGAGGATGACCTTGTCCGAAGGGATACCGTGTACCACCACTTCGTTGACCGAAGTACAGAGGGTAGCGGGGTACTCTTCGTAACCGAGGCAGGCGGGTCGACCACCGTTGTCCATGATGAACTCGTAGGCAATCTTATCCAGTTGGGCGGTAGTAACACCCGGCTTGATAGCCTTTGCCACTTCGGCATAGGTCTTACCAAGCAGGATGTTGCTTGCCCGCATCAGCTCTACTTCTTCGTCAGTCTTCAGGAAAATCATCTATCTGACAAATTAGTAAGCCATAGCACCGGAGCGGCCTTTGATACGCATGCCGGACTCGAAGAATCCGTCATAGTGACGCATCAGGAGGTGGCTCTCAATCTGCTGCAAAGTATCCAATATAACGCCTACCATGATGAGCAGGGACGTACCGCCGAAGAACTGTGCAAAGCCCATCGACACACCGAACAGACGTGCAAACGCCGGAAGGATAGCGATGATAGCGAGCAGGATCGAACCCGGCAACGTGATGCGACTCATGATAGTATCGATATACTCAGCCGTTTTCTTACCCGGTTTCACACCCGGAATGAATCCGTTGTTCAGCTTCAGGTTCTCTGCCATCTGAACCGGATTGATGATGATCGCGGTGTAGAAATAGGTGAAAGCGATGATGAGCAGTGCGAATACGAAATTGTACCAGAAGCCGTTGTTATCCATGAACGCTTGTACGAAGGCATTAGACTCCGAAGCACGGAAACCTACGATAGCGATAGGGATGAACATGATAGCTTGCGCGAAGATGATCGGCATCACGTTAGCTGCATTGACCTTGAGAGGAATGTACTGACGCACACCGCCATATTGCTTATTACCCTGGATACGCTTTGCGTATTGCACCGGAATACGACGTGTACCCTGCACCAACATGATTGCGAAAGCAAACACGAGGAGAAGGATAACGACCTCAAGCAGGAACACGATCAGACCACCACCGGCGTCGTTAAGACGGCTGGAGAACTCCTGCACGAATGCACCCGGGAGACGCGCGATGATACCGATCAAGATGATGAAGGAAATACCGTTTCCAACACCGCGGTCGGTGATACGCTCACCCAGCCACATAACGAACATAGAGCCTGCGGTAAGCAGGATGGTCGATGAGATAGTGAACCAGTTGAAACCGATAGCCAGCGGCTGTCCTGCTTGCGCCATCTGCACGGAGAGGTTAACGAGGTAGCTCGGTCCCTGGAAGAGCAGAATAGCTACGGTCAGATAGCGTGTGATCTGGTTCATCTTCTGACGTCCGGACTCGCCTTCTTTCTGCATCTTCTGGAAGTAAGGCACTGCGATAGAGAGCAGTTGGATTACGATAGACGCAGAGATGTACGGCATAATACCCAGGGCGAAGATCGACGCATTGGAGAAGGCTCCACCGGAGAACATATCCAAGAGCGCCATCAGACCACCTGCTGTCTGGCTATGCAGAGCAGACAAGGCTGTAGGGTCAATACCCGGGAGAACGACGAACGAACCGAAACGATAGATGAGCACGAACAGAGCCGTGGTCAGCAGACGATTGCGGAGGTCCTCGATCTTCCAGATATTTTTACATGTTTCAATAAACTTCATAATAAAAACTCGTTTTTCTTATGGAGTCTTGGCTTCGCCGAGCTGCGTAAGCGAGCTTTCGTTGTCCCCTCGTCCGTCCCCCCCCCGGAAAGTAAACTCTCCTGTGGTCACCGCCCAAGGTGACTAAGTCCGCGGGACTTACGCTCGGCTTGCTCAAGGCTTCATAATTATTTTCGTTTTTAGATTTTCTCGATAGTGCCACCGGCTGCGAGGATAGCCTCTTCAGCTTTCTTGGAGAAAGCGTTAGCCTGCACGGTCAGTTTAGCTTTCAGTTCGCCATTACCCAGGATCTTAACGAGTTGGGTTTTGGAGATGAAACCAGCCTCGTGGAGTTCAACCAAACCGATCTTCTCCAGTTTCTTAGCCTCAGCGAGAGCCTGGAGGGTAGCGAGGTTGATTGCTTTGTACTCAACACGGTTGATGTTCTTGAAACCGAACTTCGGCAGACGACGCTGCATAGGCATCTGACCACCTTCGAAACCGATTTTCTTGCTGTAACCGGAGCGCGACTTAGCACCCTTGTGACCGCGTGTGGAGGTTCCACCGAGGCCCGAACCTGCGCCACGGCCGACACGCTTAGCGGTCTTAACCGAACCAGCAGCAGGGGTTAAATTATTCAATTCCATAATGTCAATTTCGTTTTAGGGTTAGTCAATAACTTTAACAAGGTGCTTTACCTTCTCTACCATTCCCAGGATAGCGGGAGTAGCTTCGTGCTCAACGACTGCGTTCATCTTGCGCAGACCCAGCGCTTGCATGGTTTCCTTCTGCACCTTCGGACATTTGATAGTACTGCGTACTTGTTGAATTTTAATCTTTGCCATAGTTGTAGAAGAATTTTATCCGTTAAACACTGTAGAGAGGCTTACGCCACGGTTAGCGGCTACGGTACGAGCGTCACGCAGTTCAGCGAGTGCTTGGATAGTAGCTTTAACGAGGTTGTGGGGGTTGGACGAACCTTTGGACTTTGCTAAGACGTCGTGAACGCCTGCAGACTCCAGAACGGCACGCATAGCACCACCGGCTTTTACTCCGGTACCGTGCGTAGCGGGCTGGATGTACACCTGCGAACCACCGAACTTAGCGAACTGCTCGTGAGGGATCGTCCCCTTGAGAACAGGCACCTGGATGAGGTTCTTCTTCGCAGCCTCGGTAGCTTTCTGCATAGCAGCAGCAACCTCACCTGCTTTACCCAAACCGTAACCTACAATACCATCTTCATTTCCAACAACTACGATAGCTGCGAAAGTGAAAGTACGTCCACCCTTGGTAACTTTCGTTACGCGGTTGACAGCGACCAGACGCTCCTTGAGCTCGAGGTCTTGTGTTGTTTTAACTCTTTGCATAATCGTAACTTATTAGAATTTGAGACCTGCCTCGCGAGCTGCGTCCGCGAGAGCTTTAACACGACCGTGATACAGGTAACCGTTACGGTCAAATACTACTTCATTGACACCGGCCTTGATAGCAGCAGCTGCGATGAGTTTACCTACCTCAGCGGCTTTCTCGGTCTTGGTCAGTTTGTCTTTGATAGCGAGCGATGATGCGCTTGCGAGGGTCTTACCCTCCAGGTCGTTGATCACCTGAGCGTAAATCTGGCTGTTAGAACGGAAAACCGTCAGACGAGGACGCTCTGCTGTACCCGACACTTTGGTACGGATAGATGCCTTGATTTTAAGGCGACGTGCGATTTTCTTAATCATAAACTTTTTTCCTTTCTAATTATTTACCTGCCGACTTACCAGCTTTACGACGTACGATTTCACCTTGGAACTTAATACCTTTACCCTTATACGGCTCCGGTTTGCGGAACGAGCGGATCTTAGCGCAAATCTGGCCAAGAAGCTGCTTGTCAGCGGACTCGAGCATTACGAGCGGGTTCTGGTTACGCTCCGACTTGGTCTCCACCTTCACCTCTTTCGGCAAGCCGAGATAGATGGGGTGCGTATAACCGAGGGAGAAGTTCAGCACTTGGGGCTGAGCCAGCTCTACACGGTAACCTACACCGACGAGTTCAAGAGTCTTCTTGTAACCCTCGCTGCAGCCAACGACCATGTTATGAATCAAAGCGCGATACAATCCGTGTTTAGCGCGTGCCTCTTTCTCGTCATTCGGACGGGTAACGTGGCAAACGCCGTCTTCTACGGTTACGGTGATCAGGGGATCAACAGCCTGGCTGAGCTCACCTTTCGGACCCTTAACGGTCACTACGTTCTCCGGGCTTACCGTAACGGTAACACCTGCGGGGATAGCGATAGGAAGTTTTCCAATTCTTGACATAGCTGTTCCTCCTTATTAATAAACGTAACACAACACTTCACCACCGAGCTGTTGAGCCAACGCTTCTTTGTTGGTCATCACGCCTTTCGAGGTCGAAAGGATAGCGATACCGAGGCCGTTCAGTACGCGCGGCATCTCGCGATAGCCTACATACTTACGGAGACCCGGGGTGGATACTCGTTTCAAACACTTGATCGCGTTCACTTTGTTCAGCGGATCATACTTGAGGGCAATCTTGATAGTGCCCTGGGGACCGTCCTCGACAAACTTGTACGAGAGGATATAACCCTTCTCGAACAAGATGCGAGTGATCTCCTTTTTCAGATTCGAAGCCGGTACTTCAACCACACGGTGGCCGGCTTTGATAGCATTCCTCAATCGAGTGAGGTAATCTGCAATAGGATCTGTCATTTGTTTTTTGTTGTTAAATTAATCCCGCCTGTCGGGACAATATTTAATAATGTTAATTTTACCAGCTCGCTTTCTTTACACCCGGGATCAGACCTTTGGAGGCCATCTCACGGAATTGAATACGGCTGAGACCGAATGCGCGCATGTATCCTTTCGGACGGCCGGTTACTTTGCA
The DNA here is from genome assembly GCA_017448985.1 of Paludibacteraceae bacterium. Taxonomy (GTDB): domain Bacteria; phylum Bacteroidota; class Bacteroidia; order Bacteroidales; family Paludibacteraceae; genus Colicola. Next base: position 4,604 of record JAFSKL010000005.1, read on the forward strand.
ACGGTTGTGCAGACGAACGGGCGATGCGTTTTTCGGGAGGGCCTGGAGCCCTACATAGTCACCATCCTTGAGGAGTTGTGCACGTTTAGCCGCGTATTTAGCGACGAGTTTAGCGCGTTTTACCTCGCGGGCTTTCATTGATTCTTTTGCCATAGTCTGAATTACTTTTTAAACGGTAAACCAAACTCACGCAGGAGTGCGAAGCCCTCCTCATCGGTTTTAGCTGTGGTGACGAACGTGATGTTCATACCCAGCAGTTTGGTGATGTTATCAATGTTAATTTCAGGGAAGATGATCTGCTCGGTGATACCCAAGGTGTAGTTACCACGGCCGTCCATCTTGTTCTCGATACCTTTGAAGTCGCGGATACGCGGGAGAGCTACGCGAACGAGACGCTCGAGGAACTCATACATCTGCTGACCGCGGAGGGTAACGCGAACACCGATCGGCATTTGCTTACGAACCTTGAAGTTAGCGATATCTTTCTTGGAAACGGTAGCGACTGCTTTCTGACCAGCAATAGCGGTCATCTCCTGGAGAGCGACCTCGATGATCTTCTTGTCACCTACTGCTTCACCCAAACCTTGGTTCAGAACGATCTTCTGGAGTTTCGGGCACTGCATAACAGTAGTGTAGTTGAACTCCTTCATCAGGATAGGCACGATGCGCTCCTGATAGTCTTGCTTCAAACTTGCTGTATTCATACTTAGATCTCCTTACCGGTTTTTTTAGATACACGAACGAGCTTTCCATCCTTCTTCACGCGGCCAACACGTACCGGTTTGCCGTTCTCAACTACGTTGAGGTTGGAGATATGGATAGGAGCTTCCTGTTTAACGATTCCGCCTTGCGGATTCTTTGCGTTGGGCTTGGTACTCTTCGATACCATGTTGACGCCTTCTACGATAGCACGTTGCTTGTCAACGATCACTTCCAGCACGCGGCCGGTCTGACCCTTCGAAGCACCTGCGTTTACGTAAACGGTATCACCCTTTTTGATGTGTAATTTTGCCATTACTGTAACGTTTTAGATGATTAGAGCACTTCAGGTGCCAGAGAAATAATTTTCATGTTTGTTTGACGCAGCTCACGAGCCACCGGACCGAAGATACGGCTGCCACGGAGTTCACCGGCATTGGTGATCAACACGCATGCGTTGTCATCAAAGCGGATGTAACTACCGTCTGCACGACGTACCTCTTTCTTCGTGCGAACGACGATAGCGCGGCTAACCGTACCATCCTTGATTTCGCTGGAAGGGATGACGCCCTTAACGGCTACTACTACTGTATCGCCGAGGCTGGCGTAACGCTTCTTGGTACCACCAAGAACGCGGATCACGAGTGCTTGCTTTGCACCGCTGTTGTCACATACTGTGAGACGAGATTCTTGCTGTACCATAATTACTTAGCCCTTTCGATAATTTGAGTTAAACGCCAACGCACGGTCTTGCTCAACGGACGAGTCTCCATGATGCGTACGGTATCGCCGATACCTGCCTCGTTCTTCTCGTCATGAACATGGAACTTGCGAGTTTTATTGACAAACTTGCCATAGATGGGGTGTTTCTCTTTCCAACGAACAGCGACCACGATGGTCTTCTCCATCTTGTTGGAAACAACTACGCCCACGCGCTCTTTTCTAAGATTTCTTTCCATTTCAATTGTCGTTTTTTACTTGTTAATTTCTCTTGCACGCAATTCAGTTGCAAGGCGAGCGATATTACGACGCGCAGCCTTAATTTGCAACGGATTGTCGAGCGGAGAAATGCTGTGATTTAACTTGAGACGAACAATCGCCTCTTTCTCTGCTGCCAGACGCTCCTGGAGTTCAGCAGTCGTTAATTCTTTGATTTCAGCTGTTTTCATAATCCAAATTAAGCATTTTGAGTTGCGTCGTAATCACGTCTTACGACAAATTTAGTGGTCACAGGCAGTTTCTGAGCGGCCAGACGGAGTGCCTCTTTGGCAACATCGTAGCTTACGCCCTCTACCTCGAAGATGATACGACCGGGCTCCAACGGAACAACGAAGCCTTCGGGAGCACCTTTACCTTTACCCATACGGACATCCAACGGTTTCTTGGTGATCGGTTTGTCCGGGAATACACGGATCCAAACCTGACCTTGACGTTGCATATAACGGGTTACGGCGATACGGGCTGCCTCGATTTGACGACCGGTCAACCATACGGTACCCAAACTCTTGATACCGAACGAACCGAATGCCAGTTCCTGACCGCGGTGAGCGAAGCCCTTGATGCGGCCTTTTTGGCAACGGCGGAATTTAGTTTTCTTAGGTTGTAACATAACTGTTCTAATCTACAAATCGGTTAAACATTAGTTTTGTTTTTTGTTGCGGCGGAAGCCCTTGCGATCTCCGCGGCCCTCACGACGATCCATGCCGGGACGGCCTGCCTCTTGCTTCTGCGAGAAGTTCGGAGCCAAGTCTTTCTTACCATACACTTCTCCACGGCAGATCCATACCTTTACGCCGATCACACCCACTTTGGTGATAGCACCTACGTGGCAGTAGTCGATGTCTGCGCGGAGCGTATGCAGCGGGGTACGACCCTCTTTGTACATCTCCTTACGAGCCATCTCGGCGCCGTTCAAACGACCCGATACCTGAATCTTGATACCCTCGGCGCCCATACGCATGGTGCTTTGGATAGCCATCTTCACGGCTCGGCGGTAAGCGATCTTACCTTCCAACTGGCGTGCGATCTTGTTTGCCACGATAGTAGCGTCCAACTCCGGACGTTTCACCTCGTAGATGTTGATCTGCACATCCTGATGGGTAATTTTCTGGAGTTCCTTCTTCAATTTGTCAACCTCTTCTCCACCTTTTCCGATAATATAACCGGGGCGAGCGGTGCAGATAGTAACAGTCACCAATTTCAGAGTTCTTTCGATAACGATACGGGAAATACTAGCCTCTGCGAGACGAGCGTTGAGGTACTCGCGAATCTTGCTATCCTCAAGCAGCGTATCTCCGTAATTCTTGCCTCCAAACCAGTTGGAGTCCCAACCGCGGACAATGCCCAGACGGTTAGCTATAGGATTAATTTTCTGTCCCATAATTGATTACTTTTCAGCGTTAGTATTTTTAGTATCTACAAATATTGTAACGTGGTTGGAACGTTTGCGGATACGATAAGCACGACCCTGAGGAGCGGGCAGCATACGCTTGATCGACATACCGCCGTCAACCATGATTTTCGTTACATAGAGAGTTTCGTCCTCTGCTTTCTTGCCGGTTTTGGTCTCCCAGTTGGCAATAGCAGATTTGAGGAGCTTCTCGAGCGCGCGACTGGCCTCACGTGTGGAGAAATGCAGCGCACCGAGTGCACGATTCACTTCCATACCGCGAACCATGTCTGCTACGAGACGCATCTTACGCGGGCTGGTAGGAATGCCGTTTGCTTTGGCAAAATACAACTCTTTGCGAGCAGCTTTCATTGCCTCAGCGCTATTATGTTTTCTTGCACCCATTTTAATCTGGAATTTTTAAATAATGTTAATTGATTGCAATGGATTACTTCTTGTTATTGCCCGAGTGACCACGGAACGTACGGGTGGGAGCAAACTCGCCGAGCTTGTGACCTACCATGTTCTCCGTGACGTACACAGGAATGAACTTGTTTCCATTGTGAACTGCGATTGTGTGACCTACAAAGTCAGGGGAGATCATACTCGCGCGAGACCAAGTCTTGATGACTTCTTTCTTGTTCGCCTCATTCATAGCGAGCACCTTGTCTTCCAACTTAACGTTGATAAACGGTCCTTTTTTCAATGAACGACTCATACTGTTACTTTGACTTTAATAGGTTAATTACTTTTTACGTCTTTCTATAATGTACTGGTTGCTCTGGTTCTTCGGATGACGAGTCTTGTAACCCTTAGCGAGCAGACCCTTGCGGCTTCTCGGGTGACCTCCGGATTGACGGCCTTCACCACCACCCATCGGGTGATCTACAGGGTTCATAACGACGCCACGGTTGCGCGGACGACGACCGAGCCAACGGCTGCGACCTGCCTTACCGCTCTTCTCCAAAGCGTGATCACTGTTTCCTACTACACCAACGGTTGCCTTGCAAGCTGCAAGCACCTTGCGGAGCTCTCCCGAAGGCAGTTTGATGATAGCGTACTTGTCCTCACGACTCGACAACTGAGCGAAAGTACCGGCACTACGTACCATGCAGGCACCCTGACCCGGACGAAGCTCGATGTTGTGAATGAGCGTTCCCAGAGGAATTACAGACATAGGCAGTGCATTGCCTACTTCAGGAGCAGCATTCTCTCCCGACATTACAGTTTGACCTACTTGCAGTCCATTCGGTGCAAGGATATAGCGCTTCTCTCCGTCAGCGTAGAACAGGAGGGCGATACGAGCACTACGGTTCGGATCGTACTCAATAGTCTTAACTACTGCGGGAACACCATCTTTATTGCGCTTGAAGTCAATTACGCGATACTTCTGTTTGTGACCACCACCGATGTAGCGCATTGTCATCTTACCGACATTGTTGCGACCACCCGTTTTGATCTTACCAAACACAAGCGATTTCTCAGGAGCGCTCGCGGTAATTGTCTCGAACGCACCTATAACTTTGTGTCTTTGCCCTGGTGTTGTGGGCTTTAATTTACGTACAGCCATTTTTTAGATATTGCTATAAAAATCAATTGTTTCACCTTCGGCCAGCGTTACGATGGCTTTCTTATACGCCTGCTGTGCACCCTTGAGCAGACCGGACTTGGTCCAGCGTTGTTTAACTTTCGGAGCGCGGATGAGCGTATTCACATCCGTAACCTGAACGTTGTACATTTCTTCTACCGCTTTCTTGATCTCAACTTTGTTGGCATTGCGAGCTACTACAAAACCGTAACGGTTCAGCTTCTCGCCGGCGGCGGTCATCTTCTCAGTGACGATAGGTTTCAAAATAATTGCCATAATTCTACCTCCTTATGCTTTTAAAGTTGCCTCGATAGCAGCAGCCGAAGCTTCGGTCAGAACTACTACGTTCGAGTTCATGATTGTGTAGGTGTTCAGCTCGTTGACGTTCACTACGTTCACACGCTGAATGTTAGCGGCGGACTTGCGAGCGTTGAGATTAGCGTCTGCTACGACGAACAGCACTTTCTTACCCTCTACTTTGAGGTTATTCAATACCTCTACCATAGCTTTGGTCTTCGGTGCGTCGAAGCTCAGAGCGTCCAATACGAGCAACTCATTCTGTTTTGCGCGAAGCGACAGAGCGCTCTTGCGAGCCAACTGTTTCACTTTCTTGTTCAGCTTGAAGTCGTAGTCACGAGGTACCGGACCGAAAATCGTACCACCACCTACGCGAACCGGAGACTTCAGATCACCCGGACGTGCGCCACCGCCGCCTTTCTGGCGACCGAGCTTACGGGTCGAGTGAGCATTCTCGCTACGCTGTTTAGCTTTCGCTGTGCCTTGGCGCTGTGCTGCCAAGAATTGCTTAACGTCCAAGTAGATAGCATGGTCGTTAGGCTCGATGCCGAAGATAGCGTCATTGAGAGCAATCTTCTTTCCGGTCTCTTTACCGGCTTGGTTCAAAATACTAAGTTCCATAACTAATTACTTGTTAATAATGACGATTGAATTTTTTGCGCCCGGTACACTACCCTTGACCATGATCAAGTTGTACTCGGGGATCACTTTCAGTACCACGAGGTTCTGTACCGTTACGCGGTCACCACCCATCTGTCCGGCCATACGTGTGCCCGGGAAGATACGGCTCGGGTATGCACAGGCACCTACCGAACCCGGTGCGCGCAGACGGTCGTCCTGACCGTGCGTGGACTGGCCTACACCGCCGAAGCCATGACGTTTAACGACACCTTGGAAACCGTGGCCCTTGCTGGTTCCGATAACGTCAACGTACATGCCCTCTTCAAAGAGGTCTGCTGCTGTGATTGTTTGACCCAGAGTCAGTTCAGTCTCGAACTCAAACTCTGCTAAGTGGCGCATCGGCTCTACGCCTGCGGCCTTGAAATGGCCTGCTTCGGCCTTGTTCGTGTGCTTCTCGCTCTTGTGCATAAAGCCAACCTGAGCTGCCTTGTAACCGTCTTTCTCAACGGTCTTGAGCTGAGTCACTACGCAAGGACCTGCCTCAATAACGGTGCACGGGATGTTTTTGCCGTCGGCACCGAAGACGGAAGTCATTCCGATCTTTTTTCCTAATAAACCTGGCATTGTTGCTTAGTTTGTTTAATAATTGTTAATTAACGCCTCACTCGCCATAGGGTTAATTCTTAGGTCTTCCTAAGTCAACCTAGGTTTTCCTAGGACTTCCTAGTATCACTATCCGATGGATGAGGTTAGTTTTTTATCAAACTTTGATTTCTACTTCCACACCGCTTGCGAGCTCGAGTTTCATGAGCGCCTCAACGGTCTTGTTGTTGCTGTTGTAGATGTCAATCAGACGCTTGTAGCTCGCCAACTCAAATTGCTCACGGCTCTTTTTGTTAACGAAGGTCGAGCGGTTAACCGTGAAGATGCGTTTGTGCGTCGGCAGGGGAATAGGACCACTTACCAATGCGCCTGTTGCCTTTACGGTCTTGACGATCTTCTCTGCAGACTTGTCAACCAAGTTGTGGTCGAAAGACTTCAGTTTGATACGAATTTTTTGACTCATAATTTAATAGTATTGTTTTTAATTGTTTGTAATTCGCAGAGCGCAGATAACCTTAAGAGTCATTTGCTAAGATGACCCACGCCCCGCAGGGTTAATTAATATATTATTTATAAGGTACGCATGTACGCACGCTTGCGCACGCGCGCCCTCAAAAATCTCTTTTATACAAGGTCTACCCGTCCGCCTACTTCGGTCAAAACGGCTTTGGCGATCGACGAGCTTACTGCCTCGTAGTGGCTGAACTCCATGGAGCTCGTGGCACGGCCGGAGGTGATGGTACGCAGAGCGGTTACATAACCGAACATCTCTGCCAACGGCACCTTCGCCTTGACGATACGTGCGCCGGTGCGGCTGGTGTCCATACCTTCTACCTGACCACGGCGTTTGTTCAAGTCACCAATGACGTCACCCATGCTCTCTTCCGGTGTTACCACCTCGATCTTCATGATCGGCTCCATCAACTGCGGTTTAGCCTTGGCTGCAGCCTCTTTGAACGCCATCTGTGCAGCGATCTCAAAGCTGAGCTGGTCAGAGTCAACGGGGTGGAAGCTACCGTCGAGCAGCGTTACCTTGAGGCTATCCAGCGGATAACCCGCGAGCACACCGTTCTTCATAGCGAGCTCGAAGCCCTTCTGAACAGACGGGATGTACTCCTTAGGCACGTTACCACCCTTGACCACGTCTTCGAACTGAAGACCACCCGGGAAGTCAGCATCGGCAGGCTCCACGCGAACGATGATGTCGGCGAACTTACCACGACCACCGGACTGCTTCTTATAAACCTCACGCAACTCAACCGGTGCGCTGATAGCCTCGCGGTAAGCCACTTGCGGACGACCTTGGTTACACTCGACCTTGAACTCACGTTTCAGACGGTCGATGATGATCTCCAGGTGGAGCTCACCCATACCCGAAATCACGGTCTGACCTGTCTGCTCGTCGGTCTTAACGGTGAAGGTCGGGTCCTCTTCTGCGAGTTTGGCGAGACCTACGCCCAGCTTGTCGAGGTCAGCCTGGCTCTTCGGTTCCACAGAGATACCGATCACCGGAGCCGGGAACTCGATCGACTCGAGTACGATAGGCTTGTTCTCGTCGCAAAGCGTGTCGCCCGTGCGTATATCCTTAAATCCTACGCCCGCGCCTATATCACCCGCGAGGATGGTCTCAACCGGGTTCTGGTGGTTCGAGTGCATCTGGAAGATACGGCTGATACGCTCTTTCTTACCCGAACGGGGGTTATAGACGTATGAACCGGCATCGAGGTGACCCGAGTACACACGGAAGTAGCAGAGACGGCCCACATACGGGTCGGTAGCTATCTTGAACGCGAGTGCGCACAACGGCTCTGCATCGTCCGGGTGACGCTCCTCAGCCTTGTCGTTATTCGGATTCGTACCGTTGATGACGGGTGTATCCAACGGACTCGGCAGGTAAGCGCACACGGCGTCGAGCATCGTCTGCACACCTTTGTTCTTGAACGACGAACCGCAGATGACAGGAAAGATCTTCATCGAGCAAGTGCCCACACGGATAGCGTGACGGATCTCCTCTTCCTCAATAGTCGAAGGATCGTCGAAGTATTTCTCCATGAGTGCATCGTCGAACTCGGACACCGTCTCCAGCATCTTGTCGCGCCACTCTTCGGCCTCGGAAACGAGGTCGGCAGGGATCGGCTCTTCCACATACTCAGCGCCCATCGTCTCATCGTGCCAGAGGATGGCTTTCATCTTCACGAGGTCAACGACACCCTTGAAGTTCTCCTCTGCGCCGATAGGGATCTGGATAGGACACGGAGTAGCGCCGAGCACCTCCTTAATCTGGCGCACTACGTCGAAGAAGTTGGCACCGGAACGGTCCATCTTGTTGACATAGCAGATACGCGGAACGTTATACTTATCGGCCTGACGCCAAACGGTCTCGGATTGCGGCTGAACACCACCTACCGAGCACAAGGCCATCACAGCGCCATCAAGGATACGGAGACTGCGCTCCACTTCCACGGTAAAGTCCACGTGCCCCGGAGTATCGATGAGGTTGATCTTGTACTTGTCGCCCGCGTAGTTCCAGTAGGTAGTGGTAGCAGCGGACGTGATAGTGATACCACGCTCCTGCTCCTGCACCATCCAGTCCATCGTAGCCGCACCGTCGTGCACCTCACCTATCTTGTGAGTCAGACCGGTATAGAACAAGATACGCTCCGAAGTGGTGGTCTTACCGGCATCGATATGCGCCATGATACCGATATTGCGATTGAAATGTAAATCGTGTTTAGCCATTTTCGTTAGATTTCAGTTTAGAAGCGGAAGTGTGCGAACGCACGGTTAGCCTCAGCCATACGGTGCATATCCTCCTTACGTTTGAAGGCACCACCCTGGTTGTTGAACGCGTCCATGATCTCAGCAGCGAGCTTCTCGGCCATCGAGTGGCCACCGCGCTTGCGTGCGAAATTGATCATGTTCTTCATTGCGATAGACTCCTTGCGGTCAGCACGGATCTCGGTCGGAACCTGGAAGGTTGCACCACCGATACGCTTCGATTTAACCTCTACCAGAGGAGTGATGTTGTCCAGAGCCTGTTTCCAGATATCCAGAGCCGGCTTCTCCTCCGATTTCATTTTCTGCTCTACTACGCCCAGTGCGCCGTAGAATACGCTGTAAGCGGTATTTTTCTTACCGTCCAGCATGAGGTGGTTCACAAACTTAGCCACCATTACTTCGCCATAAACAGGATCCGGCAGGATCACACGTTTTTGTGGTTTTGCTTTTCTCATTGTCTTAAATAATTTTTGTTTGGTTGTCGATTACTTCAGTAGCGTTGTCCTTTGTACATTGTACATTGTCACTTTGTACATCAGCCTCGCCGCTTACTCAACCCTCAACCCATGTTTCGTCCCAATTATGGAACATTTAGTTAATAAAATTCAGAGCTTGACTGTTCCTATTCCTTTCCCTTTAGGGAGGGGCAAGGGGTAGGCTTACTTCTTAGCTTTCGGACGCTTGGCCCCGTATTTGGAGCGGCGCTGGAGACGATTAGCCACACCGGCGGTATCGAGCGTACCACGAACGATGTGATAACGTACACCCGGCAGGTCTTTTACACGACCGCCACGTACCATTACGATGCTGTGCTCTTGCAAGTTGTGCCCCTCTCCGGGGATGTAAGCGTTGACCTCCTTGGTGTTCGTCAGGCGCACACGTGCCACCTTACGCATCGCGGAGTTAGGTTTCTTCGGGGTCGTCGTGTAAACACGTACACAAACGCCCCGACGCTGCGGACAGCTGTCAAGAGCCGGGCTCTTCGATTTGTCCATCAGTTCTGCTCTTCCTTTTCTAACTAATTGTTGAATTGTAGGCATTTTGTTGTTTGTTTAATAATTTTTACTTTGGCTGTCAGCCGTTGGCCTTAGCCGTTTAACTTAAATATTCCATGCTTTTTTATGTACATGCGCGTGTATCATCGTACATTTCGCGCGAAAAAGCTTGCAAAAGTACTACTTTTTTTTGAATTGACCAAATATTTTCTAAAGAAAATGCAATTTTTCTTCATTTTTTTTCAATTTGCCATGTTTGTGTAGCAAAATCGGGTCTTCATAATTCCGATAAATTCCCTGGTAATCATGCCGGGCCAAGAAATTTCATTCGGTTCGAAACAACAGTAAATTTGGTTTGGCACGGTATTTGTATAAAGAAGAATGAATCCTGATAAAGCAGGAGAAAAACGAATCCTGATAAGACAATAAGGGTTTTACAAAATGAATAAAAAATGAATGTTATGAAAAAGATTGTGATTTTGGCCATCAGTGCCGTGCTTGTTGCCAACATGAGTGCACAAGAAATGAAGAAAGAAGGCTGCCAGGGAAAGCAGTTGAGTAAAGCAGAACGCGTGGAGTTCGACATCAAGCGTCTGACCCACGAACTGATGCTGAGTGATGAACAAGCGGAGAAGTTTGCCGTGACCTACCGCGAATACAGCGCCGAACAGGACAAGCTTTTTGAGAAGAACTGTCCCAAAGAAGGTTGCAAGCCCGGGAAAGAGTTGAGCGATAAGGACTTGGACAAGTTAGCCAAGGCAAGAATTGAAGGTTTAAAGGAGTTGGCTGACCTCCAGTCCAAGTTTTACGACAAGTTCCGCAAGGACCTGAGTGCGCGTCAGGTTGAACGAGTGCTTCGTCTGAACGAGCCGTTTGGTCAGAAGCCCTGTTGCGACAAGTGCGGTAAGCACGAAGGACCGCGTCGTGAGGGCCCGAGACCCGATGGCGAGAAGTTCAGCAAGCGCGGAGGTCCTCGCCCTGACGGCCCGAGACCGGAAGGCGAGAAACGCAAATAAGGACAAAGGACGAAGGACAAAAGCAGGAAAAGGCGCAAAATTTGCGCTTTTTTCTGTTTTTATTTGCACAATTAAAAAAAAAGCAGTAATTTTGCGGGCGAATTGTGTCAAAAGATGAAAGAATGAAAAAACTCTTTCTGCTAATCATAGTATCGGTTGCCACGCTGAATGGCTTTGCGCAGAGTTCGGGATTTGACAAACTCGACGAGTGGACCAAAGTGTGGAAAGAGGGTCAACAGACCTATTTCGGCTATCCGGTTAACCAGCAGTCAGCGCTGCAGGAGTTCTACGAGTGGTACGTCAGTACAGGTATGGACCGCGTGAACCTCAATAACGCCGGTGACCCGATGACCGACAAGCCCTGGAACATGTCCACGCAAGCGTTTGAGCGCGAGGTGATCGAGTTCTTCACGCCGTTGTACGGCTTCGACAAGGACGACGTGTGGGGCATTGTGACGCACAGTGGTACCGACGGCAACAACCACGGTATCTATTTCGGCGCGAACGACCTGTATAACCGCACGGGCAAACAAGCTGTGGTGTATGTGTCGGACGAGGCCCATTACTCGAACATGCGGCTGTGCGACTTGCAGAACTTAGAAGTGAAGCTGATCAAGAGCGATCCGATGGGTCGTATGATTCCTGAGGAACTGGAAGCAGCTTTGGACACGACCCGTCCTGCGTTGATGGTCTATGCGATGGGATCGACGTTCAAGGGTGCGATAGACGACATGAAGGCACTGAACGAGGTGTTGGCGAGACATCCGAACATGGCGGTGTACCGTCATGTCGATGCAGCGTTGTTCGGCGGCTATCTGCCGTTCACCAAAGACCGGAAGATGGTGAGCAGCAAGGACCAGCATTTTGAATCGATAGCCATCAGCGGACATAAGTTCTTCGGCATCGATTCGCCGTCAGGTTTGTTCCTATGTACACGTCGCGTGTATGACAATCAGAACAATTTCAACGTGACATACCTGAACGGAAACATGAAGATGATCAATTGTTCCCGCGACGCGGTTCAGCCGCTTAAGTTCTGGTGGCTGATTCAGAAAGTGGGCTACAAAAAATGGTCGCAACAGGCAAATCAGATGATGAAATGCACCAAGTACCTGCAGCAGGAACTGAAGAAGATAGGCTGGCCGTGTTGGCGGAACGAGTACAGCAACACGGTGTTCTTCAAGCGTCCTTCGCCGGAGATCTGCAGCAAGTATAATCTGGCTCTGGGCTATGACGAGTCGTTCGGCGGCGAGTTGGCGCATGTGGTGGTGATGCAGCATGTGACCAAGGAGAAAATTGACGGATTCATCCGAGAATTGAAAGGTGAAAATTGAAAGGTAAAAGATAAAAAGATATGAAAAAGATTTGGGTATTAGGTCTGCTATTGGCAGCAACGATGAGTGTTTGCGGTCAAGCCAGTGACGGCGATCCGTTCGGGTTCTACAAGCGCTATTACAAACGCTCGGGAATATCGTATGTGTCACTGGTGAGTGCGGGTTATTCAACGAACTTCCTGTTGCCGAACAACCCGATGGGCTACGACATCACGGAGTTCACGGGCAGGCAACACTTCCTGAACATATCGTTCGTGGATTTTCGTATACACTTTGTGGGCGCGGAACTGTTGGACTTTGAGTTCGGCGTGAACACTCCCGGTCCGACAAAGCACGGCGTTAATCTGGGCAAGACGGGAAGTATGGGCTGCGCTTTGGACGATGAGAATTATCCCTATGCCATCGAACAGGCGTCGCTCAAGTCGATGTGGTTTGCGTGGAAACCGTGCATCAAGTTCTATGTACCGGCGACCAATTGGCTGGCAGCGGAGGTCTATGCAGGCGCTTTTGTCGATATCACAGGCGTGTGGGACAAGGTGTGCAGAGGTTTCTACACCGGTAAGACCATTGACGCGCCGCAGCAGAACCACTTCGTAGGCGGTTTCGGCGGTGTAGGCCTGCTGTTTGCAGGTCCGGTGGCCGTGCCGTTGGAACTCAAATGTGAGTACCGTTGTCCATCCAAAGGTAACAAGCTGCTGATGCCGGAAGGATTCTATTTGGGAATGCAAGTACACATCGGCTGGATGTTGAACGAGAAAGGCAAAGTGATGAACAAGTAGTTGGTCGTTAGTCGTTGGTAGTTAGATAATTATGCGAAGCAAGAAGGACAAGAAGTCACAAGGCCTGAGAACCGGATTCTGGGTGCTATTGGTAGCCGCAATCGTGCTGGAGGTCATCTCGTGTATTCAGTATTTCACGAGCAGGCACGCTATCCGTATGGAGGCGGAGCAACGCGCCAAGACGGAGCTGCGCAAGGCGGAACTGGAGATTGAGCTGCACACGGTGGAAATGGAGACGGCGGCCAAGACCTTGGCGCTGTTGGCCGAGAAGCACCTGAATATACCCGACTCGATCTATTCAGCGACCCGTCTGGCCGTGAGCACGCTTCGCGCCAACACGAGCATGGCGGTGGCTTTTGTGCCGTACTATTTTCCGAAAGAGGGCAAGTACTTCGAGGTGTGCAGTAGCCGCATCACCAAAGACAGCATTTACACGCGTCAAATAGGTAGTGCGGACCATGACTACACGCAGATGGAGTGGTACCAGAACGGGTTTGTACACGACAGCTGCTGGTGGTGCGAGCCGTATCTGGATGATTCGGGTTCACAGACTTATGTGGTCAGCTGTTCGTACCCCGTGCGTAACAAGAAAGGCGAGACGGTGGCCGTCGTTTGTATCGACATGTCGCTGGACGAGTTGCAACGCGTGTCGGAGTATCTGCAGGTGTACCAAAACAGCTACTACTCGATCCGTTCGAGCAAGGGCATAGACATTGTGCCGGTGCCTGATACGATCCCCGGACGCAAGTACAACATCTTCCACGAAGAGATAGACGCGACAGGCTGGCATATCGAGATCATCATTCCCGAAGAGGAACTGTTCGCCGACCTGAACCGCATCGGCCGTATCGTCGGTCTTCTGATGCTGTTAGGTTTGGCGATGCTGGTGTTCATCATGTGGAAGGCAGGACGCGACACGAATCGGCTGATTGAGTTCACCGCCAAAAACCAGCGTATGGAAAACGAGTTGCAAGTGGCCAACGCCATTCAGACAGCTATGCTGCCGCGCGTGTTCCCGCCGTTTGCAGACCGGCTTGACCTCAATATTTACGGCATCGTCGATCCCGCCAAAGAAGTGGGCGGCGACCTGTACGACTTCTATGTGCGGCAAGACAAGTTGTTCTTCTGCGTGGGCGATGTGAGCGGCAAGGGTGTACCGGCGGCGCTGGTGATGGCGATGACCCGTTCGCTCTTCCGCAGCATAACGGCGAACGAAGAGGATGCTGCTACCATCGTAGGCGAGATCAACAGGGCGCTCTCCGAGCAGAACGCGCAGAACATGTTCCTAACGCTGTTCCTCGGTGTGCTTGACTGCAAGACCGGACAACTCGACTACTGCAATGCGGGACACAATGCGCCGGTGCATTTACCATTTGGTCATTTACCATCTACCATCGATTTCCTGCCGGTTATTCCGAACTTGCCGCTGGGCATAGAACCGGACTTTGTCTTCCGGTCGCAGACGATGCAGATGGCGCTCAACGACGTGCTTTTCCTCTACACGGACGGCCTGACGGAAGCGGAGAACATCGGTCACGAGCAGTATGGCGAGACGCGGATGCTGCAAGAACTGAACGGCGAGAAGCTGAAAGAACAAGGACTCGATCCGCGCGACATAGTGGCACATATGCGCCAGAGCGTGGAGCTCTTCGTCAACGGAGCACAGCAGAGCGACGACCTGACGATGCTCGCTATCCGTTACCAGAAACCGGCTATCGTCATGCGAAACGACATACAGCAGATTCCGACGCTGGCCGAATGGATCGACTCGCTCGGCGTGCCCGACGAACTGAATATGCCCATCAACCTGGCGTTGGAAGAGATAGTGACGAATGTGATGCTCTACGCCTACCCGGGCAAGAACGGGCAAGTGCTCGTCGAGTTCAACAAGGGCGAGATGGACAATGGCGAACGGCTGGTCTTCACCGTTTCCGACGGCGGTATCCCCTTCGACCCGACGCAACGGCCCGAAGCGGACATCACTCTCTCCGCCGAAGAACGGCAGATAGGTGGACTTGGTATTCACCTCGTTCGGCAACTGATGGACGATATCTATTACCGCCGCGAAGAAGACAAAAATATCTTGACGCTGATCAAGAAAATTGAAAAGGGACAATAGAAAATTGAAAGGATATGAAAACTGAAATTACAGAGAATGGCAACCAACTCATTGCCGCTTTCATCGGTCGTCTGGACACAGCTGCAGCTGTGCAGACCGCTGAAGATGTCAAACCGCTGCTCGAGGTCTCGAATCGCGAGATCATCCTCGAGTGCAGCCAATTGGAGTACATCTCTTCGAGCGGTTTGCGTATCTTCCTGAGCATTCGCAAGGAAGCCGCAGCTCACGGATCCAAAGTGATTGTCCGGAACATCAATGCCGATATCCGGCAAGTATTCATGATGACAGGATTTATATCATTGTTTGAGATACAATAATGGACCTGCATTGCGAGATGTTGCTTGAGGACTACCAAGCCGCTTTGCCGGAATTGGAGCGTCTCAAAGAGGAAGCGTTGCGTACATTGCGTGAAGCATTGGACCGCAACGGCCTGATCGTGACGGCCGTGGAAGGGCGTGTCAAGACCCGTGAGTCGCTGGAAGGCAAGCTGGCGCTCAAGGGTGCCAAGTATGCCCAATTGAGCGATGTGACGGATCTGGTCGGTGCGCGCATCGTCACTTTCTACACCGACGATGTGGACCGGATAGCGGCCATGGCTGAGCAGCTGTTTGAGATAGATTGGGAGAACTCGGTTGATAAGCGGAGGTTGCACCAGTTGGACAGTTTCGGTTACAACTCACTGCACTATATCTGCCGTTTGCCCGGGTATCAGTTCCGCTTTGAGCTTCAACTGCGCACGACCTTACAACACGCTTGGGCGGCGATTAACCATGACACCGGATACAAGTCCGGCATCGAGATTCCGAAGGAATATATGCGCCGAATGAACCGTCTGGCAGGCCTGCTGGAGATGGCGGATGACGAGTTCAGTCGAATCCGTACGGAGATCACCGACTACCGTCGTCGTGTGCAGCAACTGGTGCAAAAAGGCAAACTGGACGATGTGCTTTTGGACGGCGACACTTTCCGGTCATATATGCAATCCAAACCGCTCAATTCGCTCAACAAACGCATCGCAGCCATCAATCAGGCGGAGATACAAGACGCGCCGTTCATCCGTTACCTGCGGGTGCTCAAAGCGCTCAAATGCAACACCTTGGGCGATGTGGAGCGACTGATCCGCAAATACGAGGAAGACGCTTATCTGCTGGCCCGTCACCAACTCGGCAACACCGACATCGATATCATATCCTCTGCCCTCGGACTGCAAAACATCTGCATCGTCTGCATCCTGAGTACCGGCGGAGGCAAGATAGGCCTTGTGCGGCTGTTCGATGTGCTCAACGGCCACAACAGCCAAAACGAAACACTCGCAGAAATGACATACAACCAGGCAAAACAGCTGCCATTTATGATCTAAGATATGGAACCCATCAAGATTGACCTCAATGAGTATGAGCGCGTAGGCGAAGGAGCCAACGGAGCCAGTTATAACCACAAGACCAACCCCGACATTATGCTCAAGATCTACTTCCGCAATTTCGAGGCGGCAGAGAAAGAGCTGGAGTTGGCCCAAAAAGTATATGCCATGGGCATCCCGACGCCCGAGCCCGGTGACCTGATCACGGACGGCGAACGAATGGGTATCCGTTTCCGTCGCATCAACGGCAAGAAATCGTTCTCGCGGGCTTGCGGGGATGAACCCGAACGCACCGAAGAGTTTGCGCGGGAGTTTGCTATGATGTGCAAGCGCTTGCACGCCGTGCATGTAGATACGACGCAGTTTGAGAATGTCAAAGACCGGCTCTACAACCTGCTCGATGCTAATCCGTTCTTCACGCCCGAACAGAAAGAGAAAATACACGCTTTCATCGCCGCTGCGCCCGATGCGGACACCGCTATTCACGGCGACCTGCAGTTCGGGAACGGCATTTTTGTGGAGGAGAACGGCGTGCGTAAGACCTATTTCATCGACCTCGGCGATTTCTGCTACGGCTACCCGATGTTCGATATCGGCATGGTCTATCTCTGCTGTTGCCTCAACAACGAAGAGTGGACAATGGAGGTAAATCACATGTCCAACGCCACCGCCGCCCGTTTCTGGGACGCGTTTGCCAAGGAGTACTTCGGTCCCGACGCGGACATGGAAGCCGTGATGAAAGAGGTGAAGATCTACGCCGGACTCAAGACTATCATCGTGGAGCGGGACACCCGTTGCCCGATGCCGCAGTTCAGAGCCATGCTCGAAGGAACAATCTATTGATTTATGGCCAATAAATATTTGGATACAGACCTGCTGGACCGCGCGATAGTGTTCGCTGTCAAAGCGCACCATAACACGGAGCGTCGCGGAAAAGGCTTTCCCTACATCGTACATCCGATGGAGGCGGTGGAGATAGTGGCTACCATCACTTCCGACCAGGAACTGTTAGCCGCAGCGGCACTGCACGACACCATAGAAGATACCGATGTCACCGTGGAACAACTGCGCGAGGCTTTCGGCGAACGGGTAGCGAACCTCGTACACGCCGAGAGTGACCAGATCAACGGCGAACTGTTTAACGGCGAGGACGAAGAAGGCACCTGGCATGCACGCAAACAAGCGGCGATTGACAGGCTGGCGGCGGCTCCTCACGATGCCAAGATTGTGGCGCTGGGCGACAAACTGAGCAATATGCGGGCTATCTGGCGGGACTATCAGATCAAAGGTGACGAGCTGTGGAAGATTTTCCACGTCACCGACAAGGCCTCGCATGAATGGCACTACCGTGGTTTGGCTGCCTCGCTCAGCGAACTAAGCGACACCTTTGCTTACAAAGAATTGGTCCGCCTAATCGACGAAGTCTTCGGAAAACTGAAATAAACGTGCCCTTGTGGCTAAAAATTCTTAATTCTTAATTTTTAATTCTTAATTTCTTGAACATCATCTTCGAACATATAGACAACGCGCGTGATTTGGGCGGCATAGTGGGTGCCGGAGGACGGGCTATTCGTCCGCATCGGCTCATCCGTACGGCTCACTTGCACGATGCCTCCGATGCCGATGTAGAGCGGCTCAAGACCGAGTATAACCTCTGCCGCATCTTCGATTTCCGCTCGATGGGCGAGTTTGAAGTGGTGCCTGACCGCGAGATCGAAGGCGTGCAACACCACCTGCTGCCGACCATCGATATGCGCGCGGAGCAACAGACCGGCAAGCCTATTCCCGATGAGGCGTTCTTTGAACTGGACCGCCATATCGTTAACTACTCGTTCTACCCGGAGGTGCAAATGATGGCGGCGAACATGTACCCGTCGCTCATCCGCAGCGAGTTCTCGCAACTTCAGTACGCCGCCTTCCTGCGACTCATCGTCGAAGCACCCGAAGACGGCGGTATCCTCTGGCACTGCGCACAAGGCAAGGACCGTACAGGATGGGGAGCGGCGTTCCTCATGTTTGCCCTCGGCGTGGACCGCGACACGATCATCGCAGATTTCGAACTGAGCAATCAGTCCTACAAACCGATAGTGGACAAACTGAACGCAGATGTCATCGCCAGAGGCGGAGGAGAAGCCGAGATGGCTGTCATTCAGGCATTTATGGGTGTTTCCACGCAGAACTTCATCACCACACTTGGTATCATCGACCGCGAGTACGGAGGTATAACAGAATACCTGCACACCATCCTTTGCCTCTCGCACGATGATATGCAGGTATTGCGTCGTCGTTATTTGGAGTAAATCCGGCTTTTCAATTTTCACAGGCTCCACTCGAAGCCGTCTTTCGTGTCTTTGATTTGGAAACCGAGCGCCGTCAGTTCGTTACGGATCTTATCGCTCGTGGCCCAGTCTTTGTTCTGCTTGGCCTGTAAACGGATACCGAGCAGCAAGTCGATAGCCCCGTGGAAAGCCTGCAACTTGGTGTCACCAAGGCCATTTTCCTCCAAACGAAGTCCCAGAATATCGATAGCAAATGTCTTCCAAACATCGCGGAGCTCTTGTAGGTCGGCCTCGCTGATCGTCCCCTTGCCGTCATACACCGTATTTATCGCGCGCGCGCTATCGAACAGCGCCGCAATGACGAACGGCGAATTGAGGTCGTCGTCCATCGCCTCCTGGCAACGCTCACGCAGACCGGCTACTTCCACACTTGTCGCCTTTCCGGCTTGTATCTTCTGCAGTCTTGCATAGGCTTCCTGCATACGCAGCAAGCCTTTTTCGGCTGCCTCAAGCGCCTCCGACGAGAAATCGACCGTCGAACGGTAATGGGCCTGGAGAATGAAGAACCGTATCACCATCGGACCGAAAGGCTTGCTCAGCAACGGGTGCTCGCCCTTGAAGAACTGCTCCAACGTGATGAAGTTGTGGTAGCTCTTGCCCATCTTCTTGCCGGCAATAGTGATCATATTGTTGTGCATCCAGTAGTGCACCGTCTCATGACCCAATGCCGCACAACTCTGTGCTATCTCCGCCTCGTGATGCGGGAAGATGAGGTCCAAACCGCCGGCGTGTATGTCAAACCGTTCGCCGAGATACTTGGTGCCCATCGTCGAGCATTCCATATGCCATCCCGGGAAACCTTCCGACCAAGGCGACGGCCAGTGCATGATATGCTCCGGCGCCGCTTTCTTCCAAAGGGCGAAGTCGTAACTGTGCTTCTTCTCGTCCTGTCCGTCCAACTCGCGCGTCTCCGTGACGATATCGTTCAAATTACGACCGGACAGTTTGCCGTACGGAAAATCCTTCGCGTACTTCTCCACATCCATATAAACCGAGCCGTTCGACACATACGCATAGCCCTTGTCCAGTATCTTCTGCACAAACGCTATCTGCTCGATGATATGCCCCGAAGCATGAGGCTCGATGGACGGCGGCAACACATTGAGCGCCGCCATGTCACGATGGTAGCGGTTGGTGTAGTACTGCACCACTTCCATCGGTTCCAACTGCTCCAGACGCGCCTTCTTGGCTATCTTGTCTTCGCCTTCGTCCGCATCGTGCTCCAGATGGCCCACATCGGTGATGTTACGCACATAGCGCACCTTGTAGCCCAGATACTGCAAATACCGATACAGCAGGTCGAAGGTGATTGCAGGACGCGCGTGACCCAGATGCGCATCGCCATACACCGTCGGTCCGCAGACATACATGCCCACATACCCTTCGTGCAGAGGCGTGAATGTTTCTTTAAATCGTGTTAGCGAATTATATATCTCTAACATTAATTCTTAATTTTTAATTTTTAATTACAACAAAGTTGCGGGATCCAGATTATTCTTCTCGATGTCTTTGAAATACTTGAATGTACCGAGTTTGAGTTCCTCGCAAGCGGCCTCGTCGCAGACGATGATACCGTGCTGGTGCATCTGCAGCGCCGAAACGGTCCACATATGGCTGATGGGCTCTTCGATAGCATGTTGCAAAGCACGCGCTTTGTTGTGCCCGTTCACCACAATCAGCACTTCCTTCGCGTCCATCACGGTGCCTACACCTACGGTGAGCGCCGTCTTGGGCACTTTGTTCACGTCGTTGTCGAAGAAACGGCTGTTGGCGATGATCGTGTCCGTCGTCAGCTCTTTCTTACGCGTACGGCTGCTGAGCGATGAACCCGGCTCGTTGAATGCAATATGCCCGTCCGGACCGATACCGCCCAAGAACAGATGAATACCGCCGAACTGCTTGATCTTGGCCTCATAACGCGCGCACTCAGCCGCCAGATCAGGCGCATTGCCGTTCAGGATATTGACATTCTCCTTGCGGATGTCGATATGGTTGAAGAAGTTATTCCACATGAAGCTGTGGTAGCTCTCCGGGTGCTCTTCCGGCAGACCCACATACTCGTCCATGTTGAATGTCACCACATTGCGGAAGCTCACTTTGCCCGCTTTGTTCAACTCAATCAGATGTTTGTACATACCGAGCGGCGAACTGCCGGTCGGAAGACCCAAAACGAACGGCTGGCTCTCTTTCGGGCCAAACTCATTGATTCGTTTTGCTACAAAATTCGCAGCCCACTGGCTCAGCAGGTCGTACGATGGTTCAATAATTACTCGCATATTAATTTACTTTGGCTTTTAGCTTTTGGCAATTAGCTAAAGGCTAACAGCTAACAACTAATGTTTACTTTTCATTCTCCTAAGAGAATCGCCTCCAACTCCGGCTCTTCCATGTTCTCGCCTACGATGTTACCCTCTCTGTCGATCAGCACGATATGAGGGATAAACAGCACATTATAGGGTGTGGCACAGTCGTGGTTCTCGTCCTCGCGCATACACGGCCAAGGCAGACGCTCTTCGTTCATTGCCTCACGCCAAGCAGCCTCGTCCTGGTCCACGCTACAGCTGAGGATCTCCAGACGCTCACCGCCGAAACGGTTGTAGAAATCGCGCAGCACAGGAATGAACTGACGGCAAGGCCGGCACCAGCTGGCCCAGAAATCGAGCAGCACATAGTCAGTTTTGCCCACCAAGTCACTCAGACTCAACTCCGTACCATCAAGGGTCACACCCGTGATGTCGATATACGCATTCTCATTCACCGGCGCTTCGTTCTGTTCCGCCGGTTTGCGATGACAGCCCACCATCAGCAGCGCTGCCAACATTACCAATAGATACTTTTTCATTGTTTTATTGTTTTATCCTTTTACCTTTAACCTTTCACCTTTTAATCCTTTCACCTTTCACCTTTCCCCTTCCCTCTCCCTTGAGGGGAGAGCCGGAGAGGGGTTCTCAACTCCGCTTGAGCACCACCGCGCTTCTTGCCGGCAGGTACATCTTAAGCCAGCCTTTGCCGTCCTTCTGATAGAGCGGGTCATACTGCGTGAAATGCTCCACGCTGTCGTCGCTCAGCCCGAAACCGGCAAACTCCTTCGCGTCCGTATTGAGCACCACTTCGTACTTGCCTTCCGGCACCAAGATGCCATAATCCGGGAATGACTTCTGCCCGTTCCAGTTGAAGATGAACAACAGGTCACCACGCGAATAAGCCACCACCTGGTCGCCCTCGTTGTCCCACCATTTCATCACCCACGGCAGGTGCTTGCCCACGTTGTATTTCTTCTCCTCCGCCGTCGGATTCTGAATCAGCAGATGCTCCTTCAGCAGATGAATCATCGCCTCGTCGAAGCGGTTCAGATCCGCAAAGAAATAGTTCGGGTTATCCACCAGACTCCATTGACGTTTGGCGTACTTATGACTCCAACCGTTGCCCTCACGCGGGAAATCGATCCACTCCGGGTGGCCGAACTCGTTACCCATGAAGTTCAGGTATCCGCCGTTAATGGTAGATGCGGTGATGAGCCGGATCATCTTATGCAGCGCAATACCCCGATCGGCCATGAAGGTCGAATGACCATGCTCGAAATGCCAGTACATATCGGCATCTACGAGCCGGAAGATGATCGTCTTGTCGCCCACTAACGCCTGGTCGTGACTCTCTGCATAACTGATCGTCTTCTCGTCCTCGCGGCGGTTGGTCATCTCAAACAGGATATGTCCGGCTTTCCAGTCCTCGTCCTTCACTTCCTTGATGTACTTGATCCAGAAATCGGGTATTCCCATCGCCAGACGATAGTCGAAGCCCACGCCGCCGTCCTCTATCGAAGCCGCCAAACCGGGCATACCGGACATCTCTTCGGCTATAGTGATAGCCTCCGGCTTCACTTCGTGAATGACCTTGTTTGCCAGCGTCAGGTACATCAGCGCATCGCCGTCCTCGTTGCCGTTGAAATAGCTCGGATAGCCGTTGAAATCCTCGCCTAGACCATGACTGCGGTAGATCATCGAGGTCACGCCGTCAAAGCGGAAACCGTCAAAGTCGTACTCGTCCAGCCAGAACTTGCAGTTACTCAGCAGGAAATGCAGCACTTCGTTCTTGCCGTAATTGAAGCACAGAGAGTCCCAAGCCGGGTGCTCACGACGTCCGCCGTCGTGGAAATACTGATACGGAGTACCGTCGAAGTTACCGAGGCCTTCCAACTCGTTCTTTACCGCGTGACTGTGCACCAAGTCCATTATCACATGCATCCCGCGACCGTGTGCATCGTCGATCAGCGCCTTCAACTCATTCGGCGTACCAAATCGGCTGCTCGCCGCAAAGAAGTTCGATACATGATACCCGAAACTGCCGTAGTACGGATGTTCCTGAATGGCCATTATCTGGATGCAGTTATAGCCCAACTCGGCGATACGCGGCAGCACATCCCGACGGAACTCCTCATAACTGCTCACTTTCTCCTCTTCCGACGACATACCGATATGGCACTCATAGATAAACAGCGCCTCATCCTTTTTTCTCCTCCCTTGAGGGGAGGTCGGGTGGGGTTTCCTGTTTTTCCACTGGTACTCCGGCTCGTCCCACACTTGCGCCGAGAAGATCTTCGTCTGCTCGTCCTGAACCACGCGCCGTACATAACTCGGTATCCGCTCGCCGTAGCCGCCGTTCCACTCTACCAACAATTTATAGAGCTGCTCGTGCTTGAGCGCATCTTCCGGCAACTTGGCTTCCCACACGCCGTTACCTATCGGCTGCAGACGATACCGCTCGTCCTTCTCCCAGCCGTTCATGTCGCCTTTGATGTAGATGGCCGTCGCATTCGGTGCCCACTCACGCAACACCCAACCTTCCGGCGTCTTGTGCAAACCGAAGAACAGGTAACCGCTTGCCCAATCTGCCAGCGCCTTCTTATCCGCCGAGCTTGGCTGATGCCCTAACAGCTCCGCCTCTTTGTTCTTCGCGTATTCCGCGCGAGCCACCAATGCACCCTCATAAGGCTGCAAATACGGATCCCGCTCCACAATCTTCAAGTGTTTTTCCTTCTTCATAGTATTAACATTTTAACAGCTTAACGATTTAACGGTTTAACTATTTACGCGCGCCTTAACAATTAACTTCCTGTACTCCTTGCCCGGAGCGATACCCGGCTGGTGTGCATCGGACGGGAAGAAAACCGCAAAGTGTCCTTTCGGGACCACGAACTTAGCCGTCGCTTTGTCCCCGTAGAACTCCACATCCTTGCCTTCGTCGTACTCTTGCGTCACATCCAGACAATCGACCTGTGCCTTCCAACCCATCGTCTCGTCCTCGCCCAGCGGGATCTGGATATCCAGATAGTCCTTATGCGCCTCCATGCGGCATTTCGACTCTTCTTTGCCCTTGAAATCGAGGATATTCACAAACAGGTCATTGCCGTCCAGGAAAATCTTGCACGCCGGCAACTCCTCCAGGTCATTGTCCTGGAAGAACTTCATAAACTCTTTCAGTCCCGGTACACTCTCATAGTACCAGTCTGCATTCTCTAATTTGTCCAGTATCATATTCTTATAATTTAATTATCTCTTTTTCCCTCTCCCTTAGAGGGGAGAGTTGGAGAGGGGTTGTATTTTCTCCAAATGGCATAGCATCAAACTTCCGTCCTCCCGCCTCAGATGCATTCCGTTCCCTTCGCAGAAAGCAAACGCCTTGCAGTCCTTACACGGCTCCATTTCCCGCATCCAACGCCGGTCGCGATACGGCTTGAACTCTTCTTCCCACACGCGCCAGAACGAATCCTTGTATATATTGCCCTGATAGTACTTACCGCGGATACTCGTGCAAGCCGAGATACTGCCGTCTATCAATATCGACGCCACGCTGATACCCGCCGCACACTGGTACAGATGGTCACGCACACGCCCCTCATACTCGCCCAGATACCCTTCACAACTGTACGACACATGTCGTCCCGCCTCACGCTCACTCGCTATGTAATCCATCAGATAACGGAACTGTTCATCGTTCAGCAGCAACTCCGGGTTACTCGCCGCGCGACCCATCGGATCGATACCGAACACCCGCCAGTCACGCACACCCAACTCCCACAACATCTCGCGTATCGCCGGCAGATGGTCTATGTTCCGCTGATTCGCACAAGTCACCACATCCCATGTCAGCCATTTGTCCGCAGCACACAATCGTATTGCCCTACAAGCTCCTTCAAAAGCCAATGGATGCTGACGAAGCCATATATGGTCTTGTTCCAAACCGTCACACGACACCGTTATCGAGCGCAAACCCGCCTCGCGCAACTCCTTGAATTTCTTCTCGGTCAACGCCAAACCGTTGGTCACCATGCCCCACGGATAGCCCCGTTGTTTCAACGCGCGTCCCACATCCGCCAGATCCTTGCGCATCAACGGCTCGCCGCCGGAAATGATCACCAACACCTTGTGCGGATCCACATGGGGCGTCACTTCCTCGTCTATCACCTTCAGAAAATCCTCTGCCGGCATATCCGGTTGCTCCACCGATGCCACACAATCGCTCCCGCAATGCAAACAATGCACATTGCATCGCAATGTACTCTCCCAGAACAACTGCCGTAGCGGGTGCAACTTCTTCAGATTACTCCTCCGCCATTTCTCCAGCCATAACGCCAACTTCAACCGGATATTCATCTTTCACTCTTTTACTTTCACAATCTCTTCCCTTCTCTCTCCCTTGAGGGGAGAGTCGGAGAGGGGTTTTTAATCAGGATAAGGAACACCGTACAAGCACTTCACCGGCTCATCTTCCGGAGGTGTCGGCACGCCGTACTTGGGTTTCGGCTCTTCGGGTATCTGCCCTTCGTCTATCGGCTCGTCCAACAGCTCCGGCGGAATCCCGTATTTCTCCACCACCTCAGGCGGAGGACCGTATTTCTTCGGCTCTGGCGGAGGACCGTACAAGCACTGTACCGGCTGTTTAACCGTGTGACACCCTGCCAAGCCCAAGCTCAGCATACCCAAAAACACATTCAACTTATTCAAAAACCGCTTCTTCATAACCCACACATTTATTTCCGCCGCAAATTTACTACAAAAATTTGGAATACACAAGGATTTGACGGTAAAAATCAAATTTATTTGTATTTTTCTGTCTTTTTGCGGCCATTCTCGTTCGCCTCTCGTAGTCTCACCGTGTTCTTTCCGTGGTCTCACCGTAGGATAACCGTAAGATAGCCGTAAGATAACCGTAGGATAACTGCTATTTTTTGCACAAAAGGCCGCTTTTACTATATAATACTATGTATTATATACTTTTTGTTGCTCTTCGCTCTTTGACAATAAGCAGAGCCTCTTCGCGCACATCTTCCGGCAATTCAATGCCCCTTAACTGCAAACTGCGACACCAACCGGGCACATCTTTCTCTTCCAATGTCCGAAAAACCTGCCTGACTGCCTCATGTTGTGCCTCTGTCCATTCGTCCGGCTTCACGCCTGCCAGCACATCCAATTCCTCATCGTCATAATAAACCACCTCTGCATTCGTCTGCAGCAGACTCTCTTTCTCGCACACCAAATGTTCCCCGCAACACCCTTCCGGCCGCGCAGAAACAAAGTCTGTATTCTGTACTCTGTCAGTGGAACGGTCTGTATTCTTCCTTTTCTTCCTCCGCTCATTGATCTCAATCAGCGTCACCACTACCACAATCAGCACTATGAACAGAATCAACGGCAACATCTTTTGTCAAAAAAGATATTCATTAATCATTATTCATTATTCATTCATCAAACTCCTCGACCCTATCTTCCTCAATCACCAGATTATCGATGATGAACTGCTGGCGTTCGGCGGTGTTCTTGCCCATATAGTACGCCAACAACTCCTTGACCGAATCTTCTTTGCGCAGCGTCACTTGGTCCAAACGAATACTGTTTCCGATGAAGCCCTTGAACTCGTCCGGCGAGATCTCACCCAAGCCTTTGAACCGCGTTATCTCCGGCGTCTTGATCTTCTTGATGGCCTTCTGCCGTTCTTCCTCCGAATAGCAGTAAACGATTTGGTTTTTGTCCTTCACGCGGAACAACGGCGTCTGCAGGATATACACATGCCCTTTCTTGACCAGATCGGGGAAGAATTGCAGAAAGAAAGTCAGCATCAGCAGCCTGATGTGCATTCCGTCCACATCCGCATCGGTGGCGATGATCACTTTGTTGTAGCGCAACTCGTCCAAACCGTCCTCTATGTTCAGCGCCGACTGCAGGCAGTTGAACTCCTCGTTCTCATACACCACCGACTTGCTCAGCCCGTAACTGTTCAGCGGCTTGCCGCGCAACGAGAACACAGCCTGGGTCCTCACATCACGGCTCTTGGTGATACTGCCGCTTGCCGACAAACCCTCCGTGATGAAGATACTGCTCTCCAGCCTCAGATCATCGTCTGCGTCCTTGGCGCTCTTCACCTGCTTCGGGTCATTCAGGTGAATCTGACAGTCGCGCAACTTGGGATTATTCACCAGGTTCTTCTTGGCCCGTTCACGCGCTACCTTGCTTACTGCCGCTATCGCCTTACGCTCTTTCTCGCTGTCCTGAATCTTCTGCAGCATCACCTCCGTAATCTCCGGATGTTTGTGCAGGAAGTTGTCCAACTGCGTCTTGACAAAGTCATTGACGAACTTGTTCACACTCACGCCACCTGTCGGACTCATGTCTTTCGAACCCAACTTGACCTTCGTCTGGCTCTCGAACACCGGTTCCTCCACATTGATGGCTATCGCTCCCACCACGCCGTTACGGATATCCGCCAAGTCCTGGTTCTTGTTAAAGAACTCCTTAATGGTCCTGCCTATCGCCTCGCGAAAAGCAGCCTGATGCGTACCGCCTTGTATCGTGTGCTGACCATTGACAAACGAATAATACTCTTCGCCGTTCTGGTCGGTGTGCGTCAGGGCTATCTCAATGTCCTCGCCCTTCAAATGAATAATCGGATAAAGAGCATCGTCATTACCCATATTCGCTATCAGCAAGTCGAGCAATCCGTTCT
Source organism: Paludibacteraceae bacterium (assembly GCA_017448985.1). Classification (GTDB taxonomy): domain Bacteria; phylum Bacteroidota; class Bacteroidia; order Bacteroidales; family Paludibacteraceae; genus Colicola. Next base: position 32,521 of record JAFSKL010000005.1, read on the forward strand.
TCGACACAAACTTATTGCCGTTATACACCAAGGTCAGTCCCGTATTCAGGTATGCATAATTGCGAAGCAGTTCCTCGATATAATCGTCGCGAAAATGGTAGTTCTCAAACAAGCCCTTCTCGTCATCCGGCACAAACTCGATGATCGTACCGCGCTTTTCCGGTCCGTCATAATCGACGATACCCGAATCCTTGACCAACTTGCCCTGACTGAACTCCGCCCTACGCATCTTGCCTTCACGGTACGACTCCACGGCAAAATAACTCGACAGCGCATTCACTGCCTTCGTTCCCACGCCGTTTAGACCTACCGATTTCTTGAAGGCCTTGCTGTCGTACTTACCGCCGGTATTGAGCACACTCACCACTTCCACCAGCTTGCCCAACGGTATACCGCGACCATAGTCACGCACCCTGACCATTTGACAAGAACGAGGAGACTCTTCGGAATTTTGTTCATTGTCCTTTGTCCCCTGTCCAATGTCCTTTATCTCAACTTCAATCACCTTGCCCTCGCCCATTCGGAACTCGTCGATCGAGTTGTCGATACTCTCTTTGATCAGCACATAGATACCGTCGTCCGAATGGCTGCCGTCACCCAACTTACCGATGTACATACCCGGACGACGCCGGATATGCTCCATGTCATCGAGGTGAATAATGTTCTCATCGCCGTACTCCACGGCGTTTACATTCAATTCTTGTTCGTCTATCATATGATTGCTAAATTGTCCTGTAATTGCTTCACGCTGCTGGCTCCTACCAACACCGATGTCACACCTTCTTGCGCCAAGATCCATGCTAACGCTTCCTGTGCTATCGTTCGGCCATGAGCCTTGCCTTGCGCCTCCAACTGCCGCAAGTACGCCAACAGTTCCGGTGTACGGCGTTCCGACTTCAGGAAGTGCTCTTTCGCCATCCTGCTGTCGGCCGGTATTCCGTCCAGATAACGCTCGGTCAACAAGCCCTGTGCTAACGGAGAATATGCGATGAAACCGACACCTTCTTGCCGGCAGAACTCCAAGATACCCGTCTCTATCGGTTCCCTGTTCAGCATGTTCAGCCGTCCCTGATAAATGAGCAGAGGCACATCCCGTTCTTTTAGATAAGGCACTGCCGCTTTCAACGGCTCCAACGGCCAATTGGAAATGCCCACATACAGCGCCTTCCCCTGCCGGACGATATCTACCAAGGCCTGCAATGTCTCTTCTATTGGCGTCTTCGGGTCAAAACGATGTGAATAGAACAAATCGACATAGTCCAGTTTCATCCGCCGCAACGACTGGTCCAGACTTGCCATCAGGTACTTGCGGCTACCCCATTCGCCATAAGGCCCTTCCCACATGTCATACCCCGCCTTGCTCGAGATAAACAGCTCATCCCGATACGGACGGAAGTCCTGCTCCATCAGCCGTCCCATCGTCTCTTCGGCACTGCCGTAAGGAGGACCGTAGTTATTCGCCAAATCGAAATGCGTGATACCGTGGTCAAAAGCATAATGGGTGATAGCCTTGCTCCGTTCATATGGGTCGTTAGCACCGAAGTTATGCCACATACCCAAACTCACTTTCGGCAACAGCACACCGCTCTTTCCGCAGCGGTTATAATTCTTGTCCATATCTGCATACCGATTCTCGGCTGCGATATATTTCTCGTTCGGTTCCATCAGATTAATCCTTTCTCTTTGGCCAATTGGTTCAAATATGCTTTAGCAGCTTTATATTCATTGGGGATAACGCCATCCAGGATGGCATCCTTAATCGCCGCTTTCAATTCGCCCACTAACGAACAAGGCTCCATATGGAATGTTTCCATGATTTCATCGCCATTAATCGGGGGTTGGAAATTGCGTATCCGGTCGCGCTCTTCGAGTTCCACCATCTTCTGTCGGACGAGCTCATAGTTCCGATGAAATCGGGCCTTTTTCTCTTCATTGCGGCTCGTGATATCCGCATCGCAGAGCATCATCAGATCATCTATATCGTCACCTGCCTCGAACAACAACCGCCTAACCGCACTGTCTGTCACCGTTTCTTCTATCAGGTTAATCGGTCTCATATGCAGATCCACCATCTTCTTCACATACTCCATCTTCTCATTCAGCGGCATTTTCATCTTCGCAAAGATCTTGGGAACCATCTTCGCCCCTATATAATTATGGTTTCTAAATGTCCATCCGGCCTGCGGATCCCACTGCTTGCTCCTCGGCTTGCCTATGTCATGCAGCAACGCCGCCCAGCGAAGCCATAATAGACCGTCCTGCGGACTGTTAGACCGCTTCGCTGTAAGACCGTTGCACTGTTGGACAGCTTCGCTGTTAGATTGTAGCTCTGCTACATTATCGAGCACTCTCAGCGTGTGTAGGAACACATCCTTATGTCCTTTGCCGTCCTTCACTTCCACGCCCTTCAATGCGGCCAATTCCGGCAGAATAAGCGGTAAAAGTCCGGTTTTATCGAGCAAAAGCCAGCCCTCCGACGGACGCCGGCTAAGCATAATCTTGTTGATCTCCTCGCTGATTCGCTCACGCGTAATAATCGCTATCCGTTGCTTGTTACGCACGATGGCATCGAAGGTTTCTCCATCAATGAAGAACCCCAACTGCGTAGCAAAACGGATAGCCCGTAACATTCGCAACGGATCATCGCTGAAGGTCACATCCGGATCCAGCGGCGTTCGTATCACACATTGCTCTAAATCCCCGATTCCATCGAACAAATCCACCAATTCGCCGTATCGTTTCTGGTTGAGACAAATAGCCATGGCATTGATCGTAAAGTCCCGCCGATGCAGATCATCGTCCAAAGTCCCGTTCTCCACAATCGGATTCCTGCTATCCCGCGTATAACTCTCTTTTCGCGCTCCCACAAACTCTAACTCCAAATCGCCGCGCTTCACCTGAGCTGTACCATAGGTCTTGAATACACTCAGATGCGCTTTTTTACCGAGACGCTTGGCGATTGCCTCTGCAAGAACAACTCCCGGTCGGTATTCCGGTGTACCGGTATTCCGAGATTCCATCGGCAGACAAACGACATCCACATCCGTCGATTCACGATGCAGGAACAAGTCCCGCACCCAACCGCCGACTACATAGCATTCCATACCCAACGAATCGGCCGTTTCACCGACCAAATGCAGAATAGAATTCTCTATTTTCGGGTCACTAACTACCATATTTTGCTAAATCGGCTGCAAAATTACAAAAAATAATTGAAAAATGCAAGAAAAATTTGCGTATTCCGAAAATTTGTAGTAATTTTGCACGCTTTTTCGGGTAAAAAGCACTAATAATCATAATTTATTAACCGGACAATGGATTCGAGTAATCCGAAGTCCATAAAACAAAAGTCTAAATGGCAACAAAGATTCGTTTGGCTCGTCATGGTCACAAAGACTACGCTTTCTACCACATCGTAGTAGCAGACAGCCGCTCGCCGCGTGACGGCAAAATTATCGAACGACTCGGTTCGTTCAACCCTAACACCAACCCTGCAGCTGTGATCATTAACTTTGAACGCGCGCTCTATTGGGTAGGCGTAGGTGCACAACCGACAGACACCGTACGCACTATTCTCTCGAATGAAGGCGTACTGCTGATGAAGCACCTCAACGGTGGTGTCGCAAAAGGCGCATTTAGCCAGGAAGAGGCTCAGAAGCGTTTCGACGCTTGGAAGGCTCAAAAAGATGCTAAGAACGGCAAGATCAGTGCTGCTGAGGCAGACAAAAAGCGTGCCGCTGCCAAGGCTCTCCTCGCTCAAGAGGTAGAGACAAACAAGGCAAAAGCCGCTAAGATCGCTGAGAAGCGTGCTGCCGCTGCTGCTGAACTGGCTGCTGCTGCGCAAGAGGCTGCTCAAGAAGCTGCCGCTGCAGAGGCAGAAGCTAAGGGCGAAGAGGCTCCCGCTGAGGACGCTGAGGCATAAAAAACCGCTAATTCTTAGTAAAAAGAAGTCTAAAACGAAAGTTTTGGGCTTTTTTTTTGCATATGTGCAAAAATTGTTGTACCTTTGCGCACTTTTTGTGCGCACCGGATAAAAAACAATGAAAAAAGTAAGCGTCATTATGCCCAATTTCAACCACGCTCCTTTCCTCAAGGAGCGCTTGGATAGTATTCTCTCGCAGGACTATCCGAACATGGAAATCATCCTGCTCGATGACGCTTCGACGGACGACAGTCTGGCGATTCTCAAATCCTATGCACAGCATCCCAAAGTGAAAACCCTCATCGCCAACGAGCACAACTCCGGCAACACGTTCCTCCAATGGCAGCGAGGCTTGCAAGAGGCAACAGGTGACTATGTGTGGATAGCGGAGAGTGACGATGTAGCCGAACCGACTCTGGTGTCACAATTAGTCGAGACCCTTGAAAGGGAACAGGCTGTGTTGGCGTTCTGCCACAGCCAATGGATCGACAGCGGAGGAAAGCCCATCCCGCGAAGCAAAGATCCCCGATGGAATCGGGACTTTTCGATGGAAGGCGATGCATTTGTTAGGCAGTTCCTCTTGGGCTATACCACCATATGCAATGCAAGCTCCGTTCTCTTCCGTCGGGAAGCCGCAGCACACATCGATATGCAGCAGGTGGCTGAATTCCGCGCAAGCGGCGACCGGCTCTTCTGGATTCAAACGGCTCTGCAAGGACGCGTAGCCTATGTAGCACAGACGCTCAACCGCTTCCGTCAACATACACAAAAAGTATCCGGCACTGCCGAGAACAAAGGCCTGAACATGGTGCAAGATCATGCTATCTATCAGTTGGTAGCACCTTCTTTGGCACTCACCCGACACGAGAAACGACTCATCTGCGGCTACCATTGGCAAGCTATTCACCGTCCCACTGTTTCTGCCGAAGGACGACAAAGAGCATTGGACGCTTGGCGCCTGGAACACGAATTCGGACGATGGTCGTACATTCTATATCTCATCCATAGAGCGAAAGAGAAATGTTAACGTACCTGCTCAACATAGCGTTTGCCATTGTGGCTACAGTGCTGTATATCAAAGCGCCGTGGACCTACAGTTACGACTATTGCGTGACGCTGATGACGCTGTTCATTGCACAGAACGTACTCTTTTTTGCCACCGACAAACGTCAACATTGGTTAGGATTCGAATTCTTCTTCGCCATCTCGTTCTTCCTCGTCAACTTCGTTTATCCCGTTTTCTATGCGCCGTATGAGGACCGCATCTATTGGTCATTCTTCAGCTATTCGTTCAACGATGACTATGTGACCCGCAGCACTGCTTTAGCCTATTTCGGCTACGCATGGTATATGCTCGGGGCTACACGACTACTGCAACTGCAACGAGAAGAACCGTCTCACCCTACCTTTACCGTTTCTATGCGGCAATATATCTGGTTCTTCGGCATCACTATTGTCGCTTGGCTGCTCTTCGTAGCAACAGGCGGTTTGGCGGCGCTGCAAAGTGTCTATGCCGAAGGTTCCAACCTCCGCGATGTAGGTATTTACAGCTATTTCAACAATATCTTCACCATCGGTTGCTACTTCATGGCCATCTTCCTTTTCCGCCTACCAAAACAAAAATGGTGGTTCTACCTGTTGGTGATACTCTATTTTATGCTCATTCTGCTTTCCACCGGTAGTCGTCAATTGGCCGTCGGTTTGGCATTGATACTCGTCACGGGTTTCAGTCTATATGTCTATCACCTCAAGTGGTGGCAAGTCCTCCTGCTGATAGCCGGCGGTACAACAGTGCTCTTCCTGGTAATGACACTCCGAACGGAAGGACTGGACTTCGGGGCTTGGCAGCAGAAACTAGCACAAACCAAACTGGATAACTTCTGGGACATCTTCGAGGACCTCATCGTCAACGATGTCAACCTCTTCCGCCTCTTTGGTTGGGCGCAGGAGAATGACCTTACGTGGTTCCAAGGTATGACATTGGACATCGCATCACCTATCCCGGGTTTGGGCAGTCATATCATCGCTAATAGTGATGTGCCGCCTCAGATGCTGCATGGCGGTGACCTGCCCTCGTACTTGTTCCTTGGACCGGACGCTACGTGGGGTACCGGCACGAATATGGTAGGTGAAGCCTATCGTTCGTTCGGCGCCATCGGCACTGCGATAGCCATGTTCCTCATCGGCCTGTGGATCAAAGAGAGTTATTACCGCGCCAACAACAGCATCTATTGGTACCTGATGTATTTCCTACTGGTGGGTCACGCCCTCATTTATCCGCGCGCACCGCTCCTCTTCGATCCGCGATTAGTCATATGGAGTCTGTTGCTGCTTTCCATCGTCGAAGGCATCACTCATATCAAAAAAAGAGAGGAGGTGCAGCCATGAGAATCCTCTATTGTATCCCTGCTCTCTACAATGCCGGTGGGATGGAGCGCGTTCTGACGCAGAAAGTGAACTGGCTCGCCTCCCATACGGAACATGAGATCACGATCATCACTACCGAGCGTACGCCGGAAGGTACCAAAGATACCTATTTCCCCTTGGACAAGCAGGTCCAAGTGGTTTCGCTCAACATCGATTTCGATGCCGACTATAGCAAACCGTTGCTAACCAAATGGTTCGCGCATATGCGCAAGATGCGTGAGTACGAACGCGCGTTAAAAAGATACATACGCGCACAGGAAATCGATCTCTGTATCTCCCTTTGCGGCAAAGAGATCGCCTTCCTCCATTCGTTGCCTTGCCGTTCGATTGCGGAACTGCATTTTGCCAAAGACCAACGGCGGCATCTATTGGAAGCCAACCATAGGAGTCCCTTCTGGTCATTGTTGGGATATATACGCACCTGGCAACTTGTCAATGCCATTCGTCCCTTGGAATGTCTCGTTGTGCTGACAGAGGCAGACAAAAAAGACTGGAACAAAGCCGGTTGCAAGAATGTGATTTGTATTCCCAATCCATGCAGTTTGGACAGGCAGGAATTGCAAAAATCTTCGATTTCATCGGATAAAAATACGGTTTTAGCCGTAGGTCGTTTGCACGAGCAAAAAGGCTTTGACCTATTGCTGCAAGCCTGGCGTACAATTGAGCAGCGGCACCCCGACCGGACACTGCGTATCGTAGGCGAAGGACCGCAACGCGACAAATTAGGCCATATGATTGAGAATACGGGCTTGCGACATGTACTATTGGCAGGCCGAACAAAGAACATGGCGAACGAATATCTCAACGCCTCCCTTTTTGTTCTCTCCTCGCGGTACGAAGGCTCGCCCTTAGTACTGAGTGAAGCCATGTGGTGCGGTGTACCTTGCGTGGCTTTCGACTGCCCGCAAGGACCTGCGGAACTGTTAGCCGAAGGACGCGGATGGCTCGTTCCGAAAGGAGATGTCGATGCGTTAAGCCGGCAGATAGAATACGCGATAACCCATCCCGAAGAAGCCGAACAACACGCACAAAAAGCGCAACAGTTCGCGCAACAGACCTATAGTGAAAAGAACATTATGCCTAAATGGATAGAACTCATTGAACATATTATTTGACAATATTATTTATACGCTGCAGCGTTATGGCGGCATCTCGGTAGTTTGGACCGAGTTACTGCGTCGTGCGCGCATAGACAAGGACTTGCAAGTGACGGAACTGGACTACACCAAGGACCTCACTCCGAGATTCATGGAGCGCTACCGTGTTCCTGCTTACAAAACGCAAGAACCTACGCTGTTCCACTCGTCGTACTTCCGAGTTTTACCGGATTCATCGGTCAAAAACATCACCACGGTACACGACTTGACCTACCATTTCTACCGTCACGGTTTGGCCAAGGCGGTTCATCTATGGGAAGAAAGACGGGCGTTGCTTCATAGCGAAGCCGTGATATGCGTCAGCGAGAATACAAAACGCGATCTGCTGCGCTTCTATCCGTGGTATAAAGAAGACAACATCCATGTGGTCTATAACGGCGTGGGAGAGGAGTTTTTCCCGATTCCATCGGTAGAAAAGAAAGGATTTCTGCTCTATGTAGGAAATCAAACCGTGGACTATAAGCGTTTTGATGTGGCGCAAGCAGTAACTCGCATGACAGGTCTCGAACTGGTCACTGCCTCCGGCGTGACGCGCGAACAACTGAATACACTTTATAATGAAGCTCTCTGCCTGCTTTATCCTTCTGACTACGAAGGATTCGGTATTCCTGTTATCGAAGCACAGAAAGCGGGCTGTCCCGTCATTGCGCAGAACGCTTCATCCATTCCCGAAGTGATAGGCTCCAACGGCTTGATGGTGCAGCATGATACCCCACAACGGATGGCACAAGAAATGGCTGAGATAGTGCAACAATTGAAGAGCCGTTCCACACAAGCTGTCATAGAGGCAGGCTTTGCGAATGCCAAACGCTTCTCATGGGACAAAGCCTATGAACAGACAAAACAAGTATATGAAAATATCTATCATAACAATCACTTACAATAGCGCCAAGACCTTGGATAGGGCATTGACGAGTGTACAGAGCCAGTCTTACAAAGACATCGAACACATCATTGTGGACGGAGCTTCTACCGATGGTTCACGCGAACTGATTGAGGCGTACGCCAAGAAGCATAAAAATGTCCGTTGGGTGTCGGAAAAAGATGAAGGAATCTACAATGCGTTGAACAAAGGTATTCGTATGGCTACGGGCGATATTATCGGCTTTTTGCACTCCGACGATGTGCTATATTCTTCCGATTCCATCGGACAAATTGCGACTGCTTTTGCCTCGCAGGAAGTGGATGTGGTCTATGGTGATCTGCAGTACTGCAAAGGCAATAAAGTGGTGCGGCGGTGGAAAAGCAATGACTTCCATCGGAGCAGTCTCAAATACGGATGGATGATTCCCCATCCTACGATGTATGTACGCAAAGAGGTGTATGAACAAGTGGGCGAGTACGACGAGTGGTTCCGTATTTCCGCAGACTACGATATGATTCTGCGCATCCTCAAAGCCGGTTTCCAAACGCACTATATCCCTCAAGTGCTGGTTTGTATGGAGGTCGGCGGTGCCAGTAACAAGAATACCAAGGCGCGCTTGTCCAAGACACAAGAAGACCTGATTGTTCTGCGCAAGAACCATATAGGCGCCGGATTACTGACCGTGGCACTCAAGCAAATTCGCAAAACGAAGCAGTTCCTATGCTAAACATATCCATTGTGCTATATCATCCGAACTGGGAACAAGAGGTGCTGCCTCTTGTGGAGGAACTGCTGCGTGTCAAGAACCTGAATAAACTATATCTGCTCGATAATAGTGAAGAACGGGAGCTGCATCCCCAAAAGGTGATCAAACACTCGAAGCTCCGCTATATGCATATGCCGTCCAACCTCGGCTACGGAAAGGCGCATAATGTCGCATTGCGGGAAAGCGCGTACGAAGAGACGGACTTTCATCTCGTGATGAATAGCGACGTCCGTGTGAAAGCAGAGGACATAGACGCTATGCACGATTGGATGACGGCTCATCCAGAAGTGGGGCATCTGATGCCGCGGGTGGTAGGACCGGACGGCCAACAGCAGTACTTGGCCAAGCGTCTGCCTACTCCCTTGGATGTGTTTGGACGGCGATTCCTACCGGCACGATGGATGGCGAAACGGAATTACAAATACGAGTTACGGGATAAAGATCTGGAACGTCCGGTCAATGCGCCCTATCTGAGCGGCTGTTTCATGTTTCTGCGCACAAAAAGTGCGGTGGAATCGGGACTTTTTGATGAACGGTACTTCATGTATCCCGAAGACATCGACCTGACGCGTTCGATTCATCGGAACTGGCTGACGCTCTATTATCCGGAGTGGACCGTTGTGCATGCTCACGCACAAGCTTCGTATAAAAACAGACACATGCTTTGGGTGCATATCCAAAACATGTGCCGTTATTTCAACAAGTACGGTTGGTTCTTCGACGCCGAGCGTCAGACATTCAACAACCTGTAAGTCAAATACCCTGCATAGATCAGCAGTAACAGCGCTCCTGCCCAGCGTTGTATTTTACGCTCGCGGTTGGTTTTGACGGCCATCCATACAACAATGCTGCCAATTGCTGCCATCAATGCATCGAGTGCTATTCCTTCGTAAGCCGGCAACGGACGAATGGTAGCACTCATTCCGAGGACGAAGAACACATTGAAGATATTCGAGCCGAACACATTGCCGAGCGCTATGTCCGAATTATGCTTGGCGGCAGCAATGACGGAAGTAGCGAGTTCAGGCAGCGATGTACCCAGCGCCACTACGGTCAGACCGATAACGGCTTCACTGACACCCATCCGCGTAGCTATATCGACGGCACTCTTAACGATCAGTTCTCCTCCCACAATCAGTCCGATGAAACCGACCAAAATGAGTGCTACTGCCCGCCTTGTCGGCATCTGCTTCACCTCCGTTTCCACCACCTCAGGATGCTCCTTCGAATGAATAAAAGTATTGTAGAGGAAAAAACAGAACATGAGTAGCAGCACGATGCCTCCTATTCGTCCGATGCCCTGCTCAGTTTCGCCGAAAGGTAGTTGAATGGCCACAAATACGAGAACAACCAATCCTGCAATTATAGACAGTGGTATATCGAAGTCACGGGCTCGTTTCTGCGACACAATCGGATAAACGAGTGCGGTGAGACCGAGAATAACGAAGGTGTTGATGATGTTCGAACCGAGTATATTGGTAATAGCAAGGTCGGTAGAACCTTGCGCCACAGACACCATATTCACCACAAACTCCGGCATTGAAGTACCGAAAGCCACGACAGTCAGGCCGATAATCAGATCGGATATACCGAACTGCTTGGCGATAGCTGATGCACCGTCCACTAACCAGTCCGCACCCTTAACCAGTGCGACAAAACCGAAGATAATGAAGATGATGGCCACCCAAAGGCCATATGCTAACAATTGCTCTATCATACATTAAAAAGGAAATGCATAATGTCACCGTCCTGCACGAGATAGTCCTTGCCTTCGGTGGACAGTTTGCCGGCGGCTCGGCATTGTGCTTCGCCGCCAAGCTCGATGAAATCGGCGTATTTGATCACTTCGGCACGTATGAATCCGCGCTCAAAATCCGTATGGATGACACCGGCACATTGCGGAGCTTTGGCGCCCGCCTTGAAAGTCCACGCACGCACTTCATCGCTTCCGGCAGTAAGGAAAGTACGGAGGTTAAGCAGCGCATATGCGGCTTTGATGAGGCGATTGACACCGGATTCTTCGAGCCCAAGCTCTTCGAGGAACATCTGCCGCTCTTCGTAAGTCTCCAGTTCGGCTATCTCGCTTTCTATCTTGGCAGCGAGAACAAGCACTTGCGCGTCTTCATCCTTGACAGCCTCGCGTACTTGCTCCACATACGCGTTGCCGGTGACAGCCGAAGCCTCATCCACATTGCAGACATACATCACAGGCTTGTTGGTCAGCAGGAAAAGGTCCCGCGCCGCCTGCTCTTCGTCTTTGTTGGCCAACTCCACAGTACGGGCGTTGCGTCCCTGCGAAAGCGCTTCACGGTACTTGACGAGCACCTCTAATTGCAGTTTGGCATTCTTGTCACCACCGGCTTTGGCCGCTTTCTCACACTTGGCAATACGGCTTTCTACCGTCTCCAGGTCCTTGAGCTGCAGCTCGGCATCAATGATCTCTTTGTCGCGCACAGGGTTAACGCTACCGTCCACATGTACCACATTCTCGTCGTCGAAGCAGCGCAGGACATGAATAATGGCGTCCGTCTCGCGAATATTGGCCAGGAACTTATTGCCGAGTCCCTCGCCTTTGCTCGCGCCCTTGACCAACCCGGCAATGTCCACTATCTCCACGGTCGTCGGGATGATACCCCGTTCCGGATGACACAGTTCGCCGAGTCTGATGAGCCTTTCGTCGGGCACGGTGATCACACCCACATTGGGTTCAATGGTGCAGAACGGGAAGTTGGCGCTCTGCGCTTTAGCATTACTCAGACAGTTGAAAAGGGTCGATTTACCCACATTGGGCAGCCCTACTATTCCACATTGTAAAGACATAAAGATATTTACGATTTGGTCATTTACGATTTACCATTTATCGGATATGTTTGTTTCCGTTTTGTATAACGATGCCTTGGTACGAATCGTCCACGGGACGCCCAAGCAGGTCAAACGCCTGTCCGTTCAACACCTCAGCTGATGTATTGTCTATCGCCTCATTAGCAGGCGGTTCCTGTCCGCCGGTGATGATAACCGACGCATTGAGGCGGTTCATACCGAGAGCAGCATCCCAGATGTCCTTGTTGGCAAAGCGCACGGCGAAGCGCGGATCATCGGCCAACGAAGTATAGGCATCGGGCAGACAGAGGTACAGATCGTAGGTGTCGGACACGATGCTCTCGGGTATAGTGATCTGCTCATTGATAGTGGCCACCTCTCCATTAGGTGCCCACCGACGCGGGTCAACATCGAGAGGGAAACGGTAACTGCGCTTGGCGTTTTTGAGTACGATGTATGCGTGGCGTTCGTTGTACAGCGGTGCATAGCCCGTATTGCGGATCTGCATCTCAACCGACAGCTTGTCGCCGGCCTCTACTTCGTCGCTGTAACTGCCGTTCACCAACTGGAATCGGTAACCCATCCTGCGGTTCAGTTCGTCGAATGTGCCGTCATTGCGCCAACGATTGGTGATCAACGGCGCGTAGCCGTTCTGGATAAAGGTCCAGTGCAACCGGTTCATCTCCGCTGTCGTCTGTGCATAGGTAGCATTGGCCGCAGCTACCGACTCATCGAGGATACACGACTCGCCTCCAAGCGGCACATACAGCGTCTCTTGTGCTATATAGGGTTTCTGCGTCGCCGTGTCTTCGTAGGTGCCCATGTCACCCCAGCGCTCGAGAAAAGCGTCATTATGGTGTGCCAGACGCGCTTTGGCGGTGCCCGTATAAGCCTCTTCGGCTGTCAACGGATCGGTCGTTCCCACATATCCGGTCTTGAAAAGCGGTGTACGGAGTTGGATACAACGGTCACCGGGCACGGCTTCCAAAAGGGCATCGACCAAGGCCCTGCGGCTCTCGTTCATCGTACTCTGCTGGTTCCCGTAATTGTCGGTATAGTACCACTCGCCCCACGCACCGATGAATCCGGCCTGGAAGACGAAGATGACATCAGCGTTAGCCTGCCAATGGCTCTTGTACTGACTGATATGGCTCTTGGCAATATCGAGCGGAGCGTCCTTTGCCGAATCCTCACCTTTGCCGTTCACATAAGTGGTGTTGATGTAGGAGAAACGCAGAATGGCCTTGAGACCTTTGTTGCGCAACACCTGCATATCCTCGTCAAAACCGTTCAGCACTTCGTCGGGCAAAGTGGACGAGTTACGGAAGTTCTCCAGGTAATAATGGACGAGCACAATGGAGATCCCGTCTTTGTTCATATGGTCGTCCAAAGTGCTTTCCTTTCCCTTGACGGCATAAGGTTTCTTGGCTGTCAGATGTCCTTCGAGCATCGTGATAAATCCCCGTTCGGGATTCGGGAAGATGGTGTTGTCATCGGCTGAATAGGTAACCGAAGCAGCGAAAGAGGTCGCCACGGAAAGGAACACAACACACGCTACAAGAATTGATTTTTTCATTATGTTGGTCATTTATATAAATCGATAGATGGTTTGTTGCCGGAACTCCTCTCCGGGACGGAGGACGGGTGACGGGAAGTTAGGATGATTGATGGCATCGGGCACATTCTGGGTCTCGAGACAAACGGCGTTCTGGGGCCGGTAGAGCGTAGCGCTCTTGCCGATATTTTCCTCCACATAATTGCCGGTATAGACCTGCAACGCCGGACAGGTAGTGAGAACCTGCATAGTGCGACCGGAGGCTTGCAGCACAGCGGCAAGTTGAGGGAACCTCTCCCCGGCCCTCCCCTCAAGGGAGGGAGGTGATTGTAATATCCAATTATTGTCAATGCCACGGCCGGGAGCAAAGAAGGGGAGGTCGATACGATCGCCAATGAGGGTCGGTTGGCGGAAGTCCATGGGTGTACCCTCGACGGGCAGCACTTCACCGGTGGGGCAAGCGGTGTCGTCAAAGGGTGTGTAAGCGTCCGCCAAGACCTGCAGCAAGTGGTTGCGCACCGAAGGTGAGTCCTCGCCGTTCAAGTTGAAATAGGCGTGGTTGGTGAAGTTGACGATGGTCGGCGCATCGGTCTTGGCCTCGTAGGAGATGGAGAGCGCATTGTCATCGGTCAGTTCGTAGGTCACCCAAATATCGAGGTTACCCGGATAGCCTTCCTCGCCATCGGCGGAGCGGTAGTGCAAGCACAACCTCTCCCCTGCCCTCCCCTCAAGGGAGGGAGTTTGATCGACCACTTCCCACTCTTTCTCGTTGAAGCCGTGGAGGCCGCCGTGGAGAGAGTTGGTGCCGTTGTTGACAGGCAGTTGGTAGGACTTACCGTCAAGAACGAACCGACCGTTTTTGATGCGGTTGGCACAACGGCCGATGATGGCGTTGAAGTAGGTCTCTTTGGTGCGCCACTCGTCCTCCGAGGCAAAACCAAGGACGATATCTTTGACCTCACCTTGATCGTTCGGCACGAGGAGACGGGTCAGTTTGGCTCCGTAAGTGGATATCTGGGCCTGCAAGCGGCCGTTGGAAAGGGTATATAACATAGCGGTTGATGTTTGATGGTCAACTAGTCTTCTAGTCAACTAGAGGACTAGTCGATTTTTCGTGAACCGTCACCGATGACAACGGGGATGATGATAGGTTTGTGGCCGTACTTGGCTTCGAAGGCTTCTACGGCACGGCGTGTGAAGGCATCGTACAGTTCGTCCTTGACGAGGTTGATGGTACATCCGCCGAAACCGCCACCCATGATACGCGAACCGGTGACGCGGCACTCTTTGGCGATATCGTTGAGGAAGTCGAGTTCCTCGCAGCTCACCTCGTACTCACGGCTCAAGCCCTCGTGTGTGCGGTACATCTGGCGTCCCACCTCTTCGTAGTCACCCTTGACGAGTGCATCACAGACAGCGAGGACGCGGTCTTTCTCGCCGAGCACAAACGTAGCACGTTGCAGATCTTCGGCTGTAATTTTTAATTTTTCATTTTTAATTTTTAATTCTTCTAAGTCCTCCCATGTACAGTCACGGAGAGTCTCTATCTTGCGTTCTGGATGGAGGGCTTGGATAGCCTCAGCCACTTTCTCGCACGACCGGCGACGGTCGTTGTAGGGCGAACCGGCAAGTTCATGTTTGACGCAAGAGTTGACGAGCACGAGCCGGTAACCTTTGGGCTCGAAGGGGAAATACTCGAACTCACGGCTCCGGCAGTCGAGACGCATCAGTTTGCCTGCCTGTCCGAAGACGGAAGCGAACTGGTCCATGATACCACAGTTGCAGCCTATGTACTTATGCTCGGTAGCCTGTCCGGCAAGCACCATATCCCATTTGGAGATTGTACCGTGGAACAGGTCGTTCAGTCCGAACGCAAAGCAGCTCTCGAGTGCTGCAGAAGACGACATACCTGCTCCGAGGGGCACATCGCCGGCAAAGACGGTGTCAAAACCGCTTACCTCGACGCCCCGTTCGATCAGTTCGCGTGCCACGCCATAGACGAAACGGAGGCAGGTCTCTTCGGGTCCTTTGGGGTCATTGACCGGCCACTCGCCGTACTCGTTGAGGTCGAGCGAGAACGCCCGAACGAGGTCGGTGCCGTTAGGACGGATGACCGCCATGATACCTTGCTGCACGGCACCAGGGAAGACGAAACCGCCGTTGTAGTCGGTGTGCTCACCGATGAGGTTGATACGACCAGGCGAGGCAAACACGGTGCCTTCTCCGCCGAACTTGTCTGCAAACGCAGCTAAAAGATGTTGTTTTTCCATAATATTATTTTATTTAGTTGTCAGTTGATAGTTGACTAGTCGACTAGTTTACTAGCGGACTAGTGGACTAGTTTACCTGTAGCGTCATAGAGACGGCCGTTGCGGAGGATATAGAGTTGACCCTCCCGTAGCACCTTTGTACTTTGTACCTTGTCCATTGTACCTTCCTCGATTCCTGTGGGGTATGTCTTCTTGAAGGCGCAGGTCATGGTCATATCGCCATAGAGAACACAGTTGATCTTGGTGGATGTCTCTTCCAGTTTCTCCTCGCTGTCGTACCACGCATCGAGTTCATAGCCCTCATTGGGGATAGCCTCCAGCGTAAATTCGGCCATGTACGGTCCGGTATTGCTCTTGCTCAGTCCGTCCACTAAGCAGACACCGCCTTCTTCGGGTGTCACTTTGACGGTAAGGGTGAAGAACTGCACAACGAAGTTGGCCGTGACAGTGGTGTCGGAAGTGACAACGAGTTCGCGTTCGGGTTTGGTCACTCCGTCGGACCAGTTGACGAAACCATATCCGAAATCAGGCTCTGCGGTCAGGTGGAGCGTCGTGCCTTCGGGCACGGCGTCGAGGTCGATCTCGGTCTCTGCCACCTCTATCTTTCCGTTTTCTGCCTTGAGCGTCACGGTACACTTGAACTGACCGGTGAAGTAACCCGGTGCTTTCTCGCCGCCGTCAGGACGGGCATAGGTGATATCTTTAGGATTTGCGTTGTCGAAGGCCGTTCCCTTGCCGCCGACGAGCGCGTTGCAGATTTTGAACATATCTCCTGATTTCTCGATGTTGGCTCGCTTGCTCCAGTTGTCGTCGCAGAGGATGGTCTTCAAGCCATCACAATAAGCGAACATACCGCTTACATCCGTTACTTGGCTCATGTCGAAATGCCGCAAGTCGAGCGACTCCAATTTACCACAGGAACTGAACATGTAGCGCATCTTCGTTGCTTCGGATGTGTTGAGGAACTCGATTCCTTCGATGGTCTCCAGCTTGGAGTGGTCGTAGAACCAGTTGGTGAGATCAGTCGGTCGCACTTCGGCGAACGACTCGTCGAACACCACTTTCGTAACATCATCGTTGTAGTCGTGTTTGTATCCACGTACATCCAGATCCTCGTAGATCACGGATGGGAGGAAGTAGCGGAGGTTATCGTTGCGGAAGGAGAGCGTGGTGGTAGTAGCATCGTAGGCGGTGTACACCTCCTTGGCGTCGAATAAGCGGAAGTATCCTTCGCTGCCGGCGCCTTCGTCGAGCCGTGCCCAACTATTGTCCGCATGGCTGTCGGAGAAGGCAGTCCCTTGGTCGCCCACCAGGCTCGTACAGCCTTTGAACATATCTTCGCAGAGAGACGGGTCGATCGATGTCCAGTCGGCATACCAGAAGATGTTTTTCAGCGCGGAGCAGCCATCAAACATACGGGCGAACATGAGCGACAGTTCCGAACCATGCCATGTACGCAGATCCACTGTCTCCAAGGCCGTACAGCCGGAGAACATCTCCGACAGGTCGCTTGCCAGCGAGAAATCGAAGGCCTTGAGGTCAACGGATTGCAGGGCCTTACAGCCATTGAACATTGCCGCGAAGGCATTCACGTTGTGCGTGTCGAAATGGCTGAGGTCGAGCGATGTGAGTTTCTCGCAGCCGTAGAACATCATCATCATGTTGACCGCATCTCCGGTGTAGAGATAGTCGATATGCTCTATCTCCGTGAGCTCCTTGAAGCCATAGAAGAAGAAACTCATGTCTATCGGATGATAGAAGACCATACTGGTGTCGAGCACGATCTTGGTCACGCTGTTGCGGTATTCATCGCTATACCACAGGGTTATTCCGCTGTTCAACTCCCGGTTGGTGTCGTAGTAGAGGGTGAGCGTCTTATCTCCGTCGGACGCGAAAGCATAGAGTTCGGGGATGTGCGTGCAGAAATAGCCCGGGTGGTCAATGCCTCCGTCAGGACGGGCAAAGGTCTTGTTTGTGTATTCGGCGTCAATGAACATACCTGCAGGAAGCTTGGTGCCCCCTTCGCCGCAGAGGCTCGTACAGCCCGCGAACATATCATCGGACTCCGCTTCGAGTTCGCTCCAGTCCTGATCGCAGACGATGTACACCAAGGCACTGCAGGCCCCGAACATCCCGGACATATCCATTACGTGGCTCATGTCGAAATTCCGTACATCGAGCGTTGTCAGCGATTCGCAGTCCCAGAACATTTTTCTCATTTCAGTCGCACTATGTGTGTCAAACTGGCTGACATCCAGATTCTTCAAACGTTTGCAGCCATCAAATAGGAACCCCATGTCTGTCACGTTGCCGGTATTGAAATTATAGAGCGAGAGATCTGTCAACTCGCTACATCCGGAGAACATACCGGACATATCGGTCACATTGTGCGTGTCGAAACTGCTCAGCGCCAATGCCTCCACGGAACAATCTTCGAACATATCTTCCATCTTCGTCACGTTCGTTGTCTTGAAGTTGCTCACATCGATGGCTTTCAAATTGTAGCAATGGCTGAACATGAACGACATGTCGGTCACGGCAGAGGTATTCAGATAGTCCAAGTGCTCGATCTCCTCCAGTTTTGACCATGTGTAAAACCAACTCCTCGTGCTCGTTGGCCGCGCATCTTTGACGGACGGGTCGAGCACCACTTTGGTGATATTCTCACTGATGGAGAAATCACTATAGCTATACCAGTAGTAAATGCCGTCATTCTCCACCATTTTGCCGTCGTAGTAGAGGGTGAGCGTTTTGCCCTCGTCGGATGCAACACCGTAGAGCAGCGGTATGTCCTCACAGAAATAGCCTTCATTGCCTTCGCCTTTGTCGAGGCGAGCCCAGGAGTAGTTCACGTGTCCTTCGTTGTACGGTGTGCCGGCACCGCCCACCAGAGACGCACAGTCCAGGAACATATTGTCCGAAGTGCTCAAGCCCGCTATGCCGCTCCAGTCGTACTTACAGATGATATACTTGAGAGAAGAGGAGCCCCGGAACATATCGGAAGCCGACTCTATGTTCGTCATGTCGAAATAGGAGAGATCGACAGTAGTCAGGTCGTAGCAATTCTCGAACATGCTATCCGCAAATTTGAGTTCAGATGGATGCCATTTGGACAGATCCAATACGCCGAGATTGTAGCAGTTCCGGAACATAGCGTCCATAAATGTCACGTTGTCCACTTCGAAATTCTCCACCGGGAAGACGACGAGTGAATGACAGTCGCGGAACATATTACCCATGGAGGTCACGCCTTCGGTATTGAACTTATCGCTCAGGCGCAGAGTCTGCAAAGAACTACAGCCGAAGAACATACACGACGTGGAGTTCAACTGGCTCGAAGTGGTCAGGTGGCTCAGGTCCAAGTCGAATAGCCACTGGCAGCCGTAGAACATATAACTCATATCCTTCACGGCATGCATGTCGGTCGGGTCCCAGTCGAGGTAGGACAGTTTTGTACACGAGAAGAAGAGGTAACTCATGTCCGTGACCTTGCTGGTGTTGATGTTGTTGAGGCCGATGATGCTGTCCAGTTCGCTGAAATTGTCGAACCAGCGGTTCATACTGGTCACTTTGGCCTCGCTACAACTCTCATCGACGATGACCTTGGTAGCAACGCCGGAAATGGAAGTCTCATTCCACCACTCGACCACACCGCCGTTTTGGAGTCTTTTGCTGTCGTAATAGAGGGTGAGTGTGGTCTCGTCAAGAACGCCATACAGTTCCGGCAGCGTGGAGAAATAACCCGGATTGCCTTCTCCCTCATCCACATGGGCATATTCGGAGTTTATATGTGCCTCGCTATAGGTAGTGCCGGCACAACCGACTAACTTTTTGCAACCGTAGAACATAAGTGAAGAATTGCTCCCGGAAATAACACTTAAATCTTGCGTGCAATAGATAGTGGTCAGGGACTCGCAACCCTGAAACATATACATTGTTTTGGTTACAGGCGACAAATCCATACCGGTCAGATCGACCTTTGGGAGAGCTTTCATATTATTGAAAAGGCCATCCAATGAAGTCATCGTCTTGGTGTTGATGTGCTGCAAGCCCTCAATTTCGGTAACGTTGTAATAAGAATTTTCTATGCCACTAAAGGGACCATTAAATGTAGACCCTGCTTCCGTCATATCCGAAGACGCAAAAGACGGGGTAACGACAAGCTTGGCGGTTTTCCCTGAAAATGCCGAGAACGCGTAACTTTGGTCCGTATTGATAGGAAGCATCACTATATTCTCGCGGTACTGGTCATAGTCTTTGTCGTGATAATAGGTCACGGTATGGTCTCCGTCATAGAGGGCATAGCTCATCGCCGGCTTGGGCGTGAATTTACCGATCGTCCCTTTCAACTTCGGACAATCCGTGAACATGTCGGTTTTATTCGTGATCCAAGGATACGTGGTCCAGTCCTCGTCGCAATAAATAGTCTCTAATTCGCTGCAGTTCCGGAACATAGCGGCTGCATTGAGCAGCGCAGACGGCTTGGCGTTGCACATGTTGATATGTTTCAATTTCGTACACATATAGAACATGCTATACATGGTGAGCACTTTCGAAAAGTTAAAACGTGACAAATCCAAGTCCACCAGCGCATTACAGTTTAGGAACATAGCACTCATATTCACCACATTCTTGGTGTCGAACGAACGCAGGTTAAGATATTTTAGCATATTGCAGCCGAGGAACATACTCTTCATGTCGGTCACTTTATCCGTCTGGAAAGTGGATAGATCCAGAGAATAAAGGTTGCTCATACCATCAAACATGTGCGACATATCCGTCATCTCGCTGGTGTTGATGTTATTAATATTGATAATAGAGGTTGCATTGAGGAAGCAACACCAGTTATTATCGTTGTAGAAGATCCCGCATCCAACCGTCGGCGTGTAGTCCTTGAACGACTCGTCTATCACAATCACAGTGACTTGCTTGTAATAATCATACCAACGGTTCTCATTGCTGAGCAGCTCGACTATTCCTTCGCGGCTTTCTCTCTGGTCATCGTAATAGTACGTCAGTTTTTTACCGGCCGCATCAAAGACGGTGTACGCTTCTTTGGCGCCTTGTGCCATCATACTCGTTGCCATCAGGCACCCGAGGACAAAAGTAAAAATCTTTTTCATTGTATTGTGTGTGTTCGTTTTTCAGTTGATAGTTGACTAGTTGACTAGTGAACTAGTTTTCCGGCTTTTCGAGATCGTACCTAAATCCGAGATAGATTTTCCAGCCGGTGGTAGGGCCACAGACCATCGACGCATCGAAGTCAGGTCCGAACGGTTGGAAGCTACCGATGATCGGCGTGTCCTGCCGGAAATTGGTCATGTTCTCCGCGCCGAGGTAGAGACTGCAGGTGCGGAAGTACTTGGTCACTTGCGCCATCAGTTGCGGGTACCATGTGAGCGGTTTGGCCGTACCGTACCCGCCGTTGAGGTCACCCGTGAACACGAACCCGTCGGGCATACGGCTGATGCCGTTGAACTGCGCCGTCACATCGAACTGCCATTTCTTCAGCGGCGTTTGGTAACTGGTGGTGATCACGCCCTTGAAGCGGTTGGTGAGCGCTTTGGGTCGCACCTCGTACCGTTCGGTAGCGGCGTTATAGGTCGTCTGCTCCACATCCGTCCAACGGAAAGCTGCGGTCCATGTCCAACCGCGCAGCACCTCCATCGACGCCTCCACTTGCGCACAATGGGCAAACGAACGGGCCCCTGCTATGTCCGTCTGGTTATAGACATACACGGCGTGCGGGTCATGGTCCATATCCACGATGAGCGAGTTGATGAAATGCGTGTAGTAGTACTCGGCACTCAGTTGCAGTTCCTTGCTGCCGAGCGGTATATAGAAGGTGGTCGAGAGACCCGTGTTCAGTGCCCGTTCCTGCTTGATGTCGTCCGTCCAATGCAGTTCGCGCGACGAGGGCAGGATGAACGCGTTGTCCGCCAGCAGGTTCGGACTGCGGTAACCGAGCCCCACACTCCCACGCAGCGTCCACCATTCGAACGGTGTGTAACGAATGTTCATACGCGGTGTGACGAAGAAACCGTGACGTGTCGAGTAGTCAGCCCGCACACCCGCCACCAACGACAACAGCTCGTCGTACTTGAGGTTATACTCCGCGAAGATACCGGGCACCGCTTCCCAACGGTCGAAATTGAAAACTGTTGGCCCTAAACTACTGAATACGGACTGATGAAAAGTGAGCCCTTCCTCGTATCGGTCGTAGTTGACCGACACTCCTGCGGTGAGACGATGGTCATTGTCCACCTCGCCGCCGCCTTCGAAGTTGCCTTGCCACATCGCATTGACATACGCGTTCAGTTGGTTGGCCTGCCATTGGCGCATACCATACAGATTATCGAGGTTATGGTAACTGATGGCAGCTATCACCGCCACCGACGAACCGCTCTCGGGGTCATAGACATAACCATTCTTGAAGAATCCCTCCACACGCCAGGTGTTGAGGTTAATGAGGTAAGGATGATTACCAAATACGGAATGCTGCTCACCCATAATCTGCCCACCGCGACGACGGTCGTACAGTCCGCGCAAGAAAGCCTGGAACGTATAATCGCCGTGCCTGTACACCCAGCGGTTGGCCACATTTGCGTTCTGCACTTTGGGCATATCTGCAAATGAATCGTGGTTCCCGTCCATCGCCATGAAACTGCCCCCGTAATGCGCCAAGATGCCGGTGTAGAGCCTTCCACCTTTCCCTTTCCCTTGAGGGGAGAGCCGGAGAGGGGTTTTCCCTATCTCCCATCCTCCCATGATATTCGCCTCCGCCATCAGTTCGGAGTTGACCATCAGGTTAAGCGAGAGCGGGTTCTGCAACTGGGGTTTGAGCAGCTCCACATTGATCTGTCCCGTGGTGGCTTCGTATCCGTTCACGACCGACGCCGTACCTTTGCTCACCTGGATCGAACTCATCCACGGTCCGGGTATGTACTCCAGTCCGAAGTTCTGCGCCAGGCCGCGCACCGCCGGTGTGTTCTCCTGAATCAGTTGCACATAAGTACCGCTCAGTCCGAGCAAGCGTATCTGCTTGGCACCCGTGGCAGCGTCCGAATAGGCCACATCCACCGAAGCGTTGGTCTCGAACGCCTCGCTCAGGTTGCAGCATGCGGCACGGCAGAGCTCTTCGCTGTTGATCTTCTCGGTATCGAACGCCTCCGTCCGGCTCTTCACTTTGCCTTTCTTGCGCTGCACCACCGTTACTTCCTCTATCCGGAAGTCGGTCGTGTCTTGCGCGTACGCGGGCGCGAGCACAAGCAACAGGGTTATATAGAGTGCAAGGCGTTTCATTATTCGAGGGTATTGAGGTCAACGAGTTTGTTCACGATGGCATAGATGGTGAGTCCGGCCGTGGAGTGGATATTCAGCTTACGGGTTATGTTCTTGCGGTGGGAGATGACCGTATGCTGGGATATGCACAGCACATCCGCTATCTCTTTGTTGCTCAGTCCGCGCACCACCTGTATCAGCACATCCTTTTCCCGCTCCGACAACTCTTCCGACTGCGGGCTTACACCTTTCACCTTTAACCTTTCACCTTTAATCATCTGTCTCTTCAGCGCCGGTCGCAATATCTCATCCTCTATGGCACAATGGTCCGCAAAATCCTGCTCCGTATGCCATAGGTCGGACATGACGCTTATCAGCAGATAGTTGATAGCCAAAGGCTTTCCACTTTCCATTTTCCATTTTCCATTTTCCATTTCCGACTGCGTCGGATAGTACTTAATAATCAGGTTCTTGATCTCCGTCAGCTTGTCGGTGATCCGCTGGTCGTCGTGCTGGTGCTCGTCGAACAGACCGGCATTCTCGTGATCGATATGCGTGCGTATCTCCTCCACAAACTCATCGTAGCAACGCAGGATGAGCCCGGGTATCTTCGTCGTCGGATCCGCAGGAATAATAGCCTCTATCAATGCCCTGCGCAGACGCGGTAACCGGAAATCCAGAAAGTAGGTGTGCGAGTTCTGCAAGTACCGCTGCAAGGTCGGTATATCGATGTCTGAGGGCTGATTTCTAAATCCTGACTCCTGACTCCTGATTCCTGAATCCTTAAAAACTTTAAAATTCACCACCGCCAAGAAAGTAGGCGTATGCACCCCATGTGTGGCACAGACTTGTTCTATCGTCTGGTCCCCCACGCCCATCTCGAGTCCGAAACGGCTGATGATCTGTATCGCATCCTCTTCGTGCGACATCAAATCGCATATTTTATCCGATGACTTGTACATAAAACCATTTACCATTTAGTCATTTACCATGTACCCTTGGACTAAATCGGGCGCAAAGGTACAAAAAATATTTGAATTATGCAAATATTTCCGATTTTTTCGGCAAATTTAACCATAAATGGGGATAACAACAAAAAAATGACATACGCAAGAAAATGTAAAAAAAACACGAAAAAGAGACCTCAAATTTCGGGTCCCTTTCCGCTCCAGCGGCGCGATTAGTGGCTCGCGTCGTAGGCTTCGCCTTCCAGCTTCCAGAGGTAGGCGTTCATGGTGCGCTTGCCACCCGGCGTGTCCTTCTGCGCGAGGAACGCAGCCTGGTCCGCGGAGATCTTGTTCAGATCGTGAGCACGGTCCCAAACGGCCT
>JAFSKL010000006.1 GCA_017448985.1 Paludibacteraceae bacterium
AAGCGTGAGCACGTTGCTGTCGCTGTAGGGCGAGAACGGGCATGGCTCGGCACTACCGTCAGGACCTATATGGAAGAATCCGCGTCCTGCAGCCAAGCAACCGCCCATGTGCTTCTCGTCACCGGGGAAAGAGATGATGATCACATCGTGATAACGCTCACGCTGATGCGCTTGCACGGCTTCCATCTGCTCCAAATCGGCATCGCCGAAAGCCAGATGTTCTGTACCCGGCTCAGTAGGCACATACTCGACGTAGATGATGAGTTTGCAACCGAGCTCGCGCAGGTGATCCACATACTCGTCAGATGTGACCAGCGCGAAATTTTCCGTCGTGACGGTGATACTGACACCAAAGAACAGTTTCTCCGCGTGCAAACTCTCAACGGACATCATCGCGCGACGGTAGATACCTGCGCCACGCCGTGTGTCCGTGCCATGTTCCGCACCCTCGATGCTGATAACAGGAATGAGATTGAGATGCTCTTTAAGGAAAGCGATATATGCCGGACCGATGAGTGTACCATTGGTGAAGATCGGGAAAATCATGTCCTCCACTTCCGCTACTTTTTCCAAGATATCCTTGCGCATCATTGGTTCACCTCCAGCCAACAGGGCGAAGTTGATACCCAGCGATGCTGCCTCGGTGAAGATGTCGCGCCATTGTTCCGGTGTGAGGGTAGGACGCTGGCTTTTTCCGGGGTCATCGGCTATGCCGTTAGCACGGGCATAGCAACCTTTGCAGGAAAGGTTACATTCGGTGGAGATACTGCAAATGAGGAATGGCGGGACATCAATACCTGTTTCCTTCGCCACGCTCTTACGCCGACTTTCCGATTTGAGGAAAATCTGCTGCAAGCGGAAGACCGTTTTCGCCTCGCGCGGATTGCCTAACACATTGCGGTAGGCTTTCTCCATGATACGGCGGATGGCTCCGCTCATATATCCTTGTAAATCCATAATGATTATGCCGGATTGAAACGGGACTTGGGTTGTTTGCAACGCGGGCAACGCCAATCGTCAGGCAGGTCTTCAAAAGCAACGCCGTCATTCTCGGCAGGGTCATATACAAACCCGCAGATGGAGCAGACATACTTGCCTGTTTCAGCTTTAAAAACAATCTCATCTATCGGTAGCGGTTCCGGCATGTTTTCCAAGTCGATTACACGTTTAGCTGCCAGATTCTCCGGTCCAAGCGGTGTGTGCGTGGACAGGTACACGGTCGGATGGTTTGCAACAAACTCCCGAACGCGGTCAAGCGTTACTTGAGCATCTTCCCACGCGGTGTTGAAGCTAGACAAACGATTCAAATACAATGCCTCATCCGTATAGGTGATGTCCCCTTGGAACATATAGAATAATCCTTCGTTCTCGGCAATAATCAAGCTGTTTCCGTCGGTGTGTCCTTTCGCTTTGATGAAATAGATACCATCGGCTATCTTCTGGCTCTCCGGGAAATTGTAGTACGCGCCGTCTGTAAAATGTACCGGCACAATATTGTTCAAACCTTGCAATTCCTGGGCATCCAATTCGTCTGCATTGACATATATCTTAGCGTTCGGGAAACTCTTCAACTCGCCGCTATGGTCTGCATGACGGTGAGTGAGGAGGATTTTGGTCACTTGCTCCGGCTTGTAGCCAAGAGCCAAGAAACCATCCATGTAGTCCTGCACACAACGTCCGCTGTAAATCGGTGCGTTCTCTTTGGGAGCCGCTTCCGGAAAACCTACGGGCAGACCTGTGTCCACAAGAATCACCTCACTGCCGGTGTCGATAAGGTAGTTGTACAAGCCGGAGCGATACTTGATAGTAGCATCGTATTTATCGGCATCGTGCTGACCACCGAACGCCCACTGTTGGGTCATAAAACCGTGGTCATAAAAAGTAATGGATTTGATTTGCATATTATTCAAAAAAATAGGGGAAGAGCCGAGCCCTTCCCCCGACAAAGAAATTCATTTGCCTGCGATGGTGGCGCAGGGTTCTTAGTTAGCCGGAGCCCACTTACAGCGTACCGGCGAAACGATGGCGCCTTCTTTCTTGAGTTCAGCGAAGACTTTGTCCACCTCTTTGCGGTCTGCTCCGAGAGCGGCGGTTACTTCGCCAGCCGAAACCGGCTTGCCTGCTGCACGCATGGCAGCTAAAACTTGCTCTTTCATAATAATTTGATGTTGTTTGGCGGCAGAGCCGCTGTTTGATGTTGTTAATTAGAACTTCAGTTCTTCTACCAGTTCCATGAGTTTGTAGAAACGGGCTGTGGCGTCCTTAACCTCCCACATGACTGCATTCTCGCCGTGGTCGCCGAGAGCGGCTTTGAGGGAGGGCATGTGCGCCAGCATGGCTTCTTTCACCTCGGGACGGGGATCCTCCACGAGTTTGCACTCCACACGGAGTGTCTGGCCCTTGAAGGCGCAGAACTCCGCCTTGCAGTTGTTTTTCAACTGGTCTGCTGCGGCAGTACGTGCAAAAGACATGAGGTACAGTTTGTCCTCAAAGAGTAACTGTGCGCCGTACACGCGAACTCGCGGCTGGTCACCCTCTACGGTAGCCAGATAGAAGGTCTTGGCATCCTCCAAGAAGTCAAATACTTTCTTTGCTGCTTCCATAATTACATCATCTCAATTAAGAAGTTCTCGTAACCCAGCTTGTCGATGTAGTTGAGGTACTGCTTCTCCCAAGCCATGTGCTCTACCTCGCCGTCAATCCATTTCTGGATGAGTTTCTGGGTGGGGTAGTCATCTGCGAAAGCAGCAGCCAGTTCGCTGAGTTCTTTGATTGCGTCTGCGTTGTAGTCGGTCTCAATCTGCTGTTTGGGATCGTCGTAGAACGGGAACTCGATGGTCTTCATTGCTTCCTGCAGGTCAGCCGGCTTGCAGCCGAGCTCTACCAAGCGGTTGAGAACCTCTTCTGCCTCATCCCACTCTTCCTCTGCTTCCTCTTTCCATTTGTCGGCGAGTTTGTTCCAACCGTTCAGACGGTCGTACGCCGAGAAAGCGAAATGTTGTTTACTGTTTCCAAACCATACTGCGCCCAGATATGCCAGGCCTTTCAGTGCTTCTTCTTTTGTCATAATTGTATAAATTTAAGTTATTTTTGTATTTTAGATAGTCCTTCTATCAGTTTATCGAGTGTGGGAATCATCGCAACGATCTCATCTACGGATCCTATTTTGTCCGTAATCTTATCGCTCAGGCAGTCCGGTATGTTCACCATCTGCTCTTGCAGTTCCATTCCTTTGGGAGTGAGCGAGACGATGCGCTGGCGCGTATCCTCTTTACCGCGTGTACGTGTGATAAGTCCGGCCTTCTCCATCCGCTGAAGCAGCGGCGTAATGGTATTGGTGTCGAGCATCAGACGCTTGCCGATTTCGCACACCGGTTGCTTGTCGTTTTCCCACAGCACGAGCAGAACCAGGTATTGCGGATAGGTAATTCCTAACGGCGCAAAATAGGGCTGATAGATGTTCGTAACGAGCCTGGCTGCCGTGTAGAGACGGAAGCAAAGCTGGTTATCTAATTTTAATTGCTCGTACATATAATCTAATAAGGAATTATAAGTATTTGAGTACATCTTTCTCGATATCCTCGGGTTTGGTGGTCGGCGCATAGCGTCCCACTACGTTACCCTCGCGATCGACAAGGAACTTGGTGAAGTTCCAACGGATGTCATTCTCTTTCTTAAAGGTCTTGCTGATGCCTTTGAGCATCGTAGCGGTAGCTTTGGCTTTCACGCCTTCGTATTTCTCCTCCGGACCATTCTCCTTGAGGTATGTGAAGAGCGGACTCTCGTTCTCTCCGTTGACCTCGATTTTCGAGAACTGCGGGAAGGATACTTTGTATTTGAGTTGGCAGAAAGAAACGATCTCTTCGTCCGTGCCCGGAGCCTGTTCGCCGAACTGGTTGCAGGGGAAGTCAAGGATCACCAGACCCTTGTCCTGGTATTTCTTGTAGAGGTTCTCCAGCGCCTCGTACTGCGGTGTGAATCCGCAGCCCGTAGCGGTATTAACAACTAAAAGGACTTTGCCTTTGTACTCATCCAATTTGACTTCATTCTTTTTGGTGTCCAGCACCGTAAAATCATAGATATTCATAACTGTAAGTAATATAATTAATAAACTTTTCATAATTCTCTCAAACGTTGTTTATGTCGTTTGCGATGCAAAATTACTACAAATATTTTAATGTCGCAAGCGATATAAATATTTTCTTAATAATCGTACATTTATTCTTAAAAATTCATACGTATTAATGAAGTAGATGTATGGTATACGGCTAAGCGGAATTTTCTTCTTTATAAAAACTACCGGCAGGTGCATAATATAGCCTAAAAGGATTGCCGGAGCGATACCTGACGCCTCGATGGTGACGATCTTATTGATGCCTTGGTTGGCAAACAGACGTGCGAACTCCTGCGCACAATGCATCATCAGCTCGGGGTCTAACTGGTGGTTAAGGAAACTGCTGACCAGCACGATGTTCCCCTATTTTTTGGGCCATCCCGTCTTTTAAGATTCTTTGTTTGAGTTCTTCCATAATTAAATGTTTTTCTCAATTACGCGACTACATCACAGCCATGATATCTCTTCTTCCGTCAGTTTTGCATCCAGAAGGGCAAATGCTTCTGCGATTGAGTTCGGAATTTTAGTGTTATCCATAGTCATATATTTATTTTGCTAATTTTTGGTACATTTTGAACAGCTCTGCTACACACTCCGATTCGGACATTTTAATATCAAAGCCATAAGCAGCCATGACAGCACGGTCGTTTTCTTGGTGGGCTTTGTTCAGTTCAGGAGTCAATGTCACATCATCATAGAGATCGGCAAGACTGCAATTCGGATATTTAGCACGGATATCCAAGATGGCTTGTGCTGTTTGCTCTATGCGGGCACGTTGCTCGTCTGTCGGTGTCGGCCATGGGAAATTGTTATAGACGATGGTGTTGGAATAACTATAGCGCATTTCCAAACGACCACAAACAGCGCGCATCCATGCCATGTGTACATTACTCATTAACACTCCAAAATGGTAGAGCGTCGCGCCTTGCATGCAGAATAATTTATCACCAGGGATTATCCCTTGGGGAAGGTAGTCAATAGGGATGTAACGCCTTTTTTCTGAAGACACTTTAGGCAAGGCGATATAACTGCTTTTACATTCAAAAGGAGCGCCAAACAATGTTGGCGTTTCAGCCGCCTTTAATGTACTTTCCCGATTGCTTTTCAGTCGGAACTTTCGCACATTATTTATTCGCTCTAATACGAGAGGACATTGTCGTAACAAGGCAGGGTTTGCGTCTTGCAACCATAGGCAGAAACGCGGCTTGCGCTCAATAAAATCTTTACCCATCATAAACGGACGGATGAGCGGGGCGGCTTGTGGTTCTTTGCGCAATAGCTCCTCTTTCTCTTCTCTTGTGAGTATAAAGTTACCATCATCTATCGGCTGACCGCCTAAGCAAATTTCAGGGACATCGGATAATGGATGCGTTCTTTTTTCTATCCACACATTAGGTGCGTCCATGAGATAACCGTTAATGTTAGATGCAGAAATGGATTGGAAGTTGGAGAGGTAGATTGTCTTTCCCGAATTAGATTCGGGGCTAATAGACGAAGAAAAACCGATGATGACACAATGGACGTGAGCTTTGATATCGGCTTCGGAATCCCATCGGAAAGTACGATAAGCAAAGTCGAAATGGATACCGTATTGTTCAAAGAGAGGCTTCCATAAATTCGTCACTGCTCCACCCTGTGTAATAGAGTTCGTAGAAACAAGTGCAGCACGGATAGTCGGATTAGTAGACATCATATCTACCGACTTTTTATACCAACAACAAACATAATCAAGGTCACCTACGCCACTCCATTTTGCACTGAAGATATCAAGGACATCTTGTTTTTGCTCCTTATTCATCCAACGTGCTCCCACAAATGGCGGGTTACCCATGATGAAGTTGAGGCGGTCGGGTGTGATGACCTCAGACCAATCGAGGCGTAGGGCATTTCCTTCATGGATATTATGGTAGGATTTGAGTGGCAGCGGCTCAATATTGAACTGTACTAATTTCGCGGTCTCTTTGAGCATTTGGTGTTCCGCTATCCAAAGTGCCGTAGTGGCTACCGACACGGCAAAATCATTTATCTCTATGCCGTAGAACTGATGGATGTCCACTTTAATAGGATCGGCGATGTCACCCATTACTGCTTGCCCTTTATTGCGCAGAAGAATGACCTCATTTTCCAAACGGCGTAAAGATATGTAACTTTCAGTAAGGAAATTTCCACTACCACAGGCAGGGTCGAAGAAAGTGAGAGATGCCAGTTTTTCTTGGAAAGCGTCTAAACGTTGGCGTTGCTGGCGCTCTTGTGCAATCGCTTTGATAGATTCAAACTCATCGCGCAACTTATCCAAGAAAAGCGGATCAATGACCCTGTGAATATTTTCTATAGTGGTATAGTGCATACCACCTGAACGACGCGTTTCCGGGTTGATGGTACTTTCAAATATTGCGCCAAAGATAGTTGGTGATATATCCGCCCAATCGAAGTGTGCGCTGGCATCTTCGAGAATAAGCGTGCGGAGCTCGTCGGTGAACTGCGGAATAATTGGCGCACCGCCGCAAACCGTCACGTCGTTGCTAAACAAACCACCATTAACGTAATCAAAGCGTTTTAGGTCTTCGGACAAATACGGATCCCGCTTGTCCGGTGGAGTGTCAAGAACTTGGAATAGGTCTATCAGCGCACGGCGTATATCTCGCGCTTCATAACGAGCGAGATAATCATGGAAAGCGGTTTTACTACCAAATAATCCTGCATCTTCTGCATATAGGCAGAATACAAGACGGACACAAAGAATATTAAGACTTTTGAGCGTCGCTACGCTATCTTTCTCAATGTATTGTTCAAGAAGTTTGTCATAAATGATACCGACGAGGGCACCAGCCTTGACACTAACTTCCATTTCTTTCTTAAGATGTTCGTTACCTTCTTCAACAAGGAATAGCAGCCGATTATATTCTTTTTCAAGGTCTTTTAGTAAAACAACGTACGGCTCATCGTGCGGATGTTCCATGTCGTGGATATGAAACTCAGCAAAATTGCATACAACAATCCAGCGCGGGTATTCTCGGCGAGGCAATTCATTCGCATAGCGTTTCGCCTGTTGGTATGGCGTGAGCGGAGTCCCATCAGATTGGGTATAACCTTTATTGAGGTCTTTGCCAATGGATTTTTGCTCAATCAGTACTTTTGTGGCAGGGATATAGACATCAATGAAAGATGTATGGTCAAGGGGAACAGGTTTCTCTACTTCGATATTCTGTTCTGGGTTCTCCATACCGAAAACTTGCCGTAAAAGCGAGAACCAAAACGCTTGCGCATCACTTTTCTCATTGCCTTTACCTTGCCAAAACTCTGCAAACTCTTTTGCTGCTTTTGCTTGTTGTGCTGGTATCATAGTTAACTTCAAAATATACTATTAATCAAAACAAGTTTCGGGGTTGAGGTCTTGCGGGCTGCGCCAGATCATGTGGTACTCCTCACGCAAGATGTTCTTCTTGTGCTTCCAGAACGTATGGCATGAGCCAAACCACCACTCGCCTTTTGGCATGTTTAGTTCTTTTCTGGTTAATCGCTCCGCTTTAGCGTCAACCTTCTTGCGGATGGCTTTGTATTCAGCCAAGCGGGTTTTACCTACTTCTCCTTCCATATCTCTAAATTATCTTATCGTTCTTATCTCGCTCTGCTCGAACGATTATTTCAATTTTTGCAACCTGTCACACATTTTTTTGTGTTATTCGTCTTTGTCCTCAAACGGCAATTCTTGTGCCTTTCCTTCTTCGATGGGATGAATATGATCGGAGGCCTTCTCAGACGAAATGACGCTGCGCCCTAATTGGCGTTCCAAATCTTCACGTGCGTTCTTTGCCACTTTGCCACCTGCTTGTGCTGCTTGTTGACTTTCAAGCATGCCTTTGGGATTGCGTTGACGGGAAAGTTCCGTAGTCGCCACCTCTGCTAAGGTGTTGAGAGCGAGTTCGACATTGGTCATGTTGTCTCGCAAGTTCTCTTTTGTAAGTCCCTTGTGGCGCTTGTATTCACCGGTAGTCATCCCGCTCCAAGCCTTAGTAAGCACATTTGTCAAAATAGCGAAATCTTTGTGCTCTGTGATACCTGCGCGTTGCCACTCGTCGGTCAACTCTTTGCGCATTTCAATGGAACGCATTCGCTCGTTGATCCACTTGTCCGAATAGCCCTGCCTACGATAATCTTCTACGGCCATTTGGAAGGTCAGTTCCGGGTCAATCATCTGGTCGATGCGTTGTTCTCCCAACTGCGCTAACCATTGTTTCACCGGCTCTGCTTTCTTAGACGGGATAGACTGAATGATGCGGAAAATGCCCTGTAAATCAGCAACATCCGTCAAGCGTCTCTTGCCGTCAGCCGCAGGCAATTTCAAAGCGTTACAATTTGTAACGGTTTCATTTCCTTCGTCATGCAGACGCTTTTTGAGGACTCTCCAATAAACGTGAGGATTGTCGCTCTCCGTTAACACTTGCACTATATCCACGACGGAGAAATAGTACTTTTCCTGCTCTTCATCCCACACGATGCGAACTTTCTTTCCTTCAAAAAGTTGTATAGCAAAATTGTCTTCCATAGCAATTATCTAAATCGACTGCAAAGGTACAAATTTTTTTTGACATATGCAAGAAAAATGGCAGAAATATTTGTGTGTTTTTATTTTTTTTGTACCTTTGCGCTCGCTTTTAGAGTTACAACAACTAAAACAGAACTATAACAGTGGTCTTCCCGTGGTTAAACCGTGGTTAAACCGTGGTCATCCTAGACTTTAACCCTGGTAAACACCTGATAACGACCTGATAACAAGCAACTTACAGCTACCTCAAAAATTACGAAAACAGGCGGATTTTGCATTTTCAATTACACTGTTCAATGCGGAAAAATGGATGTTTCTGATATTCTGCCTATATGCTGCTTATTTTGTCGTTATTATCTGGTCCCGTGATGGTCCGGTTCTTCTCCTTACATTCGTTCGGAACGATTATTTCATGATTCGGCAAAGAATCGGGAATGAATTGAGACGGGACTACGGACGCCATTTATATCGGATTACATTGGATTTTATCAGAAAATATCAGAATTTATCGGAAATATTTGCATATATGCAAAAAAAAGCCAAATATTTGTAGTAATTCGGCACGCCCTTATTTGCAGCGGCAAACAAGGAATCCTCCGAATTTCCGTTCGCTCGTTTGAGCGAATAACAACGATTTTCCCGCTAAAAATTCAAATAAATTTGATTTTTACCGTAAAATCCTTGTGTATTCCAAATATTTGTTGTAATTCGGCACGCCCTTATTTGCAGCGGCAAACAAGGAATCCGCCGAATTTCCGTTCGCTCGTTTGAGCGAATAACAACGATTTTCCCGCTAAAAATTCAAATAAATTTGATTTTTACCGTAAAATCCTTGTGTATTCCAAATATTTGTAGTAAATTTGCAGCCGATTTTGGAGTAGTATGCGCAGAATAGCGTTGGCAAAGAGATGGCAATAGTGTTGGCAATAGGCGTGTTGGGTGTGGCGATGGTGCTGCTGTGCGTGGGAGTGATCCTGCGCAAAGACCATGCGTTCCGCTCGCAACACATAGGCGACAACGAACGGATGAAAGCCGATAACATTCATTGTGCTGCCGCGCAAGACCGGCAGGAACGCAAGCGTTCCCAATTGAAGATTGAAGATTGAAGATTGAAAATTGAAAAATTAAGAAATATTAGTCCAAAAAGACCAAAAAAATAAAAAATATTCATTATTCATTGTTAATTAATCATTATTTAAATAAGTTATGAACAAAACATCAATTATCGTTGAATCGATTTTGGCAGCATGTGTCGTTGCCTTGTTTATTCTTTTCTTTACGTACAATCCTTGGGCCAAGAAACCCGGTGAGGCAGTGGAAGCACAGGGCGAGCTGCTGCCTATCGCAGTGATCAACACCGACTCGATCCTCAAACATTACACCCAGGCCGTAGAGGCACAGGACCAGCTGATGTCCCAGTACGAGGAGTCGATGGTCAAACTGGACAGCAAAGCCAAAGCATTCCAGAAGGAATACGAGACCTTCCAGCAGGATGTGATCAACTTCCAGAAGAAAGTGGAGACCGGTGCTTTCCTCAGCCGTGAGCGCGCTGAGAGTGAGCAGGCCAAACTGCAGAAGAAAGAGCAGCAACTGATGGCTAAGCAGCAAGACCTCGAGAACTTGCGCCAGAAACTGAGCAATGACTTCATGAATCAGCAGGCGGAATTGACCCAACAGCTGCAAGACTCCGTACAGGCTTACCTGCGCGAACTGAACAGCGACGGACGTTATCACCTGATCATCAACGACGCCGTGCTGATGAACAAAGTGGCAGGCTACGACATCACCGACGAAGTGATTGAGGCGCTCAACGAACGGTACTCTAAGTAATTAAAAATTAAAAATTAAGAATTAAGAATTGGGGAATCATAGTGAATTTTAGGCGAGACATATTAATCCTTATTCTTGGCTCCTTATTCTTTATTCCGAGCAAAGCCCAGCGTATCCCGCAGGCGATTGAGTACACGGAGATATACGACTTCCTGGAGGAGCTGACGACGGATGGTATCATCTCGTCCAATGCGGCCATCAAGCCTTACACCCGTGACCATATAGCATCGCTGTTGGCGGAGGCGCAACGTAAGGACACGCTGCTCAATCAGCGGCAGCGGGACGACTTGCAGTTCTACATGCAGGACTATGCGCTCGAACTCAATGCGCTGCCCGTCTATTCGAGTTACGGCCACAAGCATGTGACCCAATGGATAACATCCGTGTCCAACCTCTCGCTGGCGGACCCGAGCCTGCACATACTGACCAAAGACCAGATCTTCAAGTTCCGCTTCCGTCCTATCCTAGGCATGGACCTTGCTTACAACAAGAAAGGGTTGCTGATGCACCGCTGGTATGGCGCGGAGATACAGATGGACATAGCCCATCACCTCAGCATATGGGGTTCGCTGCGCGACAACAGCTGGAGCGGGCTGGGTATTGACGGCTCGAAAGTGACCAAACCGCAGTACCTCAACAACCTGCCCGGCGTGCAGTACAAAGAGGCTAACTACGGCGGCGATTTCTCCGATTCGCGTGGAGGAATCTCGCTCTACACCTGGTGGGGCAGCATAGGCGTGCAACGCGAGCGCATCCTATGGGGCGACGCGCAGCACAGCTCGAACATCCTCTCGGCGCACAATCCCGCCGTGCCGATGGTCACGCTGCAACTGACACCCTGCAAGTGGTTCCAGTTCGACTATTTCCATGCGTGGCTGCCGAGTAATGTGCTTGATTCGACCTATTACTATGTGGAGAACTACGCCGAAGGCGAGACGAAGATCCATTACCGTCCGGCGAACAAGTTCATGGCTGCTAACATGTTCACGTTCATGCCGATCAAGTATGTACAGTTCTCGTTCGGTAACTCGATCGTCTATGCGGAGCGGAATGTGCAGGCAGCGTATTTCATACCGATTGCGTTCTTCAAGTCGCTCGACCACCTGCTGACCAAAGGCCTGGGCTCGGAGAACCAGAACAGTCAGGCATTTGCCACGCTCACCGTCCGGCCTACCGACCACTTGCGCCTGTACGGCTCGTTCTTCCTCGATGAGTTCAAGTTCGCGCGACTCAAGAAGGATAA
This sequence comes from Paludibacteraceae bacterium, assembly GCA_017448985.1. GTDB lineage: Bacteria > Bacteroidota > Bacteroidia > Bacteroidales > Paludibacteraceae > Colicola. The sequence continues at coordinate 11,734 of JAFSKL010000006.1, forward strand.
TCCGGAGCATAATCCCGTGTCGTACCTCGTGGGTTTCAACTGGAGCGGCTGGCCCGTCAAAGGCCTGGCGCTGCGCGGCGAGTTCATGCGTTCGTACATAGCCTGTTACACGCACTCGATTGAGGTGCTGAACTTCACCTCCAACTCCTACAACATGGGGCATTACATGGGTGATAACGCACAGAGTATCTTCGTGCAGCTGGCTTACCGTCCGACCCGCAGCCTGCGTCTCACGCTCGACTACACCTGCGACACCAAGTACCGCGCTTACGACTACCTGCGCGCGTACATAGCCGGACAACGCAACACAAGCACGCCGATCATTGCCCAGAAACCGTTCAGCGAGAAGATTTGGCAAAACCACGAGATCAATTTCCGTGCGGTGTATGAGGTGTTCAACAACTGCTACGCGCACATCGATTTCAGCTACAACAACACGCGTGCCTTTGCGCCGACGAGTGAGCGTATCCCGGGTGAGAACAGAGGCTGGAACGCCGATGGCACATCGATGGAATTGGCAGGCGACGAGTTGGCCGACTACTACCTCAATCTCTATACTCCGGCCTTCTACCAAGGGAAGAATTTCACCTTCACCTGCGGGTTGAGTTTCGGGTTTTAGAGGTTAGTCGTTGGTCGTTGGTCGTTAGTCATAGGACTTTCTCATGCGAAGATAATCGCGACGGGCTTCAAACACGGCTTTCGCACTCTTCGGACGACCTTGCAGCAAATAGAGAAACGCTGCCGCATAGTCCAGGAAGAAACGTATAAACAGCACTCCGTAGGGGTGTTGTTTGTTTTTATAGATCATGAGCAGGTTGTTGCGGTGATTGAGGTAGGTCTTGCGGGGATTATCGTAGCTGAGCGAGCCTCCGCCAAGGTGATAGACGGTGCTCTGCGGCAGGCAGACGAGACGCCATCCGGCGTTGCGCATACGCCAGCAGAGGTCGATCTCCTCCATGTGGGCAAAGAACGCTGCATCGAGTCCGCCGCACTCCTTATATATTTGCGTACGCACGCACATACACGCGCCCGAAGTCCAATCGACATCGGCCTCGGTGTCATATTGCCCGTGGTCTTTCTCCACTTTCCAGAGCACGCGTCCGCGGCAATAGGGATAGCCCAGCCGGCTGATGAAGCCACCGGCAGCTCCGGCGTGCTCGAACTCGTCGCGCCGTGCCCAACTGCGTATCTTGGGCTGCACCGCCGCTACGTCCGGATGAGCGTCCATGTAGTCGAGTAGGGGGTCCAGCCAGCCTATCGGCGTCTCCACATCGCTATTGAGGAGCACGATGTATTCAGGCGTGGCCGCTTCGCTTTGAGAAGTGAGCAATGAGATGGCGCGGTTATAGCCCTCCGCAAAGCCGTAATTCTTATCCAGCACAAGGGTCTGAACAGCAGGAAACTCCTGCTTGAGCACCTCCGGACTATTGTCCGTACTCCCGTTATCCGCCACGATGAGCTGCACGCTGAATGCTGACTTCTGAATGCTCTCCACGACTGAAGGCAAGTACCGGCGCAGCATCTCTGCCCCGTTCCAATTCAATATGATAACACTACACTTCAATTTTTAATTCTTAATTTTTAATTTTTAATTCCTTTTCCACTTCCATCTATTGTGTGACCACAGCCATAGTTCCGGCTGCTCGATGATGTTCTTCTCCAGATTGCGTGCATAGGCCGCGGTGATGGCTCCTTGTCCGGTAGCCTTGGGATCGTTGCTCAGCAGCTCAAAGCGGCACTGGTAGTGTCCTCGCTGCGGACATTTGACCGTCAAGGCATAGACGGGATAGTTGAAACGCTTGGCCAGCTCTTCACCGCCGTCCAGGAAGCCCGTCTCCTGATGCAGGAAATAGACCCAAGTGCGCGTAACCTCCGGACGCGGTTTCTGGTCGGCGATGAGACCTAAGACAATGGCCTGTTTCTCTGCCCGATAGCGTACCATTTCCCGCAACAGGCGTTGTTTCTCCACATAGGCCCCGCCTCGCTTCTTGCGTATCTCTAATAGCGCTTTGTCCGTACTCTCACGCTTGGCCTTGCGATACACATTGAGCTCCAGCACTTCCGGCGAGAACCACTGCTGGCAGGACGACATCCATTCCCAGCAGCCCACATGCGCCAACATCACCACACATCCTCCCGCCGTTTTGGCCGCATGGTCCACTTCGTCGGCATTCTCAAACACCACGCGCTGCTTCATCTCCTCTGCACTAATGCGGAAACCATAGATGGTTTCCACGATCGTGTCGCAGAACTGATGATAGAAAGCCCTTTCGATGGACTTGCGCTCGCGGTCGCTCTTCTCGGGAAAAGCATTGCGCAGGTTCTTGGCCACCACTTGCCGCCGGTAACGCACCAGATGGTACATTATCGGAAAGAGCAAACCGTCGGCGAACGCATAGTGCACACACAGCGGCAAGCGACTCAGAAGAGCGGCGCAGCGAAGTAACATAACCAGCAATAAACGGTGATAATGGGTCCGGCCAACAGTACGCTGTCGAAACGGTCAAGCACGCCTCCGTGTCCGGGCAGGAACTTGCCGGAGTCCTTGACGCCTATTGAGCGCTTGAACAGGCTCTCCATCAGGTCGCCCAGCGTGCCGAACGAACTGACTAACAGCGCAAAGATGATAGCTATGACGCGGCCGGATTGATTGATACTAATCACATCGAACCATCTGAAATGATTCAAAATCAGCGCACCGAGTATGGTGAAGAAGAAGCCTCCGAACAGGCCTTCCCAACTCTTCTTCGGGCTTACATGCGGTGCCATCTTATGATTTCCTTTCTTCCTTTTGGCGGTAAGCGAGCCCACGCAATAAGCACCCGTATCATTCACCCAGATGAGCACGAACAGGGCCAGCAGCAGCCAAGAGTCCAGAGTGCAGAGGAAAATGAGCGTGGCCATCGGCAGAGCGATCATGATCTGCGAGATGAGGAAATTGCCCCAGTTCTGCAGCGGTTGCTCCGAGTGATTCCATATCTCGTCGAGCAAGGCGCAGACGATGATCGGCATATACGCCAGGCCCAACGCCCAGCCGAACGCCTTGAAGTCCCCGCCGTCTTCGGGATGCCAGGCGATGCAGAACAGCATGGCCCACAGCACTAATGTGCCGAAAAAGGCGAAAAGACGCAACTTGCCGGACGACTTGACCAAACGATGAAACTCGTCCACGCCTAACAGGCAGCAGAACAAAAACAAACCGCTGAAGGCCCACTCGTTCCAGAGGATAGAACCTACGACACAGGCTACATAAACGGCCCCGGAAAGGCTTCTTTTTACTAATTCTGACATTTTTTTTCAAAAATTTTTGCAAAATTACAAAAAAATTCGTACCTTTGCAAATAATTTTGAAAAAATCATTCGTAAACTGCTAATTTTTATGGAAAACAACACAATTGAAATGGGTCTTTTGGACCCCGAAGAGCGCGAATTGGTCGCTTTTGTTGAGAAGAGTATTCCTGCCGAAGACCGTGGTCAGCTGACGGCAGACGACATCCTTTTTGTGCTCGATTCGATGGACGATTATCTGGAGAAACAGGGCCTGTTGCGCGAAGATCCCGCTTCCGGCGAAATGGAGTATCTGGACGGCGAAGTGGACGAAACGGAGCAACTGGACTTCGTCTTGGAGGCTGTTCGTAAGGCCGGACGGGCTATTTCGTCCACACAAGTGCAGCTCATTCAGGATGCGGAACTCCAATTCGGCATACAGAAAGGCTACTACGAAGAGGAGTGAAACGCATAGCCACCATAGGGTTCTTTGACGGCGTACACACAGGGCATCAGTTCTTGTTCGGGCAGCTGCGCTCGGAGGCTGATGCCCGTGGTATGGAGCCGCTGATCATCACATTCGATGTGCATCCGCGTGCCGTGCTGCAGAGCGATTATATGCCGCAACTGCTCACGACGCTCGACGAACGCAAGGCCTTGCTGCGCACTTATGCCGAGGTCGTGGTACTGCCTTTTGCGGATATTCATGCGTTGACGGCGGCGGAGTTCATGGAGCGCATCAAGGCACAGTACGAGGTCTCGGTGCTGCTGATGGGCTACGATCATCAGTTCGGTTCGGACCGGCTCCGCAAGCCGCAGGACTACCGGCGCGTAGGTGAGCAATGCGGCATCGAAGTGCTGACGATGCCCGAGTTCGTGGCCGGTGAGTGGCATGTGTCCTCCACGGAGATCCGGCAGGCGCTGGAGAACGGCAACATAGCGGTGGCCAATGAACTGCTTGGTCGCCCGTACAGCCTCACAGGCCTTGTGGTACACGGCAAAGGTATCGGACACACCATCGGTTTTCCTACGGCCAATGTACAACCCGATGACCCGTGTCAGATCATCCCCAAGGCAGGGGTGTATGTGGGGAAAATTAAAAATTCAAAATTAAAAATTCAAAATTCAGAATTGCCGGCTTTTGTGAATATTGACACCAAAGGTGTCATTGAGGTGCATATACCGGCATTTAAAGGCGATCTGTACGGGCAGCCGATGACCATTCAGTTCATGCGATTCCTGCGGGAAGAGCGGCAGTTCAAGAATTTGGAAGCCTTGCGCGAACAGATCAAGGCAGATATTGATAGCATCCGGCATCAGGCTTGACCAGCGCCCTTGAGACACCGTCACGATCGGTCGGATAGGGCAGCGCTATCAGGCTGTCAGCGATGCCGATGGCAGGACTCAACGAATCCAGCCGGAAGTCATAATAGACATATTCCTTGTATTTGTAGAAATCATTGCGGAAGACGGGCATGGTGTCCGTCTGCTGCCAGTAGGTGTTGTCTGCGGCGTGAGGCAGCGGCAGAGTGTCCGTCTTCAGATAATTGCCAACGAAAGCGCCTTCGTAATAGCGGTCCAGCGGCGTGGCCACCACCAGTTGGTTTGAGCGATAGCCGGTGATGATACTGTTGTAGAACGAGGTCGCGGTATGAGGCTGCGCCTTGTCCAGGTTGTCGATATACACCGCCGCGGCATCTTCCTTGCCCACCGACTGAATACGGATGTTCGTATAGCCGAAATAGGACGCTATCGTCGAGTGGATGAACGAATGCTTGCCACCCGAACAATAGACGCAGTACGAGGCGCAGTTGCTGATCTCCGTGTTCGTGACCTCGGCATCCACATTGAGCAGCACAAGGCCGTACATGGCGTGATTGTGTATGCGGCAACCGTCCATCGTCAGGCGGCTCAAAGCACTTGTTCCGCTGCCTGCACAATAGAGACCTACATTGCCCGAAAGGATATCCACATAGTGCAGTTCGTATGTCTGCGCTTTGTCCGACACCACATAGATGCCGTTCCAACTGCCGGAAGCAAAGCGGTACGGCACGCTGTCGAACAAGTTGTCGAGCCTGTCGCCGCTGAACACGACAGGCGCCTCCAGCGTGCCCTGCGCGTCGATGTCGCCTTGCGCAAACAGGCAGGCGTTGTTGTGCATATACACCCGTGCACCCGCTTGCATCGTCAGCTTGCCGTTCACGACCAGCGTGTCGAAGATGAGGTAGGGCAGGGTGTTGGTGAAGGTGAAGTTCTGCACAAACGTACAGCCTTTCTTGCCGATGCGCTGCACATTCTGGCCGTAGGCCTCCAATTGCACCTCTTGCGTGTTGCCGGAACGCAGGTGGAAGCACAGCTGGTCACAGACGAGCATCGGATTGGTCTCGGCGTTCGGGTCTATCTCCACGCGAACAAAGACGAACAGGCTGTCTCCGCCGTTCAACTGCAGGTGGGTCAGACAGTCCAGCTCCGGTTCTCCGTCCACATTGACGCGAAAAGCCTTGTTCTCTTTCAACTGCACGCCGTCGATCACTACGGCGTTGCGGTTCCGGTTATAGACCATCAGTTGCGCTGTAGCACTGCCTTGCGCCGTGAACACCGTGTCGAAACGCAGCGTGTCGCACGAGAAAGTGAGCCGCAAGGTCGGGTCGTCGCTCACCTGCTCCTCGCGGCAGCTTATTAGCGCGTATGCGCATACTATAATAAGGAGAAACTTACGCACTTACTCAAAATTGAAAGTCAGGCAAATACAATGCGAAGTCATCCGCTGGATGGCATTGGTGTAGAAATAGTCCTGCGCCGCCAGCTGGTCTGTACGCTTACTGATGGGACATAACTGGTCGGCAAAACCGATACGGTAGGTGATCTCGGGACAGAACTTGAACCAGCGGAAATAGAGGTCCACGCCAAAGCCCACTTCGGCAAAATAGTCCATCAGATTAAGCATCACGGCTTTCTCGCTGTCACGGCTCACATTAATGCTCGCACCGCCTCCGACAATGACATAGGGCCGGTAGTTGCCCTCACGCGCTGCCGACCATTTGAGGTAAAGCGGCAGGTTAACAGGTATCGCCAGCACATCCACTTTGTTGCCTGTACCCGGCGTGCCCGATACGGGACGACCCGACTCCGCTTTGTACGAGATAGTGCGGTTGGTGAACTGAATACCCGGACAGAAACGGAGATTGAGGTACCGGCACAGGCGCAGGTCCGTGATGAAACCCACATGGAAACCCGGCAAAATACTGCTCACGCGCGCATGATAGACATCATAATCCTCGGGATCAATCGGGTTCTGAATAGAGTCCTGAGTGTCCGTGATACCGAATGAGGCGAAGTTAACGCCTAACTGGAAACCGAAATGGAAGAGCTTGTCGTCCACATACGGCCTGTTCTGTCCCTGCTGAGCCCTTGCCGGAACAAGGATCAGGGACAAAAGACAAAGGACTAATATGTACCGTTTAGAAATCATTGTCTGTGTTGCTGTTTCCACTATCATCCATATCGTCTCCGCCACCCATATCGCCATCAGGACGACCCGGACGACGACGCTGCTGGTTACCGAAATTGTAGGTAATGGTCAGGCTGATGGAGCGGCTGTGCCAACGGTTCTCGCTGAACTGCCAGAAACCGTCACCCCAGGTCGTGTTGCGCCTTGCACGGCTGTCCAACAGGTCTCGCACATTGAGCGCCAAAGCCAACTGCTTGTTGAGGAAAGTATGGCGAAGACCGATGTCAATCGAGTAACTGTGGCTCGTCGTACCCTGTGCCACCACTCTCGGTGAACGGTAAGCGGCAGTGAGCTGACCACTGAAATTCTTCGTGAAAAGGAATTGCGCGTTGATGCGTACGGAGCCAGCAAAGATGTTCTGGCCTGCCAATTGAACGGGTATCGTATCGCCCTGATGGTAGATCTCTTCATCGATCGGAGCGATGTTGTTCCAATAGAAATTGGCACTCGTAGTCAGTTGCAGCAGTTCGCCGAAGAGACGGTTCTTTGCCACCACTTCCACACCTAACTCCTGACGGGTTGCCACATTGAGGTAGGTGTTCTTCATGATCGCCGTATTCGGGTCCGTCGGGTCTATGTAGTCCATATACTTGACATTCTGCACAGCGCCTTCACGGTACTTCCAGAACACGCCTGCCGACAGCGTGTGCCGCTCCCAGGTCTTGAGGTAATTGAGCTCGAGGTTGTTCGAATAAGCCGGCAACAGATCCACATTACCGTAACTGATGTTCGTGCTATCCGAGAAGTCCATACGCGGATTGATCTGGTGGCCCCACGGACGGTTCACTCGGCGCGTGTAGTTGAGTTGTAACTCATGCCCGTTGCCGAAATCATAGCCGATGTACGCACTCGGGAACACCTGGAAATAGGCGGTATCTTTCTTGTTCGGGAACTTCTCGTATGAGTCCTGAATATCCCCGTTTCCGTCCTTGTAACTCGACTCCAGATGCCGCATGTAGTACTCGCCGCGCAGACCCACTTGAATCGACAGCTTGTCCCAGAAACGGTTGCCGTAAGTCACATAGATAGCGTGGTTTTGCGTCAGGCCGTTGGCGTCGGAGAAATACGGATACAGTTCGACCGGGTTCCCGTTGACGATGTTATGAGCAGCGGAAAGGCTGTTGCTCCAGTTGCGCGTATAGTCGTATCCGGCTTCCAGGCGGCTCTGCGGCGTCGGTTTCCATTCATAGTCCGCTTTCACCTCGATGCCCTGGTTCTTGTTCTCGTTCGACTGGTCTTGGTAGGTCGTGTCGTTGTTCTCTATCTGGGTGTAGTCGGTGAACTGGTTCCAACCGAAGTTGTTGTATGTACCACTGACGAAGAGCTTGTGCTCGTCCATCTCGAAGGTATAGTCGAGTGTCGCCATCCCTCCGGGATGATAGCCGTTACCCGTCTGGTCACGCGAGTAGTCACGCAGCACGGTGCCATCTTTGTCCTCCAAGAGGTAGGTGCGGTGATTCATGTTGCGGTTGTTGAACACCTTCGGCTCGCTGACCATACCGAAGCCCGAAACGCCGATCGTATGTCCTTCCGCCACGTGGAAGTTCAACCCGCCTCGCGTGAACAGTCCTCCACCGCGGTGGCTCTGTTCGCCATTCTGCGTCAGGTGGCTGACTATCAGCGACGAGTCAAGCACTTGCTCACCTGTGCCGTTCAGGTTGTAACGGTCCGTCTGGCTACCGCCGTTGCTGGTGTGGTAACGGTAGCCGACGTTGAAATAGCCGTCCACAGGACCGGCATTGAAGTTGATGTTGAAACCGAGATTGGCGCCCGGAGGCGTCGTCCACGGAGCCGCCAATGCATAGTTGATACCGGCCTGAACAGAACCGTAATAGCCTGCTGAACGGTCTTTCTTCATCACCAAGTTGATGATACCGGATGTTCCTTCCGGCGAGAACTTGGCACTCGGATTTGTGATCAGCTCTATCTTCTCAATTGTTCCGGCGGGCATCTGTTGCAACACCTGCGCGCGGTTCTCTGCCGTCAGACCTGCCGGCTTGCCGTTGATCCAGATCTCCACATCCTCCGAGTTACGCAGACTGATGTTGCCTTCCTGGTCCACATCTACCGAAGGGATGTTCTCCAGCACATCGGTCACGCTCGCACCCGCTGAAGCTATGTTCTGATCGACGGTAAACACTTTCTTGTCGAGCTCAAAGCGCATAGACGAGCCTTGTCCGACCACTTCCACATCTTGCAGCACCTGCGTGTCCTCGCGCAACGCAATGCGTCCGAGGTTTAGCGGCTTACCGGACACCGTGATGTCCCGTCTCTGCTCGCTGTAACCCATAAACGACACGATCAGCGTGTATGTCCCGTCTTTGAGTTCGAGCGCAAAATCGCCTTTCTCGTCAGTGATAGTACCGCCTACCGGAGTAGGGTCATTGGCTTTGACCACGCTCACATTGGCAAAGTCGATCGGCTGCTTTGTGCCGAAATCGATCACTTTTCCGGTCACTTCTGCGGCCATGAGCCAATAGCTGAAGGCCAATAGGCCTATTAGTAAATAAATTCGTTTCATGTGAGTCATTGTTTATTGGTGTGAGTAAGTATCCATTCCACGGCCTCTGCATAGCCGTCTGTTCCTTTTCCTATTATACTATGCGCGCACACGTCCGTGAGCAGGCTCGTCCGCCGGAAAGGCTCGCGTTGGCTGATATCGCTGATATGCACTTCCACCACAGGCACCTCGCAGTCCTCTACGGCATCCCGTAGGGCAACGCTTGTATGACTGTACCCGCCTGCGTTCAGGACGATACCATCTGCCTGTAGGTTCGAAGAACCGTCCTGTAGCGGCTCTGCCACGTCCTGTATTCTGTCAATCAGATCCCCTTCGTGATTCGACTGATAGTACGCAAAATGGACATCCGGCCAGCGCTTTTGTATTTCCAACAAAATCTGTGCCATGCTCTTTGAACCGTATATCTCCGGCTTTCGTCGTCCCAAACGATTCAAATTCGGTCCGTTGATAATAAGAATTTTCATCTTGCCCCGTTAACAGCCAGAAGGAACTCGTCATTGTCTTCGGTCCGTTCCATGTACGACTTCAGCTTCTCCATCGCTTCCTGTCCGCTCATGTCGCTCAACTGCTTGCGGATTTGCCACATACGGCTGATCACATCCGGTGGTAGCAGCAAGTCGTCACGACGCGTGCTCGATGCCGGTATATCGACGGCAGGGAAGATACGGCGGTTAGCCAACTTACGGTCAAGTTGCAGTTCCATGTTACCTGTTCCCTTGAACTCCTCGAAGATCAGGTCGTCCATCTTGCTGCCCGTCTCGGTCAACGCCGTAGCGATGATCGTCAACGAACCGCCGAACTCGATGTTTCGGGCTGCTCCGAAGAAGCGTTTGGGCTTGTGCAGCGCCTGTGCCTCCACACCGCCGGACAGCACTTTACCGCTCGAAGGAGCCACTGTGTTGTATGCGCGAGCAAGACGGGTGATTGAGTCCAGCAAGATCACAACATCATGGCCGCTCTCCACTAACCGTTTGGCTTTCTCATGAACGATGTTCGCCACCTTCACATGGTTTTCTGCCGGCTCATCGAATGTCGATGCAATCACTTCGGCATTCACGCTACGGGCCATATCGGTCACCTCCTCCGGACGCTCGTCAATGAGGAGCACGATCATATACACCTCGGGATTATTCTTCAAGATAGCGTTCGCTAACTCCTTGAGTAACACTGTTTTACCGGTTTTCGGCTGTGCCACAATCAGTCCGCGCTGACCCTTGCCGATAGGCGCAAAAAGGTCGATCATACGCACACTTAGCGAGTCTCCGTGACCCGTACACAGTTTGAACTTCTGGTCCGGGAAGAGTGGGGTGAGATTCTCGAACGCGATGCGTTGTTTGGCCAATTCGGGTGCCAAACCATTGATGCGGATCACCTTGTCCATCGGGAAGAACTTGTCCGGCTGCGGGTTAACGCGTATCGAGCACTCAATCGTATCGCCGGGTTTCAGACCATACTGACGCACCTGGTCTTTGCTTACATAGATATCGTCCGGGCTCGGCAGGTAGTTGTAGTCTGCCGAACGCAAGAACCCATACCCATCCGGAGCGCACTCCAAGGTGCCCATGGCTATCACATTCTCGCCTAAGTTCGGCAGGATGAAATCGTTGTTCTCTTCTTCCTCCTCCGGCTCCTCTACAGGTGCTTCTGCAACGGTTTTCTCCTCTTGCTCTTGTACCTCCTGTTCAACGGTTTGGGCAACTTTCGTCTCTTCCTCTTTCGGCGTGTCAAACAGCGTCGCTTCCGGCTTCGGTTCCTCCACTTTCTTCTTAGGCCGCCCGCGTTTTTTCTGTGCAGGCTTTACCTCTTCTGCTTTCACCTCTACTTTCGGTTCCTCTACTTTGGGCTCCTCTTCCCTTTCACCTTTCACTTTTAGCCTTTCTCCTTCCTCTACCGGTGCTTCACCCAACAAACCGCCTATTTGTTGTACTGTACGGTTAGGCTTGTGGTTATTGGCTTCGATCTGCTCCTGCATCTTCGCCAACTGCTCTTTCTCCGTACCCACAGTACCGATGTCGGCCTTTGCAATTGCAATCTCAATCTTCTTTGGCGCTCGTTTCACACCGCGTGTACGCTCGCGCTTGCTTGGCAAACCGGCGGCTACGCGTTCGTCCTCTTTGGCCTGTACTTTGGCAGCTCGGTCGTCCGCCTGCGCATCAAGAATAGCATAACTGATTTCGCGTATAGACTGACTACGACGGGGATTAAGCCCCATGTTCTTCGCAATCTCACGCACCTGATCGAGCGTCATTCGCTCGAGTTTTTGTAATTCGTATTGCATAGTTAAAAAACAAATATTTACTTGGAATAAAAAACAAATGTTTTTCGGAAAAACTTGACAAAAGAGACTCCTTTTCTCAAATCCGCTGCAAAGGTACAACAATTTTTCGAAATATACAAGGATTTTTGCAAAAAAATGCAAATATTTTCGATAATTTCTCATATTTTTGCAACAAAATGCAAAAAAAATGAAAAAAAACGCAAAAAAATTTGCATATATAAATAATTTTATGTAATTTTGCGTGCAAAATTGGTTAGATATGGATAAACAACTGATAAACACACATCGTCCTGTGACTATTTGCAGGGCATCGGCGGGAACAGGAAAGACCTATACGCTGGCTGCGTATTATGTGGGCTTACTGCTTTCCGGCGAGGATTACCGTTCGATTCTTGCCATCACTTTCACTAACAAAGCTACAGCTGAAATGAGCGAGCGCATCATGGGCTACCTCTACAGCATCTCGCAGGGTGGGGAGAAACCGTTCCTTGCGCGCGCACGTCAATTTATGGTACGCGACGCGCAGGCGCCCGATGAAGAGCTGCAGCGTCGTGCACGTCTCTGCTTCCGGCGCATGCTGCTGGACTACGACAATGTGCAAGTTCAAACAATCGACTCGTTCCTCCAAACGCTGCTCAGCGGTTTGGCGGGCGTGCTGCGGATGAGTGCCGGACTGAGTACCGAATTGGATATTGACCATGTGATCGCTCAGGCTGTGGACCAGTTGCTTACCACCGAGATGACAGCTGCTGACCGTTCCATCCTCGAGGATTACATGCGCCTCAAACTGGACGAGCAGAGCCGCTGGGACATTCGGCAGAACCTCTGCGCCATGGCTAAAGAACTGTACGGCGAATCGGTGCAAATGCTCGATGCCAACGGACTGATCTGCTTCGACACCGAGGCGATTGAGCGTCGCCGCAAGGTGGTGGAGGAGTTGTGGAATACGAACGAACTGGTGGAGGAACTGCGTCAAGTGTTGGCCGGCTGTAATCCCGACACTTTCAACCGAAACACGCTCTATGGCTACAATCGTTTGATGCGCAGTCTGGAAGCACCTGAGAAAATGTCGGCAGATGACCGTTTCCGGGGTGTTACTTCCAAGTCCAGTAATTCGGAAGATATGTCTCGTGCCTCTGCGCTTGCCGGACGCGTAGGACGATTCTACAACACGCTTCAACTGACTGTCCGTTTCAGCCTTGATATGGAACTGATGGCCTCGTTGCAGGCGCTCATACAGCGGAATTTGGCGGAAGCCAACTGTGCACTCTTGGCTCGTACGGCGAGCACTCTCTCCAATGCCTTGCGGCAAGGAGATGCGGACTTTATCCTCGAGAAAGCCGGAATCAGATACAAACATATCCTCATCGATGAGTTCCAGGATACGAGTCGTCTCCAATGGAGCGTCATCGAGCGTCTTCTGCAGGATGTGCTTGCAGGGGCGGGACATACGCTCCTCATCGTTGGCGACATCAAACAGTCGATCTACCGCTGGCGAAACGGAGATTGGCATATCATGGAGAGCCTGACGAGTGAAGAGGGGAACGAACTGACGAAAGATCGGCTCAATCCGGACTTCACTTCCCTCACGCGTAATTTCCGAAGCAGTGAGAATGTGGTGAACTTCAATCTCTCGCTCTTTCGGCATATCGTCGCTACCTATCGCGCAGGTTCGGAAAAGCCCGATTCCATCGAGCAAGAGCTCATTGAACGCATATACGGAGAAGGTTTTAAACCCGAGGATCTCGACCAATTCTATCAGTCGGACAAGAAAAAAGGCGGATTTGTGCGTTTCCGTGCTTTCCCCAAACGGCGTCCGACAGCGACACCCGATGATGCGCCAAAGAAGATTGCTTCGGCGCGTGAACTGATGACACGCGATATGTTCGATGCGATGGAGAGCCTTCTGGCGCAAGGTGCTTTACCTTCAGATATGATGATCCTCGTGCGTGAACGCAAGGATGCAGCGTATATCACAGACCTGCATATCACCTTGGATGCGGAGCGTTATCCGCTTCTGACGCAGGCACATATCGTCTCTGCGGACAGTTTTCTGCTCAAAGCATCACAGGCTGTTCTAACGGTGATAGCGGCACTCCAATATGCGGTGCGTAATGATGATGTAGCTGCCAAATACATCGAGTTGGCTACGCAAAAGCCCGATATCATCGATCGAATCAAAGAACGCGTCACATCCAAGACGCCTCTCTACGAAGCCGTGAGCGAACTGATCAAACTGCTGCTGGCCGATACCGACGGACAATACAAAGGATCCGAAACTGCGTATATCAACAGTTTGCTGGACCGTACACGCGAGTTTGTCAGCGCTTATGGCAGTCGTATTGACGATTTCCTCACATACTGGGATGACACGCTGCATGAAAAACCGATACCCGCTTCGGCTTCGGATGCGATTCGTATCCTGACTGTGCACGCCAGCAAAGGACTGCAGGCGCAGACACTCTTCGTACCTTTCTGCACTTGGACCAAAGAGACGGGACAACATCCGCAGAAAATATGGTGTCAGGTACCGGACACCATCGATGAATCCGGCGATTTTGTGCCTATACAGGATGGACCCGAGATGTGCGAATCGGCTTACCATCGCTACTATGAAGAGGAACACCTCAACCTCCGCATCGACAATCTCAATATGCTCTATGTGGCGCTTACCCGCGCGGAGGACAATCTCTACATATCTGCCGATTTCCCGATTACGACCAAAGGCTGCATGGGCACATGTAACCGCGTGGGACGCTATCTGTTGGACTACACGGATATGAACGAAACGGTGTTGCGCGAGGACCTGCCTGTCACTCTTGATGGCGCTCCCTATGCAGAATATGCCGTTGGTCAGCCGGTGATTGCTAATCGTCAATTGTCCAATCGTCAATCGTCAGCCGATAACAAGCCCTTCTCGTTTAGCGGAGTGCCGACTGAGTATGCCGAGTTATGGTCGAACAGCGACCATGTACGCTTTGTGCAGTCGCAGGAAGGCGCTTTGTACACCGACTATGGCGATGAGGCATATCGTCGCGTGGCGCGGATGGACTTCGGAAATCTTTGCCACGAGATCTTTGCACATCTGCACAAAGCCGATGAACTTGAGCAGGTGTTGGACGATTTCGAGAGTCAGGGACAGATAGCCTCCAAAGAGCAGCGTGACGAGCTAAAAGCCTTGATTTCATCGGCTTGGGAAGGCAATGAGCAGATGCGCGATTGGTTCACGGCGCCTTGGCAACTCAAACTGGAAGAGGCCATCTACATCGACCGTCGTGAACTGCGGCCGGACCGTGTAATGATCAACCCGCAGACCAATGAAGCCATAGTGCTGGACTACAAGTTCGGCGTGTGGGAAGACAAATATATACAACAAGTGAGCGAATATATGGAGGCACTGCGCCACATGGGATATGCTCCCGTGAGAGGCTACCTCTGGTTCGCCCGCAAGAATCAATTAGTAACCGTAAATTCGTAAACTATGGATAGTTTTTTGCAACAAACAGCCCGTTCTATCATCGATACCATCGATTGGAAACAACTGAATAGCACAACCTTGGTGCTTCCGTCGCATCGTGCCGGTTTAGTACTCAAAGATGAACTGCTGCGCCTGCAGCAGGAGCGTCATGCGCAAGCCGTCTGGGCACCGCAAGTGCAGACCTTGCCGCAGTTACAGGATGCCCTCAGTCCGCTCTACGCCGAGGATGAACTCTTTACCATTGTACGCTTGTACAAATTGTATCGTCAATCGTCCGATAGTCAATCCGACTTGATGCCGCTGGACATGTTCTACGGCTGGGGTAGGCAGATGTTGGCGGATTTTACGAACATTGATGCATCGATGCCTGCCGAGCAAGTGCCGAACTTCTTTGAGAACACGATAGCAGCTCACGAACTGAGCCAATGGCAACTGGATCCCGAAGTGGAGGAACGGCTTCGTTCGCTCATCAATCCCGTGGCTACAGCGCCGGACAGCGATTCGATACGGCATCAGTATGAGATACTTTGGCGGCAACTGTTCGACTTATACACGGCCCTGCGCACGGAAATGACGGCAGAACAAAAGGGGTATAGCGGTCTTAGACAACGTGCCGTCATCGAGCATTGGGACGACGAGGAACTGCAAGCCAAGATAGCCGGACGGACGTATGTCTTTGTGGGCTTCAACTACCTCTTGCCCGTTGAACGCGAACTGATGACGCTGCTCCGTGATGCCGGACAGGCCTATTTCTACTGGGACTACGTAGCTGATTTTCAGACCAATGAGAAAGCCTTCTCCTTCACCAAAATCAACAGCGAACTCTTGGGCAGCGCCCTTCCTCCACGCCAATGGAACCAGCCGCGTGAAGTGACCATCGGCTCTTGTATCTCCCGAGAAGCACAAGCGCAGTTCGTACATAGCTGGCTCCTAAGCAATTACACGGCGCATGGCCAGCGAGTAGGTGTTGTCATCTGCGATGAGACGATGCTGGAACCTGTCATTTATACGTTGCCTGCCATCACATTGCCCGGTGATACCGAGCCGCAAGCGATCAATATAACGAAAGGATTCCCGCTGCGTAATACATCTGTTTATGCGCGCGTATTGGCTTGGTTCGCGGATCGGCAGAACGGACAATCCGACGACATTGTGACACCTCTGACTATAGACAAACTCCTTGCCGACTTGTTCCCCGTGGTGGCTGAGGACGAACAACCGACGGATTCATCGGACATTGCAGCTCCGCTCAGTTGGCAGGAACTGCTCGTTCTCGAATCCGAATACCAAGTCCGCAAAATAGCCAATCAGATGCGTTCATTGATAGCGCAAGGCATTGATGATGTGCCGTTTACGCACAAGCTGCTGCGTCTGTTGATGCGTCGAACGATGGAGAGCGTGACCATGCCTTTCCATGGAGAACCAGTGACGGACATCCAAGTGATGGGCGTGCTCGAGACACGAATGCTCGATTTTGACAAGCTTCTCCTGCTCAATGTGGAAGAGGGCATCCTGCCGCAACGCCAGCAGGACATCAGCTTTATCCCCTTCTACCTGCGCAAGGCTTACCACATGCAGACTTCTGACGAACGCGCAACGGTGTATGCGTACAACTTCTTCCGCTTGCTGAGCCGTGCTGGTCATTCCACGCTGCTCTTTGCTTCTGCAGAGACTGCCGAAGGAGGCAAAGGTATGTCCCGATTCATCATGCAGATGCTCGTTACGCCCGAATTCATCGTGCAAAAAATGGCACTTCAGGAGAACAGCATACTCAGTGTAAATTCGTTCTTTGATGACGAAACGGCTCAACCCTCGTTGCTCTCGACGCTCTCGGTCAATGCCAATGGTCAGTTGGTACGCCCCGACGGCAAACGGTATCGCCTCTCGCCCAGTGCGCTCAATACCTTCATCTCTTGTCGCCGCAGTTTCTATCTGCAGTACATCCTCGGTCTGCGACCCCAAGAGGAGGAAGAAGTGCTCTTCGAAGCGAACACGCTCGGTTCGTTTGTGCATCATGCCATGCAGTATATCTATACGGTTTTCCTCCTTTGTGACAACTTGAATCCCGTGTCTGTTTCACCCGATGACATCGAACAGATTCGTACGAATGACGAGAAACTGCAAGAGGCGCTGTTGGCCGCTTACAAAGAGATGAATAAACTCTGGGAAAAGGACCATCCGGGGGAAACGGAACACTATATTCCCGATCATCACGCAGCCGAGAATATTATCATCATCGGCTATGTGAAAAACATCCTTGACCGTGATAGGGAAGATGCCGCCAATGGTCTGCAGATTTATCTCTTGGAGAAAGAACGCACTTTCCCTGTCGTTATTGACGGAGTGGGGGAACTGTTAACCGGCGGTAAGATCGACCGATTGGATATTTATGGTCCGAAAGGACAGCAGAAACTGCGCGTAGTGGACTATAAATCAGGCTCTTACAATGATTCGACCCATAAGACGAAAATGTCCTCTTCATGGGACGAACTGATGGAAAGTGAGGACAAAAATTATGTCCGTCAGACGCTTGTTTATAGCCATGCTGTAATGGCCAGCGACAGCACAGGCCTGCCCGTTGAACCGAATCTCTATTTCTGCCGGCGCAAACTGACGGAGATAGAAACGACCATCGATATCGAAGAACAAACCGTTCATAACTACAAAGATATCGAGCCGCAGTTCACTCAGGCCCTGCAAACAAAGATTAAGCAATTACTAACCACCACGGCTTTCCCGCCTTGTGACGAAGACGACTGTCCTTCTTTTTGTCCGTTCTTCTCTTTGTGCGGTCGGCAGCCGAAAGAATTTTGATATGCAACCGATCACACAATATTACCGCGTAGGCGACCATGTGTTTGCGATTGAAGCAACCCAAGAGCAGTTCGCCCAGTTACCCAATTATGCGCCCTTCCTTATCGACATCCATGCCGATGGAATCGCGCCAACTCACGTGTTCATAATTCATGTGACTGATGAGCCGTTACCTCCCGTCGAAGGCTGGGAGCATGTCTATACCGACCGTTCGGACGAGGATATGCCGCGTATAGAGATGTACCAAAAGGCTAATGAGTGGTTGTTTCGGGTATCTTTGTCCAGGGATGGCGACATTGTCAGCGCAATGCGTTGTGCCGCCGATTGGACCGAAGTGCATCTGTACCTCTTGCCCGACTATACACGTTTTGCTATCGACAATGCGGCGATGCTGGTGTATGCGTTCCGTACGACCTCGCTCAACACCTTGCTTTTCCACTCGTCTGTTACGGTGCGTGGGGGCAAAGGATACATGTTCCTCGGTCATTCGGGAACGGGCAAGAGTACCCACTCACAGCAGTGGAAGGCTGCTTTTCCCGATGCCGAACTGCTCAATGACGACAATCCCGTTGTGCGTATTATGCCCGATGAAACCGTGCGTGTCTATGGCTCGCCCTGGTCCGGCAAGACACCGTGTTACAAGGCAGCCGATGTGCCGGTAGCTGCCTTGGTACAATTGGCGCAAGCGCCGGAGAACAAGATCCAACGCCTCAAAATGACGCAGGCTTATCCGTATATTCTGGCCTCTGTCAGTGGACTCAAACTGCAGCCACAAATGATGGATCGTCTCTATGAGACGATTGCCAAACTGCTGGAACTTAGTCCGGTGTATAAACTGGAATGTCTGCCTAATCCTGATGCCGCACGATTATGCGCTCAAACGTGTTTATCTTAGCGCGATCGTAAGGGCAGGACACTTTGATATAGTTCTCGGTAAATCCGTACATCAGGCCACCGTCTTTCTTCGATTCCCAGAGGACGGTGGCTTTTTGTCCCTGATGCTCGCGGTAGAACTGCTCGGTCTTACGTGCAGAGATGGCATGCAACTCTTTGCTTCGGCGCTCCCGCTCTTTCTGCGGTACGACCACCAAGTCCATATCCAACATGCGCGTGTTGGCTCGCTCGGAGTAGGTGAAGACATGTAACTGCGATACCGGCAACGACTCGATAAAATCGACGTAGTCCTGCCAACAAGCCTCGGTCTCGCCGCGCACGCCTACCATACAATCGACGCCGATGAAAGCATGTGGCATCACAGCCTTGATATGCGCCACGCGCTCCGCAAACAGTTCACGCGTATAGCGACGGCCCATGATTTTCAATATCTCATTACTCCCGCTCTGCAGCGGAATATGAAAATGCGGTGCAAAATGCCGGCTATGCGCCACAAAATCAATGATCTCGTCGCTCAACAGGTTCGGCTCGCAACTGCTGATACGGATACGGAATTCGGCAGATTCTATCTCATCCAATGCCCGCAGCAGGTCTATAAAACGCTCATCGGTACTCCGTCCGAAATCGCCTATGTTGACACCGGTTAGAATGATCTCTTTGGCGCCGCCGTTGATGGCCTCTCTAGCTTGCGCTACCACCGATGAAATCGACGGGTTTCGGCTTTTGCCTCGCGCTAAAGGTATCGTGCAGTAACTGCAGAAATAATTGCAACCGTCTTGCACCTTCAGGAAGCAGCGCGTTCGGTCGTCCTTGCTGTATGCCCCGTGAAAATCGTCTATCTCACGAATCTGCGACGTAAAAACAGCTGATGTCTGATGACTGACAGCTGACTGCTCTATCTGCTCTATAAACTCCGGCAAATGAAACTTTTCGTTCTGCCCCAACACATAATCAACACCCTCAATATGCGCGATTTCATCGGGTTTGAGTTGCGCATAACAGCCTGTCACGATAAGCACGGCATTCGGGTTCTCACGACGGATACGATGAATCAGTTGCCGATCTTTATGATCGGCAGTGTCCGTTACCGTGCAGGTGTTGATGACGCAGATATCCGCTTGTTCACCCCGCAAAGCGCGTATATGCCCGCGCTCCAGAAGCGCTTTTCCCAATGCACTCGACTCCGCAAAATTGAGCTTGCAACCTAATGTGTGGAACGATATTTTCATAAATTTGCTGCAAAGGTACACTTTTTCTCGCAAATATGCAAATATTTTTTGCATATATGCATTTTTTTTTGTACCTTTGCGCCCAAATTAAGTCAAAGTCTTTATGAATACGAATTTTGGATTTGTACGAGTAGCGGCCGCTGTGCCGACATTGAAGGTGGCGGACTGCCGGTATAACGCCGAGCAGATCAAACTGCAGATCACCGAAGCCATCGAGGAAGGAGTGGAAGTCATCTGCTTTCCTGAACTGAGTGTCACGGGCTACACCTGTGCCGATCTCTTCTTCACGCAAGCTTTGCAGCAGAGCGCGATGCGCGAACTGGAGGCTATCTGTGATTTCACGCGGGGTAAACCCATCATCGTGCTTGTCGGCGCGCCCTTACAAGTGGATAACGACCTGTTCAACTGTGCGTTTGTGATGACGGACGGCGAAGTGATGGGCGTCGTGCCCAAAGTGAACTTGCCGAACACGGGTGAGTTCTATGAGAAACGCTGGTTCACTTCCGGTCGTGCGGCACGTGAGTTTACGCCCGGAGGCATCGCGCCGCGTATTCCCAAAATAGAGATATGGAGCGGGGAAGTGCCTTTTGGTACCGATCTGCTCTTTTGTACGCGCAACTATGCCTTTGGCATAGAGATATGCGAGGACCTGTGGAGTCCGCTTCCGCCTTCGACCCAATTGGCTATTCAAGGGGCGGAGTTGATCTTCAACCTCTCTAGTTCCAACTGCATCATCGGCAAGCATATCTTCCGCAAACAGATGATCAAGCAGCAGTCGGCACGTGTCCACTGCGGCTATGTCTATACATCTTCCGGAGTTGGCGAGTCCACGACGGATGTGGTGTTCTCTGGTAGTACCTACATCGCGGAGAATGGCGATATCCTGACCACGGGCGAACGATTCCAACGGGATAATTCGATGGTCATTCAGGAGATTGACATCGAGCGTCTGCGTACCGATCGGCAGCGTAATACGAACTTCACCAAGGATAAAGCCGGCCACTACCGCCATATCAATGTGGCGCCGATAGAGCGTGAGGAAGAGTTCACGGAGCCTGTACACAGGACCTTCTCGCCCATGCCGTTCTTGCCCAAGAAAGGCAAGGAAGACCAGTACTGCATGGATGTCTTTGCCATTCAGACCAGCGCTTTGGCACGCCGTTGGGAACATACGCGTTCAGAGACAGTGGTCATCGGTATCTCCGGTGGCTTGGACAGCACGTTGGCATTGTTGGTCTGCGTGCAGACTGCCGATCTGCTGGGCTATGACCGGAGCCGCGTGGTAGGCGTGACGATGCCGGGATTCGGAACGAGTGATCGGACCTACCGGAATGCGCTACGCCTCATGGAGGAACTGGGTATCACCCACCGCGAGATCTCCATATGCGAGG
Organism: Paludibacteraceae bacterium; assembly: GCA_017448985.1. Lineage (GTDB taxonomy): Bacteria > Bacteroidota > Bacteroidia > Bacteroidales > Paludibacteraceae > Colicola. The sequence goes on from JAFSKL010000006.1 coordinate 33,117, forward strand.
TGACGACGCAGCATCTGAACGACATCGCCCATAATATGGAGATTCACGACGCGACTTACGAGAACGCACAAGCGCGTGTACGCACGATGATCCTCATGGATCTGGCCAACGAACTGAACGGACTCGTGGTCGGAACAGGAGATTTGAGCGAATTGGCGCTCGGCTGGTGTACCTATAACGGCGACCAGATGTCCATGTACGGCATCAATGCGGGAATCCCCAAGACGCTCGTTCGGTACCTCGTGCGCTATGCGGCAGAGAACCTGTACGGCGAACCGCTGCGCAGCGTGCTGCTCGATGTGGTAGATACGCCGGTTTCACCGGAACTTTTGCCCACGGACAAGGAAGGCGAGATAGCGCAAAAAACCGAAGACAAGATAGGTCCGTACGAGCTGCACGATTTCTTCCTGTTCTATTTCATGCGGTTCGGTTTCACGCGCGAAAAAATCAAATATATGGCCGTTCAGGCCTTCGAAGACCAATACGACGAAGCCACCATCGACAAATGGCTCAATGTCTTCATGCGCCGATTCTGCACGCAGCAGTTCAAGCGCTCTGCTATGCCGGACGGACCAAAAGTAGTTAGTGTTTCACTGTCCCCGCGGGGCGATTGGAGAATGCCAAGCGATGTTTCTTGCATCTGAATGAGAAAATGAAAAAATGTGAAAATGCGAAAATACCCAATACCTTTGGCATAGATGCGAAAGCCAAACTGTTCATCGAGTACTACTCGTTGGACGAGTTGCGTCAGGCGCTCAAGGAACATAAAGGCGAACGGATTCTGCATATCGGGCAGGGTTCGAACTTGCTCTTTACCTCCGATTTCAACGGAGTAATTTTGCACTCAGGCATGGCGCGTGCACGATTCTTGGACGATGAGACGGTAGAGGCGCAGAACGGGTTGCGGCTGGACGATATGATCGCCCAATTGACCGATATGGGCTATTCGGGCTTGGAGAAACTGAGTCTCATCCCGGGCGAAGTGGGTGCTTCCGCCGTTCAGAATGTCGGCGCTTATGGCGTCGAAGCCAAAGATGTCATCCTGCGGGTCCATACCATTGATGTCGAGACACTCGAAGAAAGGGTCTTTACCAACGAGGAGTGTCGTTTTGGCTACCGTGACAGCGCTTTCAAGCACGAACTGAAGGGCAAATACATCGTCACTTCGGTCGTCTATCGCGTCAAACCGGGTGATGCTACCAAGACTCGCGAAGAGATCATCGCTACCCGTATGGCCAAACTGCCGACTGTAGGCGAAGTGGGCTCTGCCGGTTCGTTCTTCATGAATCCCTTCGTCCCCGAAGAACAAGCCAACGCCTTGCTCGCCCAATATCCCGACATGCCGCATTTCCCCTCACCGCAAGGTGTCAAGATCCCTGCCGCTTGGCTCATCGAACAATGCGGATGGAAAGGCAAAAAACTCGGCGGAGCACAAGTGTGGCCCAAACAGCCGCTCGTCATCGTCAATGCCGACAACGCTTCCGCACAAGATATCATCGAACTTGCCGCCGCCGTTAGTGCCAGCGTTAAAGAGAAATTCGGCATCGAAATACACCCGGAGGTGAACTACATATAAAAAAGATATTCATTATTCATTAATCATTATTCTTTATTATAAATGGCTTCATTTATCGTAGAAGGAGGACATAAACTGCATGGGTCTATCACCCCGCAAGGCGCCAAAAACGAAGCGCTGCAAGTGCTGTGCGCAGTATTGCTCACTAAAGAGACGGTAGTCATCAACAACCTGCCGAACATTCTCGATGTGAACAACCTCATCGATCTCATCGCTTCCATCGGCGTCCGTGTGGAGAAACTCTCCAAAGGCACCTACGCCTTCACGGCACGCGAACTCGACACCGCATACCTGCGCAGTGCTGATTTCCTCAAGAAATGCAATAAACTGCGTGGTTCGGTCATGTTGATCGGCCCGCTCCTTGCGCGTCTCGGCGAAGTAACCTACGCCAAGCCCGGAGGCGATAAGATAGGTCGTCGTCGGCTCGATACCCATTTCCAGGGAATGGTCAATCTCGGCGCGACCTTCCAATACGACCAGCAATTACTCGCGTATCGTTTCAGCGGCAAGCACCTCAAGGGCAGTTACATGCTGCTCGACGAAGCGTCCGTCACCGGTACAGCCAATATCATCATGGCCTCCGTCCTCGCCGAAGGCACTACTACGATCTACAACGCCGCTTGTGAACCGTACTTGCAGCAGCTCTGCAAAATGCTCAATTCGATGGGCGCCAAAATCAGCGGAGTAGGTAGTAATCTCTTGACCATCGAAGGTGTCCGCGAACTTCATGGCGCACAACACACGCTCCTTCCGGATATGATTGAAGTCGGTTCTTTCATCGGCATGGCTGCCATTACCGGCTCGGAACTGCGCATCAAGAACTGTTTGGATCCATCTTCTCCCTCCCTTGAGGGGAGGGCCGGGGAGAGGTTGGGCATCATTCCCGATGCCTTCCGCCGACTCGGTATCCGCATCGATGTCGATGGTGACGACATCATTGTTCCTGCCCAAGAGCACTATCAGATTGAATCCTTCCTCGATGGCTCTATTCTCACGGTCGCCGATGCCCCGTGGCCCGGTCTCACACCTGACCTGCTCTCCGTGCTGCTTGTCGTAGCCACGCAAGCCAAGGGCACCGTCCTTATCCACCAGAAGATGTTCGAATCGCGCCTCTTCTTTGTGGACAAACTGATCGACATGGGCGCGCAGATCATTCTCTGCGACCCTCACCGTGCGGTTGTTGTCGGACATGACCATACACGCCAACTCAAGCATAACAACATGACCAGCCCCGATATCCGCGCCGGTATCGCCATGCTCATCGCCGCCATGAGTGCCGAAGGCACTTCCCGCATCGACCATATCGACCAGATCGATCGCGGCTACGAAGACATAGAGCACCGCCTCAACGCCATCGGCGCTCACATCCGCCGTGAAGAATAACACCCTCGCTCGCGAAGAATAACACCATCGCTCGCGAAGAATAACGCAAATCCGCCGCAAAAATAAGCTTTGAATATACTTCCTAAAGCGTATCAATTGGCTGTAAAAGTCGAAAACGAGTCGAAAACGAGACGAAAACGACACGAAAACGAAAGATAACATCACTCTAATCAAACCATAAGAAAACTATGGCAAAAGCTGAATTAGACATACTATTGAATAAACTGAGTGGCAAACTCTCTAGCGACGATGAGATTTATATTACTCATCGTCATGGTAAGACCGTGATTAGTCATTACCCACGCCATAAGAACCCGAAATCTATCTCTCCTACTCAAAAGGTGAATAGTTCCATTTTTGCACAGGTAGTCAAGCAAACCAAACAGGAACTTGCCGATCCCGCCCGCCATGCCTATTGGCAGCAGCGTTACGATGAATACAAAGCCAACCTCAAGCCCTCCGACAAGTACTACTTCACCCTCCGTGGCTTTGTGATAGGTCAATTATCCAAAAACAACTAATAGAATGAGAAGAATACTAATCATATTATTGACCCTTATCCCACTTTTCGTCTCTGCGGAACTGGTACAACCCGTTAAGTGGAGTGGAGAGCAGGTGGGAGATAGTGTGCGGGTGACGGCGACGTTTGAACCAGGTTGGCACATGACGCTGATAAGCGTGGGCGATGAGGAAATAGGCGAGGAGATTTATGAGAGTCCGTACACGCTGACGCTGGCACAGGCAGAACCGATTCGCTTCAATGCCTGCGACGACAAGATGTGTACCGCGCCGGAAGTGTGGGAGTTTATGAGTGTAAAGGACGCTTCGCTACAGGACGGCGATAAATCGCCTACAGGAGACAGGTCTCTCCTTTTGATTTTTATCCTCGGCTTCCTCGGAGGACTATTGGCGATCTTCACGCCTTGCGTGTGGCCAATCATTCCGATGACGGTATCGTTCTTCTTGAAGAAAGGCGGCGGCGTAAAAGATGCCATCCTTTACGGTATCAGTATTATTGTGCTGTATGTGGGCTTGGGGCTGTTAGTGACCATTCTCTTTGGCGCATCGGCACTTAATGACCTCAGTACCAACGCAATAGTGAACATCATCTTCTTCCTGCTGTTGGTCGTTTTTGCCCTTTCTTTCTTCGGCTTGTTTGAGATCACGCTTCCGGACTCATGGTCCACGGCTCTCGACAGCAAAGCGCGCACGACGGGCGGCTTCCTGAGTATTCTGCTGATGGCGTTCACGCTGGTTATAGTATCGTTTTCCTGCACGGGACCTATTATCGGAACCCTGCTCGTTGAGGCGGCTGGGCACAGCCTTTTAGCACCGGCTATCGGCATGTTGGGCTTCTCTGTGGCGCTGGCTTTGCCTTTCTCCCTGTTCGCCATGTTCCCCCAATGGCTCAAACAAGCACCCAAGTCCGGCGATTGGATGACATCGTTCAAAGTGGTACTGGCTTTCTTGGAACTGGCTCTTTCGCTCAAGTTCCTCTCTGTTGCAGACATGGCGTACGGGTGGGGTATATTGCCGAGGTGGCTGTTTATCGCGATATGGATTGCATGCTTTGCGGGCATCGGAATATACCTCTTGTGGAACATCAAAAATGTCTCAACGACGCGCAAGATCATCCGTCTCATCGTCATTATTCCTTCCTTTGCCTTTGCGGCCTATCTTGTTCCGGGCTTGTGGGGCGCGCCTGTAAAAGCCATCTCGGCATTTGCTCCGCCTATGGAGATAGAAGGTCGCGAAGTGTTTAACGACTATGACGAAGGTCTCGCTTATGCCCGACAGGAAGGCAAGCCCATTATCATCGATTTCACCGGATATGGTTGCGTCAACTGCCGTAAGATGGAAGCCTATGTGCTCGACAACGACAGCGTCAAAGCACGCTTGCAGAACTATGTGTTCATTCAATTGTTCGTGGATGCCAAGCAGGATGGTATCGGCGATAAAAACTCCCGCATCCAACGGGAACAATTCGGCGCCAACGCCCAGCCGTTCTTCGTGCAATTAGACCCGTACGGTCAACAAATTGCTGATCCGATGGTCTTTACCACCGATCCGCTTGAGTTTATCAACTGGCTAAAATACTAACTTATGATACAAAAGAAACAATATGACACGAAGCGGCCGCCGGAGAAGGAGATGATCTTCGGGATAAGGGCTGTGATGGAGGCTATCGATGCCGGCAAAGTGCTGGACAAAGTGCTCATCCGCCGCGATATGAGTTCGTCTATCGGCAAGGAACTGCTGCAGAAATTAGAAGGTAGCGGTACGCAGATTCAACGAGTGCCGTTGGAGAAACTGAACCAGTTTACCGACAAGAACCATCAAGGCGTCATCGCTTTTCTGAGCCCGATAGAGTTCACACCGTTGGACAGTCTTGTGCAATCGTTGTATGACGAAGGCAAGACGCCGCTTTTGGTGATGCTGGACGGCGTGACGGATGTGCGAAATTTCGGAGCTATCGCGCGTACATGTGTGTGTGCGGGCGTTCACGCGCTTATCATAGGTACGCGCGGAAGTGCGGCGATTAACGGCGATGCCGTCAAGGCGTCCGCCGGTGCTTTGCATTCCTTGCCCATTTGTAAGGTGGAGAACCTGCAGAATGCCTTACGCTACTTGCAAGAGAGTGGACTACGCCTTGTGGCAGCTACCGAACATACTGACCGCAATTACACCGAAGTGGATATGACTTTGCCGACTTGTATCGTCATGGGTTCGGAGGAAAAGGGTATCTACGAGGAAAACCTCAAACTCTGTACCGATCAGGTGCGTCTGCCGATGACAGGCGTTATCGAATCGCTCAATGTCAGCGTGGCAGCAGGAGTATTCATCTATGAAGCCGTGCGCCAACGACAAATGACCAACGACTAACGACTAATGACTAATGACGGTCCTTTACGAAGATAACCATATTATTGCTGTCAACAAGACCTGCAACGAAATCGTACAGGGCGATAAGACGGGAGACACGCCGCTGAGCGAAACGGTTAAGGCGTATATCAAGGCCAAGTACAACAAGCCCGGTGAAGTCTTTTTAGGCGTGACACATCGTCTCGACCGCCCAACAAGCGGGGTAGTGCTGTTTGCACGAACGAGCAAAGCCTTGACGCGTCTCAATGAGATGTTCAAGAGCCACGAGCAGATCAAAAAGACCTATTGGGCAATCGTTCAAGGCGCACCCAAAATACCCGAAGCAAGACTCGAGAATTGGCTCGTACGGAATGAGAAACTCAACAAATCATTTATTGCCAAATCGGGCGTAAAAGATGCGAAGCAAGCTGTCTTGAATTGCAAAACCCTCGTTCGCGGAGACAATTATTCGCTTTTGGAGGTTGATTTGGAGACAGGACGACACCACCAGATACGCTGTCAATTGGCGGCAATAGGTTGTCCGGTGAAGGGCGATTTGAAGTACGGCGCCAAGCGCTCAAACCCTGACGGCGGCATTTGTCTGCACGCACGAAAGATAGAATTTATTCACCCTGTAAGTAAGGAAAATATATGCATCACAGCTCCGGTTCCAAACGATTCTTTGTGGCAGCAGTTGGCTGCTTCGCTTTAGCATTCTGTATTCAGTTATCTGCATTCAGTCAAGATATTCCCGCTTTCCCGGGCGCTGAAGGATTCGGCAAATATACTTCCGGCGGACGAGGAGGCAAGGTCGTTTATGTGACGACCTTGGAGGATGATGCAAACGGTGAGACACAAGGTTCACTCCGATGGGCTATGAAGCAGTTTCCCGATGAACCGTTGACGGTATGTTTTGCGGTAACGGGAGAGATACGGCTGGTCAAGGACCTTCGTATTAACCGCAAGAACTACACGATAGCCGGACAGACGGCGCCCGGAGTGGGCATCGTCATCACGCATAACAAGGTGAATTGCGGCGGATCGGAGAATTTTATTATCCGGAACATCCGTTTTCGTATCGGTCGCAACGATGTGAATGGCAATATCATTACGCAGAACGCTTTTGGAGCGGAGAATTGCAGCCATTATATCATCGACCATTGTGAATTCGGCTGGTCCACGGAGGAGAATATGAACACATACGACAGCCATTTTATCACGGTGCAATATTGTATCGTTCACGAAGGCCTGAACGACTCCGGCCATCCGAAAGGCGCGCGTGGCTACGGCTGTCAATGGGGCGGATCGCCGGCTACCTATCACCATAACTTGCTGGTTAACAACAACAAACGATCGTGCCGTTTTAACGGGGCGCAGAGCAATGATTATGTCGTTTACCTCGATTATATCAACAATGTGGTGTATAACTACGGAGCCGGCAGTAACGGTTGTTACGGCGGTGAGAACACGGCCAAGTTGGCGGAAGGCGAGTATAACGGCCTAAATTCGGCGCACGAATGCAATTTTATCAACAATTACTACAAACCTGGCCCGAACACGACTTCAAGCGAGAAACTGTTTTTCATGTCCTCTGTTGCGCGAAGCGGCGCCACCAGTTGGGCGCCGGCACAATGGTACGTGAACGGCAATATCATGGAAGGCGTTGATAAAATCAATGAGGATAACTGGAAAGGCGTTAAGTCCGAGCGTTCGACTGAATATCCCTTGGATACCTTGCGTGTGGATACGCTGATTCGGCCTAAGACTCCTTGGTGGCGCTGGACAAAAGATTCCGTTTATGGTCGCTATGACTTTGAGGCCTTGGCTTATGCGGTAAGCGATTTCCAAACGGCAGAAGAGGCATTTGAGACGGTGTTGGACACAGCGGGAACTTTTCCTCGTGACCATGTGGGCGTGCGCTTGATAGATGAGACGCGAAATGGTAGCATCACTTATTCCGGCAGTAAGGCAAAAAAGAAAGGTATCATTGATACGGAAGAGGATGCCGAAGGATTCTATGCGTATGTGGATGTGCAACCGCTCACAGACAGCGACTTGGATGGCATGCCGGACGAGTGGGAGAGTGCTAACGGTTGTGATCCCAATACGGCGGATAACAACCAACTGCACGAAAGCGGCTATACGATGCTCGAGATGTATCTGGACTACGCCATGACGCATAAATCGCCGATGGATGACGGCTATACGCCATCTACCGAAGATGTCTGCATTCAGAAGTCAGAATTCAGAAGCACAAAAATACTCCGCGACGGAACTTTGTATATCCGGCGCGGAGAGAAAACCTATACCGTTCAAGGTCAAGTTATAGAGGCAGGTAAATAATTTGCTTCGTTTCAAACCACTCACCGCGGAAGTACGTGCTGCAAGGCGTTACCTCTGCGGTTTTTTGGAAGGGTGCTATCTCTTGTTTCAAATCTCCGCCTTTGAGCACGACGAGTCCGTTGGGCACGGCGTTACGATGCTTGTTGGAGATGTTCTTGCGAACCAGTTTAACCAAATCGGGTAGGGGCATGACTGCACGGGAAACGACGAAGTCGAACTTCTGCTTCTCATCCTCCACGCGTTCTTGTTTGCAGACCACATTGGTCAGGCCCAACGCTTGTGCTACCTCCGAAGCTACTTTGATCTTCTTGCCGACCGAATCCACCAACAAGAATTGACATTCAGGGAACATAATGGCTAACGGTATTCCCGGAAAACCGCCACCTGTGCCGACATCCATAATGGTCGTTCCGGGCTGGAAAGGCAGCAGTTTGGCGATAGCCAGCGAGTGGAGTACATGATGCTCGTAGAGGTTGTCGATATCCTTGCGGGAAATGACATTGATCTTGCTGTTCCAATCGCGATAAAGCGCGTCAAGCTGAGCAAATTGCTCAGCCTGACGATCAGATAGTTTGAAGTAATCGGCAATTAGCATAATTGCAAGAAGTCTTCTTCTATTATCAACATCATCATGCGAGGTTGGTGAATACATTCTGCACATCCTCGTCCTCCTCGATTCTGTCGATGAGTTTTTGGACGGATTCGCGTTGCTCTTCGGGCAGCTCTTTGGTGTCATTCGGAATACGAACAAACTCCTCCGACTGAATCTCAAAGCCGTTGTCCTCGAGATATTTCTGCAAGTTGACAGCCTCGTTGAAATCGGAATAGATAACAAGTGTGTTCTCTTCCTCATCCACATCCAGTTCCTCAACGCCGAAGTCGATCAGTTCGAGCTCCAGTTCTTCCAGATCGATGCCGTCTTTCATCGTTACGGTGAAGCATGCCTTACGGTCAAAGAGGAACTGCAGCGAACCCTGTGTACCGAGCGTACCGCCGAACTTGGTGAAGTAGGAGCGGATGTTAGCTACCGTACGCATGTGGTTGTCCGTAGCCGTCTCCACAAAGATTGCGATACCGTGCGGGCCATATCCTTCGTAGTTGATTTCCTTATAGCCTTCAGACGACTTGTCGGTCGCTTTCTTGATGGCGCGATCGATATTGTCCTTCGGCATGTTCTCGCGTTTGCATTGTTGAATCAACGCACGCAGACGCGGGTTAGAGTCGGGATCCGGACCGCCTTCACGAGCAGCAATAGTGATTTCCTTGCCTAATTTGGTGAATGTGCGGGACATATGTCCCCATCTTTTGAGTTTAGTCGCTTTGCGATATTCAAATGCGCGTCCCATAAATAAATGTTTTTATTGTTAATAATTTTTTGTTAGGTGGCGGCCGATCAAAGCCGCCACCCAATCCCCATTATTGTTGGGGAGCGGGATCTGCATGGTCAAGAATAGTCTCGACATGCACCTCTTCGAATGTAATCTTGAACTCAACACGACGGTTCTTTTGACGACCTGCCTTGGTGTTGTTATCAGCAATAGGTACATCAGGACCGTAGCCCTTAGCCGTCAAGCGCTCGAACGGAACACCCTTGGCAATCAGGTAGTCACGAACGGCATTTGCACGGTCGTTGGACAACTGCTGGTTGAATTCGTATTTACCGGTGCTATCCGTGTGACCTTGTACTTCAACGATATAGTTCTTGTTTTCGATGAAGATATTGGCAATCTGGTCAAGCAGCGGGTAGGACTTCGGCTTGATAGTCGACTTTCCGGTCTCGAACTCGATACCTTGCATTGCTTTTTGGAGCAGCTGGCGTACTTCGCGTTTCAGCTCCGGACAACCCTTGTTCTCCTTGAGACCCGGTACTAACGGACACTCGTCAAGGTAGTCAACTACGCCGTCACCATCGGTATCGGCAGGACAACCCTTGGCATCCACTTTGCCCCAAGCCTCTTTCGGAGTACCCGGACATTCATCCTTGTAATCCTCTACGCCGTCACCGTCGGTATCGGTAGCACAGCCCTTAGCGTCGATCTGGCTGTAAGCCTCAGGAGGCGTACCCGGACATTGGTCGAGATAATCAGGCACTCCGTCACCATCGGTATCTTTCGGACAACCGTCCACATCTACCATTCCATAAGCCTCTTCGGGCGTACCCGGACACTTGTCGAGGTAATCGGGCACACCGTCACCGTCGGTATCCAACGGACAACCTACGCTATCCAGGAAGCCGAAGGCTTCAGCCGGCGTGTTCGAACATTTATCCAGATAGTCGGCAATACCGTCGGTATCTGCATCAGGCACACAGCCTTTCTCGTCCACATACGGAGCTGCTTCTGCAATCGTTCCGGGACACTCGTCCAGATAGTCGGGCACACCGTCGCCGTCGCTATCCACAGGACAACCTTTCTCGTCCACCAAGACGCCACGCGGCGTATCTTTACACATATCCAGCTTGTCCCAAACGCCGTCCTTGTCGCTATCACGCTTGTTCGTGCCCCATACAACGGAGAAACCAAGCGCGAGGTTGAACATCTTCGACTTGTCGGGAATGACATACATCTTCTGACCTGTTCCGTCGTTCAGTCCGGCAAAACTGGTGGGGATATAATCCAACGCCAGCGTCATGTTGATACCGTCGTACGGCATGATGCTCAAACCGGCGCCGAAGTTGCTGTAACGGCCGTTGTTCATCAGCGAGTAGGAGAGTGCTACACTCAGCCAGTTGAACGGACGGAAAGCCGCACCGATCGTTATCTCCTCATACAGACGGGCGTTGTACAGACGCGTAGCGGAAACGATACCTACGCCCACGCGGTTGTCCCAGAAGTTGGCATCAATGCCCACATTCAGGCGAGCCGACGGCATCTTGGTAAATCCGCCGCGTTGCGTACGGGCGAAAGTGATACCGTTCAACATGCCTTTGAGGTTCGTCATCACCGAATCCATCAGCAGGTCTGCCGAGAAATTCCCGTTCTCGTCACGGAATGCGGGATCGCCATAGTCGATTTCACCCACACCTTCAAAGCGTACTTTGGTGGAATCGATAGCACAGTTGAATCGTGTCCCGTTACTCCAGTAGATGAAACCGAGGTCGGTAATGGCAGCACTAATCTGCAAGTTCTCCAGCGGCTTGTAAGTGAAACCGAAGTCAAATGCCAAACCACCACCTGCCGGCGTGAGCAGAGCAGGGATGTTCTTGAAATTAATCAGACTGTCTGTCGTAAAGCCCTGACTGAAAGCATCATAGACCTCCAGCGCGTTTCTTCCGTCAAGATAGTTGCCGATATAGTTGGCATTGAACGGTCCGGCTACATCCACATTCAGGTTTCCGGTCGCATTCCAGTATTTTGTGCTGGCATTGATATCGAAGGCTTTCGATGTGAAGCCTGCATAAGCCGTACCGAGCAGAATCTTCAGCTTACCACCGATGGTCCATTGTTCGTTCAGTATGTGGCTGTAACCAAAGGCAATGTCCGTATAAGCCGTCGCGCCTATGCCAAGACCGGACAAGCCGAGGGTGTTCATTCCGCCATCCAGGTTGGTCATGCCGCCGTTCAGGAAGAAGTTGAACATCGATTTGGGAAAAGTAAAGCCTGTCTCGATATGCTCGTTCACGCCAAAGGTTGCATAGCCGAAGTCCTTGACACGGATACCGACATTCACGATGCTGAAATTCACATCCCCATTGACATACAGCATGTTGCGTAACTGACGCCGGAACGCGTCTCTCCGGGCTGTGGAATTAGTGGGGTCGTTACTCGGGTAGAGAGGAGTGACCGTGATATACTTACCCGGATTGTTCGGGTCCTCTATGGTGTACAGCACATCACTCAGCGTCAGCGAGTTGTTACCGAGGCTGATCGACATCCATCCCAGCGGAGAGAAGTTGACATATCCGGCACTAACCGGCATAAAAGCCGGGTTGATGGTATGCCGCATCGGTGCATTCTCCAGGAAATAGAGTGTGTTCACCTGCTGTGCATTGGCCGAAAGAGTGCAGAGTGCTAAGAGTGCTACCAAGAAATATTTTCTAATATTTTTCATAGCTTAGCCCTCCTTATTTTTTCTCGTCGTCAAAATTTAATACCACATCTGCTTTCGCCGAGAGAGCGATACGAACCTTGATGCTTGCCGATTTATCCAAGCGGCAAGGCTGCGGGTTTTCGGCGAGAGAAGCATCAAAGCGCAGTTTCTTTACCTCTGACAGTTTGTCAAAGTCGCTCTTGTCAACATCAACCACGACTCTGGTCTTCGACGGAGCGATTACTTCGCCTAAGTCACCTTCATCTTTCGGTTCACTCATTTCGGGAGCCGGGAAATGGAGATGGTTGTAGGCGCTGTCTTGAATCAGCTGCAACTCCATGTCTTTGCCGTCCTTGTCCAGGAAGACGAACTTGCCGTCTATTGCGAACGGAATACTGTTTTCTATTTCCAGAATCAGCTTGATGTTGGTCGCATTCACATCGTTCAGCACTTTCGCCGAAGCTAAAATCGAATCGAGCGAGATGCTGTTGAGGAACGGCACGCTGTCTATCGTCGAACTGTATTCCAGCTTGGAATTCTCACCGAACTTGAACGGAACATCAAGAGCCGCATAGCCTTTTACGGCGTTGTCCTTGGTGATACGATGTTGCTTGTACGGATAATCGGCACGCTCATTCTTGTCCACAGCCAGCGAGTAACTGTATTCGAAGATATCCGGCTTGATGTTGAACAACTGGTCGAGATGTCCTTCGTGAGCTTTGTACGAGAAAGTGCGCATCACTTCCACGCTGTCAGTCAGTTTGCTTTCCGACATCAGCGGCGAGAGGACATTCTGGATTTGGAACTCGTCATATTCTCTTGTCTCGCCATCTTTGTACCATGTGGCAGCTGCTGTCTTTCCCTGGTCACTGGCTACCCGCAGATAGTCGATACGCATGATCAGCGGAGCCGCTACCTTATGCGAGATACGAACATCAATCTTCGGCTCAACGATACGCAACTCCAGTTTCTTGAGGTCGTTCCAGGCTTCCCATACTTCGCCCATCACCACGGTGTTCTTGTCGTGCATCTGATTGCCGGCTTCGAAGAAGCCCCAGATAGCATCATAATCGATCAGCCTTACCTTCATGTCATACAGGAAGTGGCTGCCTTCTTCAATCTCAATGTCCTTCTCCGGACGAACTTTGAAGATAATGGCAAATTTGATCTTGTCAACGGTTCCTTTCGAGGGGTCACCGGCATCCTTGAGCAGGCTCAATGTGAAATTCTCCACGGTGATGTCGATGTTCTCGTTGAAATTACGACCACCGATGGGTATGTCCACCAGTTTGTTGCCGTCCCACGGCCGGAACTGATCGCCCAATTCCAGCTGAATGCTCATGATGTCAGACCATTGAAGACCGAAATTACGGCAGAGGATAAACGAAGTGAAACGGGCTTTCGTGATCCAAATACTGTCGATACGCTCCTTTGTCTCGTCGTTGTTGATACCTTCCACACCAAGCTCCATATTAAAACGTAAGGTGGTGGGAGTGGAGGAAGCGGGAACAACCTCAGCTCCCGGAAGTGCCTCCTTGATATCGAAGTTCAACTGCGTCTGGTTCTTGATCAGATAGGTGGACACATCGATGTTGTGATACACTTTCCGGGGAAGACTCAAGGTATCCAAAAAATGGAAGGTACCCCATTCGTCCACGGTGATTTGGTTTACTTGGCCGGAACCTAAGAAATCGCCTACGGTAAAGGTCATAGACCCTACAGGCACAGCCAGACCCATGTTTACATTGGCAGTTGTGTCGATGTCGTCCAAGTTAATGTCTGAATGACATCCAACCAGCAAACATCCTGCCGACAACGCAATTAAAGCGTAAAAATGTCTGAATTTCATATTGTTAATAATTTGAATTGTTTGTTACACATCCACACGCGCAAAGGCACGCATTCAATTCAGCGCACAAAATTACTAAAAATTTTGCATATGTGCAAATTTTTTTATAAAAAAATTAACGAAGAATGTATATTTTTTCGGTAGAGCGGGTAATTGCGGTATATAACCAACGCAAATACTCGCGTCTTTCGCCTGCATCCGACATCCGTTCCGCATCCTCTCCGATGCCGCTGGTGTCGATATAGATATGCCTCCATTGTCCGCCTTGCGCCTTGTGGCAGGTCACGCAATAGGCGAACCGGACTTGCAGGGCATTGTAGTACGGCGAATCGTAAATCTGCTTGGTAAGTTCCCGCTTGTCGCGCAGCATAGGGTAGTCCTCCGCGATACGGGCAAAGAGCTCTTTCTGTAGCACATAATTGGCTTCGGGACTGTCCGTCGTCAAGGTGTCCAGCCAGACGAGCGCCTCTATCTCCCAATTGTAATCGACCGAACGAAGCGAAGCTTTGGCAAACTGAAAACCGTACATCTCATGACGATTGCTCAGGCGCTCGATCTCAAACATGTCGCCGTTGGCGATAAAATCCAGGTCCTGATACTCCTGCGCCCAGAAATAGTTGTTTTTGGTCACCATCAGGCGGTCGCCGTTCGACAGATCATCCTCTTTCCATAGAACGCGTGCACGCACACCTTGATTATAGAGATTGGTCATCTTGTTGCTGCGTGCGATGATGAGCGTCTCTTCCGCTCCCACTTCCCGCCAGCTCTGCTCCAGCGCCTCGATCACTTCCTCACCTTTCAACTGAATGATGTCCGTTCCCGTCGGATGAATCACGAGGTCGTCTCGTGAGTATCTCGTATCAATCCTAGACTTTAACCCTTCCCTTAGCCTTGTTGCCTCGGACAAAACACCGCTGTCCAAAGCCTGACGAGCCACCATCATCAACCTGTAACCCGTAACCTGTAACCCGTAACCCCTCATATAATCCTCATCCAGAGCCGGACTGTTGAGACTGCCGACAGGCGGTAACTGCGCATCGTCGCCCAACAGCAATAGGCTGCAATGCTGGTCGTTATACACATACTTCACCAGATCGTCTAACAGACATCCGCTGCCGAATGTGCCGTTGTCGCGGTTGCCCGAGAGCATCGACGCCTCATCCACGATGAAAAGGGTGTTCCTGTGCAAATTGTCGCTCAGCGTGAAGGCTTCCGAACCCAATTGTTTCTGCCGGTAGATCTTCTTATGGATGGTATAGGCCTGTTCGCCGGAATAACGGCTCAACACCTTGGCTGCACGGCCCGTTGGAGCTAACAGAACACATGGCTGTTTCAACCCTTTCAAAGCGCGTACAAGGGCACTCACAACGCTGGTCTTTCCTGTTCCTGCATAGCCTCGCAGGATGAAGGCCTTGCGTTCGTCACGGCTCACCAGGAACGCACCTAACGCATCAAAAAGTCCCGCTTTCTCTGCGTTCGGCTCAAACGGCAGTTCCGCCTTAATACGCCCTATGATGAAGTCTGATAACAAGGGAAGGAATAATTAAAAATTCAACTAAATAGCTTTTTTTTGCACAAAAACTTGCGTATATCAAAAAAATGTAGTACCTTTGCAGCCGATTTCGAATCATAGAGCAAGTCCTATACGACCAGCTCCCTCTGAACTCCCCCAGGTCTTGACCGAAGCAAGGGTAGGAGGTTGTAGCGGTGCGATGTAGTAAGCTTGCTCTTTTTTTATTCGACCCTCTGCCCTGCCAGGTTGTAGATATGTCCGTGCCGGATGATGAGGATTTGGTCGCCGCGCACGATCTTCCGTACATCTGAATCCTGATGGCTGACAACTGACGGCTCTATCCCCATCGGCAGTTTCATCGTATAGGCTTTCCATGCATCGGGAATACCGTAGCCGTACTGCCCCAATTCGGGTTCGTCATAGCGGTCGGTGGAACGGATGATGCGTTCGCGTATCTGCATGGCGTTCTCGTCAGGGAGAGCCGACCAGAGACACGCGGCCAAACCGGCTATCTGCGGAGCCGCAAAACTCGTACCGTTGGCAAACATGGCAAAGCCGTACGGGGACATCAGCGAGGTACTGACACCTACGGCACACACTTCGGGCTTGATGCGTCCGTCGGCAGAAGGACCGTAACTGGAGAAAGCGCCCAAAGCTCCTTCCGTGTTTACGGCGCCAACCGTCAGTATGCTGTCCGCATCGGCAGGCACACAGATGCTCTGCCACTCTTTGTTGCCTTCGTTGCCTGCCGCCGCACACACTAACATGCCTTTGCGGGCAGCTATCGTAGCAGCTCGGCTGGCACGAGTCGTACGCCCGTCCAAAGCACTCTTGGGGAGATCCCATTCCGAGTTGTTGAAATAGTAGTAGCCCAACGAGACGGAGAAGATATTCACGCCTAACGAATCGGCTTTCTCCAAGGCCGCCACCAAGTTATCCATCTCTTTGGGACTCTCGGTCACGTGCTCTTCGCTGCGCATCAGGTAGTACTGCGCCTTGGTCGCCGCGCCGTAATACTCGTCCGTGATGGCCGAAACCGTACTCAGGCATTCCGTGCCGTGCGCACCTGTCTCGCCGTAGAAATCGTCTTCGTCGTCCGTAAAATCAAAGTGCCCGAGTTCCAGCTCTTTCTGCCGGAAGCAAGTCATCTCCTGTGCGTTCTGAAAACCTCCGTCGCAAAAAGCCATCAGGATGCCTTGCCCTTCAAAACCCGCATCATGCAGGTCCCATAGGTTCAGAAGCGCCAATTGGTCCTGCGTGACAGGCGGTTCCTGCTTCACAATCGGTAACGCACGATGGGGCATCTCGCCTGGCTTGGTGTCGTCGCGCGTCAGCTCTATACCCGTCACAAATTTCAACCCTTTCACTTTCTCCAGCGTCTCGTCGTCCATTTCGCAGGTCACGCCGTTGAACCAGCGGCTCCAATGGTAGATCTTGGCGCCTGCTTTGGTCAGCTCGTTCCTGTACATCGGACTGACGGGGTAGTCCATCTGGTCTGTCGGAATGTCCCACTTGGCACGCTGCTCCATCGCCCGTTCCGAAAGGGCGGGAGCGGACTTCTCCGGCTTGTCCAGAAAAGAGACGAAATAGATATGAAGGATTAGAAATAAAAACATTCCTAATTTTTAATTCTCAATTTTTAATTCTTAATTTTTAATTTTTAATTCTAATAAAACAACGTTCTCCACATGCTGCGTGTGAGGAAACATATCTACGGGCTGAATCCGTGTCACCTGATATTTCTCGTCAAGTAGCGCCAAGTCGCGTGCCTGCGTGGCGGGATTGCAACTCACATACACGATGCGTTTGGGTTCGGCTTGGAGTATCACATCCACCACATCGGGATGCATTCCGGCGCGTGGCGGATCGGTTATAATGACATCCGGACGACCGTATTGTGCCACAAAATCGTCATTCAAAATGTCCTTCATGTCACCTGCGAAGAAACGCGTGTTCGTAATTCCGTTTATCTTCGCGTTCGTTTTGGCGTCCTCAATCGCTTCCGGCACATACTCAATTCCGATCACCTCACGGGCCTGACGAGACACGAAATTGGCAATCGTTCCCGTACCCGTATAGAGGTCGTAGATCAAGGGTAATTGGTCATTGGTCATGGGTAATTGGTCGAAGGCAAACTCCCGCGCCACTTTGTACAGTTCGTACGCCTGCTCCGTGTTGGTCTGGTAGAACGACTTGGGGCCAACCTTGAACTGCAGGCCTTCCATCTCTTCGAAGATATGGTCCTGACCGGAATAGACTTGCACCTCCTGATCGCCGATGGTGTCGTTGAACTTGAGGTTCTCCACGTAGAGTAGGGAAACTATTTCCGGAAACTCCTGATGCAGCCACTCCAGGAAACTGAAAACGGACGGCTGATTACTGATTGCTTCTCCAAAGGAAATGATGACCATCAGTTCGCCTTTGTGGTTGTTGCGGATGATCATGGTCCGCAGCAGGCCTGAATGCGTATGCTCGTTGTAAAAGCTAAGGCCGTGTTCACGCGCGTACGCACGCACGCTATTCCTTATTCTATTATTGATATCCGGCATCAGGTGACATTCCGTGATGTCCAGCACTTTGTCGAAGCAGTTGGGGATATGAAATCCGATACCCGGCTCAATTTTTAATTCTTCATTTTTAATTTTTAATTCCTCGAGTTCCTCCGGTGTCAGCCATTGCCGGTCGGAGAAGGTGAACTCCAGCTTGTTGCGGTATTCGTAGATGTGCTTCGAACCGAGGATAGGGCTTATCTCCGGCAGTTCGACCTTGCCGATACGTGTCAGGTTATCAACCACTTGCTGCTGCTTATATTTGAGCTGTTCGTCGTAAGGCAGAATCTGCCATTTGCAGCCTCCGCACACACCGAAATGCTTGCATCTGGCCGGACAACGCACGGCACTCGGTTGCACGATACGCAGCACACGGGCTTCCATGAAACTGTGTTTCTTCTTCGTGATCTGCAGATCGACGATGTCGCCGGGCACGCAGTTCGGCACAAAAGTGACGATATCGTCAATCCGTACCAGGGCCTTGCCTTCCGCCGCCACACCCGTGATCTCCACATTCTCTATGATCGGCAAATTCTTCTTCTTGGACATGTTGTTTCAAATTTTGGCACAAAGGTACTGCTTTTTTCTGACATATGCAAATAATTTCGCAAGAAAGAAAAAAAAGAAGGTCGAATCCTTCTTTTCAGAGCCACTTCTTCGCCCCTAAAGGGGCACGATTATTGCCTGCGGCAATTCTCCCGGACTCGCAAATTGCGACCATGTCGCAATAATCGTTCGAGCGTAAGCGAGATAAGAACCCCCGAGGTCGAGTCCCTGGAAATGAAAAAGGAACCAGAAAGTTCCTTTTTGAGCCACTTCCCGGACTCGCAAATTGCGACCATGTCGCAATAATCGTTCAAGCGTAAGCGAGATAAGACCCCCCGAGGTCGAGTCCCTGGAAATGAAAAGGGAACGCTTGATGGTGAGGTGACCCCAAAAAGTTGGACGGATTATTAAATCTATTTGACTTGATTTTGAAAGTGAGTTCGGTATTGTACCGGGCTCATTTTCAATTTTAGTTTGATACGTTCGTTGTTGTAGTACC
>JAFSKL010000032.1 GCA_017448985.1 Paludibacteraceae bacterium
GTAACCTCTGCTGTCGCGTTCGGCAAGGAGATTGCGACGGTCGATACCACTCCGCTAAATCGACAAAGCAACTCCAGCCTCCGCTCTCCCCATAGCAAACAGCCTTCGGCTTCGGTTTACTCTGGGGACCCCAAGTATAAACGAACTTGAAATGATAAAAAACCGCATTCAATGCGGCGTAATTAACATACATTTATTAACCCCAAAACCTAAATCAAAAATATGGCAAAGTATGAACCGATTGAGATGGTGAAGTCTTACAGCGGTAAGATTTGCGAACACAGCGATGTGTATTTCGCGAAGAAAGGTAAGACCTTGTACACCGGTAAAATCTGTAACCCGCGTACGAAACCGTTCAGCGAGGCAGAGTTGGCGCGTCAGGCTAAGTTTACCCAAGCCCGTGCGGCTGTGAAGGCTCTCACCGTGGAGCAGAAAACCGTTTATGCGGAGGCGTTTGCGAATCAAAAGAAGTATTCTTCGCTGCAAGGGTACATGTTTGCGAAAGAGTACGAGAAACTGGGTGCGTAAGCGCCCATTCTCGGCTCGAAACAAACTGATTGTTAAACCATTAAACCTAAACTGAAACTATGGCAAAAGTAGCATGGCAAGCCGGTATTGACTATGTATCCGGCGCATTGTGTAAATGCGGCAAGAAAGAGCCGCACAAACATGGTCGAATGTTGCTTGCGACGCACCGTCGGGCGGCAACTACGAGCGACTCATGTAACCGTATCTATCTGCGTGACGAATCGAACTTCGTGAAGTCGAATAGCACCGAGGCGATGTGGGCTCGTTCGCGATTCCAAGCTATCGCAGAGATGGTTCACAACCGTAGTCGCGATCTGACGCACATCTCGCAAGACCAGATGGACTTCATAGCTCAGCGGAACAACCCGCGCGGCAAGAAGACTATGAAGGCGTACTACTGGTACATCTGCGGTCGTGAGTATGACGCTCAGCACCCGCGTCCTTAACGGAAGGAGGTAGGCCATGAAAGCAAGTATTCAGCTCATCACAGCGGCGATACTGGCGATTGGAGGATTAGTGCTCTTGTTCTGCGGGGTGTATATCACTCCGCAGGGCGAGATTCACGAGAGCCTATTGGTGGGCTTCGGCGAAGTAGCGACCTTTGCGGGATCGTTATTCGGGATTGATTACACTTACAAATGGAAGAGTAAGCATGGAAACCATCCTCCTAACGAGAATTAGCCGAGAAGGCAAAGCGGTACGCGGAATTATGCGCGTGAATGGACGAGACATCGCGACGCTCGAAAATGCGGACTACATCATACCAGAAGGAACTTATCCTGTCTTGGTCACATTCTCACCGCGCTTCAAACGTATGCTGCCGCTAATCGGTAATGTGCCCGGACACAGCGGCATACGCATCCACAGAGGTACGAAGCCGGAACATAGCAAGGGATGTATCTTGGTCAGTACCGTCATGGAGCAACAGATTACCGCAGAATGGCTTGCGTTGCAAGCAAGTAAAGAACCTATTAAAATCACGATTGAAAATGAAAACTGAAGACGAAGAAAAAGATTGGACGAAAGTCCTCTTTGATGTAATCATCAAAATTCTCACGCTGGGCTTCTACCACATTGAGAAGCACCGTAAGAACTGATTGCAGGCGGCAGCAATGCCGCTTTTTTTTCGCGCTTATAGAAATCGCGCGCACAGGACACCCCCTAAAAGCCAAACAGAAACCCCACATCGTGAAACGATGTAAACAGCCAAAATAAACACCCCGCATGGCGCTACACCCGCTAGGGTTCTATGTGTCGTACTATTCCTCAGAGTGGGGACTCTTCGGGTACGACACTCGAAGTGCCATCCGAGGCACTTCTTCACGTATCGGGCAGACCGCTGGCGTTTGTAGCCTCATTGGATGTGATACAAAGACAGGGGGCGATACGAGATAACAACGTCCTCACGTGGAGAGAGGACAGCGAAGCGGTAATCTGCCTACACCGCGAGCCCCCAACTACAAGCAGAGAGGGAGAAAAACAAAACAAAGAAGAAAAAGAAAGGAGGAAAAATCTTTTTTGCTTTTCCCCCAAAAAAATTTCGCGAAGCGAGATAATAAAAAGGTACGCACGTATACGCGTGCGTACCTTAAATAAATTAACCACCAAAATTATCGAAGCGGATGTCTGCATCATCGACTCCAAGCGAATGGAGCAGGTCGAGGACGGTCTTGGCCATCATAGGAGGTCCGCAGAGGTAGTACTCGACATCCTCGGGAGCGTCATGCTGCTTGAGGTAGGTGTCGCCCATAACAGGAGCGATGAAGCCCGGGGTGTACTTGATACCCAGTTGGTCTGCCTTCGGGTCCGGACGGTCCAGCGCCAAGTGGAAATGGAAGTTCGGGAACTCCTTCTCCAGAGCGAGGAAATCGTCGAGGAAGAAGACTTCGTCGATGGCACGTGCGCCGTAGAAATAGTGCATCTGACGGTCGCGGCAGTTGCGGGTCTTGAGCATGTGCATGATCTGCGCACGCAGCGGTGCCATACCGGCACCACCACCGACCCAGATCATCTCCTTCTTGCTGTCATAGACAGGTCTGAACTCGCCATAAGGACCACTCATGCGTACCTTGTCGCCCGGTTTGAGCGAGAAGATATACGTGGAAGCGATACCACACGGCACATCCATGAACTCGGGTCCGTTCGGGCACTGCTCTTTGGGTTTGAACGGCGGGGTCGCGATACGGACGGTAAGGGTGATGATATCGCCCTCGTCGGGGTAGTTAGCCATGGAGTACGCACGCACCGTTGCCTGGGTGTTCTTCTGTTTGAGTTTGAACAGGCCGAACTTCTGCCAAGCGGGCAGGTAGAGGTCGCCGATGAGCGACTTATCCATGTCGCGGTCGTAGTCGATATCGTACTCAGGGATGATGATCTGTGCGTACGAACCCGGCTCGAAGTTCATGTGCTCGCCCGGAGGCAGCTGCACCTTGAACTCTTTGATGAAGGTAGCGACGTTCTTGTTGGAGATGACTTCGCATTCCCATTCCTTGACACCCAGAACAGCCTCATCGACCTTCATGGTGATGTCTTCTTTCACTTTGACCTGGCAACCCAGACGCCAGCCTTCTTTCTGCTGCTTGCGCGAGAAATGTACGGTCTCGGTAGGCAGTATCTCGCCACCGCCGGAGAGCACCTGGCACTTGCACTGTCCGCAAGAGCCCTTACCGCCGCAGGCAGAAGGCAGGTGAACGCCGGCTTCACCGAGTTGGTTCAGCAGCGAACCGCCGGCTGCCACGTCATAGACTTTGTCGCCGTTGATGGTCACTTTGACGTTACCGGACGAAACGAGGTAGCGTTTAGCGATGAGCAGGATAGCCACTAACAGGAGTATTACTACTAAGAATACTGCAACTGCATAAATAATAGCTGTTATATTCATATTGCGTTCCTCCTATTAGAATTCGATGCCGCTGAAGCACATGAACGCCATGGCCATGAGGCCGACGGTGATGAATGTGATTCCAAGGCCCTGCAGCGGCTTCGGTACATCGTTATACTCCATTTTCTCACGAATACCTGCAAGGCAGACGATAGCCAGGAACCATCCCAGGCCCGAACCCAATGCGTACATGAACGCATCGCCGAGAGAGGTGATGGCCTTGGGATCCACTGCGGGCAGGCCGATACGCTGCTGCATGAAGAGCGAACCACCCATGATAGCGCAGTTCACCGCAATCAGCGGCAGGAAGATACCGAGGCTCGCGTAGAGCGACGGGCTGTATTTCTCCACAACCATCTCCACCAGTTGCACGATAGCGGCAATGACGGCGATGAAGAGGATGAAACTGAGGTACTCCAGATGCAGCGGCTCCAGAACGAGCGTCTGCAAGAGGTAGTTGACCGGCAGGGTAACGACGAGCACGAAAGTAACGGCTACACCCAGACCGGCCGAGGTCTTCACGTTCTTCGAAACGGCGAGGTATGAGCACATTCCCAAGAAGTACGCGAAAATCATGTTATCCGCAAAGATCGAGCGGACAAATAAACTTAATGCGTGTTCCATTACTTAGCCTCCTTATCGTTAAGGGATCTATGAACCCAGATTACACAACCTACCAAGATAAGCGCCATAGCCGGCATGAGCATCATACCGCAGTTCTCGTAGCCGTGGTCATAGCACCACTGCGGGATCACTTGGAAACCAAGCAGTTGACCCGAGCCGAGGAGCTCGCGCACGAACGCTACGATGACGAGGATGATGGCATAACCCAGACCGTTGCCCAGACCGTCGAGCAGGGAATCCCATGCGTTGTTGGTCATGGCGAACGCCTCGAGGCGACCCATCAGAATACAGTTGGTGATGATCAAACCGAGATAGACGGATAGCTGCATCGCCACGTCGTACGCAAAGGCTTTGAGCACCTCGCTGACCAGTGTCACGAGCGCCGCTACCACCACGAGTTGCACGATGATACGTACACGCATCGGGATGGTGTTGCGGATGAGCGACACGATGACATTCGACATAGCGACGATGATCGTCACGGCGATTCCCATGACGAGCGCAGGTTTGAGCTGTACCGTTACGGCGAGTGCCGAACAGATACCCAGGATCTGCACTACGACAGGGTTATTGGCATTAAGAGGACCGAGTAATGTGTCCTTAGTCTTCTGACTCAACATCTTCGACCTCCTTTTCGTTTAAGAATTCAACATAGTTATTCACGAGTTCCTCGTTGAGCATCGTGCTAACGCCGGTCGAGGTGATGGTAGCGCCGGAGATGGCATCTACCTGCTCCTGACCTTCAGCACGCGTACCGGCCTTGAGGACCGCTACGGAAACGACCTGTCCTTCGGCGTTGCGGATATGCTTGCCCTCGAATTGAGCGCGGAAAGGCATGTCCACGATCTTAGCGCCCAGACCCGGTGTCTCGGACTCGTGGTTGAAGTTAACACCATAGATGGTGTTCTTGTCCTCGTCGAGTGCCAGATAACCGCCGATACCGCCCCAGAGACCTTTACCGCTGAGCGGCAGCACGTACTTGATTGCGCCGTTGAGGTTAGCTACATATACTTCGGCGTTCTCGTACTTGAGCGTGTCCTGTACGAGCGTGTAATAAACCTCTGCGGGATCAGCCTGGCTGAAATCCACCTTGAGTGCACCGAGGATCTGTTTCTGCTTGTCGAGCAGGATGTTAGCGTCCTGACGCGGCTTGAGCGCCTGGTTAGCGAGCGCCAACAGGACCGCTACGATAATCACCACAATCGTCATATAGACGAAGGTGTACACATTCGAATTCGTATTCAGTTTCATAGCGGACCTCCTTATGCAAGTTTATCGCTGGCGCTGTTTAAGCGCTTCGCGCGTTTATTAATGTTTACTTGAACCACACACCAGTCGATGAGCGGAGCGAAGGCGTTCATCAGCAGGATAGCCAGCATCATTCCCTCCGGATAACCCGGGTTGAGGACGCGCACGAGCACAGCCACAAGACCGATGAGGAAACCGTAGATCCACTTGCCGCACTCGGTACGAGCCGAGGTGACAGGGTCGGTTGCCATGAACACCGCACCGAAAGCGAAACCGCCGCTTACGAGGTGCATGTACCACGGGTACTGCGCTGCGAGGTTAGCCTCGTTGCCGCCGATGTTAAAGAGCCAAGCGGTCAGACCACCGCCGACGAAGATCGCCAGCATCGTCTTCCAACTTGCTACGCCCGTAGCGATCAGCAGGATAGCGCCGAGTGCGATAGCCCAGATGCAGGTCTCACCTACCGATCCCGGTACAAGGCCATTGACCATGTCCCAGAACGATTCGGTCACAGGAGTGCCGGTAGCCATCTGCGTGAGCGGCGTTGCACCCGAGAAACCGTCAACGAGCGCGTGTCCGCCATCCCAGCCCCATGTACCTTCCGTGCGGATGAACGGCTTGTCACCTGTCATCGAACTCGGATACGCAAAGAACAAGAACGCGCGCGTGATAAGCGCTACGTTGAAGATGTTATAACCCGTACCGCCGAACACTTCCTTCGCGAAGACAACCGCGAAAGCCACGGCGATAGCTACTTGCCACAGCGGCGTGTTGATCGGCACGATCAGCGGAATGATGAATCCCGTTACGAGGAAGCCTTCCGCCACCTCTTCGTGCTTGATCTGCGCTACGATGAACTCAATTCCCAGACCCACAGCGTACGCTACGATGATATACGGCAACACAGCCAGCAGACCAAAGCCGAAGGCTTTCCACCAGAGGGCGCAGGTCATGCCTGCTGCCAACTGACCGGTAGCCAACAGGTGCTGATAGCCGACGTTGAACATACCAAACAGCATCGCCGGAACAAGCGCCATGACCACGAGGATCATCGTTCGTTTGCTGTCGCTGCCGTCGTGGATATGCGTACCGTTGCGTTTAGCGGTCGTCTGCGGCGTAAACAGGAAGGTGTCAAAAGCGTCATAGAACGAGCTTAACCAACTCAGCTTTCCGTCTTCTTCGAAGTTCTTGCCGAACTTCTTCCATATCTGATAAAGCTTTTCCATTACTCAATCTCCTTCTTTAAATTGTCCAACGCCTCGCGTACGATGGCCTGCAGCGGCATTTTCGACGTGCAGACATACTCGCACAGCGCAAAATCTTCGGGTGCCACCTCGTACGCGCCGAGTGCCTCCATGCGGTCGATATTTCCCGCGATCATAGCCTTGATCAGGTACTCGGGGTAGATATCCATCGGGAAGACGCGGTCGTACTCGCCGGATACGATGATCGCACGGCGACCACCCTTCAGACGGGCATCCCACTGGTACTTCTTCGGTCCGAACAACCAACGTGTGAAGCCGTTGTCAAGCATCTTCGCGGGGTCTGTGCAACCGGCGTTGAAGGCTTTGAACCGCGGTAACAGCCAGCCCATGAACTCATGGTTCTCGCTGCCCTCGTCGAGCACGGTCAGTTGGTTGTCGTAAATCGAAATCATGTCATCGAGCGTGATCTGACGGCCACTCAGCACGTTACCTGCGATGTAACGGCAGGGCACTTCCGTGTGTACGTTGCTCGTCAGCACAGCGCTCACCGGCATACCCGGCAGCACGTTGTAATACTGACGTCCGTACGCGAGCGGACCGGTCAGCGCCACCTTCTTCTGCATATCGACGATGCCCTTCTGGAAGAGCCGACCGATAAGCGCGAGGTCCTGGATGTTGAGCGTGAAGACCGTCTCACCTTTCGCCAGCGGCGCGAGGTTGTTCAGCTGCACACCGACATTGCCGGCAGGGTGCGGACCAAACACCTCATACAAGGTGCAATCCTTCAACTCACGGAACTCCGTAGCTTTGGCGCCACCCTGAATGCCGATGAAGACCGGAGCCAACTTACCGAGAGCCGTAACGGCTGCCTGCAAAGTGGGCAACTGACCTTTCAGCACCCACTCGTAGTTCGGGGCACAAGGCGCACTGTCAAAACTCGAAATAAAAATAGCGCGTGGTTGCTTGTTCGGCATCGCGATGCAATCGTACGGACGTTGCTTGATCAATGCCCAGAGGCCGCTCTTCAGCAGCAGCTCCTTCACGTCACCGGCGGTGTCAAATTTCTCGTAAGCTATCACGGGATCAGCCGCGATATCAATGGAGAGGATCTTACGACGGTCTCCACGTACGATCTCTTTGACTTCGCCGCTCACCGGCGAGGTAAAGAACAAGCTCTCAAACGCCTTGTCGTGAAACAGCGGGCTACCCGCTTTCACGCGATCGCCGACTTTGACATCCAGCTTGGGTGTGATGCCGGCGAACTGGTCGGGCACGATATGAAAGACCACCGGCCGACGAACGCTACCCAGCGTCTCAGCCGCCTGTCCCTCAAACGGAATGTCCAATCCACGTTTCAGTTTGATTGTTTGCATGTTTGTTAATATTTTTTGTTGATTTATGATATGCCAATAAAAAGCGGGTGCAAAATTACTAAAAATTTTTCACATGTGCAAATGCGCGCGTACATTTTCTTTAATTTTTCTCTATTTTGTTTGCATATATGCCTATTTTTTCGTACCTTTGCACCCGATTTTCGGTGGGACATCACCGAACACTTAACCAACGATGGCAAAAGCACAAATGACACCGGACGGCTGGCGCCGCGAGAAACAGGACGTACACTCGCGCCGAGCATCGTGGCTGGACTACCGATCACCGGCTATTTATCTGTTGACACTCGTAACAGTTGATCGTCAACCGCTCTTTGGTCAATTAGTGGGAGAAACTATCCGTCTCTCTCCTCTCGGCGAGCAAATCGCCGCAGAGATCGAGCGGATTCCGACATACCGCGATGCCTCGTCCATAGAGGTCTATTCATTCGTAGTGATGCCCGATCACGTACATATCCTCCTACAAGTCCACGACCGCTTACCCAAGCATCTCGGTTCCTATATCGGCTGGCTCAAACTCCAGTGCTCCGACCATTACAACGCCCTCTCGGCTTGTCCAGTGCTCGGTGAGGTCCCGCCGAGTAATACTCCCTCCGGTCCTGTGCTCGCGGATGTCCCCGCGAGAAACATCCTCTTTGCCCCCGAGTATCACGACCGCGTGCTGACCCACAAAGGCCAGCTCGCCAACATGAAGAACTACATCCTCGATAACCCCCGCCGCCTCGCGCTCAAGCGTGCTAACCCCGACCTCTTCCGCTTCCATCGTCAGACCCTCGTCGGCGGGATCGCCTGCACCACACTCGGCAATATCTTCCTCGCCGACTACCCACAGCGGGCGGTCCTCCAATGCTCCCGCAGCCTCACACCCGCCGACATCGCCGCCCTCCGGGACGAGTGCCTCGCCGAGGCCGCCAACGGCACTATCTATATTACCGCCGCTATCTCCGAAGGCGAGAAAACGATCGCCCGCACGCTACGCGAAGCCGGCTTCCCGCTTATCATCCTCCTTGAAAACGGTTTCCCCAAGCCCGACGATCCCCACTACAAATATTTCAAACCCCAAGGCGTCTATTTCGAGGCTTGTGCTGCCGGCCGTCTCCTGCTTGTCGAACCCTCACCGGCTCTCCTTGACCGCCCCGATATCGCCGCTCAAGTCACCACCAAAGCCGGTGACCTCCCGCACACCTCCAAGCGCTACCGCTTCCTCGCCCTCAACGCCCTCGCGGCCGAGATAGCAGGGAAATAATGGGCTTTTTCGTTGCAAAATCTCCTTTCTACGCATAAATCTCGCGTTTTATTTGCTCATATCAAAATATTTTTGTAATTTTGCAGCGTCTTTTGTAATAAGAAGACATACATATTATTAATTAGCGTTTGCTATTTGTCTATCGTATTGGAATGTGGTAGTTTCAAAAGAAGAGAAGACGGCAATAGTAAATGTCCGTGCATATACGGGCGTTACTTGCGTTTTCTCTGGGCACTACCACAGCCTCAATACGAGCAAGTAATTGCCCGTATTTTTGTTGTGGAGTGTCAATCATAGAGAAGTAGCGAATATTAACAAATGCTACTAAATGACAAAATGTGCTGAGCGAAATCCCGCATTTGATATGATGAAGGGTATTGCTATTTTATTGATGGTATGGGAGCATTGTACCATTCATCCATGGTCTATGGAACATGCTTTGATTTATTCTTTCCATATGCCGTTATTTTTCATTTTGGGCGGATACTTTGCAAAAGACGTTAATTCTTTTGATGGTTTCTGGACAACCACTAAAAAGAATGCGAGACGCTTATTAGTGCCATATATTGTGACTTTTCTGCTACTTATTGTTTGGGGATTCATTCAATCGGTAATAAAGCACGATTGGAATCTGGTGACACGTTATGTCATTACCCTTTTCTGGTTTTCGGGAGACGCGTGGACAGCAAAGTCGGGTCTTATAACAGCAGGTCCAACGTGGTTTTTGATAGCTCTTTTCTGGCTACGGGAAATCTTTTATTTTGTCCAAGTGATTACGAGGAAGTACGTACATAAATACGATGATTTTGTAATCCTTGGTATTTGTGTTGTTCTTTCAATTTGTGCAAGGTATATTTACCCATTAGTAGAGCCTCTTCCATTGGGAATATTACCTGGAATAGGAGGCTTGATTTTTTATGCAATAGGCTGGATCGTAAGCAAATATCATATTCCATGGTATATAATAGCTATCTGCATAATATGTTGGCCGATTAGTCTATTCTACGGGAAAATAGAACTCATGGATTGTTTGTTTACATTTCCTTTAGATATCTTTGGCGCTTGCGGAGCGACTTATTTTATATACATTTGCTGCAATGCCCTGTGTCGTTTCAATAGAAAATATTCATGGTTGTCAAATAGCCCAATATTTCTAAAATGGTGTGGTTTGTATTCTCTTCCTATTTTGTGCATGCACACCTTTGAAACACATAGTGGTCTCTTGTGGTCTTTCAAATGTAGAATGCCTTTTGAGGTAACTCTCGATATGATGGTAGGTGCTCGTATTATTGCGGCGATCTTATTTGTCTATATTGTGATTAATTTACCGTATATTAGAAAAATATATCGTTAATCCTATATTTCTCCGCCCTCTAGTGTCCTGTGCTCGCGATTTCTATGAGCGAGAGTATCCCACGCCCCGCCGGTCTAACTCTCGGCGCTAACTCGCCGAGCTATCTGCCTACCGGTCTAGTGCTCGCGGATGTCCCCGCGAGAATAAAATCCCCCTCTCGCCATACTCCCGAGCCATAAATCCCCTCCGATACCCGTTCTTAGTCTATCCTTTCTCGCCAAATCCCCGCTTTTTCTCCGCCAAACCCCTCGCAACTCCGTCAAAACGGCTAAAAAGAAAAAAATATCGCACTTTTTGCGCAAAATATTTGCACGTTTCCGAAAAATGTAGTAACTTTGTACGATTTTTGAATTTTATTAACCATGAGATCCTCGGTATTCCGGTATCCCGAAAAATAAGACAACAACTAACAACCAAAAATAATATTTTTTATGGCAGACAACAAAGTAAACATGTTAGCGGATTTTGCGCCGGTCTCCACACAAGTGTGGAAGGACAAGATCATCGCTGACCTGAAAGGTGCCGACTTCGACAAGAAGTTGGTATGGCGCACGCCGGAAGGCTTCAGCGTCCAGCCTTTCTACCGCCGCGAGGACCTCAAGGGCCTGAAGACGACCGTCTCCGCTCCCGGGCAGTTCCCCTACGTACGCGGTACGCGTACAAACAACGAATGGGCAATCCGTCAGAACATCTGCGCGTGCAAGAACGCACGCAAGGCGAACGCGAAGGCGCTGGAGGTGCTGAACAAAGGTATCACGTCGTTAGGATTCTGTTTAGACAAAGACAAACTGACGTACCATTTCATCAAGACGCTGCTGAACGGTATCTACGCTCCGGCGGTGGCGATCAACTTCAGCATCTGCGCTTGCGCAGCGCCGAAGCTGGCGAACATCCTCGTGCGTTACTACGGCCGTATGGGTTATGACACGAAGGGCCTCATCGGTTCTATCAACGTCGATCCGATTAAGAACATGCTCCTCAAGGGTAAAGCTCTGACCCGTGAGCAGGTATCTCAGAAGATCGCGGAGACAGTGAAGGCCGCCAAGTCGCTTCCGGGTTACCGCGTAGTGGGTGTCAACAGCGTCATCCTCAATAACTCCGGCGCTTATGCCGCTCAGGAGTTGGCGTACGCACTCGCTTGGGGTGCCGAGTACATGACGATGATGACCGAGGCAGGCATCCCGAACTACCGCGCGGCGAACGCGATTCGTTTCAACATGGGTATCGGCGGCAATTATTTCATGGAGATAGCTAAGTTCCGCGCTGGTCGTCTGCTGTGGGCAAAGATCGTAGAGGCCTACAAAGACCCGATCTTCACCACCGCCCTCCGCAACGCCGCTAAGATGAACGTCAGCGCAGAAACGAGCCGTTTCAATATGACTATCTTCGACGCGTATGTGAACCTGTTGCGCAGCCAGACGGAGACGATGTCGGCAGCTTTGGCAGGTGTGGATGAGATCACCGTTACGCCGTTCGACATCACCTATGAGCGTCCGACGGATTTCTCCGAGCGTATCGCCCGCAACCAGCAGCTGCTGCTCAAGGAAGAGGCACATTTCGATAAGGTCGTTGACCCCGCAGCGGGTTCGTACTACCTCGAGAACCTGACCGCTTCGATTGCCGCAGAGGCTTGGAAGCAGTTCCTCGATATCCAGGAGCGCGGCGGTATGTACCAGCTCGTTGCCGAAGGCAAGGTACAAGAGCACATGGCGGCTAACCTCAAAGCACGTCTCGCTGACGTCGCCAAACGCAAAGAGGTGCTCCTTGGCTCGAACCAGTTCCCGAACTTCACCGAGAAAGCAGGGAAGAAGATCAAAGCCGATGCCGGTGCTTGCAGTAGCATTTGTACGTGCAAGACGGATAAGAAGCAGGCTGCTTGCGGCTGCGGTAGTTCTTGCGAGAACGCGCTGCCAACGCTTCCGATCGCACGTGCTGCAGAGGAGTTCGAAGCACTGCGTTTGGAGACCGAAGCGGCTAAGAAACAGCCGGTTGCGTTCATGCTCACCATCGGTAACCTCGCTATGCGTATCGCGCGTGCGCAGTTCAGTTGTAACTTCCTCGCGTGCGCAGGATACAAGGTCATCGACAACAATGGTTTTGCTACCATCGCCGAAGGTATCAAGGCAGCCCGCAAGGCGAAAGCGGACATCATCGTCCTCTGTTCGTCTGATGACGAGTACGCCGACCTCGCGCCGAAGGCATGGAAGAAGCTGCAGGGCAAGAAGGAACTCTTCATCGTCGCCGGTGCTCCGGCTTGCATGGAGGACCTCCAGAAGCTCGGCATCACCAACTTCATCCACGTCCGTTGCAACGTATTGGAGACCCTCAAATCGTTTAACCAACAACTCTTAAAGAAGTAACAAGTCAAAAAGATATATTTTTATTAGTCCAAAATTACCAAAAATTATCCCAAAATTAAAAGTGGAAGAAAAATTTTCTTAAATTTTCTTTAATTTTTGACTAAAAGAAAAAACTTACATTTATGACTGAGAGAAGACTACAACAATTAGCAGACTTCGCCTATGATATCATCGGCGCAGCAATGGAAGTGCACAACGAGTACGGTTTTGGTATCTCAGAGGGCGTCTATGAAGAAGCGCTATGTATCGAATTGGGGAATGAGTATGGCTATGAGACGGAAGCGCAATGTGACCTGCCTGTGTACTATAAAGGTCAGTTGTTAGAGAAGCGTTTTCGCTTGGATATTGTGGTCGAGAAAGATGTTATCGTCGAACTCAAAGCCGTGGAAGCTATTTTGCCTGAGCATCGTGCTCAGTTGTACAACTACCTGCGTTTAACAAAGAAACCTGTTGGTATCTTATTGAACTTCGGTAAGAGTGTACGGGCTGAGAAATACATCTACGATCCAGAGACAAATGAAGTGACATTCTTCAACGTCAAGAGCACTCGTCAGTTCAACTATCTCGATGAGGATCTTTAAACGAAAGAAGAAATTTTCTTTAATTTTTGATAATTTTTGACTAAAAAAAAGAGAAAATAATTTTTTGACACTAAATTCAAAGCATATGAAGCCGAATTTTAAAGATATCAACATTAAGCAAGTTTCGGCCAGCAAGGTTGTTGGCCCGAACAACGCCGACTGGCAGACGCCGGAACTCATCGACGTCAAGCCGATCTACACCAAAGAGGACCTGCAAGGCATGGAGCACCTCGACTACGTCTCCGGTATTCCGCCTTTCCTCCGTGGCCCGTACAGCGCCATGTATCCGCTGCGTCCTTGGACCATCCGTCAGTACGCCGGATTCTCCACCGCCGAGGAATCGAACGCTTTCTACCGCCGCAACCTCGCCAGTGGACAAAAGGGATTAAGTGTCGCCTTCGACCTCCCGACCCACCGCGGCTACAACGCCGATAACATGCGTGTGGTAGGTGATGTCGGCAAAGCAGGTGTGTCCATCTGCTCGCTCGAGGATATGAAAGTCCTCTTCGCAGGTATTCCTTTGAACAAGATGTCCGTCTCCATGACCATGAACGGCGCCGTGCTGCCTATCCTCGCGTTCTATATCAACGCCGGACTCGAGCAGGGAGCCAAACTCGAGGAGATGGCAGGTACCATCCAGAACGATATCCTCAAGGAGTTCATGGTGCGTAACACCTATATCTACCCGCCTAAGTTCTCCATGAAGATCATCGCCGATATCTTCGAATATACCTCGCAGAACATGCCTAAGTTCAACTCCATCTCCATCTCCGGTTACCACATGCAGGAAGCCGGTGCAACGGCGGATATCGAGTTGGCTTACACGCTTGCCGACGGTATGGAGTACCTCCGCGCAGGTGTCAACGCCGGCATGGATGTCGATACGTTCGCGCCGCGTCTGTCCTTCTTCTGGGCTATCGGTATGAACCATTTCATGGAGATTGCCAAGATGCGTGCAGGCCGTATGTTGTGGGCGAAGATCGTCAAGTCCTTCGGCGCCAAGAACCCCAAGTCCATGGCACTCCGTACGCACAGCCAGACTTCCGGTTGGTCGCTCACCGAGCAGGACCCGTTCAACAACGTCGGTCGTACCTGTATCGAGGCGATGGGAGCTGCGCTCGGTCACACCCAGTCGCTCCATACCAACGCACTCGACGAGGCCATCGCACTGCCGACGGACTTCTCCGCACGTATCGCGCGTAACACCCAGATCTACATCCAGGAAGAGACCAAGGTCTGCAAGGAGATCGACCCGTGGGGCGGTTCCTACTACGTAGAGACCCTCACGCAGGAACTCATGGAGAAAGCGTGGGCTCA
>JAFSKL010000007.1 GCA_017448985.1 Paludibacteraceae bacterium
ATTGCCCACAACGGTATCACCCTTCAGAGGCAATTCATCTTTCACTGGAGCAATGGCACTTCCCCAGTCGCCACCAATCACATAAAACGGATAGGTTGTCACACCGTCCATCCTATGATTGGCTCCATTCATGACAAACTCCACACCCTTGGCAATAGCGCAGAATTTGCCAATAATCAGTCGGTCGCCTATGAAATCGTAGAAATGAGTGACATGCTTCTCGAACTGGTCAGCACCATCCACGTCATCGTAATAGGTATAGTCACCGATGATGATACGCGGGTTCTTCACCACGTTCTTGATGAAGCAGAGGCTTGGAATCTTCGGATTCGGAAAAGCCACGTTAGGATTGGGCCTGTTATTTATACTCATAGTCTCCAATTAGCCACGTTTAGAAATCTATTTCATTAGTCAA
Organism: Paludibacteraceae bacterium; assembly: GCA_017448985.1. Taxonomy (GTDB): domain Bacteria; phylum Bacteroidota; class Bacteroidia; order Bacteroidales; family Paludibacteraceae; genus Colicola. Next base: position 416 of record JAFSKL010000007.1, read on the forward strand.
TCACAACGGCCGTGCCGGAGATGGAAATCATGATCATGCTGTTGGCTTGACCCATCGTCTCATAGCCAAAGCTAACGCCCACGATGGCATTGGCGCCCAGTTGCTCGGCGCGTTCGCGCATTTCTTTCTGCGCTGTCTCGCGTCCTTCAAGCATAGCCTTTTCGTAACTGTCGGTACGTCCTCCGAAGAAATCACGAAGTGACGCGCCAAAGTCCTTCAGAAAATTCATGCCGAAGATAACCTCTCCGGAAACAACGCCTTTGTACTCCTTAATGGTGTGACCCTCAATGGTGGGTGTAGTGGTAACTATCATAGTCATTAAAATTCAAATCGTTCCAACTTCATTTGTCCGCAAGCCTCTATCTCGGCTACGTATTTCTTGAACTCCGGCGTTTCGGCATGAGCCTTGAGCGAAGCATCATCTTTCCATGTTTCGCAGAACATGAAAACATCCGAGCGGGTCGCGCTCTGGAACACATCATAAGCGATGCACCCGGCATGATGGCGGGATTTCTCGGTCAAAGCTACTGCAGCACGCAGAGCGTCCTTGTACTGGTCACTATCGGTGGCCTGAAAAAAGCAATTTACTCGTATCATAGTACTCAAATTACATATTCACATTATTCGTCTAAGCAGTTGACATTAAGTAAGAATTCAAAAACTCCTATCCTCAAAATACCTTCGTCATTATAGAATTTTCCGTAATTGTCTCCGGAAATGATGACTTTGCGGAAACTATCACTTATCTTTGTGAGCGGGCGTTGTTCTTGAGCAGATTTGACTTGATCGGGCATCATATATGCTGATTGGATATAGATGCGCTGTGAGCCTCGATTAATTACATAATCCACTTCCAAAATTTTGTGCTCCATCTTGCCTTGCTCGTTCTTCTCCCAGACTTCTACTAGTCCTACATCAACCGAGTAACCGCGTGCACACAATTCATTATATAGTACATTCTCCATCATGTGGCTAAATTCCACTTGTCTGAAACCGAGAATAGCATTGCGTATGCCAGGGTCTTCAAAGTAGTATTTACTATCTGCACCAATATATTTACGTCCTTTTATATCATAGCGCTCGGCTTCACTAACCATAAACGCATCCTTTAGGTGCTCTATGTATTTGGAAATAGTATGAGAGGATATTTTGAGGTTTGATACTGACTTGAAAGTATTTGCAATCTTGGTGGGATTAACCGTAGTTCCCATAGATGATGCCAAAACTCGAAATATCTCTTCCAATCCTTCCTCATTTTGAAGACGGTTGCGCTCTATAATGTCCTTCAGGTAAATTGTACGGTACAGATCTTTCAGATAAGATTGTTTCGACTCTTTACTTGACATCATTGCGACAGCAGGCAGTCCTCCATAGGTATAGTACTCCTCTATAGCATCACGTTTTTCACCTCCAACACCTTCCAAGTATTCAGCAAAACTCAATGGACGTACACGTATTTCCCATCCGCGACCCCGAAATTCCGTCACCACATCCTTACTGAGGAATTTTGAGTTGCTTCCAGATACGTATGCCTCAACATTTTGCATGTGTGTAAGACTAAGTAACACTCCGACAAAATTATCCACCAACTGAACCTCATCCAAGATGATATATGTCTTCTTGTCGTCATTTATGATGTGATTGTCTATATAATCAAGTAGTTTCTCGGGTGTGAGCAGTCCAATATTGCGTACATCATCGAGTGCTAAGCCAATGATGTGGTCTTCCTGAACACCATGGGAAAGAAGGTAGTTCCGGAAGATATTGAATAAAAGAAATGATTTACCGCACCGACGTATGCCGGTGATAATTTTAATCATACCATTTCCATCAGCGGAAATGAGTTTCTGAAGGTACAAATTGCGATTGAAAATCATAATTTATAGCATATTTGGGTGAATATTCACTAATTTCGGCTGCAAAAGTACTGCTTTTTTTTGATATACGCAATAGTTCTGTTAAAAAAATCGCATATTTATAGCATTTTTCCGTGAATTTTCACAAATTCCTGCTATAGAACCGCATTGTGGACTATCAAAAGTGTGGACTACCATCGTTTGGTAGTCCACGCCGCTGCTTCTAATTTACCTTCCTATAGCCTTAATTTTGGCTTCCAAGTAGCGGATACGTTCTTTAAGGCATTGGATGGTAGAACATGCGAGGCGGTCAGCAGCCTCCAATCTGTGAAGATGTTTCGCAATTCGGCGTTTATGCCGTGCTAATGTCTTCTTGCTTCGATAGGCTGTACTATACTTCGAGCCTACGAAATTTTTTTAGATTTTGACATAAATTTCCCGATTTTGACACCACCGCAGAGGTACTTTTTACACCTGCCGGTCAAAATTCGGTACAAAATTACAAAAAAAACACCATATATGACGGATATTTATCTATAAAAATGCCTATAACGTTCATTTTTACAACAATTTGATAACTTTCTCATCCAAATCCGGAGTAATTTACGCTCGAAATGACCTCTTGAGGGAACTTTTCGCAGCCAATATACAGGGTATCAAAAGCGTCCGTGCCGTCGGTACGGTGTTCGAGGAGGTCTTCCTCGGACTCGGCAAGCTTCTCTCCGGATTTGTTTTTGTGGAAGCCATTGCGCCCGTTCAGTACTCCGGCAGACTGAATGGCAAGGATAAGATCATCGTTATTTTGACGATTGAAAAACGGCATCAGTCGCTGCTTGCCTTGGAAGGCTTGGTTGATGAGTAAGTACTTCTCATCATGGCGCATGGGGTTGCCCAAATAGACATCCTGGACTTGCCAGCCGTGACGCTCAAACTCGTGGATGACTACCCACCGGAAATCCTGTGTATTCACGGCATAGTTGCTTCCGAGCGCGGTTGTATCGTAGTAGAAAACGACCGTTTTATTACGATGCTCTGAATAGTAATTGCAGAAGTCATCGACCAGTGCCGGAAGCTTCCGCTCGAACTTGACGTAGAAGGATTTGAGCACATTTAATCGGTTTCCGGAAGGTTGCCCGGACTGGTGCCCAGTTGCAGGCCAAGGTCCTTCTGACACTTGCCCCGCGACTATCCAGTTGATGTTTGCGTTGTAGTCCATACCGATACAAATGGGTGCGTCGGGGTTCACGTCACGGTCTGCTTGCGAGGTAAAAACGGACGTAGGAATGTCGCCAATTTGTCCAACTACATTGGACTGCCAAAGGGTGTCCAAGTACTCAAAATTGGACGCGTCGTACTTATGAGACTCCCTCATCGACGAGTAGAAGCCATCCTTTGCAATGCCGATTTGCTTGCAAAGAATGGAGGTTTGGAAGGTAAGCGGAGTAAGATCACGCTTCATCTGCTTGATGTAGTTTTCGCCCAGGAGTTGCAAGTTCTCGATTGAGGAATACTCCTTGTAGTAAACGGCTACGGAGCGCATCTGATTGAGCTGCTTATCAAGGTGGCGTATCTTCTTACGGAGATATTCCGGCGGCGTCTGGCCTGCAGCAATAGCCTCCTTGACCTTTTGCTTCAATCGCCAAATCTCATAGACTGTGGCTTCAATCGTCCGGATAAGCTCCACGTCCATCTTCTGCTTGTAGTGCAAGAACCAAGATCCTTTCTTGGACTGCGGCATATCCGAGAGTATCATTATGGAGTGATTGAAGGAGTGCTTGCCAAAGTAGGACTTGATACCGCCATTAGCCGGAAGGGTTTCCTCTTTCAACTTTTCATAGTCTATGAACTTGGCCTCGTCTATCAGAAGCCAAGAGAGCGTAAGCGAGTTGGAAGAGCCAGGGCGGTCCTGCGAAATAATGATAGCGCGAGAGCCGTTATAGAAGGAAATAACGTGCTCGAAATCGGTAGGCTCGATGATGGCCGTGCCGAACGACTTGGGCGGCTTCTTGCCTACAACGTAGTGGATGTTAGGCAGCAAGCCCCATCGACGCCAAGCGGCGAGCAGTCCCGGAATGGTGTTCGTCAGACCATGCTTGAACGTGGGTACGACGATACCGCCCGTGCTTCCCGGCATACGCTGCATGTTGCGGAGCACGAAGGGAGAGGCGATAGAATCCGTTTTGCCGGTACGTCGCCCGGCCACAATAACGGTAGTATTGGCACCGATGAGCTGCGTCAACCGCTGCGGGGTGTTAAAATAAACTTTCTTCATAGTCATAGGTCATTGCCCTCCTCGGCGGAGGCCGCTCCTCCCGTTCGTCGGGAGGACGCTCCGGGGTTCCACATCTCTTCCTCCAAGTCTGCCTCCTCATATTCGATGTCCTCGATGTCAATCGTCTCTGCGCCATAGTGCTTGATCATCTGGTCTATCTTCTGCTGCAAGTTCGGAATAGGCTTGATACCGAGCACGGTCGGGTCATCGGTAGCCGTGAAGGGCTGCACAACTATCATTTCATAAGGCACAGCCTGCTCGTCCTCCAAATCTACACGATTGAACTTGGCATAAGAAGCGGCAGCTTTCTCCATCGTCTTTGTGTCCTTACGCGCCTTTGCCATCTGATAGGTCTCCAATATCATCTCATTGAAGCGATAGCGGTGAAAGTCACGCGAAGCCTGCGAGAGCGTAGGTAACAATGCCTTAATTACTGAAAGGTCTGCATATGCTTGCGTTAAGCCTATGCCAAAACGCGAGCGTACCTCCCCGATAAACACCCTATCTTTCGCGTCCGGGTTCGACATGAACCACGTATATTCCTCCCGTAAACGAAGCAGACGCTGCACGGTCTCGGCAGGGTAACGTTCCATCAGTTCCGCCTCGGCGGTAAAGAGGTCACGCTTAGCTATTTCTACTGTCTGTGGTCTGGCCATCACTCATCGTCCTCCATGTCTAAAAGGTTCTCACGAGCCGTCTGCAAAGCAAGCGGCGAGCCCACCTTGGCAAGGGTCATCTCTTGTTGGTGGAGCTGTACTTTTGATAATGCTTTCCCATGGCGGTACGCCGTAAATGCCGGATTGGACTCGTCTTGGATGTCCTGCTTAAACTCCTCAATTCGGACACCGAGAATGACGGCTATGTCCGTAGGACGGAGGTAGATAGACGCAAATTGGTCAATTTGCTGTAGTTGTTCTTCGGTGTAGGTCATGCTAAAAATGATTTAAGGTTTATGGTTGATTGGGTTCTTCTGCCGGTGCTTCTGACGGTTCATCGGGAGAAAGCTCCGGCTGTGCTGCTTCCGACAGCCATTCGGATTGATTGAAACGCAAATCGGTATAGATATCGACAGCGATTTGGAACGAAGCGCAGGCGCAGCCCGAAGCGAAGTATTCAGGTATCTCGGAGAAGCGGATGCGCGGATCGAGATACAGGGAGCGTTCCTGAAGCTTGGTCTGCTCCAGGATGAGCACCGACATGTATTGCCGAAACAGTTCCCGCATGGTATCGAAGCAATCAAGACGAGCTGCCATGTTTCCCAGTTGGTGACGCATGGCGAAAAAGACCGTCTTGACTCTTCGAGTGCGGGGAGAGTTGTTAAGTTCGGTGTAACCCTCGGCGGTGTCAGAGACACAGACGAAGGCAGTGGTGGTCTGCATGGAAGCGAGGGCGTCCTCGAAGCCTTGCAGACCGCTCACTTTACAAAAGCGAAACTTCTTGTTCCGGGCAAGGATATTTGTGTCGGTGAGACGCTCGAAAAAAGTAGTTGCATCCCAGTTGGAAACGGTGGTCATGGCGTTTAGGATTTGGCTGTTTCACGTTTGAGTTCTTCATACTCGCGCGCTTGAGCGTCCAGCTCGACGAGGGCGCGGTGTACATCCATGCGAAGCACTTGGGCTTCCTTTGTGATGTCGCCCTTGGTAAGCGCGCGTATCTGATTGTTCATTTGCTGCTGCAGGCGCTCTTGCATTGCTTCGGAGGAGGCTTCCTCTGCCGTTACGAAGAAATGCTTGTATCGACGCGCTAACACCTGCTTGGCAGAACCGTACCAATAGAAGATAGAGACGGCTTCCTCGTCGGCGAGGTGGATCGGCTCTTTGGATTGGTACAGGTGCGCAGCCATCTCGGACAGCAGCGCCGTGTCCTTCGTGACGAGATAACCTTGATAGAGGTTTTCGAGTATGAGGAAGGCTTCGAAGGATAAGCCGGAGAGGTCAGCCTCTACCGGCTGAAGCTTTCCGATTGAAGGCAGGCGCACCGGTACGAGCGGCAAGCGTTCGAGCCATGACAGGTGAGTGATGGCCTCCGCTATCTGGAGAGACGTAAGGAAGTACGGCTTTCCTTCGTAGTGGCAGAAAATACCGTCATCGGTTTTCTGCACATCGGTTAGCGGTGCCCATCGAATGAGCGCGTAGGTCTTCAGCTCTGCAGCAGTGAAGTTCTGTGCAAGCAGATAGTATGCGTAGCGGAGTTGCTTGGGTGTCAACTCCTGCCAGCATGTAGGAAGAATGATGTTAAGGTTGGTCATAGTTTCAGGTTTAGAGGTTAGCGATTACCACCAGTAGCCTCCGGAATCCTTTTGGTTCTCGAAGGATGGACGGCAAAAGAGCATAGAGGTATAGCTGTCCTGCCACTCCGGAAAGAGTTCGGGCTTGGTACGGATACGTTGCACAACGGAATACATCCGCTTGAAGTCAAGCGGTTTTCCGGCAAGCATCTCCAGCGTTGTTTGGCGTATGCCATCTATGATGGAGCGCTCTTCCGGAGTAACCTGCTGCGTGAGCATATTATGGCGCAAACGGGTTATCAGTTCCTCCGAAACGAAGTGCTCTGCCAGTTCCTGCTCGATAGAGAGGACCTGCAGGCGGAGCGACTGATAATGCGACCAGATGTCGGCATTGTACCCGGCAAGGTGTGGCAGTTCGAGGTCAGGCCAAAGGCTTGCCCCGAAGAACGAAGCCTGCTCGGTGGATAACCAGTCAGCTCGTTTGGCAAGGTTATCGAGCAAGGTGTTTGCCAGACTATCGCGGTTTGTGAGAAGCGAGTCGATCAGCCGCTTCACACGATCCGCGCTTGCCGGTACGACGTTTTGATTGGAAACAATGCCGAAGCCGTTGGGTGTTAGGATGAGGTCGAGCGACGGAATGGCTCGCCGAAACGCATCCACGGCGACTATATGGGCGCAGAGTTCCCGCAGCGGGTCGGCAGGTTCGGCGGTCTCTATAGCAGCAAGGATGTCCGTGCCGGTAAAGTGCTTGGCGAGCCAAGCTTGTGACTTGGAGAGGTACGGACTTATTTTGTCGTACAAGGGCGTTTCGCCCTCTACGGTGGTAAGAGCGTTAGGAAGGTACTTCCGAAGCTCTGTGTCGTTATGTATTAACATGGTTAATAGGATTAGGCGTTGTCGGTTTTCTTTTGCTCCAGTGTGGACTCTTTGGCATCCTTGTGCTCATCCAAGGTAGTGAGTTGGATGAAGGGGCACGTAGGAAATGCCTTATCCCATTGGTTGAAGCGGATGAGGAGTTGATGAGGATAGAAAAGCAGATCATGGTAGGGCTTCTGCAGGGCCTGCGCGATGGTGTAAAGTTCACGCTTATCAGAGCCGGAGTTGTTCGACTGGCTCTTGCCGGGAACTGAACCAACGAGGTTGGAGTGTACGCGCATGGTAAAGCAGATGACGTTGATTGCTTCCTGAATGTCCGTTTCCCAATCGCCGCCTTCCTTGGCGTCGTCGATGCGTTTGATGAGGACATCGTGGTTTTCTTCACCGCTCGGGTTAACGCCGAAGGAAGAGAACCAGGCTTTACCGGCATTCTCTGCACCGGTAAGGAAGTCAATTATGCGCTGCTTTTCCTGATTGACGCGCTCCATCCGCTTCACATTGTCGGTAATGCCTTCAGCGCGGAAGATACGCTCCCAATAGCGTTCGTTGACCTCTATCTGGTACTTGATAGGGGCTGCGTGCTGAAGCTTGGCTTTCTTGGCGGTGGTAATGAGTTGCTTGATATCATACCAACGGGAAGCGAAGATTGAAGCGTAATACGGTATAGGATAGTACGTATTGCGTGCGGTGGGTATGCGGGTGACGATGGCAAACTTGCGTTTTTTGGTGCCGCTCTTGAGTCTGGCTTGCAGATCCGACCACGGATTATAGAGATTGAGGAGCGAAATATGCTCTACATCTCCAGGAGCAACGTAGTGCTCCCAGTTTGCAAAGAGTATTTCTTTACTCGTGCCATCAGCAGTGGCGGGCGTGAAGCGACAGTTGCAGGCTTCCTTGCGAAGCATGGTGGTGATTCGCGTGCCATCCTTAGATAGAATGATCAAGGTAACGCAGAAGCCGAAGTGTTTGAAATCGAGGCAAGCGCCGAGAAAATAATCCGCCATGTTGTTCTCAAAGAAGAAATCTTTGATTTGGCTTTTTGTGGCTTCAGTACACTCGCAGGTGTCGTACTGGAGTCCTTGACCATAACACACTTCGGCGTTCCACTGCTGGCAAGTTGTCAGCGTCTCGTCGGCTTCAATCTTCTTGAGGACGTTGTAGGGCATGAGGTTGTCCGCGCCCCAAGGGATGTACTTGGTGTGGTCATCCAACTGGATAGGCGAAATCTCACCATCCTCCTTGAAGAGTGTGGTGGTGTCGGTGACAAAGATTGCCCGGGCTTTGAGTTGTGGTATATCTACCACGGAGTCAAAAGAAAAATCCATATCTTGCAAATTTTGCTGCAAAGATATGGATTTCTACGCGTATGTGAAAAGACAACTATTTTACAATACCCAATTAAACAGATACCCGGAGAGGATCATGAGCAGGGTCATGGTGCCGAAAAAGATACCGATGAGGCGCCACGACATCACTTTCTTGAGCATCGTGGCCTCGGGAATCGACAGCCCGACGACGCCCATCATGAACGCAATCGCCGTTCCGAGCGGAATACCTTTCGCCACAAAGACCTGAATGACCGGCACTATCCCTGCGGCATTGGCGTACATCGGCACCGCGCAGACCACCGCCAGCGGCACAGCGAACAAGTTGTCCTTCGCCATGTACGTCTCGAAAAAACCTTCGGGCACAAAGCCGTGCATAGCCGCTCCGATGCCGATACCGATGAGCACATAGACCAGCACGCCGCGTACTATCTTCCACGATTCCAGCAGGATAGCCGGCACACGTTGCCAGAAGCCGATATGCTCCTGCTGCCACTCGGCCGTCTGCGCGTCGGACTGCTTCTGGATGGCACGCACCCAGTCGGTGAGCAGCGATTCAAGGCGGAAGCGACCCAATAGCCATCCTCCAACCATGCCCAGCAGGATGCCGCTGACGACATAGATAAGCGTCACGCGCAGACCGAAAGCGCCGAGGAACATCGCCACCGCCACCTCGTTGACCAGCGGCGAGGTGATGAGAAAAGCGAACGTCACACCTAACGGAATACCGCCTTTGACAAAGCCGATGAACAGCGGAATACTGCTGCACGAGCAGAACGGCGTGATAGCTCCGAAAAGCGACGCGAGCAGGTATTGCAGGCCGTACATCCGGTGCGTCATCAGGTAACGACGCAGCCTCTCGATAGGAAAATAGGCGTTGATGACGCCCATGAGTGCGCTGATGACAAAGAGCAGCAGCACGATCTTGATGCTGTCATAGAGGAAGAAATCCAAGGCTGCGCCCCATCGCGAAGCAGCATCCAGACCCAAAACCTCAAACACCAGCCAGTCGGCAAAGCGCTGAATCATAGCCCTAACAGTTCACGTACTTGTTTCTCACTCGGCACGCTGCCCGCCATCCGCACTTGCCCGTCCACCACCACAGCCGGCGTGGAGAGCACATCGTACTGCATGACCTGCATGATGTCGTCCACGTACTCCACCTGCGCGTCCAAACGGCTGTCGCGCACCACTTTGTCCACTACTTGGAATGCTTGTTTGCAACGGCTGCATCCCGAGCCTAACACTTTGATGTTCATTGTTTTAGATAAATATAGTTACACAATAATAGATTCCGATACCGACAAACAGCAGTCCGACGATCAGGTTGAGCCATCGTTGCACGACCTGCATCTTGCCGTAGAACGTGCCAACTTGTTGCACGCTGAAAGCCAACAGCCACGCCACGATGAGTACCGGCAGAGCGGTGGCGACAGCAAAAACGACCGGTAGTAGCCAGCCCGCTGTGGAGGTGGCGGAGAGCGGTAGCAGCATGCCGAAATAGAACAAAGCACTACTCGGACAGAAAGCCAAGGCGAACACGATGCCCAAGAGCAGCGCACCCCAGCCACCATGCTGCGAGAGCCGTTCGCCGCGCTTGCCTAGGCTGATCTGCGGCAGACGTAGCCGGTCGCCCAGAAGCATCAGCACACCGAACAACAGAATCAGCGGACCGATAACCCGTTCTCCCCATTCGGCCAGGAAAGACTGCACACCCGACAGGCTCGTGCCTATGCCGATCACCCACAGCAACACCCACGCCAGCAGCGTGTAAGCCAGCGTCCGACCGAGCGTGTACCACACCCCGTTCCAAAACACTTTCTTGCGGTCCTCCGCACGCTTGCCGATATACCCGATGGCGGCGATGTTGGTCGCCAACGGACAAGGCGAGATAGCGGTCAGCAGACCCAGCAACAACGCCGTCACAAACGGTGTCGTACTGCTCTCTAATAACGATTGAAACCACGGCTGCTCCTGCCCGCACGTGCAAGCCAACAGGCACATGGAGATGATAGATGGGATAGTCATATTCATTGTATTTTTGCGATAATATAATATATGGTTTCTTGCGAGTTCATTGTATTTTTACGATGATTGTGGGTAAAAAGAAAACCTAACAGCAGGTTTCCTTGTTCGATTGACAACCGCAGGCCTTGTCGGACTCTACGCACAGCAGGTCGGCAAACAGCAGTTTGGCTTCGCGCAGGTTCTCGGGATGGATGCAGTAGCGCACCTTAGGCGGGTTAATCTCGCCTTGTATCAGACCGGCATCTTTGAGTTCTTTCAAGTGCTGCGACACGGTAGCTTGGGCGATGGGCAACTCCTCCACGATGTCGCCGCAGTAACAGGTCTCACGGCTCATCAGCAGCCGCAGAATAGCCACACGCGCCGGGTGTCCGAGTGCCTTGGCATAACGCGCTATGCGTGCGTCTTGATCCGAAAATTCACTTGCTTTACTCTTTGCCATAACGGTATGATTTCAAAATTCATCGCAAAAGTACGATAAATAATTGACATGTGCAAATATTTTCGCAAAAAAATGCAAAATTATTGTATTTTGGCAACTGAATCATAAAAAACCTCCCCAGTGATAACACCAGGGAGGGGGCAACGGGTCTCGTTGCGGGCTTGCCGAATCCTTTATCTGTGTTCCCACTAAACAACCAGCAAAAAGTGTGCCATGGTTAGAGGAAGACCTCTAGACCGTTGATGCGGGAGATGCAGACATCGCGGACGGTGCGGATTTCGTTGGAGCGGAGAAACTTGATGGTGCGAGTACCCTTATAGAAATCGAACTTTAGTGAGATTACATTGGGGTAGTGCACCAGTGATCCGTCGGATTTGAAAACGACCAAATCAACCGGGTCGGGCCGGAGCATCATGGCTTGTGCTGTGGAGATGTGAATAGCGTTCATTATTCGGCGATTTTTTGAGCGAATAACTCTGAAAGCGGCACGGAGTGATTTTTCATGATATCTGTTAGCGAAGCATGGAAGGTAGCAAAGACCGCTGCATCCGTAGTGACGATGGCGGACTCGTTACGATTACCACGGGTGAGGTTCTGAGAGGTAATGATAGAGACCGTCTGACCGGTCTCTGACCGTATGAGTATAACCTTCGAGTGGTTATCGGCGAGATAGGTGTGCTCGATGACGCGCGTGAGGAACGGCCAAAGGCGAAGCGTCTTCTGCGTAGCCTTGAAATCAAGGACGAGGTGGATGACGTCCACCTTCCCTGATTTCTCGATGAAGAACAAGCGCCGGAGGAACTCCTCGGAGATGGAGAAGGAAGTCTGCCAAATGGTAGCCCTTCCGACCTGTTCGAGCACCCACTCAACGACATCGGCCACCTGCAAGGTGTTCGTCAAGTAACACTGGAGCGGACACGATGCAAGCGGCTTGAGATAGTCATCTATGGATGCGTTGCGTTTCACTTCTTAGTTTTCTTGGAAGTGGTTTTCTTTGCAGCGGGCTTCTTTGCAGCCTTCTTTACCGGCGTAGCGTCTGCCGGTGCTGCGGGCGCTTGCTCTGCGGGCGTATCGATGGTTTCCTCTACATGCTCTTCAGCCGTTTCTTTCGGCTGTTCCGGGAGCGGTTCGCCCACCTTGAAGTGGTCGTACTGCTGCCAGTTAGCATGGTACTGCTTATCGAGGTCGATAAGCTCTTTGAGGAACGGATAACGCTCGCTGTCCGGGCAGGTGCTATGCTCGACGGAGAGTAACTGCAACTGCGTATGGCAGCGCCGCATCTGCTGCATGATAGAAAGGTTCTGTGCGTAGAGAGCCTGGATTTCTACGGGCAGCGCGTCGTGATCCGCGCGCTTACCTTTCTTGAACTCCTCATGCTCGTTGGGCAGGTTATGCTCTTTGGCGATAACCTCGACTTGCTTGCCCATCTCCGCTACCTGTTCATGCGTGAGTTGCTGGAGATAGAAGTTATACTTCTTCTTCAGCTCATACTCAATGCGCGAGGCATAGAGCTTCGGCTTTCGCATGAAGTTCTGGTACATGATACGGTTATTGGTAAGTTGCAGCACGAGCAACGCTCCTGCGGCAAGGTCTCGGTCCTCCGGATTGGCATCCAGCCACTCCTTGACCTTTGGAATAAGTTCAGAATTCTTCATCTTAAAAATACATTTTTAAGCTGGACTACTGACTGCGCCGAGTTGCAAATGCAAGCATTTACTCGGTTTGCCAGTAGTTCATTATAAGTTATTGTTTATGCCCACGACAAAGAACAAGTTCTTGCCGAGGGGTTCAAGTAAACGATACATGGCATTGAGCGTAGAGCCGGTAGTAACAAAATCATCAAAGATGATAAGGTTCGGTTCGGGCGGTAATGTGCCCAGATCGAACTCGACACCTACACGCTGACGAGAGTGTGCGATAGCGACATCCTCGTAGTAAGGAATTTGCAGTCTCGCTCCGATTTCGGAGGCTATACGGCAAGCAAAATTCTTGGTGAGGTGTCGTCGTTTCGGGGAAGGCACAATCGCCCAATGGCCATTCGAAAGATAGTTCCCGAGCACGCGTTTGATGACCGGCGTGAGATGATCGGCAAAGTAAGTGACCATTTCGTCATCTGCTTTGATGTCGGTGAGCGTGCGTCCTTTGATGGACTTCTTCCAAATGGAGAGCACGGGAATAGAAGCATGGGGTGTCATGGTCATCCGTTCGACGGAGAGGTCGCACCGTGCTTCGAGTGCTTTATCGTCGGGTTTATGCCAACCGGCGCGCTGTTTCTCGGCGAAGATGTCTTTGACCGGCACAGCAGCATTGCCCGGGCTTGATTGCTCGGACAATGCTTTCACTTCATCTAATGAGAATAGGCTCATACTTGGTAGGTTATGCGCGAGATGGTGCCGCCACCGCCATTGTCCACCCAAATGTAATAATTCTGTCCTGCGTGCAGGTTAGCCGAGATAGAAACCTCTCCGGAGGCTGCGTTACCTGTAGCCAAATCGTGCAGTTCACTATCGGCTATATGGCCTCGGCGTTCGTTCGAATTATTCGAGTGGAATGTAACAGTAAGGAGTGCATCCCATTCAGGCGTGAAGATGATACATCTGCGTACTCCGGCTGTTCCTGCTCCGTTGAAGTGTGCGCCACCGGTATAGAGGTAATCTTTTCCGTCGGTTGCTTTCGCACCGAGGATGGTCAAACCATTATAGTCGATGGCTGGCACCTCGTCAGGATCCTGGAGTGAGACTTGCTCCGTGAACGGAGCGAAGTCCCAAACAAGGTTAAGGAGGTCAGTCGGGATCGTCGTTACCAGCGTCAATCGTGCCGTCCTCGGTTTCGATTGTACCTTCATAGAAGGGTGCCGGCACGACGTCGGTAGCTTCGGCGTTGATAGTGGTGGAGGTGGTACCGGTTGCACCTTGACCCAAATCCTGGGCAACAGTGGTTTTGGTGTTCCACATATCAGAGCCGATGACACGGTACTTGCCTTTCATGTCCTCAATGATGAAGACGTTGTCGTTGTTGTTGAGGTAAGCGGAAGCCGCAGAAGCCTCTTCGCCAACGGCGGGATGAACGGCTGTGAGCTTGTTAAGCTGGGTCTGAGACGGTACTTCACCTTGTGCCTCGGAGGTTACCTGCGACTTATCCGGAAGGATATCGATGTACTTCCAAGTAGCGTCAGCTACGAGGACGAACGAACCTTGATAGACAGCAGCGGTGGGGCGACCTTGCGCATCCTTGGGAAGCGTAGGCCACTTGGCGATAAGCGACTTGGCGATGTAGTACAGACGGCGCTTAATGCCGGGCAGTTCCGGCGTGCCCTGACACCAAGACAGGGACTTTTGCAATGCTGAACAGTTGTTAGTAGGCATATCTGTTGGTTTTGATTAGTTAGTAAATTGTGTTAGGGATTGAAATGGGACTTGCCCCTTCCGGCGGAGGCCGTTTTCCCCGTTTCATCGGGGACACCTCCGGGGATTGGAACGGGACGCAGTGTCCGCAGGACGGTTACCCCTGCAAAGCCCGCCGCACTTTGCCCCGGAGTGTATCAAAAAGCGATACACTGCGGGACTATGTGCGAACACCCAAGCGAGATTAGTCTGCCAACTCAATGACCTTCATCCGGCGCTTGTCGATAGACTCGAACTGAACGCCAAAGAACATCGTTGCGATGTAGGACAGGATGAACGGCTCATACTCCTTGACGAGGACATCCTCGGCGTCCGACATCTGGTCGTAACCAACGAGCATGTTGGCTTTCGGGCAGATGTGGATGAACTTCGAATCAGCCTTGTTGTAGAGCGGGATGATGTGCAGACGGTTGTTGGAACCCTCGACAGACAGCTGGTCGAACTTGTCGTTGTAAATGAGACCTGCGTGCGAAGCTTGGTAGGAATCATTGTACTTGTCGGCGAAGTCCTGCGAGCAGAACATGTAGAGATCCTGGGCGCGCAGGCGCGGGTCAAGCGAATACAGAATCTCCTTGGCGATGTCGCAAGCGTTGTCGCTTGTGATAGCCTCGGTGAGCTTCATGTAGTTGCCCTCTGCGGTGGCAATCTTGCCTGCGGTGATCTCCTTCTGCGTAATGGTGTCGAAACCATCGAACAGATCGAGAGAGGTGTCTCCATTGGGGTTACGAACACCTTTCCAGATAGCATCGTTCAGGTGCTCGGAAAGGGAGATAGCAATCGTGCGGAGCACGTGCAGCGCCGTAGGCGCTTTCATTTGACCGTCGCCTTTGGTGGCTGCCATCTGACCGAGGACGGTAGAGATAGCAGAGTTCGGCTCGAACTTGGCTACAACGGAACCCAAGAAGGTTTCGAGAGTACGGAACTTCAGGTTGAGGTTGTAATCGGTAGAGCGCGAAGGCTTGTACGGACCAAACTGCGCATTACCGGAAACAGCGGCAACGGACTCCTTGTAACGAATGCCCGGACGGGCAGTCATGTACTTGAGTGTGTCCTTGATACCGATGATAGGCAACATCAACAGTTCCGGACGGTACTTGTGAGCGGCCTCCTGATAGGCGGCCAAATCAAATTGAAGTTTTCCTGGCATAGTTAAAAAGGTTTAGGATTAATGACTGAGGTTTACGCCAAATCGTACAGTTTCTGTGCAGCGTTTACACGAGCGACGAAATCATCCATCGGAGTAGCCTCCTGTGCCTTGCCATCATTGATGGGGTGCGTAGTGGAATCGCCCGGCTGCTTGTTCAACTCCTCGATTTTGGCTTTGAGCGTTTGGATTTCTTGATCCTTGGCTTGGATGGCCTGCTCGTGGCTTGCGGTGAGTTGGGTTTTCTCATCGGCAGCTGCTTTGAGCGCTGCTTCTATCTGACCCAACTGCTCCTCGTTCGCCTCGAACTTCCCATCCTTGAGTTCGATGGCTGCCTCCGCCATGAGCAGAACGGCAGCGAGAAGTGGGAATTTCTTCATGGTTATTACGGGTTTAGGTTGATTGGCTTCAGGTTCTTGGCGCTTCCCGGACTTGAAAAATTCCGTGATAGCGGCAATGAGTTTCTGGAACTGCGAACTTGCCTGAACGGGCACGTTCGGGATAGGCATACCGACTGCGGCCATAGCGGACGCTACAGCATCGGTAAGGACGGGTGCTTCATCCTCGTCATCATCGGTGATTTCATCGACGAAGCCCCAAGATTTGGCTTCCTCGGCATTGAGCCAGCCACCGACCTTCATCAGTTTGAGCAGTTCCTCTGCCTTCTTGCCACAGCGTTTGGCATAGAGGGTAGAAACATTGGCGTCGATCTTCTCCAAGTCGGATTTCATTTGGGAGAGGTCTTTGATTTGCTCCTCCAGTTGGTCTGCGTTGAGCGATGCCCATTGGAAGAACTCCGCAGAACACTTGTGGACAAGATACATGGCAGAACTGTCCATGGTAATCTCTTTGGCTCCCATGGAGGCAATCGTAGCAGCTGACGCATTCATCCCGACGAAGTGAACATGCACATCGCCGTGATTACGGAAAGCGGAAGCAATGGTGAGAGCGGTGGCAACAGATCCACCTAACGAATCAATGAGAACGTCCACACGTTTGCCCTTGTTGGCATCCAAGACGTTCTGCACATGGCGGCTGTCAAAGTCATAACCTCCGACAAAGCCGCGCAAGTGGAGATGGTAGTTTTTCATAGCACGGTTTAGGTTTGTGCTGCAAAAGTACTACCATTCGCGCATATGCGAAAAGACCTATAATATTATGCGCATGAGCAGGGAATCATGGCTCTTGGGCCTTTATGCGTTACAGTATAGAAGGTGGTGGAAGATTCTCCGTCCGGCATACCCATGCCCTGATTGGACTCAATGAAGGGCCAGGGTTGCTCTCTCTGCCCGATGAGATAACTCCGGTTATTGACATCGGTGACGATGAACGCCAAAGGAATATGCTCCGGAATGGGTAGCAGGGATTCAAACGTGAGCTCGACGGACTCGTTAGAGGCTCCGTGCTCATTATTGCGCGTACAGGCGCAAGAAGCTTCCCCGGTGAAGGGAATTTCCGTTTGTGACTGCGTGACCCATACGGGAGCACCCGAAAGAGCGTGCGCCTGAAGATCAGAAGCCAGCTCTTTAGCGTTGATATATGACAGGCGTTTTATGCCCGGAAGCGAAAAGTAATTTGCCATGGAATGAAATGGAATGAGGTGGAACAAAATGGAATACAGCGGAAACAATACCAAAAAAGTTCCCGATATTTATAGCGAATTTTTAACTTTTTTTGGTTTTGGCTGTTTTTCTATAGGCATCACGCCTGCGTTGATAGATTTTGAGCAAGGTTCGGAAGTTCGTGTCATCGTCCTCGATACAATGATCTTCCATCCACGCCATGACGAGAAGATCGATCCTCGTTTTGGGAGTGATACGCCTTGCCTCATGGATATCATCAAACAGTTCCACCTGAAAACGGTTCCGAATGGTATCGGCCAGATGCTCCAGTCCGATACGGGGCACATAGTTGTAGTATTCCACCGGCTTGTAAGGGAAGGATGGAATAACGATCGCGATTGTAGCGTCCTGTGGTATAGGCGCAGGCGCCAAATCGGGTTGCTTCTGAAGGTGTGCCTGGATTACTCCGGACTCCTGTGAACCGCGCACGGGTACGACGGGCGTCGGGAAACGGTAGATTTCACGCGGACAAGTAGCTTTGTCCCGGTTGTGAACTTGGTTGCAATCATGTGCATACCATTGCGCCAGATAGGGCGGCAAACATAGATAGATAAGATAATCGTTCATAACATAGTTAGGGTTTAGGTCTAAAACGAGCGCAAAGTTATTAAAAATCTATCACATACGCAAATTTGTTCCCCGTTCCGTCTAAAAAAAGTGATTCCGTCTAAAAAAAGTGCATTTTTAGCTCGAAAACAGGCAAAAAACAGCCGCCGACTCTCCCGAGCAGGCGGTCTGTCCCAACAATGAATGGCAAAACAATTATCTGGTCATCTGACGAAGACGGTGCAAAAGTACTACATTCTCCGGAGTCGGGAAAAGACCTGCAGCAGGATCCGCAGGTCTTAGTCCAAAAGAAAAGCGGGTTGCCCCGCTTCTCTCAATTCCGGAAGATATGCCCATCGACCTCCGTGTAATCGCCTGCCGTATCAAGGTTGCGCCATACTGCGGTGTAATCAATGCAGCATTGCAGCCACTGCGGGAGGTTCTTAAAGTAGCCGCACTCCTCGCACAGGTACTCGGCGAAATCTTCCGGGCTTTCGTATTTGCCCTCGTAACGTTCCTCGAAATCTTCGAGCGTGCCTTCATCCCAATAACTGAGGTATGCCTCGTATGCCTCGCGGCGTTCCTCGCTCAGCTCGGCATAAGCTTTGATTTTATCAAACGTGCTTTCGCCCATGCAGCCCTCGCAATACCACTGCTCCGGGTAGTGCTCGTAATCTTGGAACATGAGTTCCGGCTCGGCTTCGTTGGCGTGCAAGCGGTTGCAAAACTCCATAAAATCGTGGTAGTTCTCAAAGGTGGACAAATCAATCCACATGCCGTAGAGACTGCCGTTGTTGTACTTGGCATACGTGCCGCAATAGACTGCGGGGTTGCTGTTCTCATAGTGTGCAGCGTGCTCACGAATTTCGTTCTTCGTTAATGGTTCTCTGTAGTTCATAATGCAAAAAATTTAGATTGTTAGTAAATGCTATTTAGTGCCACACTTGGCTCGTGTACTCAAAATCTTCGTATTCCTCATAAATATCTCCGAAATCGGCTTCATTTGCGGTAATGCTGGAGCGGTGAGCAACCTTTACAAAACTTTGATTGTTGTTTGAGCGGCTTTCGAAATCGATACCAAATGAAATAGTTAGCTGTGCCATAATTGTATGTGTTTTAGAATTTAACATTTGCGTATAAAGCAGTTAGCGTTTGATATAACCTTTACGGTGCTTTACAAGTGTTCCGTGGGAGTGTTTGCAAGGTTTTCGTAACAAAATACTACCATCGGCGCAAGAAGTGACCAAAGGGAGGTCTTGCGCCGGAATAATGTGTGGAGATTTTTTTAGTGACAATCGGAACGGCGAAACGTGTTCCGACCTTTCAAATCAACGTAGCGGTAACTAACTTTGCACCGGAAAGGATTGTATCAGATAAACGCGGATCTGCTGCGGACAAATGTATTCGTATAGAAACATATACTTGGCATAGCAGACAATTTCGGTATCGAGGGCGAAAAACCAAGCCCTCAAATGACAAGCAATAAAGAAAAGTATGGGGAGGGTAAGGCTGCCATCATGAATGGGTGGCGGCTATGCTCGTATTGCGATGGCGTAGTTGCGACTGTAGCAGGCAGGCGGGAAAATAGCGAGTCAGAACTGAACACTTGGAGGTCTGCCGCCATTTTCGCGCCGGTATTAGCATAAATGTTCATCATCTATGCCAATACGCCTTCTACAGGCGCAGCGCCTGCATAACGGGCTTGCTGGGAAGGAGCGGAGACGGAACAGCCGGGCGGCGGCGAAGCATGTTGAGGATAGCAGAACTGAACACTTGGAGGTCTGCCCGAAAACACGCTGACTCAGAGCCCAGCCGTGGAGATGCAGTGACTGTGCGAGGGAGAGTGATAGCAGCCTGTGCTGCAGCAGGCTTGAGAGGAGAGCGCTCGTATTGCAAGAGGCGAACAGTTGCGCCGGTACTGGGTAGGTTAAGAATTGCGGTCAGAACTGAACACTTGGAAGTCTGCCGCCATTCTCAACCGGTTTCGTGCCTGGTGTTCCGGGCAAAGAAAACCCAACTACTGGGGCAAATGCCTGCATAATGGGCGCGGAAGAGGGAGAGAAGGATGGAACAGCAAAGCGGAGGGAGTGACCAAGGCGAACGGTCAGATCTGAACACTTGGAGGTCTGACCGCGAGACTTAACGACCAAAGCCTTGCCGTGGAGAACGAATGACCAGGGAGAGGGAAGCCTGCAGCAGCTTTATGGGGTGGTCAAGCCGGACGCTCGCAGTGTGTAGATGTCAGCCGGTACAGCAAAGGGCTGTAGTCTTCCACCGGAGGTAGTTGCAGCCACCGGCAGGTAGAGTGAAGGACGCAGCTGCTTGGTCAGGGCGAACAAACGTGACAGAAAGAGGTAGACCGTAGGTAAGTATAAAAGAAAACCGCCTCACTCAATGAGCGGGGCGGTCATTAAATAAATCTTTAAAGTTATTTTACTTGTTCACCAGTAGCATTGTAAACCTTGCCGTCGGGCAGGGCGATATAGAGAATGCCGTCCATGAGCACTTTCTGTGCTGGTTCGGTTGCATGGATATCCTCAATAGCGGTAGTGCCATTGAGTACAAACAATGCCGTGAACGCCATGTTTTCGGTAACCGTAACCGTACGAGGATTGTCGGTGACATCGTCGGACCACTTGTCGAACTTATATCCGTCATTGGCGACAGCCGTCAATTCGACGACCGTACCATAGTCGTATGTGCCGGTGCCTTGTACAGTACCATTCTCGGCGGTAGCCGTGATGGTGTATTGATTGACGGTTTCGTTGTAGGTAGCGGTGTAGGTTGCATCACCTGTTACAGCCACCACCTCAGGTGTCCAGCCTGCGAAAGTGTAGGTAAACTCAGCCGTGGCTTGTTTGGTAGGATCGGCGTGCGTCGGAATATCGCCTTCCATTACTATCGTTTGGTCGATGAGCGAATCGTCATCGTCCAGCCAAGAGATGATGTATTTGCATGGCAAGCGGAACATAGCCGTAACGGTCATATCCGCCATTGTAACATCAAATTCACGATCCCAACCATCGAAGAAATATCCTAAGCGCGCCGGTTCTGCCGGTGCAGTTGCTGCACCTCCATACGCCACTTGCTGCTCAGACAGCAAAGTGTGATCCCAGTCTTGGAACGTAACTGTATATTGCCGTGCTGTAGGAACAAAGACTGCATCAAAGGTCACATCTTCAGTAACAGTCTCTACTTCCGGAGTCCAGTAATCGAACGTATAAACGAGTGCCTCTGTCACTTCTTTGGTCGGTGTGCCATACGGATAATAGATGCTGCTTGCCGTAAAACCATCTACGACTTGGATAGTATAAGTAACCACTCCATCCACGCGATAGGTAACGGTATAGAGCGTTTCCGTGAAGACAGGTTCTACTGTGACGTTAGCCGTGATATGCTCCATATCCACATCGTCGCCGGAGAAATAATCTCTCCATTTTACGAAGGTATATCCTTCCCGTTCCACATCTACACCAACAGCCGCTTCGCCGTCGTTCACCTGTTCGGAACCGAGGCTGCTTCCGTCCCAGTTCTTATAGGTCACTGTCCACACTTTGATGTCTTCACCATAAAGCGCGGTAATATCCGTATTAGCAGTAATGGTTGTGTACGGTTTATCCCAACCAGCAAAATGCCATCCGCTTACAACAGGAGCAGCCGGAGGTGTTGCATCCGCACCTTCATCAATCAGTTGCGTATCGAGCAGAGGTGTTCCGTCCTTGCCATAGAAACGCACGGTGTATTGCGGTGTCGGGTCGTAGTACTCGAAGTTAGCCGTAAAGCCAAGGATGTTCTCGTTGATGGCCGGTACGTTTAAGTATGCCACGCTATCGTACGATGACGGGTCCCATGACGTCCAACCGAGGAAGATAGCGTTTTCTTCCGTCGGGTCTTCCGGCATGGTAACACTACCACCACAAGGAACTACCTCGCCATAGTAGCCGTTCAGTTTGCCGAAGCCCTCGGCGGTAAAGTCGAGTTGTTTGGGATAACCGTTGCCATAGACACCGTCGAAAACAATGAGTTTCTTTGTCGTAGTGACATTTAAGGTTTCCGTTTCACCTGGTCCGACGATATAATGTACTCCCTCGGTCGTGTAGCCCTCTGTGAGGTATGCAGGCTTGTTCACGCGTGCAAAAGTCAGTCCGGTGCCTTTCAAACCCTGACGGTCAAGGATAAGCACCGTTTCGTTATACTGCACAGGGATGATGCTGCGCAGGCCGTTGAAATAGAAGCCTCCGTCGCTGGTCAGCACTTGCACCTCTTGTTCAGCATTGACAAGCAAGGGGTAGTACATCTGAATCTCCATCGCTGCGGAATAGATGGTATCTGCCGTTCCGTTTCCTTTTGCAAAGAAGCGGTAGTAACGTGCCTTCTCAAACGGCAGTTCGTTGTAATACTCCACGAGTGCGGTCACTTGCCGGTCGAAAGTCATCACTTTGTTTACGTCGTAGCCAGTGATTTCACCCACATGCTGACCTGTTGTCCAACTTATTTCGCCATTACCAAGAATAGTTCCCGCTTGGAAATATACATCCACAGGTGTGTTGGTCTTCACACTTGCGCGGAAAGTCAGTTGGTCACCTGCCATTGCCATCGTCTTGTTGTTCTCGAATTGAGTGAACATCCACGATGCAAATTTCCACTCTTCCGTACTATTGCAGGTGTGCTCAACAACATCCATATCCAAGTCTACATAGACATCGTATTTGGCGAACACTTTGAGTTGTTTGTGAACATTGGTGTAGTCCTTATCCCAACCTGTAAAAGTAGAACTCGGTGTCTTACGCATACCCGGGACGCTGTGTCCACCCATCGAAGGCGGTGTGGCATCATTTCCTGCAATCACTTCTTCGGTCTTCAGCAAGGTAGCATCTGCGTCATAGAAGTCCACTTGATAAGTCGGCGTGTACTCGTCAATGTACAGAGAACTTGCCGGCATTGTGATGCTTAAGTAGTCATTATATTCAGCTACTTGTGCCGGTAGTTGACTGGTATATCTGTAATCGCGGCAGTCAGCAGGTTTTGCGAAGTGGAATACCTCTCCTGCGCTATAGTAGGCTGTCAGGAGACCATCCTTGAGGAGCGGATACTTATAATATATACGTTTTATTGCGGAAGTATCTTGCTCTCCGGAAGCCACATGGGTTGCAATCAAACGATATTGACGACATGCCTCATAGCCAGTCTCCACAAGCACTTTCTTATACTGAATTGTCTTACCTGCGCGTGCGTCATCGGTTGCAATCGTACCGGACTTGATCGTGCGCCATGTAGCGCCATCGGCACTCTCCTGCAGTTTGTAGGTGGTCTGTCCAACCGCTGTAATCTTACCATCTATGCGCACCTGCTCGCCGTACTTGATAGTAGTCGGTGTGGTAATGGTGTTTTGGGTTACTTTAGGAGTATAGCCGATATGCACGTAAGTGGCTTCGTTGTTGGAGGAATCAACAATAGTGTTACCGTAGATTTTACCGTTTGTCGGTGTTAGGATTGCCAACGATGTATTAAAAGCAATCTGTCCGGCTGCATAAACAGCCTGACCTGCACCTGATATTTTATAATCACCTTTCCCGAAAATGATGTTACCTCCATCGCGTGCGTTCAAGGCCACACTGGTTGCCTTAGTAGATGTGGCTGTGATGTTTCCTGACAATTTCATATTGCCATTCGACACAACCGCATTAGCGACGGCAGTAATGTTCATAGTTCCACCGTTGAGCGTTATGTTTTTACCGACTACGCCATATGACGTATCTCCGGTAGTCTCTGCTGTAAGGTTGCCATTGACCGTAATGTTTCCATTGCTCGCACTTTGCGCATAGATGGCATTCTCCAAACCTTTGGTGTTGATAGTTCCCGTGAGGGAGATGTAACCGGTTTGGGACTGGATAGCTGTGCCGGTGTAACCACGAACAACTAGAGAACCGCCTTCCATGGTGATGTTTCCTGCGGAATAGATACCGAAACCGGCTGCAACGCCTGTTATAGTACTACCATCCTTAATGACTAAGTTGCCACCGTCGCGGGTATTGAATGCTCCGGAGTTCTCACTCGTTGCAGAGGCTGAGATTTTTCCGGATAAAATCATGTCTCCGTTTGATACCACTGCGTTGGCAACAGAAGTGATGTTCATAGTCCCACCGTTGAGCGTTATGTTTTTACCGACTACGCCATATGACGTATCTCCGGTAGTCTCTGCTGTCAAGTTGCCATTAACGGTAATGTTTCCGTTGCTCGCGCTTTGTGCATAGATGGCATTCTCCAGACCTTTGGTATTGATAGTTCCCGTGAGGGAGATGTAACCGGTTTGGGACTGGATAGCTGTGCCGGTGTAACCACGAGCGACAAGAGAACCTCCTGCCATGGAGATATTACCTGCGGCATAGATACCAAAACCGGCTGCTATGCCTGTGATGGTACTGCCATCCTTGATAATCAAGTTGCCACCGTCGCGGGTATTGAAGGCTCCGCTACTCTCACTCGTTGCAGAAGCGGAAATATTACCGGACAAAATCATGTCACCATTCGATACAACGGCGTTGGCAACAGAAGTGATGGTCATTGTACCACCGTTGAGCGTTATGTTTTTACCAACCACAGCATAGGAGTCTTCTCCAGTCGTTTCTGCCGTCAGGTTGCCATTGATAGTAATATTTCCGCTACTTGCGCTTTTTGCATAGATGACATTCTTGGTCGCTTCTGCATTGATTGTACCGGAAAGACTGATTTCGCCATTTTCTGCATAAATAGCAGTACCACCATTGGCATTGACGGTCGTTCCTGCGCGAGAACTAACACGGGCACTTGCGGCGATAGCATACGCCCAGTCGCCGGTAGTTCCACCGGTAGCGGTAGTTGTACCGCTTAGAATGGCTATTCGTCCTTGACGGGATAATAATGCAGCGGAACTAGTTGTTGTTGCCGTCAAATCAGCATTGACTATAATAGTTCCATCAATCGTACCGATACAGGTATTCGTCGAATTGGCTACCGTAGTACCATTGATATTGATGTCATGCTCAGCACCGATGGCAATATAGGACTGAGGAATATTTGCTTCGGCAACCGACACATTTGCATTTTTCGCATAAATACCATAGCCTTTTGCGCCTTTTGCAGTAGCCGTCACACTTCCTGCAAAGTTGATATAGTTTTGCTCAGAATAAATAGCAGTTCCACCAGTTGCGTTGATAGTAGTTCCTTCAGCCGATGTGATGCGTCCGGTCGCGGCAATACCCCAGGCCCAGTCTCCGGAAGTACCGCCGGTGGCAGTAGTTGTACCACTATTGATAATAATGTGTCCATCCTTATTCAATATAGCGGCAGAACTGGTAGTTATTGCCGTTACATTCGCATTGATCGTAATGTCGCCATGTAATGTTCCGATACAAGTGTTGGTAGAGTTGGCTTCCACATTAGCGTTGATGGTAATGCCGTTTTGTGCACTGATAGCAATATAAGAAGACGTCACACGCACCGGAGCGCTGATCGAAACTGACTCCACATTGATAGCATAGCCGCCGGAATTGTCAAGAGTAAGGCTGTTCCCTCCGCTTATGGTCAGAGTGTAGTCACCACTGATACTCTTAAATGTTTTGTTGGCATCCATGAACAAATTTGCATTGCCCACCAACTCAATTGCAGAATTGTCAGCAATCGTACTTGCATCAACCAAGCCCGATATTTTAACCGTTCCGGCAGATGGAGCTTTCCGGATGCCGGTTTTGTGCTCATTCGCAATTCCATTAGGAATGTCTGTTCCTGAGAGCTTCATTGATTTTAAAACAGGCATTTCGAACTGGGACAACCGCGGAGTTTCATTGGTAGCCACGGCTGTCGGAGAGACACCATTCGTTGTAGCATCGGACAACTTAGTTGCTCCCAAACTACCGAAATTCGCCGCCCATACACTAACGGATAGCAGTGCCGAAGCGATAAGGAATAATAACTTTTTCATATGGTAGCATAATTAGATTTTACAAAAACAAAAGCGATCTTAATTTTTTATCAATTGTTGGAGCAATTTCAATCCTTTCGGTGAAAGGAAATACGCTTGGTTTGAGCTATTGGGCTTATCAGGATAGCGCATAGCCAAATAACCTGCTTCTATCGCGGGATTGAGGTAGTTTTCGCGTACATACCTACGACTCTTGATATGGAGCAAATCCATGATTTCCTCGCG
>JAFSKL010000033.1 GCA_017448985.1 Paludibacteraceae bacterium
AATCGCTCCCTTATTATCAGCCGTTTTCCATAAAAGTGTGATAGTATTTTCTTACTGTATCTTTGTTAACATGCAAAATATCGCCAATATTCTTAAAAGATACACCCTCTGCCAACAATCCACGTATCAATTCTTCTTTCTTATGCAACTTATATGTGCATTGCCTCGATTGCTTCCCAAGAGGTCTTCCAAGTCTAACGCCCTCTGCTTTTTTCCTTGCCAAAGCCTCTTTTGTCCGTTGGCTAATGAGATTCCTCTCTATCTCAGCCGACAATCCAAAAGCAAAAGCTAAAACTTTGCTCTGTATATCATCCCCCAACCGATAGTTATCTTTGATTGTCCATACACGGCACTCTTTCTTCATGCAGATACTCAGTATCTCCATAATCATAAATAGCGACCGCCCAAGCCGTGACAACTCTGAGCAAATTATCACATCTTCTTTCTCCACTTTCTTTAGCAACACACCTAACTGCCGTTTGTTGTAAGCTTTCGTGCCGGAGATCGTTTCTTCAATCCAACCGTCAATGTGCAGGTTATTCACTTTGCAGAACCGTTCAATCTCAAACCGCTGGTTCTCGACCGTCTGCTTGTCAGAACTTACGCGGATATAACCATAAATCATCGTTTTTGCTACAAATATGCAAAAATATTTGCACATATCAAAAAAAAAAAGTAATTTTGCAGCGAATTTTGAGCATTTTGTAATTGAGATTTGAACATTTTGTGTTATAGATTTAGACATTATGGAATTCCATAGGAAACAATTTGACATCGTTTTGTCTCGTATCAATGAACCTCGCGGCAAGATACAAGTGATTATTGGACCACGTCAAGTGGGCAAATCTACGTTGATGGACCAAGTGTTAGCTCGCACATCCATTCCGTATACGCTGGCTAAAGCTGACAATGTTGACCCCAATGATCTGAATTGGATTAAACGAGTATGGGAATCGGCACGAGGAACAATGATTGTCAAAAATCAAACTGAGCATCTATTGGTTATTGACGAAATCCAGAAAATTATCCACTGGAGTGATGCTGTGAAAGAGGAATGGGATTGGGATTGCTCCAATCATTTGCCCCTGAAAGTCGTTCTGCTCGGTTCTTCTAGATTGATGATTCAATCGGGGCTTAATGAATCTCTTGCCGGGCGTTTCGAACTCATACGTATGGGACATTGGACATACGCTGAGATGCACGATGCTTTTGGATTCTCTTTGGATCAGTACATATATTTTGGCGGTTATCCGGGCGCTGCTCAATTTATACAAGATGAAACACGTTGGAAACGATACATCAAGGATAGTATCATTACACCCGCAATTGAAAAAGACATTAAGTTGACTACTAATATCTATAAGCCTGTACTAATGAAACGCTTATTCCACCTTAGTTGCAACTACTCCGCTAAAGAATTGTCTTTAACGAAGATGCTTGGACAATTGCAAGATGCCGGAAACGTAACAACACTGGCAAACTATCTTGGAATATTAGAACAAGGTCAACTGGTATGCGGATTGCAGAAATATGCTAACGATGAAGCACGCAAATACAATTCTTCGCCAAAATATCAGGTGTTCAATAATGCGCTACTAACCGCTAATCAACGTGGCAAGTTTGAAACCATTCGTACTGATGCTGATCTATGGGGAAGATGGGTTGAATCTGCTATCGGTGCACATTTGCTAAGTACAGCAGAAGAACAGGATTATCAAGTGTTCTATTGGAGAGAACGCGACAATGAAGTGGATTTTATAGTAGCAACAGACGATGGTTGTGTGGCATTTGAAGTCAAGAGTGGCAGACGTAAAATGAATAGTGGGATGAAAGAGTTTGCTAAGGCATTCAAACCATTGCATTCCTATATCATCGGCACAGGAGGTATAAGTCTCGAAGATTTCTTGCAATCCGATGTGATTCAATGGTTATAAAAAGATAGAATGCCGAATGAAATACTCCCACGAAACATTACATAAGCTTCTCCTGCGTATGCAGAGCCTTGATTATCCGGGGTACAAAGATGCTACCGAACTGGATATGTTGGCGCACTTGCTTACACGGGAGCAGATTATTGACTATCACGAAGTAGAGTGGTCATATTTCTGTCCTCAACTCAGTGAAGGAGGTTTGGAAGAATTCGTTGGACGTATCATTCCACGCGAGGAAACAATCCGTGTATTGGCTTTCCTGCGTGACAACGCAAGGTGTACCATCTTTTCATACAACCAATTCTCACCACAAGTAGAACCGTTTGAAAAAGAATGTGCTCGGCTTATTCATCAGAATTTAGTCCAAAGCCAACGAGACCGCGTGTGCGGAGATGTAGCTTTATGGCCTCGTCCCAACTTACGGCGTATCGCACAAGGTATTCCCTTCAAACCCAAGATGAGTGAAGATGACCAAATCATCATCAAGCATCTGCCCTCATACCCGCATTACATAGGAGCCTTCCCGCCAGAGATGATTATCTTTGTGGCACATGAGTTTACAGAGGTATTCCTAACCAAAGCAGCCTTGTTCCAATCGACGCAGGACAAAAGCACTATGCCGCCAATGTCACAAGCGGCGTACATAGACCCGATACGCTACCGCCTCATGCAACTTGCCGACCGCTATATGTATTTCGATAAAGAACCTGCCTATCAAGTGCTGTGGGTGATGGGCGTCCTGTTACTCTCCAACCCAAAGAAATACTGGTGTCGGGAGAAATTCGCACAAGGCATCGTGGATTATCTGAATATTACACAAGATTTTCGCAATACCAAATCGCAAATGGATGCTGCCGTAGCAGAGATTCGCCACCAGACGCAACCGCAACTCCCTTTCGACAGCATCGACGAAACTACGCAGGCCGCCGCGCCAACCATCAAACGTAACGGCAGCAAAGCCATGGTTGAACAACTGGCAGATATACTCAAAAGCAAAGCAAAAGAAGCTTTGGATTCTCCGTCGCAACCGGTTGACTTGGGAAAGTTCATCTATGTCGAGAATGTGTATATTGATACGAATAATGCGCCCATCATCGCAGACAAGACTCCTGACAGCGCTACCACGCAATCCTCACCGACACAAAAAGAGAACTGCATCAACGCTGGTATCATGGCAGTACATCAAGCTCATCTCTGCAATGCAGCCGATTGGGCAGTGGTGTCAAGAATCATGGAGGAGAAAGACACTTGGCAACGGAATGCCTTTACTGCACATGCCGAGTATATCAATGATATCTGCGGAGAGAACGTTACATCATCCACATCCTTATCCCGTTCGCCGATCTATACCAAAGTTGCCGGTGAATATCCGAACTGGACTATCCGTCCTTCCGAGCAAACCCGTGAAACCGCCTCCAAACTCCAAACCTATCTCGAAATAGGTAAAATTTTCACAGATGCATTAGAAAGGTAACACCATGCCCTGTCCACATAATAACATAGATTAAAATCTGCGGGAACCCTAATTGAAGAACAATATTACACGCGTTATGGAAGAGCTGATTGGAATGAATATATTTACCATCCTTGGCGGAAGCCGCTCCTTCCAATTCTATGGAAGGACGCTCCGGGTAAAAAGTCAAAAGTATCGATTTTTGAAGATCAATGGATAACTTCGTAGCCATAGATTTTGAGACGGCGAATTTCGCGCAGTCAAGCGTTTGTTCGGTCGGTCTGGTCATCGTCAAAGACGGGGAGATAGTGGATAACTATTACTCGCTCATCCGACCGATACCGAACTACTACAATGCCCGTTGCAGCGAAGTGAATGGTCTGCATTTTGACGATACCAACGATGCGCCCGAGTTCCCGGATGTATGGATGGACGCTCAGCGCAAGATACATGAGTATTTCCCGTATATCGAGGACGGAGAAGTGCCGTTCGTGGCGCACAATAAGGCGTTTGACGAGAACTGCCTGAAGGCGGTCTTCCGTGCGTACGAAATTGCATATCCGGACTATGAGTTTGAATGTACCTTGCTCAAGTCTCGCAAAGTCTGGCCGGAAGGACATCATAATTTGGATATCATCGCCGGCTATTGCGGCTACGACATGACGAACCGCCACCATGCCCTCGCTGACGCCGAGGCATGTGCGGTCATCGCTAAACAAATATTATGAGAGGATTTTGATATGGCGCAAAAGATACAGAAAACGAATGTGTGTCGATTGCTGGATGCGACAGGGATAGCGTACGAGTTGATTGAGTACGAGGTGGATGAGTCCGACCTCAGTGCTACGCATGTGGCGGAACAGCTGAGCGAAGATGTGGATGCCGTGTTCAAAACTATTGTATTGGAGGGCGACAAGGTTAAGCATTTTGTCTGTGTCGTGCCCGGAGCATGTGAGGTGGACTTGAAGAAAGCGGCTCGTGCCAGTGGCAATAAGTCCTGCAAACCGATTCCGCAGAAGGAACTGCTGCCTCTCACCGGTTATATCCGTGGCGGCTGTTGTCCTATAGGGATGAAAAAGCCGTTTCCGTCGTACATCGACGAGACGTGTCTGCTGCATGAGAAGATATATGTCTCTGCCGGACAGCGTGGTATGCAACTCCGCCTCACACCACAAGATTTGATAGAATATGTACCATTAAAAGTAAGTGATTTGATATAGTATGAGAAAATTATTTATAGCCATCAGCACACTGCTTTTGGCGGCATGTGCGCCGAAATATCCGACCGTGACGCCGGATGAGTTTGAACAGGCTATCGCCGAACCGGATGTGCAGCTGGTAGATGTCCGCACACCGGAAGAGTACGAGCAAGGACATATCATCGGGGCAATGAACATCGACTGGAAAAGCGATGCGTTTGCAGATGAAGCCGAACAGATGTTGGATAAGTCCAAGACCGTTGCTATCTATTGCCGAGCCGGTCGGCGAAGCCATGAGGCGGGAAACAAGTTGTACAAGATGGGCTACACGCATATCGTGGAGTTGCAAGGCGGTTTGGAAGCATGGAAAGCGGCAGGCAAGACCGTTCAAGCGGAAGTCTATGAGTGCGATGAGTTCCGGACGCCTAACGGCATGAGTGTGAAACTCAATGCGCTGGTACATGCCAGTATTTGGATTGAAGCCGGCGACAAGCAGATCTTCGTCGATCCCGTTTCGCAGCTCGGCAACCGTTCGATTGATTACACCACCATGCCGACGGCAGACTTTATCCTCGTTACGCACGAACACCATGACCACTTGGACAAAGAGGCGATTCATAACTTGTCGCACGAGCTCTATACGCAAGTGATTGCCAACCAAGCATCTGCCGATATTTTGGGTAAAGGCTTTGTGATGGCAAATGGCGACAAGCGTACTTTGGCAGACGACATTTCCATAGAGGCCGTTCCGGCGTACAACACGACCGAAGGGCATCTGCAGTTCCATCCGAAAGGACGCGATAACGGCTATATCCTGACTATTGACGGGCTGCGGATTTACATTGCAGGCGACACGGAAGATATTCCTGAAATGGCAGATGTCAAGGACATTGACATCGCTTTCCTGCCGTGCAATCAACCGTACACCATGACGCCGGAACAAGTGATCAAGGTGGCGCGTATCATCCGTCCGAAAGTGCTCTTCCCGTATCACTACAGCGACACGGATCTGAACGCTATCCCCGCTGAACTTCCGGATATTGACGTCCGAATCAGACATTATGAATAGATGTATCATTATGGTATGCGACCACAGAAAACAGGAATGGAAATGGAGTTTTAACAGAAAGAAATGACGATACAAGAAGCTATCCAAGTCCGCCATAGTGTGCGGCAGTACAAAGACACCGCCATCGAGGCGGAGAAAATAGCGCAACTGCAAGCGCTGATTGACGAATGCAACCGCGAGGCAGGTGTGCATATCCAGTTAGTGACCAACGAGCCGAATGCTTTCTCGGGCGGACTTGCCAAGTATGGCAAGTTCAGCGGTGTAAGCAATTATCTGGCGATGATCGGCAAGAAAGGTTCCGCCGAAGCCATCGGATATTGTGGCGAGAAGATTGTGCTGCTGGCTCAGATGCTGGGCTTGAACTCCTGCTGGGTGGGATTGACGTTCCGCAAGCAGCCGGACAAGTACGAGATCCGCGAAGGCGAAGTGCTCAATAGCGTCATCGCACTTGGTTATGGTGCCACACAAGGTGTGCAGCATCCGCAGAAGAAAAGTTTTGATGATGTAGCAAAGATTGCTACGACGGATGGTGTTTGTCCGGAATGGTTTCGTGCGGGCGTAGAGGCTGCTTTGCTTGCACCAACGGCTGTCAATCAGCAGAAGTTCCTCTTTGTGCTACATGACAACAACCGCGTGGAGGCAAAACCGAACTATTTGCTTATCGGTAGCTACGTCCACACCGACCTCGGCATCGTTAAGTACCATTTCGAGGTTGCCGCTGGTAAAGAGAATTTTGAATGGATAAATTGTAGCACAGATTAGATGTAAAAACCAAATAATCATAGCGCAGCAGCAACAGGCAATCGATGAGGAGACACGAGAAGACTCGTGCTTCATCGCCGATGTGCCCGAGTGCCAATTTGTAAGAGGACATTAAAACATATCCATTATACTATTTCGCCGCGAAGCGTCGGCGGACGTTCGCTAACACATCCTTGTAGCCGATACCTCCCACCATCGACATCAGCGTGCGTTGCATGCAGACGAAACAAGCGATGAA
>JAFSKL010000008.1 GCA_017448985.1 Paludibacteraceae bacterium
ATGAATAATGAATAATGAATAATGATTAATGAATAATGAATAATGATTAATGAATATTTTTTGTCGGATCAAATCCGACGCAAATGGACGAAACTCTTTTATGCCGGATGCTATCCGGCGCAATTCGAAGAAGAATCTTTTTACTATTTGTGAACCCGAGATGATAAGGGAATGATAAGGCAATGATACCGAGGGAATATCGTTTAAGTGGTCTCACGATACACCTCCATCTTGAAGTAGTCCACATCCTCTTGGGTGTACAGTTCTTCCGAGCCCATTAGTCGCCAGAAAGTCTCAAAATTAACTGTTTTGTCCATAAAAAAGTCTTTTAATGTCTCGTCCCGTGAATGCCTGTCCCTGTTTTAGTCCGTTAAGTCCAATAGGACAGACATACACAGGACTGGAATTTTTTCTTTTAATTTTCTTTGGTTACTTTCTTTTATCCCTTTCTTTTTAACCTCCGCTTCTCATCGTTTCACCTTACAATTCTTTCATGGTCATTCATATTGCTGTCTTTTTTGCTTGCAGCAACCTGCTGCATCCGCAAAAGCACAACAACTTTTTTTTGACATACGCAAGAGAAAAGAGAAAAAACTGCCATTTTGGCAGAAAAAGGGTGTTGGGCACAGGATTTGATAATTGAAAATTGAAAATTGAAAATTTTAAACGATATGAGTAAAGGTAACATTGGGGTGACGAGTGACAACATATTCCCCGTAATCAAGAAATTTTTGTATTCAGACCACGAGATCTTTTTGCGTGAGTTGATTTCCAATGCCGTCGATGCGACACAGAAACTCAAAGTGATCAGCCGTCAGCCGGACGCCGGCAATATGCCGATGGACGACCTGCGCGTTCGCGTAAAAATAGATAAGGAGAAAAAGACGCTGACCGTCTCCGATCACGGCATCGGCATGACCGCTGAAGAAGTGGACAAGTACATCAATCAGATCGCTTTCTCCGGCGCGGAGGAGTTCCTCAACAAGTACAAAGACCAGACGGAAGCCATCATCGGACATTTCGGTCTCGGTTTCTACTCGGCGTTCATGGTGAGCAAGAAAGTGGAGATATTCAGCCAGTCGTACATGGAGGACGCGAAAGCCGTTCATTGGAGTTGCGAGGGCACGCCGGAGTACACGATGGAAGAGACTATCAAAGCCGAACGCGGTACGGACATCGTGCTGCACATCGACGATGAGTTCAGTCAGTACCTTGAGGACGCTACCATCGAAGGGCTGCTGCGCAAGTACTGCAAGTTCCTGCCCGTGGAGATAGCCTTCGGCAAGAAGAAAGAGTGGAAAGACGGCAAAGAGGTCGAACTGGACGAAGACAACATCATCAACGACATCAATCCTGCCTGGACCCGCAAGCCGTCGGAACTCAAGGACGAGGATTATGCGCATTTCTACCACGAGCTCTACCCGATGCAGATGGACGAGCCGTTGTTCCATATTCATCTGAACGTCGATTACCCGTTCCACTTGACCGGCATCCTCTATTTCCCGAAGATAAAGACCAACTTGGATGTGCACCGCAACAAGATTCAGCTCTATTGCAACCAGGTGTTCGTGACCGACGAAGTGGAGCAGATAGTGCCGGAGTACCTGACGCTGTTGCACGGCGTGATCGACAGTCCCGACATACCTCTCAATGTCAGCCGCAGCTACCTGCAGTCCGACAACAATGTGAAGAAGATAAGCGGCTACATCACCAAGAAAGTGGCTGACAAGTTGGCAGAGCTGTACAAAGCCGACAAGGACGAGTTCGCCAAGAAATGGGACGACATCAAGATGTTCATTCAGTTCGGCATGCTGACCGACGAGAAGTTCTACGAGCGTGCCAAAGGCTTTGCGCTGATGAAGAACATAGCCGGAGAGTACAGTACGCTGGACGAGTATATCGACAAAGTGAAAGCGACGCAGACCGACAAGGACGGCCACCTGGTGCTGCTCTACACCAACGATGCAGACGCGCACTACACGTCTATCGAACGCGCCAAAGCCAAAGGCTACGATGTGCTGCTGATGGACGGCGAGCTGGATGTGCATTGCATGTCGCAAGCCGAACAGAAAGCAATGATGAATGGTGAAAATGGTGAGAATGGTGAAAACCTGCGTTTCGTGCGCATCGACAGCGACACGATTGAGAACCTGATTCGCAAAGAAGACGCAGCCAAGGACAACTACACGGACGAGCAGAAAGAGGGTCTGCGCAAGGCGTTTGAGGCACTGCTGCCGACAGCCGACAAA
Source organism: Paludibacteraceae bacterium (assembly GCA_017448985.1). Lineage (GTDB taxonomy): Bacteria > Bacteroidota > Bacteroidia > Bacteroidales > Paludibacteraceae > Colicola. Next base: position 2,250 of record JAFSKL010000008.1, read on the forward strand.
CTGCGCTACACGGTCAGCTGTGAAGCCGCAGCCGCGGACGCACTGCCTGTCTTCCTGACGCAGAACGAGTTCATGCGACGGATGAAAGAGATGGCGGCACATCAGCAAGGCATGTCCTTCTACGGCAATATACCCGACAGCTACAACCTCGTGCTGAACACGAATCATCCGCTTATTCAGGAGCTCGTGGGTAAAGAGACGAGCGAAGAGGTACAGGAAGAAGTGGAGAAAGACGGCAAAAAAGAGACCGTCGTGAAAACGGTCTACTCATTGGCGAACGAAGACGAGCGTCTCAAACAACTGATCGACATCGCGCTGCTGGCAAGCGGTCAGCTCAAAGGTGAAGCGCTGGCGAAGTTCGTGGAGCGAAGCGTTACGCTGTTATAGCCGCGCATTTGCGAGCCAAGAAAGCGGCCTCGTCTGCATTGAGCAGCGGGGCTGTTTCTTTGTACACGCGCTCGTGGTAGGCATTGAGCCAGGCTATCTCGGCAGGCGTCATCATGCTCCATTCGATGAGACTCGTGTCGTAGAAACAGAGCGTGAGGGTCTCGAAAGTGAGCCATTGGTCGTTGGTCGTTGGTCCAGTCAGGGCCTCGTTGGACAAAGGCGCAGGAATGACGGTGATGAGGTTCTCAGTGCGGATACCCCACTCACCCGTGCGGTAGATACCCGGTTCATCAGAGATGACATGTCCCACTTCGAGCGCCGTCGGGTTATTGTCGGTCCGTACATTCTGCGGTCCTTCGTGGCAGCCGAGGAAATGGCCGACGCCGTGACCGGTACCGTGACCGAAGGTGATACCCGCTTCCCACATATACTGCTTGGCAAGCGCATCGAGTTGATTACCCCTCGTTCCCCGCGGGAAACGCACCGTCTGCAGCGCTATGTGGCCTTTGAGCACATAGGTGTAGTCCAATTTCGCCTGCTCGGGGATGTCGCCTCCGAGCCATACGGTACGGGTGATATCGGTCGTGCCGTCCAGGTACTGGCCTCCGCTGTCGAGCAGTAACATCCCTTCGGGATGCACTTCTGCACAGTTATCCTTGGTAGCCGCATAATGGACGATGGCACCGTTGCCTTTGTAACCCGCTATCGTCCCGAAACTCTCCTCCACAAAGTTCTCACCCATCAGCCGGAATTCATGCAACTTCTCCATGAGATCCCATTCGGTAAGCGTGCCAATTTTCCATTGTCCATTGTCCATTTTCAATTCCTCCAGCCATTTGAAGAAACGGGTGAGAGCGGCAGAGTCCTGACGCATGGCGATGCGTTCGCCTTCCAGTTCGACGGCGTTCTTCCTGGCTTTGTCGATGAGGATAGGCGACTTGGTGTTCACTTTCTTGCAGGCCTCGGGGATAGCCTCGTAGAGCGCTTCGTTGACGCGCGCACCGTCGTACAGCACCGTTCCTTGCAGGCTGCGGATATAGTCGAACACCGCCTCGTACGGCTGCACATCGATGCTGTTGAAGTCGAGGTAGTTCTGCGCGGGCGAGTCGATCTTGTGCGCATCCACAAACAGCGTACACTTGTCCGCCTGGAGCACCACATAGGCAATAACAACGGGATTGTATTCCACGTCATTACCGCGTATATTGAGCAGCCATGCTATTTCATCAAGGGCATTGGTGACCAATGCCCATTTACCATTTGACGATTTACGATTTACGATTTCACGCATCCGTGCGAGCTTCGATTCCACGGTCTCCCCTGCAAAGTCCGCACTGTAGGGATAGAGCTTGTCCGCCGGAATAGCGGGTCGGCCTTCGGTCCAAAGAGGCTTGATCAAGTCGATACTCTTGATCTGAATGCCTGCGTCCGACAGTTTGTCTCTCCACTCGCCGAAGTCATTGACGCTGAACATCTCCGGATTAACGCCAATTTTTAATTTTTCATTTTTAATTTTTAATTCATCACAGAGCCAGTCCGTGATACTCGGGCAGTCGATATCCGACTCGCGCATCAGTTCGATGGTCGAGTCTTTGAGTTCGATACCGGCTTGCAGGTAGTAACGGCTATCGGTCCACAGGAGCGCTTTGTCGAGCGTCACGACCATGGTGCCGGCTTCGCCGGAGAAACCGCTCAGCCACTGCATTTCGCACCAGTGGGCAGCCATATATTCACTCGCGTGAGGGTCATTGCCCGGCACCACATACGCCGACAGACCCGCTTCACGCATCGCCTTACGCAAGGCAGATAAACGGTCTTTTACATCCATAAAGCTATTTACGATTTAGTCATTTACGATTTACGATTGAAAAAATCTGTGCAAAATTACAACTTTTTTTGCACATGTGCAAATTTTTTTGTACCTTTGCGCCAAATTTTGTGAATATGAAGATTTGTTTTGAGCAAGAATCGAAAAAAAAAGCCTGTGAATGGATGTCTCAGGCGCAGCATATCGTTATCCTGACGCATATGGCTCCGGACGGTGACGCGATGGGATCCGCGCTGGCGTTGTGGCATTTTTTGAGTACAGAGCACAGAATACAGAATACAGACCAAATTAGTCGGTCTATTACCGTTATTGTGCCGAATGCTTTTCCGGCATTCTTCAACTGGATGCCGGGAGCGGACAAGATATTAGTCTATGAGACGCAGCAGAAAGCGTGCGAGCCGCTGTTGGCGGAAGCGGACCTGTTTGTCTGCACCGACTTCAACGACCCCAAACGAATCGGTCCCGTGGGCGAGAAGATGCTGCAGCGCGACTGCCCGAAGATACTCTTTGATCATCACCTCAATCCCGTGCCGTTTGCCGATGTGTTGTTCTCGTTCCCGGAGGCTTCATCGGCAAGCGAGATTGTTTATAGTTTTTTGAAGAATACAGACCGCTCTGCTGACAGAATACAGAATACAGACTTGGCGACCTGTATCTACACGGGCCTAATGACAGACACCGGCAATTTCTCGTTCAATTCGACCAACGCGGAGCTGTACGACATCATCGCGGATCTGCTGCGTGCCGGTGTGCAGAAAGATGCCATCTACGATGCCGTTTTCAATCAGTACTCGACCGACCGTGTACGGCTGACCGGCTATGCGCTGTACCGCAAGATGCGTATTTATCCGGAGCATCACTTGGCGCTGATCACGCTCTCGGCCGACGAACTGGATCAGTACCATTACCAACCCGGCGACACGGAAGGGCTGGTGAATATGCCGCTACAGATTGCGGAAGTCTATTATTCCGTCTTTATGCGTGAGGAACGCGCCAAACCCGGTACGCCTCGTTCCCGCATCCGTCTGTCGTTCCGCTCGCAAGGAGACCGGCCCGTCAATGTATGGGCAGCGGAGGTGTTCAACGGCGGCGGACATATGAACGCATCCGGAGGCGAACTGTTCGGTTCCTTGCAGCAAGCTGTGCGACTTTTTGAACAATCGTTCCCAAAATACATAAAAAAATAATTTTTACATTCGCTCAGTTGAGCGAGTAACAATGATTTCCCGTAAAAAATTTAAATAAATTTAATTTTTTATCGTCAAATCCTTGTATATTCCAAATAATTGTTGTAAATTTGCAGCGAATTTGGGAAATAGGGTCACCCATCAAACGAAGCAAACACATTATTTAACGTTAAATATTTATAAAACAAACAATCTCTATGTGGTTAAAAGACTCATCTATTGGCCGTAAGTTCGTTATGAGCTTGACCGGTCTTGCGTTGGTCTTGTTCCTGCTTTTCCACGGCTGTATGAACCTTGTCGTGGTTTTCTCGGAAGAGGCCTACAACACAATCTGCCACCTGTTAGGCGCCAACTGGTATGCGTTGATCGGAACGCTCGGTTTGGCATTCCTGGTAGTGGTTCATTTCTGCTACGCGATCTATCTGACCATTCAGAACCGTGCTGCACGTGGTAACGACCGTTATGAGGTTCGCGGTAAGAAAGAGGGCGTGACTTGGGAATCGGAGAACATGCTCGTTCTCGGTTTCATCGTGCTTGGATTCTTGTGCTTGCACCTCTACAATTTCTGGTTCAAGATGCAGTTCGCGGAGATCACCGGTCTCGAAACCGGCGCGTTTGATCCGCAAAACGGCGCTGCGTACGTGAAGGCACTCTTCACGGAGCCCGTTTGGGGACAGGTTTATTGCGTGCTCTACCTCTTGTGGTTCGTTGTGCTCTGGCTTCACCTCAATCACGGTGTAGGCTCGGCTATGACATCCATGGGATTGAACAACTTGAAATGGCAGAAACGCGTGGAAGTGATCAGCACAGTGATGGCAACGCTCGTAGTGCTGCCGTTCGCTATCGTTGTATTGTATTACCTGGGCATGGGCATCGGTATGCTCTGCGCTTAATGAGATTTACTGTTATGGCAACTAAGAAAGAAGAGATAATTGAAGCGGCAAAAAAGGCCGCTACAAAAGTAGCTGTAAAGGCTGCGGAGGCTGCGTTGGACGTGGCAGAAGCTGCGGTAAACAAAGTGGCAGAGGCTGTGAAAGAGACCGTCAAAGAGACCAAAGAGGCTGTGAAAGAGGCTGTGAAAGAGGCGCAAACGCCGATCATCACGCCGGAAATGGCGAAGATCCCTGCCGGTCCGCTGGAGCTCAAATGGACGAACTACAAGAACCATCAGAAACTGGTTAATCCCGCCAACAAACGTCGTCTCGACGTGATCGTTGTCGGTACGGGTCTGGCCGGTGCTTCGGCTGCCGCATCGCTGGCAGAGATGGGATTCAATGTACTCAATTTCTGCATTCAGGATAGTCCGCGTCGTGCGCACTCGATTGCTGCACAGGGTGGTATCAATGCGGCCAAGAACTACCAGAACGACGGCGACTCGGTCTATCGTCTCTACTACGATACGATCAAGGGTGGTGACTACCGTGCCCGTGAGGCCAATGTCTATCGTCTGGCAGAGGTCAGCAACAACATCATCGACCAGTGTGTGGCACAAGGTGTTCCGTTCGCACGCGAGTATGGCGGTCTGTTAGATAACCGTTCGTTCGGCGGCGCACAGGTAAGCCGTACGTTCTACGCAAAGGGTCAGACCGGTCAGCAGTTGTTGCTCGGTGCGTATAGCGCCCTCAGCCGTCAGATTGGTAAAGGCAAAGTGAAGATGTACACGCGTTACGAGATGCTGGACATCGTGCTCATCAAAGATGAGAACGGTGAGAAGCGCGCCCGCGGTATCATTGCCCGCAACCTCGTTACCGGTCGCATCGAGCGTTTCTTCGCCCATGCAGTGGTAGTAGGTTCCGGCGGTTACGGCAACACATTCTTCCTCTCGACCAACGCGATGGCCTCCAACGGTTCTGCAGCGATGCAGATGTACCGTCACGGTGCATTGTTCGCCAATCCCTGCTACGCACAGATTCACCCGACCTGTATCCCGAAGCACGGTGACTTCCAGTCGAAGCTGACGCTGATGTCGGAGTCGCTCCGTAACGACGGACGCATCTGGGTACCGAAGAAACTCGAAGACGCCAAGCGTCTGCAAGCCGGTGAGATCAAGGGTCGTGACATACCCGAAGAGGACCGTGACTACTACCTCGAGCGCCGTTATCCGGCCTTCGGAAACCTCGTTCCGCGTGATGTGGCTTCGCGTGCTGCCAAAGAGCGTTGCGACAAAGGATACGGTGTGAACAACACCGGTCTCGCAGTATTCCTTGATTTCAGTGAGGCTATTCAGCGTCTGGGTAAGGACGTAGTGGCACAGAAATATGGTAACCTCTTCCAGATGTACGAGAAGATAGTGGACGAGAACCCGTACGAGAATCCGATGATGATCTTCCCGGCTATCCACTATACGATGGGTGGTATCTGGGTGGACTACGAGTTGCAGACGACCGTCAAAGGTCTGTTCTGCATCGGTGAGGCGAACTTCTCCGACCATGGTGCCAACCGTCTCGGTGCTTCGGCGCTGATGCAAGGTCTGGCAGACGGATACTTCGTTCTGCCCTACACCATTCAGAACTACCTGAGCGACCAGATCGGTGTTCCGCGTATGAGTACGGATCTGCCCGAGTTCGCAGAGGCAGAGAAAGCCGTTCAGGACAAGATCGACCGTCTGATGGCTATCCAAGGCAAGCGTTCTGTCGATTCGATCCACAAAGAGCTGGGTCTCGTCATGTGGGACTTCGTAGGTATGGGCCGTACGGCTGAGGGACTCAAGGAAGGTATTGCGAAGATTGACGCTATCAAGAAAGAGTTCTGGACCAATGTCTATATCCCGGGAGAGGCTAACAGCCTGAACAACGAGCTCGAGAAAGCGCTGCGTCTGGCTGACTTCATCGAGATAGGCCGTCTGATGGCCGTGGATGCCCTCCATCGTGAGGAGAGTTGCGGCGGTCACTTCCGCGAGGAATATCAGACGCCGGAAGGCGAGGCACTCCGTCAGGACGACAAGTTCTCGTATGTAGGCTGCTGGAAATATATGGGCGAGGACAAAGAGCCGCAACTCATCAAAGAGCCGCTTGACTACGAGTTCACTGAAAGGAAGACGAGAAACTATAAATCGTAAATGGTAAATGACTAAATCGTAAATAGTTTTATGGATCAGTATATTGATATCAAAGTACGGGTGTGGCGTCAAGCCGGCCCGAAGGCTCAAGGCCATTTTGAGACGTATGAGCTCAAGCACGTCTTCCAAGGTGCTTCGTTCTTGGAGATGATCGATATTCTCAACGAGCAACTCGTTGCAGAGCATAAGGACCCCGTCACTTACGACCACGACTGCCGTGAGGGTATCTGCGGTATGTGCTCGATGTATGTCAACGGTCACCCGCACGGACCTGACAGCGCCATCACGACCTGCCAGCTGCACATGCGTAAGTTCAAAGACGGCGAGACGATCACCGTGGAGCCGTGGCGCAGCCGTGCTTTCCCTGTAATCAAGGACCTGATGGTCGACCGCGGTGCGTACGACAAGATCATGCAAGCTGGTGGTTTCGTGAGTGTCAACACCGGTGGTGTACCGGACGCCAACGCCATACCTATTCCGAAGCCGGTAGCTGACGAGGCGATGGACGCTGCGTCATGTATCGGTTGCGGCGCTTGTGCTGCCGCTTGTAAGAACGGTTCGGCAATGCTGTTCGTAGCCGCTAAGGTCAGCCAGCTTGCCCTGCTTCCGCAAGGTAAGATCGAGGCTGCTGCGCGTGCCAAAGCGATGGTGGCCAAGATGGATGAACTCGGTTTCGGTAACTGCACCAACACCGGTGCTTGTGCCGCTGAGTGCCCGAAGAGCGTCAGCCTGGCTAACATAGCCCGTCTGAACCGCGAGTTCCTCTGCGCCAAGTTCAAAGACTAAGCACATCCGCCAAGCTTGGCGGATTGACATGAAAAAAGCGCTCAGTTTTCATCTGAGCGCTTTTTTGTGTGTGGATGTTGGCTTATTGGGCTTTGCGTCCGTCCATCGTATAGAGGCCGTCCTGATTGCGGATATAGAGCACATTGTCAATCATGACGATATCCCTCTCTTTGGCTGCGGACGTGTTCTCGATACCTTCTCCCCACTTGCGGGTGAACTTATAAATCGGCGGATTGCCATCATCGGCATCGGACGTAGTATAGAACGTGTCGTCATCCAACCAGCATATCGCTTCGCCCTGCCACTCGTAAGTGTTATACGCCCTGATGGGTTGCGGCTGGCGTTTGACAGCATCTGCCACACTCTCGCCGTCCTGACGCACCCAATAGAGCACCCAACAATACGTAGCCACGATGTTATTGTGGTTCTTGATGAGGATATACTTGCCGTCCGGCGAGATATCGGCAGCCGTCACGAGGTGAAAGCCTTTGTACGGTTTGGAGCCTTCGCCCAAATCGGATTTAACGCCAAGGTCGCATATATACTCCAGCGTCTGCGTCTCATCGCCATAGTCGAGGCGGAACGGCATTCGGAACACCTGGCATACATCGTAATACACCTTGGTGATGATGTAGATCATGTTCTCGATATTGTCGTACATCAGGGCCTCGCTGTTATGCTTTTTACCATCCGGATAGACGAACTTGATATTTCCGGGCGCTACCGTCACTTCCGGTGCGTTCTCCGGATCAATAGCCGGCTCTTCGAAATAGATGACGGAATACTCTCCATCCGTCTCGTCGTTATCGCCGAAGGCGCCGATGAAGAGGTAGTTGACGCCTTCATACACACCTCCGGACATATCCTCCCAATCCCAACGAATGGACTTAGGCAATTTGGCCTTGCAATAACGCGTCTCGCCTTTCTCGTCAGTGGCAATGATATAGTTCGACCGCTCGTCGCTCTGCATCCATATATATCCGGGCGTGACACGCGAGCAAGCGATGCCGGACACTTCGATGATGTTCTTATCAATGTCCAGCGTTCCGCACTGTTTCTTTTGCCAGGAGTAGTTCCACTCCAGCACCTCACCGTTATAGGTCAACGGCGGAGCTGCGTTGCAGGCTGCCACACTAACCACTAACAGACTGAATAACAATATCTTTTTCATAAAGCCTATTTAGAAAGGGCGTACATGGCGAAAGCTGCACAGCAGATACCGGCTATTTGCAGCGGGTTAGGAATAACATGCAGAATAATCAGCGACAACAGTACGGTGACCATCGGCGAGAGGCCTTCCATCGGCGATACGATGACAGCCTTGCCGTAACGATAGGCATAGACGAGCGTCAGGGCACCGATCGAGTTGAGGATCTGTATGCCGAAGCAACCGAGGCTGGGGCCTATCGAAGTCTGTGCTTCGAAGAAAGCTGCTGCGTCTCCGTTCATGAACCATGCTACGGGAATGAGCACCAGTCCTGAGATAGCCATCCACACGAAGATCGACTCGGCGTCCATAGAGTTGTTGGCAAACTTCATGAAGAAGCCCTGAACACCCCAGGCAAAAAGCACCAGGATGGCGAGTATGATCCAGAGGACACCGCTGACCGGACTGCCTTCCTGACCCGTCTCGAGCGAGAGAAGGAGGATAGCAATCAGAGCCACGACGATACCTGCCATCTGCCAGCGCGTAGCTTTCTCCTTGAGGAAGATAGCAGCCAGCGTGATGACGATGACCGGCGACATGGAGATAAACGGATAGATGATATAACTCGGACCAAGAGTCAGCGCTTTGAAGAGGACGAGCTGTCCTCCTGCGCCCAGCAGACCGACCGTACAGCCCAACAAGGCCGATTTGGCATTATGCATGAACTTACCTTTGTTGATGATCAGCGCCACGATGGCACAAGGAATCATCGACAAGGCCCAAAGGATATACACTACGGTATCAGGAATACCATTCTGGATCTGATACCCGGAGAACGCTCCCCATACACCCCACGTAACGACGGTGATGAGGATAAAAACCAACCAAAGTTTATCTTTCATAACTATATTAATTATTTGATTTTCTCAAAATACGGCAGTCTCTCCAAGGGCACATTGATGCGATAGGTCTTACCGCCTTTGTATTTCTTGCCCTGTTCGTCCCGCCACATACCTTTGGGCAGACGCACTTCGCGTTCGAGACGATTGTCCACTACCGGTGCCACGAGGTAACGGTCGCCGAGCATAAACTGGTCTTTGCAGTGAGCAAATCCCTGGTGCGGGAACTGATATTCCATCAGCCGGACGATAGGCTCTCCGGTCTTGGAAGCCTGATGGGCATATTGCATTATGTAGGGTCCGAACTCGGCGTGCAGTCTGGCCATTCGTTGCACAATAGCCAAGTTCTCCGGGCTCAATATCCGCCAGGGAGCCACCGAGAACTGCATCATCGGCATCAGTGCGTGTACCTGCGCCGAACGGACGATCAGCGCTTGGTCGAACTCATCGTCTTTGATATTGAGGAAAGCGGCAAACTGTCCTCCTCCAATCATGTCAGGGCACGCGTACGCATAGCCCAAGAGACCCGCCACGCACATCTGCGGGATGAGTTGTTGCACCGCCGCCCAACTATAGTCTTTGTCGCCGAGGCGCTGCACGAGCGGCTTGCCGCCCATCTTCCAGCACGCGCGGTACTCATTGAACGGGAACGACAAGCCAATGCGGGCCCATGAGGTCGTGTGATCGACCGTGGTGGCATCCTTGTTATAAGCCACAATAGCCGTGGACGCATAGCAGTTATTGTCGCCGGCATCGAACTTGAAACCGTCAATGCCATACTCCTGTTGCGCTTTGCGCAGCACTTTGACGAAATAGTCCGCCGCAGCAGGATTGGTCAGGTCATAGCAAGCCGAATAGCCGTTCCACCAGTTGAGAATAGCCGTACCACTATTCGGATTGCGCAACAGATAGCCCTTGGCCTCCAGTTCACGGTACTCGGGTGAATCGGGACTGACGAAAGGACAGATCCAGACCATCACTTTGAAACCCAAGGCGTGGAGTTCATCAATCATGCTTTTGGCATCGGGGAAACGCTCAGCCTTAAACTGGAAGTTGCCGTAGTAGCGCTGCCAGTTGTCGTCAATCATCAACACGCCGGCAGGAAAACCGTTGTCGATCACGGCATGAGCGTACTTGAGGATGTCTGCCTGGTTCTGATTGTACATCAGTTCAATCCAGGTGTTGTACTGCGGCATCATGAAGAAGAGCGTATCCGGCAACATGCCGTTAGCATGGAAATACTTGGCCTGCGCAGCCAGATAGGCTTCGCGCAAGGTGTTACCTGCTTTGACCTTGGTGAGCGGCACCGATGTCTCTATCTCGCCATTCTTGACAGCAAAAGAGAACGCATTGTCCGACCACATATACTCACCCTCGGAGGAGAGGAACAGCGGCACTAATTGATTGTTCGCGTCCTGCGTAAAGAGGTCGAAACGCTGCAAGTCCGTGTAGGGTTGCTCATGGCCCAAGCCGACCGATGCGCCCCACCAATTCTGCGCGTTGCAGCTGATAGAAAGCAGCAAGCACAAAATATTTACCAGTTTGGAATTTACCATTGAGTCATTTATTTCACCGTAATAGTAGTCAGATAGTTGTAGCCTGTCTCTTCTTCCCACATGTTCTCATTGGCGAGGCGGATGGAGAATCGCGGGTCGTCATGAATGGATGAATACGGATCAGGCAGGTTCAGATAGAGCTTGTAATCGCCCTGCATAGCGGCATCCAGCACACAAGACAGGGTAAACGAATGCTCCTCGCCGGGTAGCCAGAAACGCGGATCCACATCTTGCGGGAAGACATATTTCTGCTTGGGGTCGGACGCGCTGACAAAAATCAGTTCAACGGCACGCTTATTCACAGGAGCCGCAAAACCGCTGTTATGCAGTTGGAGATACGCATCGTATTTCTTGCCGGCCTTCGGCTCGGAAGTGACGATGGCTCTATCCAGCGTGAGACGATAGCCGATGCGCATTAGGATGGTATCCATCGTACCGTCGTTGCGCCACATTCCGGTAACTTCTTCACGGTAATCGCGATTGATGTACGTCCAGTGGAAGCGTGCCATTTGTTTGAGGGCATTCTCGCCATTGGAGAGACTGTGCTTCTCGCATGTTTCGCCGCCCATAATGGTATATTTGGTATCCTCTGCCCAGAAATCACGCTCTTTGTTTCCGCCTATATAGGTACCTACGTCATTTTGTGAAGAAACGAAGCAGTCGTTGTGTCCGCCGATACGCGATTTATACGACCCGCTATGCGCTTCTTCGGCTGTCAGCGGAGAAGACAGGGTGTCGCCGTTCATCTTAAGCCAGCGCATCTTGTATGCCGGTACTCGCAGACAAACTTGACGACTCTCCGGTACAGCGCGGAGCATATGCTCCAGCACTTCCCAACGAGGAACGAAGTCTTCGTCACGAGACGGGTTAAACTTATAGCCGTTGTCCGTATAATACCACTCGCCCCAGGAACCGAGCCATCCGCATTGTACGCAGAGAATGACATCAGCATGTTTCTGGAGATAAGGCGCAACCTGGTCCATATGACGGTGAATCCATTCCGGTGTAGCGTTCCACGGCTGGTCCTTTTTATCCATACTATACTTATAGGAGAAGCGAAGCACGACTTTAGCGCCGCCTTCGCGTAGGGCATTCATATTGGTTTCCAGGCGGTCCAGAAACTCCTGCGGGATATCGCTCTCCATATAATCGGTCAGATAATAGGAGTGGAGATAAAGAGTGAGTTTGGCCGCTGACTCACGGTTTTTGTTGATGGTTACAGCGGAAGCGTGTGAGTTCAAATCCGCCGAAGTATAATAGATCTGCGCAAACAGTCCGCGTTCCGGGTTTGGGAAGATCTCATTCGATTCTGTAAATATCAGCACGGTACCTTTCGGTTCGCTATCGGGGTTGCATGCTGCAAAAAACAGGATGCATAATACTATGGGAAGGAAGTTTCTCATAACAAAAGATATAAAAAACGGTACCGGTGTGGGGCGGTGTGCCTCCACACCGGCACCTTCAATCAACATTGATTAAGCTTAATTGTGTTGTTTGTTAAAATAACAAAATTCCGGAAATTATTTGTTAATTTTAACTTTCAGTTTAGCAACTTTACCGGAAGGATTCTCATCGGTAGCAGAACCGCAAGGAAGAATACCTACAGAGCTCCAGTTTTGTTGGATATCGAAACCTATACCGAACTCGCTGTCGTTCATGTCGTGTACAGTAGCGAGCAACTCACGGAGGAGTTGGATCTCGAACTTGCCATCTACGCACTCGCTGTTACCAACAGGAAGTTGACCTTCACCGATGATAGCGCCCCAGAAGTCAGAACCATCGTGCTCTACGCTCGGGTCAGTCCACTCCCAACCGTCTGCACCAACTTCACCCCACCATTTGAACACAGCAGGATTGTACGGATACGGCTCGCCAGCAGAGAAAATAGCGCTCTCGCAGAGGATATCGGTATTAGCATCTGCAAACTCGTCGCCATAACCACCGGTAGCATCGCTGTTGTCCAGGTCGATGTAAACGTGGAACGGAACCCACTCGAGGTCGGTGATGTCGTCCATGTTCGGCTCAACGAGAATGCTGATGTACATCTCGGTAGCATAAACTGCAACACCCTTCAAGCCAAGCATAGCAGCGTCGTCCGGGCACTCCCAAGAAACAACTTTGTCTGCAGGAAGAGCCTCCCAGTCAGCCAACGTACCATCGGTAACGTCGATCTCAGGAATAGCAGGAGGAGGAGTTACACCACCCGCTTTAACGGTTACTTTGCAAACAGCAACCTCATTGGTCTTAACAGCCTTAGCGGAGATGTTTACTTCACCCTCTTTGATACCTGTTACCAAACCCGAGGCGTTAACACCTGCGATAGCTTCATCGCTGGACGACCAAGTAACTTCCAGGTTAGCGCTCAGTTGAACCGTAGCACCAACAGAAACTTCAGCTACTTCAGGAGTAACTTTCAGTTTGTCCTGTTGCGGCTCGTCTTTTTTACAAGCCACGAAACCTAATGTCAGCGCTGCAAGCGCAATAGCAAAAAATTTGTTTGCTTTCATAATGATTAGTGTTTTAAATTGGTTAATAAATAATGTTGATTGGTTTTTTCTATTTAATCTCGACTATTAATAGCCGGGGTTTTGTTGAATTCCACTTACTGTCCATTCATTGTTAGGAATGGGATAGATGATGTGCGGTTCTGTCACAGGATCGACAATCTTATACGGCTGTGCACCGGCATAGCGACGATCCATCGGCAGTTTGTTGCGGCACATATCGAAGTGACGATGACCTTCCCAAGCCAACTCCAGACGACGCTCATCCATGACAACGTCAATCACGTTCTCATAACCCTGCAGGTCGCCTACTGAATAATTAGGAATACCCGCACGGGTACGGATGGCATTCACATCGTCCAAAGCCTCAGCATTCTTGCCGGAACGGGCATAAGCCTCGGCACGGTTGAGGATAACCTCACCCCAGCGGCAGAATACCGGCGAAGAGAGCATCGGGTTGCCGTCCTGATAACTGAACTTGCTGATGAAAATCATCGGAATCGTATAACCGGTACGAAGCGTTACGTCATCGTTGATACGAACCATACAATCCTCACCCATATAGTTGGCGTGATACTCGAAATACGGACCGGCAGGATCCGGTTTCGCTTCACCGTTGACCATACGTTTCTCGATCGGATAGGTGTTGCCGTCAGCACCCTTGAACGAGTAGTTACCGGCACCATCGTCAATCAAATTTGCCACATACTTGATATGCGGAGCTGTAGGATCGCCTTCACTGGCAGGAACGGTGACATACGCTTTTTTGCCTGCTTTGCCGGAGAACTGCGGAAGAATGAAGCTCATACGTACATCTTCCGGATGACGCTCGTAGAGGTACATCAGCGGGTCAGACGGATAAATCTCACCCCATCCGATACCATCCTTAAGATACATAGAACCGATAGACGACTGACCGCGGTCATCCGAAGTCTCGTGAACGATGCAGAACAAGGTCTCCTTGGAAGTCTTGGCATTCTCGAAATACTTCGGGAAGGTGGCTGTTGGCTCCAGTTTGGTAGAGGGATCGGCACCTTTCAGCGCTTCGTTCACTGTCTCGATACACTTGTCATAATCCTCCATATAGAGGTACACACGGCTCAGCACACCAAGCGCTGCATCCTTGCAGGGATATCCGGCATTGCCCGGAACGCGCGACGCGCCCATCAAGTCAGCTGCCTTACGGAGGTCAGCTACAATCTGGTCATACACTTCTCCCACTGAGTTACGCTTGATACCTTCCGAAGAGGTAGTGGTACGCAGAGGTACACCTATATTTTCGCGGCCATACGAATAAGGCAGAGCATAGAGCGTAGCCATGTGCAGATGCATCAAACCACGCATGAAGTATGCCTCACCAAGCAATTGGTTATTCTCCGGCTTATCCGCATCCAAGGTCTCAATAACCGTGTTGGTCATGTAAATCACTTTGTATGCTACCATCCAGAGCGTACCTACATTCTTCAAACCGTCGGTCATCATATAGGCCGTTGCCTCATAGAGCGGGTCCGTGGTGTGCGCAGACAGACAGATATTATCTGCAGGGAACTCCGACAATTGGAAGTAGTGACGAACATAGCAGTTACCGGATGCATAACCGAGGAAATCCACCTCGTCTTTCAGGACTGCATAGCAACCATCCATGATATACTCTGCACCCTTGGCATCTTGCAGCAGCAGATCACTATTCAACTCATCCGAAGGGAAGGTATCCAAGTTGCAGCTGCTAAAACCGAGCATCAATCCGAGTGCTACGGTTAAATATAATGCTTTTGTTTTCATAATCTTTCGTATATTAAAATTTTTACACATTACACTTTACATAGTACACATCAGAATGATATTTCCAAACCACCTTGGAACGTACGTCCGACAGGATAGTTCTCTGAATAGAAGCCGGCAAGACTATAGGTCGATTTCTCCAGCGTGATTTCCGGGTCCATACCGGAGAACTTAGACGCTGTGAAGAGGTTGTCTGCCGAGAAATAGATACGACACTTGGTCATGTGTGCCTTCTTGATCAGTTGTGCAGGGAAATCGTAACCAACGGTCAAGTTCTTGAGACGGAAGTACGAGCCATCCTCCAGATAACGGGACGAGATCTGGTTTGCGTTCTTGTTACCGTTCAGCGTTGCTTTTGGGTGGGTAGCTCCGTTAGGGTCTTCTGCCGTCCAACGTTTCCAACCGAGTTTCGCATTCTCAATAGAGAGCTGGTTGTAACCCAGGTATGCACCATCGGCATCAGACGAGTGACGCGTGTAGTTGTAAATCATATTGCCATACTGGAAGTTACTGTTCATATGGATGAAGATACCCTTCCAACTCAATTGGGTATTGATACCCCCGGAGAACAACGGAGTAGCTTTGCCTACAGCATGAGCCAACGTAGCGTTGTAGTCATTAGTAGTCGTCTTGTTGCCTGCGGCATCCAAGATATAGTTACCATCTTCATCTACGCAGTACCAGAGCGGGTCACCATTAGCAGGATCAACACCTGCCCATTCTTTGAGCCACCATGTGTAAATGTCCTCGCCCTCAGCGATACGCTGGTTAACAGACGATGCTTGCTGGAAGATCGGAGTGTGGCCCGGCAGACTGGTGACGCGGTTCTGGTTGAAACCGATGTTGAAACCGATATCCCAACGCCAGCCGTTCAGGTTAATCACATTGGCATCAAAGTTGAACTCCACACCACGGTTGCGAACGGCACCGATGTTCTTCATCACCTCGTAGAAACCGGATGAAGGCGGTTGCGGTTCGTAGAGCAACAGTTCGGTATTATCCGTCTGATAGAGGTCAATAGACATGTTGATGCGATCGATGAACGCTAAGTCAATACCGACAGCAGCCATATTGGCGGTTTCCCAGTGAAGATTCGGGTTAGCCAAACGGCTCGGACTTGCTGCTACATTGTTCTGATAGAGAGCACTGAGCGAATAGGTGGACAAGTACTGGTAAGCAGGTATATCGCTATTACCCGTAATACCGTACGAAGCACGAAGTTTGAGGAACGAAACGACATCCTGATCTTTCATGAAGGTCTCGTTTGAAATCAACCAGCTGGCTGCCACAGAGGGGAAGTGACCTACACGATGATAAGCACCGAAGTTAGAACTTCCCTCCACACGATAAGTACCGGTGATAAAATAGCGTTTGCCATAGTCATAGCTGGCTTGTATAAATGCAGCCCAGCTCTTACCCGGCATAATATAACTGCCGTTAGCCAACGGAGAGGATGAGTTCAGCGCTTGTACACCGTTCGGCATCCCGACACCCGAAGCGTTCACATATTCAGATTGCCACGTGCTCCACTCTTGTCCGATCATGGCGTTGAAAGAGTGCTTATCCCACTGATAGCCACCCTTCAGGATATTGGTCGTACCAAAGGACTTGCTTTGACCGGTACCTTTGTATAAATAACCTTCCTGATACGATGTATTGTATGTACGCGGATCAATATACTCCGAAGAGAGCCAGTGACCGGCACCGAACGTGTTCGTTGTCGAGAAATGCAACCAATCCGTGAAGTGTACATTCAACTGCAGCACGCCTGCGAAATCGAAGTTATCCGATTTGGAGTAGTTGTATTGGGTGCCATGCAGCGAGTTCCAGGTCTCCTGGCTCCACCATTTACCACCATTGTCCGGACGCTTACCGCTATTGATATATACATACTGGTTAGTCACGTTGCCGTTCTCGTCATATACATACGGGCAGTCCCACGGCATCTTGAAGAATGCGTCACCCAGCATCGTCCAGCTGGACGGATAGTCCACACTCGATTTGCTGAAGTCCACCTTAATGTTCATATCGAGCCATTTGGTGATGTCTGCCTTGAGAGAAGCGTGACCTGCCACCTTCTGCATCCCGGTAGATTTCAAGGTTCCTTGCTCACCGAAGTAATCGAGAGATACATAATAACCTACGTGCTCCGAACCCCCGTGTACAGCCACGTTGTAGTTCTGGATAACGCCGGTGTGGAAGAACTCATCCTGCCATTTCCAGTCCTGCTCCAGCAGCGACTCCGGATACGACAGTTTGAATACGGTCGGAGAGAAGAGTTGGCTGTGGAAATTGTAGAGCTCAGCCGAGTTCATCATACGATAGTTGCCGAACAAAGCCTGCTTGGCACCGGCAGTAGCCTTGAGGTCCACATGTACTTTGTCGTTTTTCTTACCGGACTTGGTCGTTACAACGATAACACCACCGGCACCTTGTGCACCGTAGATACCCGTTGAACCGGCGTCTTTCAATACGGAGATAGTCTCAACATCGTTGGGGTTGAAAGCACCTCCCATCACACCATCCACTACATAGATAGGTGCGGAACCTGCATTGATAGAACCTGTACCGCGGATACGGATCTGAGCGGCATCACCCGGTTGACCACCGGCGTTAGATACTGTCAAACCGGCTACCTTACCTTGAAGCATGTTTCCGATATCACTCGTGGTAACATCGGTCAATTCTTCAGCCGAAACAGTAACAACGGCAGAGGAAAGTTCTGCTTTCTTTACCGCCGAATAACCGAGCGATACGACTTCCTGGAGTTGCAATGCATCTGCCTCCATAATGATCTGCATTTCCGGAACGGCACGCAGCTCAATAGTCTTGTAGCCGATGTACGACAACTGCAGCGTAGCCTTGTCGGGAACAGTCAGTTCGAAGTTTCCATCGAAATCTGTTACCGTACCGGTGGATGTACCCACAACGACGACACTCACACCAATCATCGGCTCCGAGCCGTCTGCATCGATCACCATACCTTTGACGTTAATGTCGGCAAATGCCGCTGTAACGATCAACAGGCTGAAAAAGATTGTTTGTAATCGTTTCATGGAATTAAGAGTTTAATTAATAATAAGTATTATATCTAGTAGTACTAGTTTTTATCGTTCTAATTTTTCCGTCAGTTTCAACAGATAGCTGCGCTCAAAGTTGACATCGATAAACGGATTACTGCCTTCTACAGTGAAAGAACGCGGTTCATCGGCAGTGTACTCAAGCGCTGTATAGGTCTTATCCGGATTCAGTCCGCGAAGTTCGAGTGTACCCTCAAAGGACGGAACCGGCACCGTGACGGCATCTACGTGGGAAGGATCCATAGCTCCTTCCGGAGCCACAGGATCCACATAGAAGGCATAATAGAGCGAACCGTTCTGACGGATAACATGTGCCTCGGGATAGTCATAGCCCCATGTATAGAGGTTGAGGTACTCGCCGCGAGCCAAGTTATTCTCTTTGTAGATCTTCATCCATTTGCGGAGGAGCGCTTCTTTCTCCGGAGTCAGAAGGAACGGACCTTCACTCCAGTCGGGGTTATCTTTCGGCCACGTGAACTTGGTGCCGATCACAGAACCCGTACCGATCTGCGAAGCAAAATCGTTACCGCCATCCGTCAATTCGATGTGATCACCATAATAAGCCAGATTCGGCGCCAACGCAGCATATGCTTTGCGTTTCATACGTACCTGGCGCGAGGACATCGGGTCAGAAGCCACCGCCTGGTTGATTTGCGGGATGATCCAGTAGTTCACGGCGCAACCGCAGGGACAGATCTGAATCACCGCATCCGGTTTGTACTGACGCGCCTCCTTATAAATCTTCTCGTAATAGGTGTACATCTTTTCCGGGGCTTCCCATGCACTCTCCAGACCGGTGTTCTCGTTATAATCGGGCAGACAGCAATTCAGGTGCTGACCATCGATCTTCAGTCCGTCGAAATTCCACCTGCGCAGGAACATATTTAACAAGTCGCGCGTGTACGCGTCTGTAGCGGGATTGATGGGCGACAGATACCAACTGTCCCACCATGTGATGTACTCATGGGCCCATTCATCGGTCAACAGCAACATCTCGGGGTGCTCTTTCACCAGTTTGGTATCCGGATCGGCAGCCAGCGGTGCCCACCATAGTTTGGCTTTCATACCGCGCTTATGTACCTCGTCCGTGATATGACGCATATCGGCATCACCGCCGGGGAAATACTGGTTGGTATTCCAGTCGCCTTCAGCAATCTGATAACCGTCATCGATGTCCACCCAAGTGAAACCGAGATCAGCCACCTTGTCCAAGGTACCCAACACCATGTTCATCTTGAAGGGACGTCCGTATCCCCAAGCACACCAAACGGGCTCAAAGGCCTCCGGTTCCGAAGGTTGCATCTCGATGCCGAGATTAGCTTGCATATAGTCGGAGAAAATACGGAGTGCATTGAAATAGTCGCCTTCGTGGGTCAGACGGAAAGCGCGGAAGCACTGCAGTGTGTCTCCTGTTTCCAGCATAACGGGTTCCGGCAGGTTATAATGAAGACGCGCCGACACTTTGTTGTCATAGCGTTTCCATTCAACCGGCATCGAAATCATACGGAGCACCGGCTCAAAGAGTCCAATTGCCACACCGCCGTCACGCTGCCAAAGATCCAGAACGGGAATACCGCCTCCGTAATCGGAGTTGTTCATACCGAGGTAGTTCTCTTTGGCGAATCCTTCGGTCACGGGCAATACCCAGTCCAAACGGGCATTGGAGGAGGTAGGTTGCAGTGACCAGACGACAGTGTCTTTCGCAGGCATCTCAAAGCGGCAGAGGTCGTATGCCTTGACCGTGACAGGCTTACCGAGATTGATGAAAGCAGTCTCGATCACTTCCAGTCCCGGCACACCTTCAACAGGCTTGACGGTCTGCTGTTTAACGATGTTGAAACCATCTTGCTTGAACGGAAACGAAGCCATCTCTGTCTCTGCGCAGTACAGGCGCTCCGTGTCCGGCTTGGACGAACAAGCCGTGCCGAGAAGAGCCGCTGCTGCAAGAAGGATGTAAAGTGACTTTTTCATGGTTTATTTGTATTGAGTGAGTATTCTCTCTGCGTTGTCATGGTAGATCTTCTTCAGCACTTCGTCAGGAAGATTGAATCCGGACAGCGCCCAATGGTATGCGAACTCGGGGCAGTAGAAATGCTCGTCATTGGTCTCCAGAACACGGAAAATAGTCCGATACATCTCAGGATCCATGCCGTTGTCGGTACCGAAGAGCACGCGGTCCTGATATTTGATAAGGAACTCACGCGTGGCACGAGGCGTATGAGCCGATTCGGCAACGCGGGCAGAGATATCCACATACATATTGGGATACTTGTCGAGCAAAGCACCCAAACGCGGCCAGTCGTGACTCATATTCAGGTAATGGCAGGCAATGAAAATGGTGTTCGGGTTCTCGCGAACGGCGTTCTCGAAAGTCTCCATCAGTTTGTTATAACCGTAGCAGTTGGTAGTATCCACATGCCAATACACAGCGTTCAACATTCCGTCGTTCGTCTCGTCCATCGGCAGGTACATCCAGTACGGCTCTGCAATATGGATACTGATCGGCATCTTCAACTCAGCGCATTTCGCAATAAGCGGTTTTATGCGCGGGTCATCAATGTGAATATCCTTGCCGTCACCGGGACGCGCATAGGTATCACCCTCACCTTTGTCACCCAACTCACCAACGCCTACAGCTCCGAGTTCGTTATGATAACGCTCGAGCAGCTGGCAGGCTTTCTCAATTCCTTCCGGCGACATGTCGGTATAGTCGAAGCAGCACCAGAAGCGGAAATGGTCCTTGTACGGCGCATAGAGCTCTACGTACTCCTCAAAGGGACGACCAATCCAGGAACAGTGCATCACAGCGGTGTTGAGCACACCCACTTCATCCATCGTCTTGGCCCACTGAGCTACCTCCTCAATATTGGCGGCATAGTCATGGGCGTGCATATCGATGATATCGAACTTAGCACGCTCTACACGGGTCACAGGAATATTATTCACTACAACGGGATTGAAATCCTTCAGCAACACCTTATCTACCGGAGATCCGGCTTGCTCGGGTTGCGAACTGCAGGCTGCCAAAAGGGCAACGGATGCAATCAAAAAGAGAACTTTTTTCATGGCTTTTCGCATATGTATTCAAAATCGGGTGCAAAGTTACTACTTTTTTTTGATATATCAAAACAATTTTTATATGTTATACAACATATTTTTGGGCATTTTGCTAAGTAAAGTGCACAATTTCAGTATTTTACGCACAAAAATAGGGGTTTCGAAAGGTTTCGAAAAACTGTTCCGAAACTTTTTTATTTGTATATGTCGGGAAAAAATACTAATTTTGCAGCGCAAATCGTAAATCATACCATGGATACATCATCAGCAAAAGAGCGTCGGGCATTGATTATGCGTCTGCTGGAGCAGAATGCCGAAGTGCGCGTGACGGATCTGAGTCGTGATACCGGCATTTCGGAAGTAACGATTCGTAAGGACCTGACGATTCTGGAGAACCGGCATCTGCTGGTACGGACGCGCGGAGGTGCTATGCGCAGACCCGTCGAGAATCAGAACGAGGACACGACGATTGCCAAGAAGCAGCTCTTCAACTTCAAGGAGAAAGAGCGCATCGGAGCCGAAGCTGCACGGATGATCAAAGACGGTGATTTCATTATGCTCGATTCCGGCACGACCACACTCGAAGTAGCCCGTCATTTAGGGCGGTTTCATGACCTGCACATCGTAACCAATGCGATGAACATAGCCACCGAACTGATGACCTACAAGCGTTTCGAAGTGGTGCTGCTGGGAGGCAATGTGCGCGTCAACAGTCATTCAACGGTAGGGCCGTTAGCGCTGTCCGTGTTGCGCAATTTCCGAGGATATAAACTCTTCCTTGGCGTCGATTCGTTCTCCGTGGAGAATGGTGTGTCCACGCCCAGTTTGGAAGAGGCGCTACTGAACCAGCTGATGATTCAACAGGCAGACAAAGTGATTGCGGTGTTCGATTCGTCCAAATTCAACAAGCGCAGCTATGTGCATATAGCGGACGCGGAACAACTCGACTGTATCATCACCGACAACGCTATCCCAGCGGGAATGAGCGCCAAACTCAAATCCGCAGGTATTGAAGTAAGAACAGTATGAAAAAAGAGCCGCGCGGCTCTTTTTTCATACTATCGTCTTTCGACTCTCGACTCATTTCACCAACTTACCTGTTGCATCAAAGATGCGACCGTTACGAAGGATATAGAGGTGTCCGTCGCGGATAAACTTCTGTCCTTCTTTGGGATCAGCGGATATATAGTCAAAACCATTAGGCTTGGAGTGCGGTTTGGTGCGCTTTACCTGCATGGTGTTGATGAGTGTAGCATTGCCGTTCTTGTCCGCCGTGTACGAGTTTATCTCCAGACAATCGGCCTTAACTGTGAACTTGGTGAAACTCGGAGCACCGGGTTGACCGAACATACCGGTGAACAAGTCGAAGTAGTTCGGTACATTGTGATGGTTGCCGTCAAAGAGGAGAGCAGGATCGGTGGTGTACTTCTCCTCCATCTTCTCACGGCTGTACGGATAGTAGCGTTTGCGACCGCAAGTAGCGCCGATGAAATACATCGTACCGTTGTCGGTAACGAAGGTACCTCCCTTCTTGCCGGTCATATTCGTATTGGTATTAACCGGTACTGTCTCCACGTCAGTCACCGCACCTTCTACGGCAGCCCATGTATCCCAGTCCACCGGACCGATTACCTCGTAGCAGTGGTCGTGACCTTGGATGGCAAGGTCGATTTCGCACTCCTTCAATATCGGAAGCATAAACTTACGGAACAGAGGAATCTCATTGTCCTCGGAGTGGCCCGAACCGGAGAAGATATTCTTATGCGCCAAGGTAACACGGTACTTTGTATTTGGATGCAAGGCAATTTGCTCCTTGAACCAATTCTTTACATCCGTTGAGAGGTAAGTAGAAGCCATCGAGGTCTCACCGCTCGACGAACGCCACCAGTCTTGCAACGAATATACGAGGAACAACACGTCGCCATAAACGAAACTGTATGTGATACCATGGAACTGCGGTCTATAACTAGCCGGAACTGACATCGCAAAATCAGTAGGCGTATTGAAATGGTAATCGTAGTTGAGGTTAGGACTGTCATCGTGGTTTCCGTCCGTCGGCACAATAGGCATCTGCATGATGACCGGTTTGATACTTTCCTCAAACCAACGTTCCCACTCCCATTCGGAGTTCTGCGCGGTACCCGTTTCCACAAAGTCACCGGGGAAGAGGCAGAATCGTGCATCTGGAGCGGTAGCCGCTGCGGCTGTAGCACACCATTTGGCATTCTCCACATACTCCGCATCCATAATATGACTGTCGGACATGTAGAGGAACGAGAACTCTCCTTGATTATTGTCCTGGGTGCGGAAATGACCGATTTCACTCCAGTGGCCTTCATTACCTACACGCCAACTATACGCCGTACCCGGAGTCAGATTCTCTGCCAGTGCACTATGGCTCTCATAGACAAACTTCGTATTACCCGGCAGTTTGGCTGCTTTGGCAATACCGGAAGTGGAAACAGCGTATTGCAATGCCGGAGTCGTAGCTGACTGCGCATTCAGCGTAATCATATTCGTTCCTTGCTCAAAGTCCGCTGCCGTTGCATTGGCCATCGGCAGAATCTGTACCTGGCCCTGCGTAACACCTGCGTTGGTGAACCAGCAGAACGCCATACGTGTCATCGGATTGCCGTTGATATTGGCTACCATGTTATACGGTTCCTCTTTGCCGACCAGATTAGCAATCGCGGTATTCATCTCATCAATCTTACCGGCTATGCTCGGCAGGTCGCTCTCCGGATTCAGACTGTCTATACGTGCCGCCTCTTTGGCAATCAGGAACGGAATGAAACTCGGAACGGTGTAATCCTCTATCTTGTACAACTCGTCTGCTGCCAGTACTTCGTCCGGATATTTGGTCTGAGGAACAGGCAGCACAACGACTACAGCTGAAGCCGTAAAGCCGCCGTCCTGGGTTTGCACATGTGCAATAGTGGTATCCTCTTTCAAACCGGTTACTGCACCGTTATGAATGGTCGCGATTGTCTCATCGTCAATCGTCCAGTTGAGACGTTTGTTATTGGCATTCGCCGGTTCAATCAGCGCAATCAGCGTACCCGACTGACCTTTGATCACCTTAAGCGTGTCTTGAACTATTGAAACACCAGTTACCGCAATAACGACAGCATCCGGGTCATATTCATACGCGCCGATATCCACACCGTCACCTTTCGGACGAATCACACCGTCAATATCTTGCTCCGGTGCATGGTTGACATCACCTTTGTCCAGCAATGCTGCCGATGCGTCAGTCAGTGAGAAGTCCGCATTACGCATCGCGGCAATCTGTCCTGCATCTTGCGGCGCTCCGACAAAGGTAGTCGGGTTGCGGAAGTTCGGACCGTCTGTGACATTATTGTCACTGTTGAGCAACGGCGTGAGGAATTTACCGGAACTGGTAGAAGCGTCATCGGCTACGTTGTGGCTGCCGCTTGCGCTGGAAGAAATGTAATTGACGTGCTCCGTAAAGCCATCCACGGCTCTGTTCCCCCAGAAGACGGAGTTATACACACCGCCGGCTTCCGAGCAGTAACCCGCATATTGTTCACCCCAGTTATTGCAAACGGTACAGTTGTACACTTGTCCGCCGTCGTTATAAATACCGCCGGAGTTAGGCCAACCGCTTACGCTCGCGCTGTTGTTGTACAAGACGCAGTTGCGCACGATACCTCCACTTTCATTGCGAATGGTGCCGTATTTGCCTTGGCAGCCACGGATGACACAGTTCTCAATCAGCGCGCCCTTGTTACGGATAGCACCGCCGGAACTGGTAGAAGAGCAGAGCTCGATCAGACAGTTACGGATAACAGCTTGTACTGCTGCATTGCCTTGCTCGACGTGAATAGCACCACCGTTCGAACCGTGGCAGTTGATGAACTTACAGTTGCTTACAATCATGTTACCACGCATAAACATTGCACCGCCTTCGCTGCTATGCTCTGCGTTCTGCATCGTCAGACCGTCAATGGTGATGAGAGTAGCAGGCGGTGCATCGTACTTGACGATGATCCACTTACCCAAATCCGTACCGTCGAGGACGGTCTCATACAACTCTATGTCACGTTCGCCTGTGGCGGCATTGTAACCGCCAAGGATGGTCTGACCGTCGGAGACGGAGAAGGCCTGATTGTACAAACCCTCGGCAATGAAGACCGTGTCACCTGCGGGAACGCCCCAAACTGCCGTCTGGATAGTTGCAAACGCATTCTCCCATGATTTACCGTCTTTCGAGTCATCGCCGTCCGGCTTGACATACTTGTTGCTTGCTGACGCGCACAGAACAGCTGTGCAGAACGTCAAGAATAGTAAAAATCGTTTCATGATGTATTGGATTATTGATTAGTATTGGATTTTTTATAGTACCACTTCCTGTCCAAGGGCATTGAACGTGCGACCGTCTTTGCGGATGAACAGTTGTCCGTCACGGATGAACTTCTCACCCTCCATGATAGCCTTCGGTGTGATCACGCCCTCGCGCACGTCCGTAACCGTATGTTCCCTATTGCGCACGATACGCATCGTATTAAGCAGCGATACATTGCCTTCGTCATCATCGGCGGTATAGGAGTTGAACTCCAGACAGTCCTCTTTGACAGTGATCTTGGTGAAGGTAGGCGCCTCCGGTTGGCCGAACATGCCGGTGAAGAGGTCGAAGTAGTTCTTCACGTTATGGTGCTTGTTGTCAAACAAGATCGAAAGGTCGTCCGTATAGTCATTCTCCATCCGCTCGCGGCTGTGCGGATAATAGCGTTTGTGACCGCAGGTAGCGCCGATGAAATAGAACGTACCGTCGTCTGTGCAATAGGTACCACCCTTATAACCGGTGCGGTTCTTATTGTTGTCAACGGGCACTTCTTCACGGTCTGAGATAGCATCCAGTATAGGGGTGCAGTCATCAGGATTAACCGGACCAATCACCTCGTACGTATGGTCGTGGCCTTGCAGCGCCACATCGATCTCACACTCTTTCATCGTCGGCAGCATACAAGCGCGGAACAAAGGCGGCTCTTCGTCCACCGAGTGATCCGATCCAGAGAAGAGATTGAAGTGCGCCAACGATACACGGAACTTCGTATCCGGATTGTCATGGCACTGGGTGCGGAACCAATAGCTGACATGATCGGTCAGATAAACCGACCACGTTCTGTATTTCTGGTCATACGACTCACGCCAGAAATCCTGCATCGAGAAGACGAGGAACAGCACGTCACCATACACGAAACTATAGGTGATACCTTCAAACTGCGGTTTATCAGTAATCGCCATATTAAAATAGTTATCCGTATTGAAATGGTAGGTGTAGTTGATGTTCGGGCTGTCGTCGTGGTTGCCGTCCGTCGGTACCATCGGCATCGCCTTGATCACCGGTTCCATACTCTCTTCAAACCAACGTTCCCACTCCCACTCGGAGTTATTGGCATCACCGTCTTCCACAAAGTCACCCGGAAAGCAGCAGAAACGGGCATCCGGCACTGTCTTCACTGCTGCCAACGCGCAACGACGCGCCTCATCAATGTACTGACGGTTCATGATATGACTATCACTCATCAGCAGGAATGAGTACTCACCTTGGTTCTCATCCTCCGTACGGAAATGCGCGATGTCGCTCCAGTGACCGGCATAACCTACACGCCAGCTGTACGCCGTACCCGGAGTCAGGTCATCTGCCAAAGCCTTGTGGCTCACGTATTTATACCGTACACTGCCCTTGATACCTGACGCATTGACTGCATATGAACACTTACCGGTATAACGCATCACCTTGGTGGTGGTCGGCGTAGCAGGGTACGTAAACACACAATCGCAGGTCTCAAAGTCCTCTGCGGTTGCGTTCTCAGCCGGGATCAACTGTACCACGCCATCCGTCACACCTTCGTTCGTGAACCAGCAGAAACCCATTCGTGTCTTCGGGTCACCATTGATGGTAGCCACCATGTTGTACGGTTGCTCTTTGACTTGCAGAGCCGCTACTTTGTCCACCAACGCCTGCAGGTTAGCTTGAGACTGGTTTTTCTTGGCAGCCTCTTTGGCAATTAAAAACTCCGTGTACGACGGAACGGTGTAGTCCGCCGCTTCGTACAACGTGTCGGCCATCACTGCGGCCGGGTCCAGATCATTCGTGGCGGCATAGATGCCCATAGACATGAAGCCGACCAGAAACAAGAGATAGATTTTTTTCATCAGTGTACTATTTTTAGGGTGTTAAACAATTCCGTTTTTCCGTCAGGCAGTACCTTGAACGATTCGAGCAACAGGTGGTCTTTCTTCACCGTCACTCGTGTGTAACTGGGTGCTCCGGGTTGCCCGAACATACCGGTGAAGAGGTCGAAGTAATTCTCCACTTGGTGTATATGCTTCGAAGCATCCATCTCTTCGCGTGTAAGCGGAGTGTACCGCTTGGCTCCGCAGGTAGCGCCGATGAAATAGAGCGTGGCGTCCTTCACATTATAGGTACCGTCTTTCTTGCCGGTGATGTTACTCAGACCGGTCACAGGTACCGACTGCCGGTCGCTGATGGCCGACAGTACCGGCCGGCGTGTATCCGGATCGACGGGACCTATCACTTCGTAAGTATGGTCGTGGCCTTGCAGAATAAGGTCCATCTTGCATTCTTTCATCACCGGAAGCAGCGTAGCCCGCAACAACGGTGTCTCTCTGTCACGCTGATGATCAGAACCCGAGAAGAGGTTCTTATGCACCAGACCAACGCGCCATCGGGCCTCCGGATGCGCTTTCACCTGCCGTTTGAACCAACCGCCCAAGTCACGCTCCAAGTACTCGGATGTCAGGTCCTCATAACTGTACTCACCGCGCCAGAAGTCCTGTTCCGAGAAAGCGATGAGGTGCAAGTCACCATAGGTGAAACTATAATTGATACCTGCGAACTGAGGCCGCACTTGCGTCTGCAGGTTAAACGATGTGTCGGTATTGAAATGGTAGTCGTAGTTCAAGAGCGGACTGTCGTCATGGTTGCCGTCGGTCGGCACTAACGGCATCTGCCGCAACACCGGTCGGATGGCCTCTTCGCACCAGCGCTCCCACTCCCACTCACTGTTGTTGTCTGTTCCTGTATCCACAAAATCGCCCGGGAACACACAGAAACGCGCGCTTTTCTCGTTTTTCGCCACAGCCTCAGCGCACAGACGGGCTGCATCGATATATTCCCTGTTTTGTATATGACTATCTGTCATATAAATGAAGCTGAACTCCCCTTGCTCGGCATCGGCAGTACGGAAATGTCCCGGTTCGCTCCAATGGTCCTTGTAACCCACGCGATAGGTGTACTCCGTACCCGCTTTGAGGTTCTCCGCCAAGGCCTTGTGACTCACATAGCGGAACGCCGTGTTCTTGTCTATTTTCGCCGCCTTGAGGATACCCGAACTCGATATCGCATAATGGAGCGGTACCGTGGTCGTCGCCGTAGCCGAAACGGTGATCAGGTCTTTCGCTTTGTCGAAATCTCTCGCCGACGCATTGCGTTTGGGCACGATCTGCACCACGCCCTGCTCCACACCTTCGTTGGTAAACCAGCAGAACGCCATCCGGCTTTTCGGGTCACCGTTGATGGTAGCCACCAGGCAGTACGGATCTTCCTTCGGCTTCAACGGAGCCTTGCTGTCCAGAAGATGGGCGATGAACGACGGAACGGTATAATCGACTTTCTCGTACAGGATATAGTCCGACGGTTTGTCTTCTTTTCGAGCCGGAGGCATCGAAGCGATACGATGCGTAGCCGGACCGGTAGTATAGTCGGCCACTAAGATGATAGCCTCTTCGGCTGCCGTCATCGGCACACCGGCAAAAGTAGCCGGATCACGGAAATGCGGCCCGTCTTCCGCTTCGTTGTCCGTCGAAAGCCACGGTTTCTCAAAGAAATGGTCCTCAAAGCCCTCGTCGGCACGGCTCGTTCCGGATATACTCTCGTCCGAGACATAGTTACATGGATCGACGAAACCGTACTCATTGCGGTTACCCCACATCGTACAGTCATACACCGAACTCTCCGAATGGATACCTCCGTAGCGTTCGCCGTAGTTATTGGCGATGACGCACCGCCGCAGGACACCGTCGAAGTTGGCCACGCCGCCGACATCAGGCCAATCGTGACCCGTGGCGGTACAGTTATGAATGATACAGTCTTCGAGCACGGCCCCTAAAGCAGACGCTTCGGGCAGGTCGCCTTTGATGAGCACGCCGCCACATTGCAGACCGCTACATCCGCGTACCACACAATGCCGCATTTCCACCTTGCCGCGCAGCCAGGCACCGCCGCCGCGTTCGTCATGCCGCGCGTTCTGCAACGTCAGTCCTTCCACTAAAGTCGGCAGCGCACAGTCCGCGGCACAACTGATGAGACGTTGTCCCAAACCCTGTCCGTCCAGAATAACGTTCCCTCGTCCGATGAGCGCCACGCCGTCTTTGAGCACCACCGCCTCACAATAGGTGCCGGCCTCGAGGAACAAAGTGTCACCGGCCTGACAACGGTCAATAGCCTGCTGCAAGCGCATCGTCCCGTCCGGACGCATACTCCACGCAGCAGCCGACGCATTCAGCGCCAGCGCTGCGAAGAATACTATAATAAAAATTCTTTTCGTCATCTCGATATCTCGAAATCTCGAAGTCTCGAATTAACTCCACCCAAACCGCTCTCTACCAATCCGCTCCACATCCTCACGGCAGGTGAACGCAGTGGTACCGCCGGCTGCGGTGGTGTTCACAGCACCAGTCATATTGCCGTACTGCTGACATTTGTCGAGCGGATCGCCTGCTGCAAAACGGGTCAGGAAACCGGAATTGAAACTGTCACCGGCGCCGATACAATCGACCACATTCTTGTTGAGCAAGGCCTCCTGTTTACGGTCGGGCAGGCCCTTACGAACGAGAATACTGCCCTTACTGCCGCACTTGATCACAGCCGCATTGGTGTAAGGACGGATCTTCTCGATTGCCTCGTCCAAAGTCTCGCTGCGGGTCAGGAACTTGAGCTCGGTCTCGTTCGGCATAAAGACGCTTACCAACGGCAACACGGCTTTGTAGTCGAGGTCCCATTTCTCCGCGGGATCCCACTGGCTGTCCAGCGAAGTGGTCACGCCGTTTGCCTTGCAAAGCTCGAGAATCTTCATCAAATCCCGTTTCACACCGCTCTGCATGTAGATCGACGATATATGGATGTGTTTCGCCTGTTTGAACACTTCGGGATCGATGTCGTCCAGCGACATATAATCCATCGCGCCTTGGTAAGTCAGGTTCGCACGATCCTCGTCGTAACTCATACAGATGGTTGCACCGGTCGCGTACTTGTTCTGACGGATGAGGAAGCGTGTATCCACACCTTTCGCTTGCAGACTCGACTCGACCAAATCGCCGAAACTGTCATCACCTATCATGCCGCAGAAAGCCACCTTCGCACCCAAGGCCGCAGCGTTAGCCGCAAAAATAGCGGTCGAGCTGCCCAATGTGAGCGTCATCTGTTTGGCAAACTTCTCTTTGCCGATCTCCGGCTCGCCTTCTATCTGATTCAAAATCAGATCCACATTCAGCTCGCCTAAAGCTATAATATCGAAATTTTTCATGGTTCTTTCAATTTTCAATTTTCCATTTTCAATTTTCAATTTACTGGAATTTCTTCCAGAAGTTTCCGATCATACTCCACCAGTTCTTCGGATAGTCGTGGGTCATGTTCGGGTAGAAATGATATTCCTTATCCGGATTGTCGATCAGGTTGTACGGCGCTATGTTCGTGTGAGGCGGACAAGTACCGTCCAACAGACCGCTGGTGGCCAACACCGCACAATGGATGCGCGTCGCCAGGTTCTTCGTGTCGAAATAGGACAGGAAAGCATACATCTGTTCGTCGGTCAGTCCGGCTTTCTTGGCTGCCGATTTGGCAGTGGAAGCAGGCCAGTCCACGATCTTGAAGTAGTCGGGAAAATCGCCTAAGAACGCCACATTCGGAGCAATCGCCGTGAACGGATAATTGCTCAGCGCCGCAGCCGCATAACAGAGTGCACCGCCCTGACTCGAGCCTTCGGCAAACAGATGACTCATGTCGCTCGTCGCTCGACTGCCCATGAAATCGACTGCCCGTACCACATCCATGAACGCACCGCGGTAGTAATAACTGTCCTTGTCGCCGAAATGCCACGCAAACCAGTCTCCGTAGATATTCTCCGTCGCCTCATCCACACCGGGATTGATGCCGGCCGGACGATTGTTGAGGTACTGCCCGCGATGCGACAGGTAGAACTCCGCATACTTGGAACTGCCGCCGGACGGACACTCACATTTGGCCTTGGTGCCTTGCGTGTCATAGCCGTAGAAGTGCATGATCACCGGATGCCTCTCGCCATCGGTCGGTTCGCAGTAATAGCCGCGGATCTTCACCGGCTCGCCTGTCAGACCGTCCGGAACAGAGTTCAGCTCCACGAGATACACCTTGCGGTACGACGAACTCTTGTCAGGAATCTCCGTCAGTTTGGCATTCATGTCGATGCCTGCCAGCTGCGCTTTCGCCGACTCCCAGAAATCCGTGAAGTCAGGCTGCATATCCGGCGCAGAGACGATGTCGAACGGGTCGATACCAAACACCATGTTTCGCGCCGTCTTACCGTTAACAAAACACATCGCGCGATAGAAACCCGGCTCCAAATTCTCCGGCGTCGTCACGGCATAGTTGCGGCTGGTGTCGCCTGCCAATTCCACGGTATCTGTCAGTTCCATCACCAGTTGTTTGGTGTCGGT
Source organism: Paludibacteraceae bacterium (assembly GCA_017448985.1). GTDB lineage: Bacteria > Bacteroidota > Bacteroidia > Bacteroidales > Paludibacteraceae > Colicola. The sequence goes on from JAFSKL010000008.1 coordinate 34,264, forward strand.
CGTGAGACGGATTTTGATAGCCATCTGAGCAGGCTCCACCTCGGCGTTCGTCAGCGTGATGTTGAAATACGGCCTGAGGTGCCAGATCATGTCTTCCGGCTCCACTACCGTCGTGTCGTGCGGATTTACCGGCGGATCGACGACGGGTTTGGGCTCACAACCGCAAGCCCAAAGCATCGCCGCCAAACCGATGAGCAGTATTGAATACTTGGTTCTCATTTGAGATAGTCGTTCAGGTTCACGATGTTGAACGCGTTGTAGTACTTGTCCATGTTGTGCTCAATGCGCATCAGTACCACTTCCTCAGCATGGATGCCGAGACGCTCCAAGTTGTCATACAGCATCTGACGGGCCACGAGCGCCTCCGGTTTCTGCCAGATGTAACGGCAGCCGGTCTTCACGAGCCACAACTGACGCTCCTTTGTGCACTCGCTCAGGTCCTTGCCCACCTCGTCGCCGCGGAGCCATTTCTTCCAGCGGTTGGAGTCGTAAACGCATTGCCAGAGCACTTGCGTCATGTTGCTCAGCTGAGCTATCTTGCCTTCGGCGTGGAGTTTCTTCTCCTCTTCCTCGAGCTCAGCGAGAGCGTCGTACTCGTTCATCGTGAACTCCGGACCTACATTTGCAGCGCCCATACCTGCCTTCGGATAGTCCTCCGGATTCTCCACATCGTCGCTGTAGTGACCCTTGATGTAACTGCCGTAAGGACGCACTTTCGCCGTCAGCTCACGGGCTACCTTCGGATCGAAGAACGTGGTGTGCAGGTCGGTTCCTACCTTACCTACGATGAAGCAAGGCCAGATATCGTCCAGACCTACCTCGTGCAAGCCTTTCTTCAGGCCCTCGAGGAAAGTATCGAACGTCTTCTCGTCTGCCAAACCGCCGTGAACCTCTTCCGTTCCTACTTCGTAGGAGATAGGAGCAATGTTATGCGCTTTGCGGAAGTCCTCAGCATGTTTGATCAGCTCTACGGTGCGTTTCACTACCACATGAATATCGATGATCTCGCCCTTCGGCAGGAAGATATCGACCGTCGGATCTACATGAATCAGGTCATAACCGGCCAGGATAGCGGCCTCATAACTCTTCTTCACGCCGTTCATGGCACGCTCGGTGTCCCAGCGCTCTACGCTCTGCACATCCTTCAGCCACGGGCCTCCGTGATCGATGGCTACTACGTACGGACCGGTGTAGTGAACAGCAGCAGCTTCACGGGCGAGAATCTTCGTGAAGACCTCTTGCGTCATGCCGGTGTAACCGCCGTCACAATCGACCTGGTTCAGCGTCGTCGCAAAGTAGATCGGCGAGTTGTTACGCTTCGCTGCGCGGAACGATGCTTTGATTACAGACAAGGAGTTCGGGCAAGCTGCAAACAGCGTCATAGGAACTCCGGTAGCTTTTTTTCTTTCCTCCATCACGCGGAGGATGTTTTCAGTTTTTGCCATATTCTTTGAGTTTTAATTGTTTTTCGATATTTCGACATCTCGAGATCTCGAGGTCTCGAAGGATTTATTCATAAATCGTCACGCCTTCTACCACACGATGTATATTCCCGCTTACGCTCGGAGCATCGGGATTGAGGCCGTGAGCCTTCGAAGCGTAGAAACCAAGCAGTTGTCCGACGAGCACATAAGCCACCACGCCGTAGTTGCAGGTCTCAGCCGGACCAAACGGCATCTGTACGATCAGGTCTGCCTTCACGCCTTCCAACGCCGGTTTCTTGCCGGCTACGACGATGATCTGTGCCACCGGTTTGTTGTTCGCATCCACTTGACGAACGAGATCACGCTCGTAACGCTGTACCTGCTCGTCATCCACCATCAGATATACCACGATCGACTTGCTGTTCACCACGGCTTTCGGTCCGTGACGGAAACCGAGGAACGAGTCGAACTTACATACAACTGCGCCGTCGGTCAGTTCTTGCAGTTTGAGATGGCACTCTTCGGCGATACCCTTCAGCGCACCCGATCCGAGGAACACACCGCGCTCGAACGGACGCTCAGCGATCGACTTCAACGGCTCCTCATACTCGGCGATGACCGCCTCCGCGTTCTTCGCCAGTTTCTCTATCTTCTCCACATCGGCTTCCAACTTGTCGATATGTCCTAACATCAGGCAGGTCAGCAGCATCGTCGAGAAACTGCTCGTCATGGCCAGACTCTTGTCGTCCGTCTCTTCCGGCAGCAGCAACGAAAGGATGTTCTCCTGTCCAACGGCTTGCTGTGCCAACTTTCCGTTCTTGTTGCAGGTGATGAACACATGTGCCACTTTCTTGCAGAGTTTGTTCGCCAAGTTCACCGCGGCCACACTCTCGGGACTGTTGCCCGAACGAGCAAAACTAACCAACAACAGCGGTTTGTCAGGATTCAACAGATGCTCAGCGTGGGTCACGAGGTCGGTTGTAGGCACCGAACGAACGTTGCCCCACAGGTCACGCATCAGCGGTTGCAAAGCGTCACCGATGAATGCCGATGTGCCCGCACCGGTCAGCACGATATCCGTCTCGGGAGTTAAAAACTTGTGCATAAACGCACTGATCTCTGCCTTTGCGGCCAACAATTTCTCCAGCTCCTTCCGCCACATCGCCGGCTGCTGATGAATCTCATTGAATGTGAAATTGTTCATAATGGTTGATTTTAAGGATTATTGATGTTTTCGTTTGTTCCTTCGTGTTTTCGTTTGTTTCGTCTCTTCGATATCTCGAGGTCTCGAGGACTCCCCGTTTTCCAAACGCGGTGCAAAATTAATATAATTTTTCCATATGCCCGCCCGCGCACATTATGCTTTTTAGCATATTTCGTTTTTTTTGTCCTAACTTGCTTAAAATAAGCACCTTTCATGTTTCGTTTTCTGTTTCGCAATGTTTCGAAACTTTATTTGAGTCGGTGAGGGAGGGGTAAAGGGGGAAAAGTAAGGAAAAATGAAGAAAATTGGCGAAAAATTTGGAAAACTGCAAAAAAATGACATATATTTGCATAAAAAACTTGCATATTCTAAATATTTTTTGTAAATTTGCAGTCGATTTAAGAAAGGAGCAATTATGGCAGGAAGAAGGATTCGTTTAGTCGATTTTATTGCGAATTATAGAGGTGGTATTAGCGATAGGGATTACGCGCGCACTTTGATCAATTGCAAGGAAAAAGAGATGGCCGTTTGCAAGAAGCCGAAGTACACGAAGAAGCAACGCAAGGCAATGGCTCAACGCCCTCAGATTAAGCGATTTAACGAAGTTAATGCAGAGGCGCAAAGGATTTATCACGATCCAGTTTTGCGTGCTGAATGGGAGCAACGCCATGCGGCATTTCGCGCAGAAGCGCACAAGAGAAATGAATATGAGTATCCCCGCTTGTGGGATTTCATCCGCCACGAGTTGAATAAGGCCAAGATTGCAGCCTCAAAATAAGTTCTAAACAGTTTCTCACGAGACTTGATTTTATATAGCGAGCCTTATATAAGCTTTATATGAGGTTTATATGAGCTTTATATAAGGTTTATAGTTTATACTTGCTCTATTATCCTTCTATACCTACTGTCGAATATGATTCGACGCTAATGGACGAAGAAAAATACCGGCATCAAACGCCGGGAAAATGGACGGAGGGTTAGGATGTGGGATAACATCCGACAAAACGAACATAGACATTTAAAGTCGGCTCCCAGCCGACACAATGAACGAAAGGTTGCTGAAGTTTCGAAACCTTTCGAAATATAAATCTATCTTATTTGCGTTTCTGTAAGGCGCTTATTATCAGTATTTTGCAATAGAAACTATTGCGAATTCTGTTTTTATGTTTTATAACATTATTGCGTACACCCGCGCGATCAATATATTTTAGTAATTTTGCATACGATTTTGGGCAAAAAGCAATGTTGAGGACCTAAAATCGCAAAAAACACAGCATTTTATGTTTAACAATCAAAATACAAACATTATGAAAAAAATCTTTTTACTTATTCCTGCATTAGTGCTGGCATTAGTTGCCAATGCAGATGTGATTGAAATCACACCGACCTCACCTCATTCATCCAACAACCTGCGTCAAGCACTTGCAGCAGCAGGAACAGGCGACATCATCGAAATGGCAGCCGGCACGTACGTTGAAACCGGAAACTGGCTTGCCGTTGACGACAAGGAAGTCACCGTTCGTCCAGCTGAAGAAGGAGCTGAAGTTATTATCAAACCGCAATTCTCCGTACGCGTAAAAGCTCCAAATGCGGCAGCTAAGGCAGAGTTTATTGGTGTTAAGTTTGATTGTAGTACTTTGGAGTCCAGTGAGCTTTTTGTTCCTTCAGATAACCAACCAAACCAAAGCGTTGTTCTTGACAATTGTGAGTTATACAATTGGTCTGCAAATAATGCATTGATTCACTCTACTTCATCAAGAAAATTGGATGTGATTAGTATCAACAACTGCTATTTCCATGGTTTTGAGAAGAGTATTGTGTTTGTTGAAAATGCCAACCTTGTAAGTTTGAGTATTACTAATTCTACTTTTGCTAATGTTTCAGCAAGTGTTACCGATTCATATTGGGCTGCTCCTATTTATGTAAAAGCCACGTCTGGTAGTGTATTAGTTGACCATTGTACATTCTATAATGTTAATTCAATGTCTCTCAGTTATGGTACTATTACGGTTGAAGCAATTGCAGACCCCGTCATTTCCAATTGTATTTTTATGTTGCCCGCAACTATTGATATGTGTGCAACGAATCTTCAAGCAGGCGGTAGTGTACTAAATACGCTTACATACAATTATGACAATTGGCAGGATTATGGTCACTATAATACCGCTACAAAAACTAATTGTATTAAAGCCAATCCTCTCTTTAACGATCTTGCTAACAATAGATACACTTATGATGGCAACTGGAACACAATGTCGATTTCTCCGGCACGTGGTGCTGCGACCGATGGTACTGACCTTGGTGACCCGCGTTGGTATTCAGATGAGGTTTTGCCTTCTACTGATTTTGCTTCCGCTTATGACTTACTTGGCACAAAAGCTGTGCTTAGCGGCAGAATAGAGTTGAATGCAAACAACAAGATCCATTTTAAAAATACTTCAGATGTAGTAGATGGTACTGCTATATGGAAACTGCATGTGGAAAAATCTTGCGCCATAAATGCATTGGTGGATGTAGAGGCAGGTTGCACCAGCGGAAGACAACTCACACTCACTGTGAAGGACGCTGATGGCAACACTATTGCTACACTTGCTCAAGCTTCTGCAACCTACAACGAAAAAGACATTGATCTTGGCCAAATTGTATTCTCCGAAGCAGGAGACTATACATTCATATTAACCAATAGTTTGCCCAACTCCGGCGTTGTTTTGGAGAAAATTATCCTCACCTATGATGGCCGTGCAGTAATACCTATTTCTCCATCTGCTAATACGACTCTCAATGTAGCAGATGCTTGGTTTACAAGTTCCTGCATACGTGAAGATGAGAAGATAGAATATCACACCGATCATGCTAACGCTTGGGTTAAGTGGAACATCGCAACCTCAGCAACTGCATTCTATGACATTGAAGTTAATATTGAAACGACCAATGCACACGAATTTGCAGTAAACATCTATGAAGATGAGAATGTTTCTCCCGTAGCAACAGTTTCGGAAGAATACAATAGTGCAAATGGCACTCTTGAATTAGGTAGAGTTAATCTGATAGGAGGTAAGAACTTCGTAGTGAAAGTGACTAATATAACTTCCGGTTCTAAAGCGAAATTAGTCAGCGTTGTATTCAAACCGGTAGTTTCTTCCGCTATTACTCTGCCTGGGACTATTGACTTCTCGAAGGCTACCAAGAGCGATTTGGCATTTATTCAAGAAGGCAAATTGTATTTCAACGAAATCGGAGACTCTAATCCTGTTGGTCAATGGGCACAATGGGAAGTAACGACTGACCACAATGGAACGTTCCTCTTCACAATGGCGGTTTCCAGCACCAATAGCCAGACTTACAAGATCACAATCTATGACGATGTATTAAATGAGGTTGCTGAATACGAAAAGAACCCGGGCGGAAGTGGTGATCAAACTCTGACACATTACTTCTATTTGGGAGCAGGCAACTATTTCGTAAAGGTTGAAAATACACATGCATGGTCACAAGGTCACCTTGTTAGCCTCGTGATTACAGAGCCGGCACTCTTGTCACTTGACCAAACGGCTATCACCAAAGCAGAAGATTTAGAACCATATGTGGATCAAGCTGCGCAAGACATCCAAATTATCCGTACATTCAAAGGAAATACATATAACACTATCTGCTTGCCGTTTGGTGTCAGTAGTTCGAAAGTACCCGATGTATTCGGAAGCGATGTCATTTTGAAGAAACTGTCAAGTTCGGCTTTGGATGAAACCGGTTCTATTTTGGATTTGAACTTTGAGACAGTAACTTCCGGTATTTATCAAGGAACCCCGTATCTTATCAAACCGAAAAAAGATATTGTTAATCCTGTCTTCAAAGAAGTAGTGATTAAAGCGACATCAGGTAGTAATACAAATACAGATTATGTAAGATTCGTCGGCACTCTGATTGCTTCGGAAGTTCCTGCCGGAGAGGAAAACCTCTTCGTTGGTCCGGAAGACAAACTCTATTTCAGCAAGGATGCAGCTACTCCGATTAAAGCGTTCCGTGGTTGGTTTGTTCTCCATGACATACCGGGAGGGCCAAGCTTCATCAAAGCAGCTCGCATCGTTGCGCAAGAGGAGGAGGTTACAGCCGTTGAATTGGTAAACAGCGAGAATAACTCGCGCAAAGTGATCGAGAACGGACAACTGATCATCATTCGTGACGGTGTACGCTACAATGTAATGGGTATTGTTATTGAAAAATAATTCTATTACAAACATGATTAGAAAACAGATTAGTATAACCATTAAATTTTTAGAATTATGAAAAAGCAATATATTATACCGGAAACAACATTGGTAACTATCCAATTCAGTTCGATTTGTAAGATTAGTAGCATCGGCGGCGGAGATCTTAAACTCGGCGGCGAAGGTGGTGGTATCGAGCCGTATTAATTGATCAACACATAGAAAATTCACGAGACGATGAAACGGTTAAGTCTTGTTGCAAGTATGGTACTCCTGGGCACGATAGTGCTCAGGGGTGCTGTTATAAATGTGGCGCCGGGAGAGGGCACCATTAAGGCGGCGGTGGAGAGTGCAGCTGCGGGTGACGAACTGGTGCTGACCAATGGCGAGTATACGGAGTCGTCGGTCAAGCCGACGGTAGGGCTGACGATTCGGGCTGCCGAAGGAACGAAGCCAAGGTTAGTATTGTCGAGCCGGTTTGAGGTGAAAGCAGACTTCACGCTGGAAGGTGTAGAAGTACAGAGCAGCGGCGAGATAGTGCGGATGGTCATAGGCGACGCGCCGTACAAAGTGACGGTCAAGAACTGTACACTCAGCGGATGTCCTTCGTATTTCATCCGCGCGTACGACACTTCCGATGCACCGTATATCGATGCGCTGACAGTGGATAACTGTCTCTTCCTCATGGCTCCCGAAACGGCCAACACGGCACGCGGGATTGCTGCCACCAAAACGCCGGTACAAGTGAAGAACCTGCTGATACGAAACAGCACCTTCGACGGCGGAAAGGGTACGGGACGAATCATCTATCTCCATTCAGGCGACGAGAACAATGTGATACCTCTGCAAGGCTCACTCGAGATCGACCACTGCACTTTCTACAACAGCACCGACACGCGTGGCGTCTATCTGGCGAACATCAACGCTTCCCATGTGACCAATTGTATCTTCATGAATGACGAAGAGCGTTCGGGAGCTGTCAGTTACGCCCTCTACGGTTCGGACTCGAAGATAGAAAACAGTCTCGGTTGGAACGCGCCCATCAAACTGAGTACGGGCGCCAAGCAAGTGGCCTGTTTCAGCCGGAACCCCTATTTCGTGGATGCCGAAAACGGTAATTTCCAGTTGTTCAAGAACAGTCCTGCGGTAGGAGCCGGCACGGACGCAAGCACGATCGGTGACCCGCGGTGGGGCGTTTCGGACGAAGAATACGACAAGGGCAACGACCCTTACAAGCCGTACAAGATGCCGTACTCGATGGCTCCTACGACCAATTCGGTGAAGGTGTTGTGGCAAATGGCGGACGAGACGGAAGCCACCGAAGCACTCGTCTATTACGGCACAGATCCCGAGCACCTGGACAAGCAGATCAAGACCGACAGCGGTTGGAATGTAGCAGACGAGGGCTATGTGCATGTGGTCACGCTGACGGGCCTCGAACCCAACACGCGCTATTACTTTACTGTCGGCGCCAACGAGAAACGGCGTTGCGACAAGGTCAGCTGGACCAAGACGGCGCCCGAACAAGGCACGGCTTACCGCATCTTCACCATCAGCGACATACACGGCAACGCGCGTAATAACTGGTCTAACATGCAGGATTTCATCTGCGGTCTCAACTGCGACATTGCCCTGATGAACGGCGATTTTGTCAGCAGTAAGGGTGACGACCGGAACTGGAACAATTACTATTTCACGCCGGGCGCACAGTTCCTCGGACAAGTGCCTGTGATGTCCTCTCCGGGGAATCATGAGACGGGCGATCCGTTTACCTACCGCTGGTCGTCGTTCTACGACTATTTCCATCAGTTTACCCATGACGGCGAGCCGGAAGAGCCGGTCAAGGACCCGCGGGGTGAGTCGTATTTCCATTTCGTCTATGGTAACGCGGATGTGGTCATACTCAATATCAACGGCGATCCGTCGAGTCCGGACTTCCTGCCCGGCAGCAAGCAGTACCACTGGGCAGACTCCATTCTCGGGACCTGTGACCGTCCGTGGATCTTCATCTGTCACCATGTAGGCGTTCATACAACGGGCTATCACGGCCAATGGGCAGACGAGCCTCGTCAGATGGGCACGCTCTTTGAGAAACACGCGGCGCAAGGCAAGCGTATCATCTCCCTTTCCGGAGACGACCACTCGTTTGAGCACCTGTACAAAGACGGCGTGCACTACCTCCGTCCCGGCTGCGGGCGTGACGCCAACTACGCGCAACAGAAACAGCTGAACGACTACAAGTACTCGATGTACTACAAGCAAGTGTCCTGCTTCTCCACGCTCGACATGGCAGCCGATGCTTCGACGATCGAGCTCACGGCTTATGACTCCGTGGGCAATGTATTCTACACCTACCGGTTCATCCACGACGGCGAGGTGATCAATCCTTCGGTCAACTTCACCGTACCGGCTCAGGAAGTGAATGTGGAAGATTCGATCATGCTGCGTTGGTTTACCTTCGATCCGGTGGGCGACGCGACCGTTTCTTTCTATTATTCGCAGACACCTGACGCCACCGATGTGCAGGGAATGACACCTATCGTTACGGGCCTGTCCAACAAAATAGAGAAATACATGTGGCATACCCGGAACATTATGCCCAAAGGCAAATACTACATCTATGCGGTGATTACATCCGGCGGCAAGTCCTTTATGGGCAACCGACCGGCCGTGGTCAAGCTCTTGGAAGACACCACGCCTCCTCCTGCACCGTCTTCGCTGACGGGCACCATCAATTCCGGACAGTACCGCCTCTATTGGCTCAATCCCACGCATCTGATTCATCTGGATAACTTGCTTACCGATTTCAGTAACGGCACCGAGCAGATCGAGCAGGTAGGTGAAGAGGGAGCCACGATGGCGGTCAGTGTCAGTGACGGTGCCCTGCAATGCGACTACAGCCTCACCAAGGAATGGGCCACGGCGGCAGCGGATTATGTGTTCAGCGAGGCGACGGACATGAGCCAGACACCAATTCTCACTTTTCGGCTCAAAGGAAACGGTACCAGTACCGCGCTGCGTATCGTTTGCAAGAATATGACGGCCGGACACGAAGACTGGTGGTACACCGAGAAGATCAACCTCTCCAAAAACGACTGGCAAGACATCACACTGGACTTGCGCACACTCCTGTCGTTCGACTGGTATGGCAACACCGATGACCGCAACCATTGCGAAGGAGTGGTGCGAATCTCTTTCGGCGTGTCCACAGGTAGCGCCGTTTCCGGCACTTTCTACCTGGACGACCTGCACCTGAGCGGAGACATCCAGCCGGCTCCGGACTATGCGCAAACAGTCATCGTGCGCAAGGATAACGCTTTTCCAGCCTCTCCGTCTGACGGCATAGAGGTCTATCGCGGTACGGCAGAGACATGTAACGATGCTTCGGCCGTAGTGGGGCAAGTCTATTACTATGGTGCTTTTGCGGCGGACGACCTCGACAACTGGTCTTCGCCGGAAGCGGGAGCACAGTGGATATCGGAGAATGTGATCGACAATACTGCTTTGGACAATACGAACGCCGAAACTGCGCCGTACAAGATACTTCGCGACGGACAGGTCTATATACAACGCGCTGACCAAACATACACGATGCTTGGTCAGGCGCTGTAGTTTTTCGGGATACCGGGATACCGATTATACCAGTTCAATCTCTCCGAAGAACTGCGGGCAATGGAAGTCCGGCTTCGGTAAGTCAATAGGCCGCCAACTGAGGAAGTGCGGCCTTTTTGTTTGGTCGGCGCACTTGTAGAAGTTGGCGCGGAGCTTCAATGGGAATTGGAGATTGGAGATTGGACATTGGAAGATGAGGCTCAACGGGATCTCGAGCTTGACTTCCCACTCAAAGAGTCCGTCCTTCTCCTCAAACGCCTCACGCGCGTACGTGCATGTTCTTTTTATACTATGCATCTCATCGGGCGTGAGCGGTTGCACGTCCTCGGCACGCCCCAGACGGCGTGAACCGACCATGGCTCCGATGCAGTTGGTCTCGAAGTTCATATAGTGCTTGTCGCCGGGCACCTGGCAGAAGAACTCCACACACGAGTCCTCCCACACGGCTCCCTGGTCCTCGGTCGTCACGGCGCGTAGCTGCTCGCCCTTGACGTGCCAATGCAGGAACAGCCGTTCGTGGTCGTTGCTCACCTCCACCGTCACTTCCGGCTTCTCCGGAAAATCGGCGGGCCAATTAACTTGATTAACTTTCAGTTTCATAGGGGTATTGTTTTTCGAGATGTCGAGACCTCGAGATTTCGAGATCACGATAATTTCTTGATAATAGCCTTCATCTTGTCTTCGACTTTCTCCTGCTCTTCGACGAGGCGGAGCTGTGCGCGAGTACGGACGAGATTATGCTCGGGTGACTGGATCTTGTAGTAGGTGTCGCCGTTGAGGTAGTCGGTGAAGAAGCGCACTGTCTGCATATAACTGAGCAGACGGCAGCCGTAGGGCAGCAGCTCTTTCTCGATGTCCGTGAGGAAAGTGGCCTCTTTGAGGTAGCCGCGGGCATAGGCCTCGAAGATCTCGAGGTCCACATGTATATTGTCCGGATTCGGGTCATCCTCCAGGCCCGTGTTGGCGGCAGTACGCATGAAATCGCCGAAGTCGCTGAACACGAATCCGGGCATCACGGTGTCCAGATCGACGATGCAGATGGGCCGTCCTTTCTCGTCAAAGAGCACATTGTTGACCTTGGTGTCGCAGTGGTTGATGTGCTTCTTGAGCTTGCCTTCGCGGAACAGCACCTCTGCCAGGCACATCATCTCACGCCGGCGATTGATCCAGTCGATGATGTCCTTGCAGGCCTCCACGCGCCGGCGTCTGATCTCCGACGGTTCAAGAGCCGAAGCCGCTTTGATCGCCTCGTCCAGTTCCTGCAGACGGAACTCCATATTGTGGAAATTGGGGATGGACTCGCAGAGCGCATTGAACGGCAGGTCCGCCAACTGACGCTGGAAACGTCCGAAGGCCTGCCCCGTCAGTTCAGCCGACATCGGCGTCACTTTCTCCTGTGAGGTGGCGGGTTCTACGAGCACATACAGACGCCAATACTCGCCTTCGGGACTGCGGTAGAACAGCTTGCCTTCCTTGGTCGGAATGAGATGCAGCACCTTGCGTTCTATATTCTCTGCCCGCGAAATGAGCAGCTTCTCACGGATATGCGAGGTGACGATCTCGATGTTGCGCATCAGGCCCTCCACATCCTTGAAGATATGGTGATTGATGCGCTGCAGGCAGTAGGAGGTCTCGCCTACCCGCTTGGCCTGCACCACAAACGAGTCATTGATAAAACCGATCCGCAAAGGCTGCGGTTCTTGCACTTCATTCCAAATGGCAAAATGCCGTAACACTTCGTTCATAATAAAATTATTTACAATTTGTTCTTAGCCCAGAAGGGCACGATTATTTCATTTACCATTTACAATTTATTTTTCATTTAAATATTGGGCCAACTACGCTAAATGACTAAATAGCCAAATGGTACCGAAAAGTGTTCATGGTACATGGTACATGTTTAAATGGTACATTGAAGTTCCTCTATACTCGCCGCCGTTGTCCAATGGGCGAAACGTTCGCCGGCTTTGCGGTTCTTCTCCAGGTCATCGACATAGAGCGTCTCTTCGGGCACGAGGCCTGTCTGCTGCACCACATGGTCGAAGATCTCCTGATTGGGCTTGGCCATATGCAGATGATGCGACGCGAACACGGCATCGAAATAGTTGCCCAAGCGGTACTGCTCCCAGATGGGATCCCAGTGCAGCTCGTTGGAGTTGGAGAGCAAGATAGTGCGGTAGCCCTTGGCGCGGAGACTCGCGATGAAATCGAGGCGCTCCTGAGGCAGTTCGTCCAGCATACTGAGCCATGCTGCACGGATGTCCTCTATCGTCGTACCGGCAAAGCAGTACTCCTGCAGCGTTCGCAGGAACTCGTCGGTCGTTATGTTGCCGTACTCATAGTCGTGCATCAGTTGCTTGGTGGCCGCACTGACCGCCACCACGCCTTCACCCTCATCGTCGATGCCAAGCACATCACGAATGTACTCATCCTTCATCAGACGGCGGAAGTTAGCCACACAACGCGGCACATCCAGATTGATGATCACGCCGCCCAAATCAAAAACAACAGCATTTACCATTGGGTCATTTACCATTTGTTCATTTATTTAGTCATTTGGCCATTTAGTGAGAAGCGCGCACCCTCCGGATTCACGATATATAGCACTCCGTCCTCCAGCACCTTTGTACATTGTCCTTTGTCACTTTGTACCTTGTCCAGTCCTTGCACATCGGGCAGTTCGCCCGGGTCCTTGGGTGCAGAATTGGAGATGACGATGTCCGCATCGAGGTCGTTGAAGCCCGTCTCAGCGTCCCATATATCCTTGTTGGCCAGGCGCACGGCGTAGCGCGGGTCATTGGCTATCGATTCGTACTTATCCGGCAGCCAGAGGTAGAGATGGTAGGTGCCTTCCTTAAACATAGGCAGCTCTATTTGCTCGTTGATGTAGCTCACGGCGCCGTTGGGCAGCCACCGTCTCGGGTCGGCGGTCAGCGGATAGCATAAAGTCAATTTTTGCGGAGTCAGATCTTGGAGCACCAGGTACACCGGCCGTTCGTTATAGATAGGCGCGTAACCGTCATTGCGCAGACGGATGGTCACATTCATCTTGCCTCCGGGTGCTGCCTCGTCGCTGAACTGCGCGTCGATGAGGTTATAGCGGTAACCCATGTGTATATTAAGCGTGTCGAACAAGCCGCTGTTCCGCCAGCGTTTGGTGACCGGCGTGGCGTAGGTGGAGCCGCAGAACGACCAGTGGTACTTGCTCATCTCGGACGGCGCCTCCACATAGCGTTTCTCCGCCAACGCATTATCGTCGTCTATGTTCGTCTCGCCGCCGTTGGGTGTGTAGAGACACTGCGTGGCCACGTACTGCCGCTGTTTGGGATCGTCGCTGTTGTCGTCGCTCGCGTAGGTACCCATATTGCCCCAGTTATGCAGGAAGGCATCGTTATGACAACCCATCCGTGCTTTCCGGCTCCCGCTGAAACCCTCCTCGGGAGTCAGAGGCGTCATGTCGTTGAGGTACTCCTGCTGAATCATCGGATAGCGGAACAGGATGAACCGATCCTCGGGCACATTCTCGAACAGATACTCGATCACCTTGCGGCGGTTGGCCGTCACATGCTGCGTCTCGTTGCCGTAATTCTGCGAATAGTACCACTCGCCCCACACGCCTACGAATCCCGCCTCGAGCACATAGATGACGTCCGCGTTCTTTTTCAGGAACGGCTTGAGCTGCTCCAGATGGCGCTTCACCCACTCAGGCTCGGCGTCCACGATATCGCTCTCCCGCTCCGTATAAGCAAAGCGCAACACGCACTTGAGCCCCAATCGCCGCAGCTCCGCCATATCTTCGTCAAAACCGTTGAGGATAGCGTCCGGCAGATCCACGGCCTTGAACTGATTGAAGTTATACAGCACCACGGGCATCGTCATATAGTCCTTGTTGCCCCAATTGTCCTCTATATGGTTTTTGATGCGATAGGGACTCTTCTCGGTCACCACGCCGTTCAGTTCATCCGTGAAGCCCCGCTCGGGGTTCTTGAAAATCGTGGTGTTATCCGGTGTGTAGGTCACCACCACTGCTTGTACGGAGAGAATGAGGCCTGTCAGACAGCAGGCTAAGGAGAAAAAGCGTTTCATAATCTTTCGATTTAAAATTTGCTGCAAAAGTACAAAAAAAATTGCATATGTGCAAAATTTTGCGAAAAATAATCGCAATAATTTGTATAAATAGAAATTTTTCACTAAATTTGCAGCGAATTTCGGTAAACCTAAACTTTGACATTGTTATGAAACTCAAGACAGAACACATCGATCGCACTTTCTGGGGCCTGTTCATTGCCCTGATCGTGGTAGCTATTATCGCCCTTTTCTCGGCGTCGAGTACGCTGGTGTACATGCATCATTCGGCGCTGGGTCCCATCGGCCAGCAGATGTTCTACATCGTGCTGGGCGTCATTGCCGCGTACGGCATTCAGTTTATCCCGACCTACTGGGTACGCTTCGGAGGGTATATCCTGTTGGGCCTCAGTACGCTCCTGCTCTATTCGACGATGATCCCGGGCAACCCCTTGGTCGTGACCATCAACGGTGCCGCCCGTTGGGTACGCATCGCCGGCATCACTTTCCAGCCCTCCGAGCTGGCCAAGCTGAGCCTTATCATCGTGGTCGCTGACCAGTTGGCGCGCATCCGTAACGAAGCGGACAAAACCAAATATTTCTACCGCACCCTCATCATCGCGGCGGTCGTCATGCTGCCGATCATGGTGTCCAACCTCTCGACGGCGGTGCTCATCGGGCTCATCGTTTTCTGCCTGTGGGTGCTGGCGCGTATTCCGTGGAAATATACGCTGTCGGTAGTGGGCATCGCGGTGCTGGTGTTGGGTCTCGGCTACGCCATCGTCGAGTTCGGATTTGTGCGACCGGGTCGCCAGATGCACGGTCCCTTCAAGCGCGCCACGACCTGGGTTGCACGTCTTGACCGCCATTTCGTGGATGACGGCACGTCCAAGTATGTGCTCACGGATGAGAATATACAAGAGGTCTATTCGTCGGTAGCTATCGCCCGCGGCGGTACCTCTCCTATCGGTGTGCTGCCGGGTAACAGCAAGGAGCGTGACTACCTGCCGCTTGCATTTGCCGACTATATCTTCGCTATCATCGTTGAAGAGTCCGGCCTCATCGGCGCCGGCTTCCTCATCTTCCTCTACCTGGCCATCCTCTTCCGGGCCTGCAATGTGTCCAGCCGTTATTCGGATATGCCGGCTATGCTGATGACGATGGGCTTGGCGCTGATGATCACCTGTCAGGCACTTATCTCCATGCTCGTGGCTGTCGGTCTCGGGCCCGTCACCGGGCAACCGCTCCCGCTCGTCAGCCGAGGAGGGACGTCGGTGCTAATCACGTCTATCTATTTCGGAATAATGATGGGAGTGAGCCGCGAGCAGAACGAACTCCGCGAACGCGTCCAGGAGACCATCGACTCTTCCCTCGACGAGGCCCCGATTGTCACAGTCGAATAACTATTGGTCGTTGGTCGTTGGTCGTTGGTCGTTAGTCGTTAGTCGTTAGTCGTTGGTCGTTAGTCAAAAAAAAGCCAATAGCCAAAAGCCAATAGCCAATAGCTAAAGTTCAAGGAGGATTTTGCCGAGCGCCAAATCCTCCTTGTGTGTCATCTGCTCTTTGGTTTCGGGCGTCTTGTCGCCCTGCCCGGTCAGATGGAGGATGCCGTGAATGAGGATGCGGTATAGTTCCTGCTCGAACGTCACGCCTATGCTCTCGGCGTTGGATCGCACGGTGTCGAGAGAGATGAAGATATCGCCGTTGAGCGTGGTGCCGGTCGAATAATCGAAGGTGATGATATCCGTGTAGTAGTCATGGCCGAGGAACTGACGGTTGACCGCCAACTCCTTCTCGTCCGAGCAAAAGACGTAGGTCACGTTGCCCACAGAGAAGCCGTACTCGGCGGCTACGGCACGAATCCAACGACTCACGCTGCGCTCATCGAGCATCGGCTTCTCTATGTCTCCGTTCTCAAATCGTATCAAATCATTTACGATTTAATCATTTACCATTTACCATTTATTTGGCCATTTGGTCATTTACCATGTACCATCTGGAAATCGGGTGCAAAGGTACAACTTTTTTTGCATATATGCAAATAAAAAGAGATTTTTTTAGTCAAAAGGTGCTTCCGAGCACTCCGATAAATGTCAAAAGACAAAAGCATAAAAAAAACAGACCTGCGACGGTGCGTAGTGGTAATGGAGTGGTAACGGAGTGGTATTGCAAACACCCCGAAAATAACACGGGATTGGACGCTGATAGAGGCAGGATTGGGAGGTAAAGGCTCTTTGGATATGACACATGACAGTATGACAGTTGATTTTTATTACCTATACACACGTACGCACGGGTGTAAAAATAATAAATTGAGCCGTCATCTGTCATACTGTCATAGGCGGTCTATTATTTCGGAAATTATCGGAAAATGTCGGAATTTATCAGAAAAATTTGCATAACTCAAAAAAAAGCAGTAAATTTGCAGCCGTTTTGGAAAATGAATGAGTTTTTGGAAAAAGAGGAAGCCATCCTGCGGATGCTGAAAACGGTTTTTGACCCCGAGATCCCTGTGAATGTGTATGACTTAGGGCTGATCTACGGCATCGAACTCAAGCCGGATGGCATATGCGAGATAACGATGACACTGACGGCACCGTCCTGTCCCGCAGGGGATTTTATCGTGGAAGACATCCGGCAGAAAGTGGGTAGCGTCGAGGGCATCAAGGATGTGAAGGTGACCATCGTCTTCGAACCCGAATGGACCAAAGACATGATGAGCGAAGAAGCCAAGTTGGAGCTCGGCTTCTTGTAGCCGAGCGTAGTTTGCGTAGTTTGCGTAGTTTGCGTAGTCTGCGTAGTTTACGTAAATTACGAAAACAACGAATATTACGAAAACAACGAAAATATGATTTATTTTCTTAGTGATGCCCACTTGGGCAGTTTGGCGATTGAGCGCGGATGGGCGCATCAGAAGAAGCTGATCAACATGCTTGAGATGATGAGCAAGGATGCCGTGTCGATATACCTGTTGGGCGACATGTTCGATTTCTGGATGGAGTACTTCATCCACGACAAGAAGAAACGCGAGTACCATCCCTTCTGCAAGGAGCTGCGTAAGCTCGTCAAGCAGGGCATCCATGTCCATGTGTTCACGGGCAACCACGACCAGTGGACCTTCGGCGGACTGGAGAAACTGACGGGCGCAGAGGTGCACTATAGCCCGCTGACTATCAGCCGTTACGGCAAGACGCTGTACCTAGCTCACGGAGACGGTTTGCTGCCCCGCGACTGGGAGAGTCACTATCCCGCCCGCGTACGCGCAAAAATCAAGCGGTATATACGCCTGAAGGCCATCTTCGAATCGCCGTTCCTGCAGTTCCTCTTCCGGTTGCTGCCTCCCCAATGGGGCAACGCCTTGGGCTATAACTGGGCGAAGAAGAGCCGGTTGAAGGAGCTGGCCAACCCCTGTCCGTTCAAGGGCGAGAACAAGGAAGAATTGGTGCTGTTTGCCAAGGACCAGGAGAAGCAGGGCAACCATCGCGACTACTATGTGTTCGGCCACCGGCACATCGAACTCGACTTCCAGATAGCCTCCGGTAGCCGCGTGATCATCCTCGGCGACACCTTCCGCCAATGGACCTATGCCAAGCTGGACAAACACGGAAATATATCTCTTCATAACTATGAAGAGTAATGTACCATTTGTAGCCGAGCGTAGTTTGCGTAGTTTGCGTAGTTTGCGTAGTTTGTGTAGTTTGTGTAGTTTGCGTAGTTTGTGTAGTTTGCGTAGTTTACGTAGTTTGCGTAGTTTGCGTAGTTTACGTAGTTTGCGTAGTTTGTGTAGTTATGCACAGTAGAGAAGAGAAATTGGAAGCGTTCGGACGGCTGTTAGACATCATGGACGACCTTCGTGAGAAATGTCCGTGGGACCGCAAACAGACGTTCGACAGTCTGCGTCAGAACACGATAGAGGAGTCGTTCGAGTTGGCCACCGCCATCTCGCGCCACGACATGGACGAGATATGCAAGGAACTGGGCGACGTGCTGCTCCATGTGGTCTTCTACGCCAAGATGGGCTCGGAGACGGAACAGTTCGACATAGCCGATGTATGCAACCGCCTCTGCGACAAGCTCATCTTCCGCCATCCGCACGTGTACGGAGAAATTAAAAATGAAGAATTAAAAATTAAAAATGAAGCGGACGTCAGTCACCTCTGGGAGCAGGTCAAACTCAAAGAGAAAGGCGGGAACAAGACCGTGTTAGGCGGCATTCCTGATTCATTACCCAGCCTCGTCAAGGCCTACCGCATTCAGGACAAAGTGGCCAACGTCGGCTTCGACTGGGAGCACCCTGAGGATGTCTGGGAGAAGGTGAAAGAGGAGATCACGGAGTTCGAGGAAGAGGTGCGGAAGGCTTCCGCAAATGGTGAAATGAGCGCGACTTCGTCGCTCAATGGTGAAATGGTGAATGAGTTCGGCGACCTGCTGTTTGCACTGATTAATGCGGCACGGCTGTACAAGATCAAGCCGGACAATGCCCTCGAGCAAACGAATCTCAAGTTCATCAAGCGCTTCAACTATATCGAAGCCCGCGCCAAAGAGCAAGGAAAGGAACTCAAGGACATGAGCCTTGAGGAAATGGAAGCCCTTTGGCAAGAAGCAAAAAAATCCGAATAATCACTTGACTACCGCATCGTAGTAGAAAGTGCGGGGAGAGAAATCCTCCTTGGCACTGTTGGCCACGACGAAGGTGAAGCGGTTCTTACCTGATTTCTTGGGCACGAAACAGAAGGTGACCGGAATCATCGAGTACCCTTCCTGAAAGCACAGCACGCCTTGTTCCGGCTTGGACGCCTCGGTCAGAACAGCCACCACATCGGAGTCACAACTGAACCAGTAACTGAACGCCTCATCGTCTGCCGAAGCGGTGATGCGGGTCAGGTAGTTGAACCGCGAGTAGAGTGTCATGGGGCACAACAGACTGTCGCCGATACGCAACGAATCGGTCATGCGCAAGGTGTCACGGCCCGAAGGACCGTTGGTGCGGAACAGCACGGATGAATATAACTCAGGCGTGGACTGTGCCTCCGGCACACACGAATCCAATACCACTGCGAGGCTCGCCAAGGCGAGGAAAAAAAAGCATTGTCGTTTCATAACTGTGCGGCATAAAAGACTCGAACTTTCACTCCTTGCGGAACCAGATCCTAAGTCTGGCGCGTCTACCAATTCCGCCAATGCCGCTCGCGTTCGGCAACAAATTGCAATAGTCTATACCGCTCCGCTTAATAGACGGGCAACTTGTGCCTCCGCTCTCCCCACCACAAACGCTGAAGAGTTCTATGCTTTCGCTTAATCCATTACCATGGCGCTCAAGCTCGAAGTGCCATCCGAGGCACTTCTTCAGGTTTGCGTTGGGGGCCCCATAGAAACCCAATAAGAGGCTTGTGAGCCAAAACCGGGTGCAAAATTACTACTTTTTTTTCAATTGTGCAAAAAAAACGGCAACTTTTTATCAATTTTGCAAAAAAAATTTGGTCATATCAAAATATTTGTTGAATTTCGACCACCTCCCCCATGAATGGGGTCCCCTTCGAAAGTACAGTCGCACAGTCGTGCAAATAACAACGATTTTCCGCAAAAAATTCAAATAAATTTGATTTTTATCGTCAAATCCTTGTGTATTTCAAATATTTGTTGTA
>JAFSKL010000034.1 GCA_017448985.1 Paludibacteraceae bacterium
GTTGCTGTTGTTGCTGTTGTTGCAGCATCTCCATCGCTTTCACCAGGTTGTACCGCGTGTCGTTGTCTTTCGGATTAGCCCGCAGCGACTCCATATACGCTGCTACCGCTTTGTCGTACTGCTGTTGCGCAAAATTGCAGTTACCTATATTGTGCATCGCCTTGGCGTAGCGCTCTTTGTCCTCTTTCTTGTCCAGCATCTTGGCCGCTGTCTCGAATTCGGTCTGTGCATCGGCATACTTGTCTTGTTTGAACAGCGCGTCGCCTAAGTTATAATGTGCCTCGTAACTGTTCTTGTTCGCCTCCAAGCCGCGCCGGTAATCCACTTCCGCTTCGGTGTAGTTCTGTTTGTTGTACTCCCTATTGCCGCGCCGCACATCACCTGCCTCGCGCTGCGCAAACGTGTTCATACTGACGAGCAGCATCAGTACCAGAACGCTCAATTTTCCATTGTCCATTGTCCATTTTCCATTCTCACCAAAAATGTCCAACTTGGTGAGTGCCTTATTTTTTCTATTGAAAATAAAGAAGTCGATCACTAACAGCATCAATGCCAATAGCGCAAAGCTCTGGAACTGCTCGTTGTAGTCGGTATAGACTTGCGTCTCGATCTCCTGTGTGGCCAGCTTGTCCAGCTCTTTCTGGATGGCCTTCGTGGCGGTGTTGGTGTTGTCGCAACGCACATAGATGCCTCCACCGGCTTGTGCTATCTCGCGGCACATATCCTCGTTCAGCTTGCTGACGACCACGTTGCCTTGACGGTCCTTGCGGAAATTATTCGTCCCTGGCAGAGGAATAGGGCTGCCTTCCGGCTTGCCGATACCTACTACCAGCACTTGAATGCCCATCTCTTTGGCCCGTTTGGCTACGGCTACCGCATCGTCCTCGTGGTTCTCACCATCTGTTATCAATATGATCGCGCGGGAAGCATCACTCTGTTCCCCAAAGCAACGGATGGATGTGGCCAGAGCTTGACCGATAGCCGTACCTTGCGTCTTGATGAGCTCCGGCTTGATCGAATTGAGGAACATCTTCGCCGACACATAGTCGCAAGTGATCGGCAGTTGCACAAAAGCGTCACCGGCAAAAACAACCAGACCCACTTTGTCATTCACCATGTTGTCCATCAACTTGCTCAGCATCTGTTTGGCGCGTTCCAGACGGTTGGGCGCTACATCCTCGGCTAACATCGAATTGGATATATCCAGCGCCACGATGGCCTCTATGCCTTGCCGTTTCTCGGTACGTTCGCTCTGTCCCCACTGAGGACGAGCCGCTGCCAAAATCAGCAACGCCAACGCTACCATCACGATTGAGAACTTAACCGCAGGTCGTACACGACTCGCGTTCGGCATCAGTTCTGTCATCAACGCCTCGTCACCAAACTCCGCCAACTGACGGCGTTTGCGCTTCGTGTAGGCCCAAAAAGCTACTGCAAAAACAAATATCACCGGCAGTAGCCATAAAATCTCATTATTTGCGAATCGAAACATAAATTTTCAATTTTCCATTTTCCATTTTCAATTACTGATTGTGCGTAGCACAAAGTAGCGTAGTATTACCTCGACCAGCAAGCAGATCAGTGCCGCTATCAGGAACGGAAAGAAGTTCTCCGTATGTTTGGCGTACTCGCGTACACGCATCTTGGTCTTCTCCAACTGGTCGATCTGCTCGTATATACGCTTCAGACTGCCGTTGTCGGTCGCGCGGAAATACTGCCCACCGGTCGTCTCGGCAATGCGGCGAAGCGTTCCTTCGTCGAACTCCGAATCCATGGTCACGTACTGACGGCCCATCGGTGTCTGAACCGGCACGCGCGTCTGACCGTAACTGCCCACGCCTACCGTATAGACGCGGATTCCGAAAGTCTTGGCTATCTCTGCCGCTGTCTGCGGGTCGATGTCTCCGCGGTTGTTGCTTCCATCGGTCAACAGAATGACCACTTTGCTCTTCGTCTCGCTGTCTTTCATACGGTTTACCGCGTTCGCCAGACCCAGACCGATAGCCGTACCGTCTTCTATCATCCCGTACTCGACGGATTTGAACAAGTTGATAAGCACCGCATGATCGGTCGTCAACGGACATTGCGTGAAACTCTCGCCGGCAAACACCACCAAGCCTATCTGGTCGTTCGGACGGTCAATGACAAAGTCACACGCCACCTGTTTGGCGGCCTCCAGACGATTCGGCTTCAGGTCCTCGGCCAACATCGTTCCCGATATATCGAGCGCCATCATGATGTCGATACCTTCGGTACTCTCCGACGACCATTTATTGGTCAACTGCGGACGCGCCAAGGCTACACTGAGCAATATCACTGTCGCTACACGCAACAAGAACGGTACATGCAGCAACCAGATTCGCAGACTCTTCGGCTGCGCAGCCAACACGCTCGTGTCGCTCAACTGCACACTGGCGTCCGACTTGTGCAACTCGTACAGATACCAGATGATGATCGGTGCCAGCAGCAGCAATAAGAATAAATATCCAGGATTTGCAAATGTCATAAATTTTCAATTTTAAATTTTCAATTTTCAATTCCTCAGCTTTCGGAGTCGTCTCGCGGACGAATTCGTAAGCTGTGGATAGTCCCTGTTCATTCTCGTCAGGCGTGGTGTGCCATTTGGCGAACTTGACAAGATCCGCGAGCTGCAACATCTTCTTCAAGCGCTCGTAGAGCTCTTTCCCGTCACCCGTAACCTGTAACCCCTCACCCTTCATGAGAATGGGCTTCATCTCGCGCAGTGTTTCATCTGAGGTTTTCTCTGTGCTGTGCACATCAAAACGCCGGCCGATGTACTCGCGCACAACATCTGTCAAGTCGGTCTGGTATTCTTTCACCTTACCGTCTTTCCAAATCTTCTGCGCCTTGATGGCATCGAGTTTCTCCAGCGCCACTTCGTCCGCAGGACGCAACAGTTCCAGATCTATCGGTTCCTCTTCTTCCTTGCGGTTCTTTTGGTACCAGCGCCACAAATAATAACAGCCAACAGCTAACAGCAAACAGCCAATAGCCAATAATATCCATCGAATGATGCCCCACCACCAGATAGGTGCTTTCTCGATATCTTTGATATCGGTGATGGCCAGCGCACTATCGACCTCGAACGGCTGAATCACATTCAGCGCCATCGGTTCGGTCCAGAATGTGTCCTCTCCTTGCGCAAAAGCCAAGGGCTCGATAGCAAACAGCGAGTCCTTGAAACTGGTCAGCGTCAGGGTCTGGCTCAACTGTACACGCCCGTCGTCCAAACGGACGCTGTCGATGCCGCTGCGGTCCACGATCTCGATGCCGTCTTGCAGGCTCTCGCCGAAGACAGGCAACGCCACGCGCTCACCCGCCTCTTGCGTCAACTGCCAATGCAGGTCTGTCTGGTCACCCAGCATCAGTATCGTTGAATCGATACTCGCGCTGACTACTATTGCTAATAAAATGTTTAACATTTCACTACGAAATATTAATTTTCAATTTTCAATTCTCAATTTCTAAAAAGTTGCATCAACTTTTTCACGAAGTCTTCATCCGTACGCAACGATATATTGTGAATACCCGTTTTCGTATAGATGTTCTCCAGCGCCTCTTGTTGGTCGTGCCATGCTTTCGCATAAGCCTCGCGCACCGAACTGAGCGCGGTGTCGGTCCATACGCGCGCTCCCGTCTCCGGATCACGTACCTTGAGCAAGCCCACATTCGGCAACTCCGCGTCACGACGGTCGTAGATCTGTATCGCGTTCAGGTCATGCTTCCGGCTCGCAATCACTATCGGATCAACTGGACCTGTTCTTCTTCCCTCTCTTGAGGAGAGGGTCAGGGAGAGGTTGCCGATGAAGTCGCTTATCAGGAACGCCGCACAACGCCTTTTCTGCACATTCGTCAGAAACTCTAACGCCGCATTGATGTTTGTGCCCGTATGTTCCGGTTCGAAGCTCAGCAGCTCGCGGATGATATGCAGCACATGGCTCTTGCCTTTCTTGGGAGGAATAAATTTCTCCACTTGGTCGGAGAAGAAGATCACGCCTACCTTGTCGTTGTTCTCTATCGTTGAGAAAGCGAGTGTTGCGGCTACTTCAGCCATCGTGTCGCGTTTCATCTGACTCTGTGTACCAAAGTTCCGACTCCCGCTCACATCGACGAGTAACATCACCGTCAACTCGCGTTCCTCTTCGTAGATCTTGATGTACGGCCGGTTCATCCGCGCTGTCACGTTCCAGTCGATCGACCGTACATCGTCACCGGGCTGGTACTCGCGCACCTCGCTGAAAGCCATACCACGACCCTTGAACTGGCTGTGGTACTCGCCTGCGAAGATATTCCGACTCAACCCGTGCGTCTTGATCTCTATCTTCCGAACCTTTTGTAATAACTCTTCTGAAGTCATAGTAATCTAGTTTACTAGTGGACTAGTTGACTAGTGGACTATTTAGGGCACTTGTACCGCGTTCAATACCTCGGTGATAATATCCTCGGTCGTAATATTGTTGGCCTCTGCCTCATAGGTCAGACCGATACGGTGACGGAGCACGTCGTAGCAAACCGCGCGCACATCCTCGGGCGTCACGTAGCCTCTCCTATGAATAAACGCGTACGCACGAGCGGCTTTCGCCAAATTGATGCTCGCACGGGGACTACCGCCGAACGCAATCATCTGCTTCAGGTCTTTCAGACCGTACTCTTCCGGCTGACGCGTCGCAAACACGATGTCCACAATGTACTTCTCGATCTTCTCGTCCAAATACACCTCGTTCACTATCTGACGAGCCTTGATGATATCCGCCGTCGAGAGTATCGGCAGCACTTGTTTCTTCTCGCTCGCTATGTTCTGACGGATGATGGCTTGCTCCTCATCTTTCTTCGGATAGCCGATCACCACTTTCAGCATGAAACGGTCGGTCTGCGCCTCTGGAAGAGGGTAGGTACCTTCTTGCTCAATCGGGTTTTGCGTCGCCAGTACTAGGAACGGATCGTCCAGCTTGAAGGTCGCCTCACCGATCGTCACTTGACGCTCTTGCATCGCCTCTAACAACGCACTCTGTACTTTCGCCGGAGCACGGTTGATCTCATCCGCCAACACAAAATTAGCGAAGATCGGACCGCGTTTGATCTTGAATTCTTCGCTTTTCTGGCTGTAAATCTGTGTACCGATCACGTCGGCCGGTAACAGATCCGGAGTGAACTGAATTCGGCTGAACTGCGCCTTGATCAGGTCGCTCAATGTCTTGATGGCCAGGGTCTTCGCCAAGCCCGGAACGCCTTCCAACAGAATGTGTCCGTCACTCAACAAACCGATTAACAAACTCTCTACCAAGTGCTTTTGTCCTACAATCACTTGATTCATGCCCAAAGTAAGGGCATCTACAAACGAACTCTCACGCTCCACGCGTTCTTGCAGTTCGCGAATATCAATTGGGTTTTGCATAATGTATATTGATTTTTGTTTTACGTCTTTCTTTTTGAACCCTTTTGGGACATTTTTGACCAATAGAATCTACCGCAAATTCCGTGCCAAACTATGTTTCTGTGCCCGTTTTTCTTCAATTTCCTCTAAAATAACACATAAAATCCATGCAAAATTTGCATATTCCAAATCTTTTTCGTACCTTTGCAGCGAAAATTGAAAATCTTATGCGTACAGCTACTATTACAAAGCATCGTTACATCCCCAATGGAGGCGTAGCGCCCGCCTATCCAACTATCAGTTTGGCGGAATTGGAGCGGACCAGTATTTCTGTTGATGAGTCCGAAGCAAGAATAAGCGAACTCATCCATGATTTTTACCATCCGCAAGTATGATAGTGCGTATCGATAATAATGTCCATGTCCAGATAGCGGAATTTTATGCCATCTCTTTGGCCTTGCATCCCGCCTTGGACGAGGCTGTTGTTGAGCGCAAGAAAGCCCGTTTGTATGCAGCTATTCGGGAGTTGGAGTTTTATGCTACTATTTACCCTTTAGCTCGGTACAAACAGTCCTGGATAGATGCCGGGTATCATGAATTTATCGCGGAGGATTTTCATTTCGCGTACAAGATTTATACGATAGAAGAAACAGGAGAACAGGTCGCCTATGTGGTCGATGCTTGCCATAGTTTGCTCTATCATAATTAACTCTTGCTGGTTTCGTAGTATTTAATAAAAAATTATTAAACCCCTCAACATCCTGGTATTATATACATAGTATATAATACTAACGAAAACGAATGCAAAATTTAGTGCGTGATAAGTGCGAGATAAGTGCGTCGTAAGTGCGCGGTAAGTACGAGATAATAGGGGTTGTCAGGTACGCGTCAGGTACGCGGCAAGTACCCGGCCTTCATCCGCGCCGTTCTACGCAAGGAACTCAAATAGATCCGCCAATTTTGGCGGATTTGTTTTTATTCACAAACCCACCTTTTGCAAACTCCATTTAGCAACACTCTAAAGAGTGTGACTTAATAATCGTACACTTTTTCGTAAATTATGCTATTGTGTACTTGACAAAAAAGCAGTAATTTTGCAGCCGATAAAAAATGGGCTTTTTTTAGAGCCAAAAACGATAAAATTGTTAAGAAAATCTTAATAATCGAACATAAACAAAACAAATTAAGTATATGAAGCAGTTTTTACAACATGTAGCAGTCGGTGTGGCGGCAATGGTGATCGCCTTGACTGTGAATGCGCAGCAATTGACCAATGCCAATTTTGAGGACTGGTCAGGCGCTGCTTTCGACGGCAATCCACAGCCGAAAGGGTGGAACGCTTCCCATGTGGAGCAGGTGGGCCTGAAGTTCAACTTTGCCCACAAGGAGACCGGCCATAACGGCGGGTATTGTATGATGGTACAGGACCAGGACGTAGGTGCGATGGGTATCACCGAGACCAGTCCGGGATATTTCTCGCTGGGTCAGCCATGGGCTTACCTGCCGTCCATCACCGCCATCAACCAGGCCACAGCCGGAACCTACGGCGGTATAGACTTCAAGTATCGTCCCGACTCGATGTCCGTGTGGATCAAGCGTACGGGCTCCAACTGGGAGAAGGAGGACTTCTATTTGCTGTACTATGCGTGGACAGGCCAGGCCAAGGGTGAGAAGTACAAAGCCAAGAACGGTAGCTGTACCCAGTACGCGCTTAATGACGAGGAGTCAGATGTCCGCCAGGCCTTGAACGGCAACGAGTGCGGTACCGCGCAGAAAGTGACGCAAGTGTCCGAAGGTATGTGGCGCGAGCGTGCTACTTATGCCAACTGGGTGAACATCAAAGTGCCGATCCTCTATTTCAACAACACGGCTCCGACGCGTATGAACATCATTTTCTCCGCGTCCAACTACCCGAACTTCCGCGCCAACAGCGGCCTGTACACGGGCAACTCGCTGTATGTGGATGATGTGGAGCTCATCTATTCGTCCAAGATCCAGAAACTGATCGTGGATGAGATCGAATGGCGCGGTTTTGACCCGAACTCGGAGGAGGTACAGGTCTATGCGCTGGGTCAGAACGCTACCGCCGTGCCGGACATCGTGGCAATGCGTGGCGCAGGCTCGATCACCAATGCGCACGGAACGACCGTCTCTTTCCCCGGACGCCAGCTTCAGGGCAGTGAGATCAGCATTGAGAAGGGAGACCTGAACAACAAACCGACCGTCATCACGGTCAAATCGGAAGACGGCAAGAGCCAGACGGTGTATAAGATCCAGTTCCAGAAAGCGGCTTCGTCGAACGCCAAGCTCGCGGCCATCAACTATAAATATACCAACAAAGACGGCGAGGAGATCGAAGAGCCCGTTCCGGGCTTCACGCCTTCGGCGTATGACTACAAAGTGGGTCTGCCTTACGGTACGACCAAGGCACCGGTTATCAGCGTCGTGACGCAGGAAGACGGCCAGAAAGTGGAGCTGACGCAAGCGCAATCGGTAACGGGCGCCGCCAAGGCGGTAGTCACCGCAGCCAACAACACGACCAAAGCGACCTACAACATCGCTTTCAGCGTGGCCGCCTTGGACGACAACACCCTGAAGGACATCAAGGTCAACGGCAAGTCCATTCTGGGCTTCTCGCCGGTTCAGACCATCTACAAAGTGTCGCTGCCTGTGGGTACGAACAAGATGACGGTCGAGGCTGTGTCGGCGTACCAAGCCGGTGAGCAGACCATCACCTATTCACCTTCGCAGACACTCGAAGGCGCTGCCATCGACGGCGCTACCGTACAGATCAGCGTCACCACTCCGGGCAATCCCGTAGCAAAGGTATATAAGCTCAACTTCAAATGTGAGGCATCGTCCTATTCGTATCTCTCCGACCTGCGTGTGGAAGGCGACCAGATACAGAGTGTCAACCCGTCCAAGACCGACGATCCGACGGTGCTCGACTTCGTGCCGGAGTACCTGACCTACTATGTCAACTTGAAGATGGGTACCACGTCGCTGCCGAAGATCACGGCCGTCAAGGGTGACGAGTACCAGAAAGAGCCGGAGATCTCTTCGCTGGGCGAGGGCGTGGTGGATGGTACCGTGCGTATCACCGTTACCGCCGGAAACGGCGACCAGACGGTCTATAAGCTCATTTTTGCAACCGAGAAATCCGAGATCTCGACGCTCAAAGGCATCAATATCGGCGGTAAGGCGCTCGACGGTTTCAAACCCGATGTGACGACCTACAGCTACACGCTGCCCGTCGGTACGACCACGCTTCCGACGATCGAACCGGTGCCAGGCGACGAGTTCCAGACGATCACCGTGACCGAAGGCGGCATCAACGGCAAGACGCGTATCTCCGTCACTGCCCAGAACGGTAGCACGACCATCTATCAGATCTCATTCTCCGTGGCCACCTATAGCGATAACACGCTCAAGAGCCTCAAAGTGGAGGGCTACGACATCGGTTTCCAGCCGACCAAGGAGGAGTACTATGTCAACTTGCCGCAAGGAACGACCGAGAGCTCGCTGCCCAAAGTGACCTTCGAGTTGCAAGACCCGAAGTTCCAGAAGGCCAGCGATCCCAAGTGGACCAGCTCTAACGGCGAGTACACATACCGCGTCACCGTTCGTCCGCTTAACGGCGAGAGCCGTACTTATACCATCCATTTCACGGTAGCCAAGGCCAACAACACCGCCCTTGC
The DNA here is from genome assembly GCA_017448985.1 of Paludibacteraceae bacterium. Classification (GTDB taxonomy): domain Bacteria; phylum Bacteroidota; class Bacteroidia; order Bacteroidales; family Paludibacteraceae; genus Colicola. The sequence continues at coordinate 9,094 of JAFSKL010000034.1, forward strand.
GATGATCTACATCGACGGCAAGGAACTGGATGGCTTCAACCCCGACAAGCTCAACTACGAATATGCGCTGCCGAAAGGCGTGAGCACGATTCCGACCGTGACCTTCAAGAAAGGTGACGACAGCCAGCGCGTGCTCAATGTGCTTGATAAGAAAGTGCAGCGTATCACAGTCACCGCCGAGAGCGGCGACAAACGTGAATACACCGTCACGTTCATCATCACCGCTTCCGACAACTCGCAGCTTGAGATGATCTACCTCGACGGTACCAAACTGCAGGGCTTCAAGAAGGATGTGCTTGAGTATGAAGTGGAACTGGCCGTGGAGAAATGTCCGGCCATCACCGTGGACAAGGCTCCGGGTCAGCAAGTGACCATCACCGCGCCTTACGGCTACGGCGAAGCGCGCATTGTGGTCAAGCCCGAGGCAGGTACTTCCAACACCTATATCATCAAGTTCGTACCCACCGTGGCTACCAGCGCTCAGTTGAAAGCGATCCTCGTCAACGGCGTGGTTCTGCCGGATTTCAAACCGTCGAGGACCGACTATACCGCCGAGTACGAGCGTACATGGCCCACTATCGGCTATGTCAAGGACTACGACGAGCAACACGTCGACTCGCTCTGGCAGGGCAATGTGGCATGGCTCTATGTCCGTGACTCGCTCAACAACACCAACGGCTATAACATCACCTTCACTAAGAAACTGCAATCGAACAACAACCTCTCCGCCATCCTCATCGACGGCAAGCAGATGCAAGAACCTAAGTTCGACCCTGAAGTTACAAACTACAATATTGACCTTCCTGCTGGAAGTGCTTATCCGACAGTAGGCTACGAGAAAGGTGACGAGGCGCAGACTGTCTTCCTCGGTCAGGTGGCCGAAGGACAATGGCAGATCACCGTTACCGCCGAAAACGGTCAGCAGAGGACCTACAAGGTCAATATCTATGTCAAGCCTTATGCGGACGCTACCCTCAAGAGCTTGAGCGTGGAAGGATTCACCTTCGAGTTCGACCCGGAGAAAGCGCTCTATGAGTTTGACCTCGAGAAAGGCCTTGAACTGCCGCAGATTAGTTATGAGACGCGCGAAGGACAGGTAGTGCTTCACCACAACGCCGACAACTCGACGCTCATTCATGTGACGGCGCAGAGTGGGGCATCAATGACCTACACACTCCGGTATAACCGCATCGCCAGCGGCAACGCGGCCTTGGCGGACATACTCATCGACGGTGTCCACTACGAGGAGTTTGCACCGGACAAATTTACCTATATGTACCCGCTACCGGTAGGTACGAAGGTCATTCCGGATGTGTTCCCGGTAGGCGCGCTCTCCAATCAGACCATCACGACCGAGCTCTGCCGTCCTAACGGCAAGGTCAAGATCTCGGTCAAAGCCGAAGGCGGCGCATCGAGCATCTATACAATCGCTTTCCCCGTTAACGAGGCCACGAGCACACAGCTCAAGAAACTCATCCTCCACGACGAGGTGAACCACAAAGATACCATCCTCGATGTCAAGATAGCCGAGCACTCGATCGATGTGCCCTACGGTACCGCCGAGCCGTTTACCGTGGAGTACGAGAAAGACGAGGAGGCACAGCTCATCGAGTTCGTCTCTGCGCCGATCAACGGAACGACGAAGATCATCGTGACCAACAGTCTCGGTGCCAGCCGTACTTACTCCATTCATTACAATGTGGGTGAGCCCGTCGGCGACAATATCCTCAAGAAGATTCATTATTCCTATGTCGATGCCGGTGGCAACACTCAGACGGGAGTGCTCGAAAACCCGAAGAAAGGCGACAACACAGTGGGGCTGCCTTTCGGCGCACAGTTCTTCAAAGTGACCGATGTCGAGAAGAGCTACCCGGGCCAGACAGTCATCCGTTTCGATGGCTCGATCCGTCGTAGCGCCAAACTGATCGTCATCGCGAACCGCCTGGGCGACGAGGAGGTAACCTACACCGTGACGCCGACGATTCCCACTTTCGACACGACCGGCAAGCTGGAGTCCCTCAAGTTCCAAGGCGTCGAAGTACCCAATTGGCGTCCCGATGTCTATAACTACCTCATCAATGTGACCGAGGAACCGATAGTCGAGGACTTCGCCTATAGCGCTTTCGGCGGCAAGTCTGTCAAAGTATTAGGCGTGGCTGATGACGATGATGATGTTAAGATTGACCCGATAAAGAAGCAAATCCGCTTTAGAGTGGAAGACGGCGCCGAGTACTCTGTTTGCTGGTACTATCCCGTTTACGGCAATCCGTTCGACTTTTCCGGCGACTGGGTGAAAGCCAAGTACAACGGTTACAAGCCTAACGATAGTTGGACCATTCCTGGTGACTGTGCTAACGATTACGAGTGGGGTGCTCTGTTTGCTAAATTCAACTACAAAACAGGTAATGAAGTGTTGAGTAATGGTAATGGAGTGCTACTTCAGACCGTTCACGGTGCTTCACTCGCCAGCTCCATGCCGGGTATGATGACAACAGGGTCGATGAGTGTTACTTTGAAGGAAGCAGGCACTTCTTCGTCCTCTATCACCGAGACCGCTGCCAAAGGTATCGCGTTCCGCAACACGCCTGACTCGCTGGCACTTGTTCGTACTGAAATGGCTTCGGATGGTGTCACCGGCTGGAGCGTGCGTGTACGGATGAGCGACGGCTCGTCCTTGGCTACTGCGGCCAGCATAACGGGTAGTTATTCAGAGATCGGAAATAAATCCAAATATATCAGTGTGCCGGTTCCTTATCCTACCAATGCTGTAGAACGCTTCACGGCAACATTCAATAGCGCACATACAGAGAATACAGGTGACTTGGCGAAAGGTTTTATGGGAGTGCTATATACATCAGTATTGCGCTTGACCGATATCCACTTCGTATATAACTCCGACCTTACGAACTTGTTCGTCAACGGTACTGAATTGACCGATCCGGTGAACAACACCTATACTTACACGCTTCCTTCGGGAACCGAACTCTTTGCGCCGCCGACGCTTACTTTCACCAAGAAAGTACACGACCAGATGCAAGTCATCGAATGGCTCAACGACGGCGAATGGCTCAACGGCGAACTGACCGCCAAAGTGACCAACTACGGCGAGAATTCGCAAGATAAGACCGAGTACTTCGTCATCATCAAGCGTGAGGCCTTCACTTCGCTCAACTACACCATCGACTTCGGTGGCTATCCTACCGTAGCCGGCAAAGACGATACCACTTATATCAACATGCCGAGCGGTACCAAAGTGCTGCCGAGTATCACCATCACGCCGGAGAATGCACACCAGCGTTTCAGCCTTGACAAGAATGGCAATGTGGTCAAAGTGACTGTTAAAGCCGAGGATGACTCCGAGCTGACGCGCGTGTTCGTCTATCGTGAACTTAAGAGCAGCGATGCAACCCTGGCCAATATCTCCATCGAGCCGTCGTCCATCGTCCTTGAGCCGGCCTTCAACCCGAACACCACGGCTTATACCATCAAGGCCCCGACCATGCCGGAGATCTCTTATGTCCCCGGTACGATGGCCCAGACAGTGGATCTCAAGTACGACTATTTCGGTGCTACCATCACCGTCACCGCCGAGAACGGAGCGAAGAAGACCTACGCCATCACCCTCATCGAGTCCGAAGAGGCGACCACGGGGCAGATCGATAACTTCTTCATCGACAGCGAGGAAGTGACCGGCTTCGGTGGCGACAACTACGAGATCACCCGTGTCCGTCCGGACTACATCTCGTTCACGCGTCACGACCTGACTGACTCGATCGCCTTCGTTCAGTCGCCGACAGAGATGCGTTGGGAGGTCTTCGGAACGGCTAATCATGTGTACAAACTGACATACCCGACGGCTTCGGCGAACGCTAACCTCGGCAACATCCTGCTCAACGGCAAGGACTACGAGGAGTTCGATCCGAATATCGACTCGTACGATATCGTCTCCGATACCACCGTTTGGATGGAAGCTATCTCCGCCGAGCCCGGACAGAAACTGACGACTATCCCGTCTATCGCCGGTGATACCGTCACCTATGCCGTTGTCGTAACGGCCCAGAACGGAACCGACAAGAAGACCTACAGTCTGCGCGTGTCGCAGCCCAAGAGCGCCGGCGCCGAACTGGCAGGTATCTACCTCGACGGTGCGCTCATCGAAGGCTTCCGCGCCGACAGTCTCGACTATACCGTCGTACTGCCGTCTGTCGGTGCCAAGACAGAAGAACCGCTGATGCCGTCTGTCACCTACGCTCTCGGTGCGCAAGGCCAGAAAGTGGACATCAAACTCGGCGTGCTCAACGACAAAGCGACCGAACTGATCGTGCACGCTGCCGACGGCAAGAGTTCGAGCACCTACACGGTGACCGTCAACTCCGAGCCGAGCCATTGTACCGAACTATCGGGTATCATCCTCAACAATGCCGCGTTGGACGACTTCGAGCCGGGACGACACTACTATTCCGTCTCGCTCCACGACAGCCAGTTCACCTTCGATTATACGACCGACGACCGCTTCCAAACCGTCACCGCCTCGCAAGAGGAGATAACGCCGGAGCGCGAATATACCTATAAGTTCCATGTCGTAGCGCAAGACGGCTCAGCTTCCGACTACCTCATCCAGATCTATGTCGAGAACCCGTCGTCCGACTGCCAGTTGGCGAACATCAAGCTCAATAATCAGGAGCTGTCCGACTTCGAGCGTGAGCTGAATGCCAAGTCGCCGCTTAAGTTCGACCCGTCGCTCACGCTCTACGACATCATCCGTCCGTCGAGCATGACCGTACTGCCGGAAGTGAGTGCACAGCTCAAGATGGCGGGACAACAAGTGTCCATCGAGCATGTGGCGGATACCATCTTCATCCACGTCACCGCGCCGAACGGAACCTCCAAGGCTACCTACCGGCTCAACTTCCTGACCTACTACTCGCAGAACGCACAGCTCAAGATGATCTACCTCGACGACGAGGAGATGGCGGGCTTCAAGAAAGACAAATATGTCTATGTCGTTCAACTCCCCGAGGGTGTTCACGACTATCCCGAGGTCAGCTGGCAGGAGGAAGAGAGTGTTCAGTCGATATCTGCCGTTTGGGATAAGAAGAACGACCAGGTACAGATCCATGTTCAGGCCGAGGATGAGAAAGTATCGAGTATCTACAGCCTCATCTTTGCCTTCACGCGTTCGGCTGCCGACACGCTGCTTGCTATCCGTGCCGACGGCGAGAAACTGGCGGGCTTCGAGCCGCATAAGTTCCACTATACCGACTCGCTGGCGGTAGGAACACAGGCCTTCCCCGACCTCAGTTGGGACGAAGTGAACGAATGGCAGACCATCACGCTCGATACCGTCAGTCTCAGTCCCGACGGCAGCCAGCTGGTTCGCTCGATCACCGTCATCGCCGAAAACGGTCGCAGCAACACCTATCTCGTGACCTACGTCATCCGCAAGTCCGCGGTCAACACGCTCAAACAGCTCATCGTCGATAAGACGCAGCTCAAAGAGTTCAAGCCTACGACCACGGAGTACTACTATACGCTTACCGCTGCCCGCGCTGCCGAACTCGGTGGTAAAGTGCCGGAGGTTGAGTATATCGAAGGCGACGAGTACCAGACCATCTTCGTCTCGCAGGCTCCGGACGCCCTCAGCGGCAAGTCGCTCGGTTACAAGTCGCTTGTCACCGTCACGGCAGCCAACGGCTCGTCACGCACCTATACCGTTCATTACCCGGTCGAGATGTCCACGGACGCTACGCTCAATATGATCATGCTGGGTGGTAAACCGCTGCCTAACTTCGACTCCGAGCGTTTCTCCTATACCAAGATCGAGATCGAGATGGATGCCGCTATTCCGGTTGTTTCCGTCATCAAGAAAGAGGACGCACAGACCTATGAGATCCGCGTGGAGGCCGACACTGTACAAGTGCAGGTATGGGCTGAGGATACCAAGGTGACATCGACCTACACCCTCGTCTTTGAGCGTCTCCTCTCGTCTTATTCGATGCTTAAGGATATCATCCTCCGCGATGAAGACGGCAATAAGTTCCCGACCGCTCGCTTCCCGTTCCGTTTCGACGAGTTCGAGTACACGGGCATCGTCCTGCCGTACGATCCGGATAAGAAACTGGAGGATATACTCCCGTCGATGGAGTTCGTGCTCTTCGAGCCGACGCAGACGGTTGACACGGCTCATTACGAGCTTGCTAACGGTGACATCCGCGTGGTAGTGACCGTCACCGCTGCTAACGGCGTTGACCAGTCCGAGTACACCATCGAGTTCACCTGGACCAAGCCGTCTGACGCCCTGCTGCTTAATCTCCTCATCGATGGTCAGGACCTCTCCGGCTTCAACCCGCTTGTCACCGAGTATTCGTATGTACTGCCGTTCGGCTCGACAGAGGAAGACTTCCTCACGCCGGAGAATATCACGTACAAGCTCAGCGACGAACGCGCTACGGCCGAAGTGACTGCCGAAGGATCGACCATCAAGATCACCGTCACCGCGCAGGATGGCAAGACCAAGAAGACATACGTCATCTTCCAGTCCATCGCGCCGGATACCAACAATGACCTGCAGACGATCATCATCGGTACCGACACCATCGATAATTTCGACCCGAAAGTGACCGAGTACTCCTACACGCTCCTTTCCGGCGCTACGGTGCCTGAAATAACGGCTATCCCTGTCTCGCCGAACGCCAGCGTCACGGTTCAGCCTGCTACTTCGGCCGGTGACACCTGTACCATCGTCGTGCTTGCTGCCGACGGCACATCCAAGAAGTATTACTATATCTACTTCCGCGAGGGCTTCAACGATGGTCTCGAACCGACGGAGAACGATGTGCTCCTCAAGCGCGTACTCGGTGCATACGAGATGTTCGCCGCTACCATCCGTCGTGGCGTCACCTTCTCGCTCTTCGACCAGAACGGACGACTCGTTTACCATGCCGATGTGCCGGTAGCCGACGCCAACTTTGTGGACCTCTACAAGGACGCGATGGATAAGGATGTGCTCGTCGATGTGCTCAGCTACGGAGCCGGACTCAGGATACCTGTTATCCAGGGACAGATCTACTTCTATTCCTTCTACGGATCCGGACAAAAGATCATCAAATCCGGCAAGTTCATCGCCCTCTAAAAGGCCCTGGGCCAACGAAATCCCTGCTTCTTATTCGAGAGGCGGGGATTTTTTTTGAAAAAAACGCGCTTTTATTTGCGTATGTCATTTTTTTGTTGTAACTTTGCAGGCGATTTCAAATTTGCGAATATAAATACTTAAAATATTGTTACAATTATGGTGCGTACAACATTCAACCGCCTGCGGGCGGTAAAGGACAGCCTTCCTCATGGCAGCATGGACGCTATTGGCGTAGAATTGGGTATTCCGGGCGATGAGGTAAGGTCGTATTTCAACGGTGAAGGAAATGCAGACTATCACATTGAACCGGGTCCTGATGGTGGTATTGTAATATTCAGTAACACACGCATTTTGGAGGTGGCCTTGCGGAGAGCTTGGGAAGTGCAGAATGCACTTTGAATGGATAATTGAGAATTGAAAATTGACATTTTAAAGTTTCGCAAAAGGATTATAGCTCTGGCGTTGCTCGTTGGAGCGTTACCTTTTATATTTATCGCGAGCGCCTACGCGGGAGAGACGACCGAATCCGGCACGCAGAAACCCGGCCTTTGGGACGACTATAAGAAACCCGTTGGCTTCACCTATGGAGCCAGTGCCCGCATCCAGGCCAATTATCTGTGGCGAGGCATCTACGCCGGAGGTCTCAACCTGCAGGTAGATGGTACCGTCGGCTACGGAGGACTCTATGCTACCGCGTGGTGGAACATAGGTGCCATGGACTGGACCTTCAGCGCCTTTGAACCCGAGTTCGACTTCCTCATCGGTTTCAACCGCTGGGGACTGAATGCCTTTCTGCTCTATATCCATAATTTCAACTGCGGCTTCTTCGATTTCACCAATTATCCCGACCGGGGCAACCGCCTCGAAGTGGATGTGAGCTATACGCTGAGCACCAAGATCCCGCTCACTGTCCTCTGGGCTACGCGATTCGGTGCTTCTGACGGCTACACCGTTTGCCGCGCTACGGACCCTGAACACGATGTGTGCGTCTTGGATACCGTCCGGGCATGGTCCAGCTATCTTGAGTTCAGTTACACGCAGGCCCTGCCGTATGGACTGAGCCTTTACGGAGCCGTGGGACTGACGCCGTGGAAGAGCTGTTACACGCTGTATGAGGGCGATTTTGCGGTCAATAACATCGACATCCGCCTGCGTAAGGACTGGGACATCCACGAGCGGGTAGGGCTCATGCTCCAAGGCGAACTGTGCCTCCATCCGTATTTCATGGCGCGGGACAAAGCTTCCGTACAATGGCATCCCGACTACCCTTGGTTCCAAAGCCTCAATCTCAATCTCGCCGTCGGAGTATATTTGAAATAAAAACTCTTTAATTCGTTAATTCTTTAACTCTTTAAATAAATGAAAAAGGTATTAGTATTGACCGCCGCATTGATGGCGGTAGTAATGTCTGCTAAAGCAGAAGTGGAGTTCGCCTACGAAGCCGGCGCTGAGATCGTCAGCTCCTATATCTGGCGTGGTATGTACAACGGCGGTTTGTCGTTCCAACCCGAAGGTCTGGTGGGATTCAACGCACTCGACGAGGCTATTCAGTTCCGCGCCGGTGTATGGGCCAGCCTCGGTGCTTCCGACTGGAAATTCAAGACCGATGGCGTCAAGCTCGGCGACGAGTTCAATCCCAACACGCATTTCATGCCGGAGGTGGATTTCATCGCATCGCTCACGGCCTATGGTGCCAGCGTCGGTTTTAACGAGTACTACTACTGCGACGACGGTAGCACCCACAACTCGGAGATATGGTTCGGCTATAACTTCGGCCATTTCTTCGGCGAGTATGCCGGTGCGTACTTCAACTGGTACACCGTGGTAGCCGGAGCCGACAAAGTGCTCGACACCGACATCAAGGACCTCATTCACGGCCAATACGAGAAGCAGGCTTTCTCCACCTATATCGAACTCGGCTACGACTATACCATCGAGAACCTCGGTCTCACGCTGGGCTTCAACATGGGTATGTCGCCTTGGGCAAGCCCGCTCTACGGCAATGACAAGTTCGCCGTGGTCAACCTCGCCCTCAAGATCAACAAGGAGTGGGAGTTTGATGCCGTGACGCTTGACCTCTTCGCTACCGGTAGCCTCAATCCCGACGGCATGATCACCGATAAGAATGATCCCGAATACAATGTCTTCGTCGATGCTGCCGGTGACGCCAAACTCTACAACCAGAAACTGAACGGTACCATCGGCCTCGGCATTTGGTTCTAAAGTCTGAAAACTGAAAACTGAATGCTGAATGCTGAAAGCTCCTAATCGTCATATGATTAGTGCCCTCTTGGGCCTTGGCGTTGCCGCCTTGCTCATATGGGGATGGGACAATGAGCCCGCACCTCGTTATTTCCATAACGAAGGCGGTATCTTCGGTACGTACTATAACATCCGTTACGAAGCGCGGCATGACCTCAAGGACAGCATCCAAGCGGCGCTGACGGCCTTTGACAACAGCCTCAGTATGTTCAATCCGCATTCGGTCCTGTCTGCTGTCAACGCCAATCGCGATACTACGACCGACGAGGCTTTCGAGACCATGTGGGCGGAAGCCGAACGCGTCTATACCCTCTCCGGTGGCGCCTTCGACATCACTGTCGCACCGCTGGTCAAGGCTTTTGGCTTCGGCCAAAAGAGCGATCAGTTTTCAGCCATCAGCCATCAGACAATTGACTCGCTCCGCGAGTTCGTGGGCTTCGACAAAGTGCGTTTGGAGAACCACAAAATAATTAAATCCGACCTTCGCCTTCAACTCGATGCCGGAGCCGTGGCGAAAGGCCAGTCCTGCGACATGGTGGCAGCTATGTTGCAGCGCAACGGCTGCAGCAACTACATCGTCGATATAGGCGGTGAAGTAGTAGCGCAAGGCGTCAACGACCGAGGCGAGCCCTGGCATATAGGCATCACCAAGCCCAACCTCAATAACGAAGGCGCGCAGGACGAGCTCCAGCAGGTCTTGGCCGTAACGGACATCTGCATGGCCACCAGCGGTAACTATCGCAATTATTACTACGCGGACGGCGAACGCCGCAGTCACACCATCGATCCCCGCACCGGCTATCCCGTGCAGCACTCGCTCCTCAGCGCCACCGTCGTCAGCAGTTCGTGTATGCGAGCCGATGCGCTCGCCACCGCCTGTATGGTCCTCGGAGCCGATGAAGCGCTCGCGATGATCGAGCAGGCTGACGATGCCGCTTGTTACCTCATCGTCGCACAAAATGACACTTTGGCGGTCATCTCGTCCCAAAAATGGGAGAAAATGACGACAAAATAAAAATTTATTTGCATATATCAGAAAAAAGCAGTAATTTTGCAAGCTAATTTGGATTAATGCGCAAAAAAGGATACATACTGTTACTAATTGTGGTGTTCCTCACGAGTTGTGGGGAGTACCAGAAACTGTTGAAATCGCGAGACCCGGAGCAGAAGTACCAGGCGGCCTTGCAGTATTTCAACCAGAAGCAGTATGTCAAGGCGCAGACCTTGCTCGACGATGTGTCCGCTTATTACAAAGGCACCGAGCGTTCGGAGGATGTGTTAGCCTATCTCGCGCGCTGTTATATGGGCCAGAAACTGTATGAGTCAGCCACCAATTACTACGAGGCCTATGTCCGCAATTACCCAAAGGGTAAGTATGCCACCGAAGCGTACTTCCAGATAGGTCATTGCCAGTACCTTGACTCGCCGGATGCCCGTCTCGACCAGGAGATAACGCGCAAGGCCATTGAGGCCTTCACGCAGTTCGTCGAACTCTATCCCGAGAGCCCCTACGCAGAGCAGGCCTATCAGGAGATGAGCGAACTGTACGACAAACTGGCGTACAAAGAGCTCAAGAGCGCGCAACTGTACTATAACCTCGGCTCCTATCTCGGCAATAACTACCTCAGTTGCGAGATCGTGGCCAAGAATGCGCTCAAGAACTACCCCAGCAATGCGTACCAGGAGGAGTTCAATTGGCTCATCTTGCAAGCCAAGTACGCACAAATGGTCAATTCGTTTGAGGATCGCAAACTGGAGCGAGCCCGCGACACGCAGGATGAGTACTACAATTTCATCACCGAGTATCCCGCCTCCAAGCACCGCAAGGACGCCGACAAAATGCTCACCCAAATAAAGAAAATAACTAAAGATTAAATATATGGATTACAAAAGTTCTAAAGCACCGCGTAACACGGTAACAAGAGACATCAACCAACTGACGGAGCCGGTAGGCAATGTCTATGAGACGGTGGCTATCATCGCCAAAAGAGCTAACCAGATCAGCGTAGGTATGAAGCGCGAGCTGGACGCCAAACTGCAAGACTTCTCCATCCCGCAGGACAACCTCGAGGAGACTTTCGAGAACAAGGAGCAGATTGAGATCAGCCGTCAGTACGAGCGTCTGCCCAAACCCACGCTCATGGCCACGCAGGAGTTCATCGATGGTGAACTCGTCTATCGTTCGGGCAACCGCGATGAAGCTCTCAAATAAGCATATTCTGGTCGGCATCAGCGGCGGAATAGCTGCGTACAAGATCCCCGAACTCATCCGCTCGCTGGTTAAAGCGGGCGCCGAAGTGCGGGTCGCCACCACGCCTAACGCCCTGCAGTTCGTCACCGAACTAACCCTGCAAACCGTTTCAGGAAGCAGGGTTTATTCGGATGTGTTCGCCGCCGTCAACGAGCACGCCACCGAGCATATCTCTTTGCCCGAGTGGTGCGACATGCTCCTCGTGGCGCCGGCTACGGCCAATGTGCTGGCCAAGATGGCTGCCGGCATAGCCGATGATGCCCTCACTACAACTATCGCTTCCTGCGTAGCACGCAAACCCGTGGTCGTGGCGCCGGCCATGAACGACAAGATGTGGGAGAGTCCCGCTACGCAGAATGCCATCGCCACCATCCGCCAATGGCCTAACGTCCGGGTGCTCGAGCCCGTCGAGGGACCTCTGGCTTGCGGTGTCGTCGGCAAAGGACGCATGCCCGAGATCGACGAACTGCAAGAGGCGGTCACCTATGCCCTCACTCCGCAGACCATGTCCGGCAAGCGTGTACTCATCACCGCCGGTGGCACGCAGGAGAAGATAGACCCTGTGCGCTTCATCAGCAATTATTCGTCCGGCAAGATGGGCTTTGCCTTGGCGCAAGCCTGTGCTCGCCGTGGTGCCGAGGTCACACTCGTCTGCGGTGCCGTCTCCGCCTCGTTCTGCAATCCTTTCGGACGCATACGTCGCATCGATGCCCTGTCTGCTCGGGAGATGTACCAAGCCTGCCTCGCCGAATGGCCGCAAACCGATATCGCTATCCTCTGTGCCGCTGTTGCCGATTTCGCACCGGCTGAGCAGGCCTCGGAGAAAATCAAAAAATGCGAAAATGAGAAAATGGGAAAATGCGAAATGTCCTTGCGCCTCACGCTCACGCCGGATATAGCCAAAGCGCTGGGCGAGAGCAAACAGGCGGGTCAGCGGCTCATCGGTTTTGCACTCGAGACGGAACATGAAAAAGAAAATGCGCTCCGCAAACTGGAGCGCAAACATATGGACGCCATCGTCCTCAATTCGCTTCGCGATGCCGGTGCTGGCTTCGCCGTCGATACCAACCGGGTCACCGTCCTTCTACCCAACGACAACTCCTTCGAACTGCCGTTGCAAAGCAAAGAGTCTATAGCGGAAGGTATTCTTTCGGCTCTTGGCTTTTAGTTCTTGGCTTTTAGGCCTGTAGGCGCTTGCACCGTCCTGTAGCGAAGCGTCCTTTCCCCTTTCGCCATTACTTGAACATCCCGAACAGCCCTTTCTTCTTGGGCTCTTCTTCGGCTGCAGGCGCTGCCGGCTCTTCTTTCTCTTCGGGAGTCCATTCCGTACGGGCCTCGATATCGCCTAACCGGCTTTTCACATACCCGATCACATCCTGCAATCCTTCCGTGAAGTGCGCAAAATCTTCCTTGTAAAGGAACAGTTTATGCTTCTCGAATGAAGGTGCCTCCTCGCCGTCGTTCTGACGACGCTTGCTCTCCGTGATGCACAGGTAGAGGTCCTCATTGCGTGCTTTGCGAACATCCAAGTAGTAAATGCGTTTTCCCGCTTTCACCGAACGGCTGTAAACAATCTCTGCTTCCCGTCTTTCGTCTTTCTGATTCTCCATTGTAGTAAGTATTTTGTAAATCGGGGGCAAAGGTAAGAAAAATTTTCGAAATGTGCAAGATTTTGGCGCAAAAAATTAAATATGCTTGCTTTTTTCTTGCATATTTGCGAAAAAAGCAGTACCTTTGCAGCGGATTTAGTTATGAAGTATAACGAATTACACAAAAAACTAAAGAAATGCGGTTGCTATCCTACCGGAAATTCTATCGCAGGATCCGGGAACATTAAGAAACATAATCCGCGATTATACCGAGAGTAATTCCTATTCCTATTTTGGTGCGCTCTCGTATGACAAACGCAATTTCCGAAAATACCGTTAGCAGTTCTTAGCCCATGGGCACGATTAGTGCCGCGCAGTTCCGCGTAACAAAGCAAAATTAGCACTTTTTGCGGTACTTTAGTTCCGCGCAGTTCCATAATGCAGTCACAATTTCAGTGGCTGCATTTTTTGTTGTACTTTTGCACCGGAATTCCAAAAACAACGACAAGCGCTTGTCATAATTTTTAACCCCAAAACAACAAAATTATGGAAACAAGAAATTATGATGTAATCGATCA
>JAFSKL010000035.1 GCA_017448985.1 Paludibacteraceae bacterium
ACCTTTGTTTTCGCACCGCTGGATAAGATCGGTTGTTCCTGTTCCGAGTTGCTCGATATAACCTGCTAGATATACAGGGTATGCCAAGATGGGATTGACGGGCATGGAACGGTGTTGTTCGTTGAGCATCTCAATCGTCATACCCATAGGCAGACCTCCCGGATTCCACACCTCCAGCCTGTCACGGAACAACATCACCTGCACACTGGCGGTGCTCATGTAATCGCGGTGAACAACCGCATTGACGATGGCTTCGCGAACGGCTTGCAGAGGCAGTTCATAATCAACATCTATTGCAGCAGAGTGGATACGTTCGCCAACACCGGCATCAATACGACTCGCCACATATTCCACCGCCTGGTCCACTAATCGGAAGATATTGCCGCCGTACATCTGATGAGAAAGCATCGGTTTGAGCATTTGTTTGGTGGGGAAGTGTGCACACTTGACAAACGAATTGATAAACCACTTTTGCGGATCTTTGGCAAATAGTAGCAGGGCTGCATTCGTAAGATGACCGTCAGCAGTTATCAATTTCAGCGAAGTTAGAATAAGCGATATATTATTCTCATCATACTCCAACGGAAAACTTCTGTTCTCACGTGCTCTGCTGACGAAATGACGAATCGACTCCTTGTCCAAATCTTCCAGCGTTGCCGTAGGATGCGGAAGCGAATCCCAATGCGTATTAGTTTTGTGCATCAGGAAGGTAGCCAGTTCCTGCCCGCGCAACTCCTGTACGGTGCTGCCGCTGCGGACAAAATACTTGCCATCATACGAAACGGCATTCTCCTGTGGATTGACAATAATGGCAATATACTCTTTGCCGTTCTCTTCCTTCAAATCCACACCTGCCACAAAACCCATGTTGTTCTTGATTTTGTTCGGCATATCCTGAAGGAGTTGCTTGGCATTGTTTACACCTACGATAGTTCCATCATCTTCTACACCGATATAGAGCGTTCCGCCTTGAGTATTGGCAAACGCACATATCTCGCGGAAAAACTCATCTTTCCACAACCTTTTGAACTCTGTATGCTGATCTTCTTTCATCCTTGCACCATTTTGGGTGCAAAGTTACACAAAAATTTTGACATATGCAAATTTTTCATGTAAATGTAAGCGTTTTGCTTAAAAATTTGAAAATTTTTACTTTTTATGAAGGAAAACGCTATTTTCCGCGTTAGGGATTGGAAGGGCTACGGTGTTTGGTACAAATGCGGAACTTGTGAACCCCTGCAAAGCCCGACCGGGTTAGCTCTGGAGATGAGTGGATCTGCAGAACTATGCCGGGAACGCCCAAATAGAAACAGTCGGACAAAATACTACGATAGCAGTCATGCTGACGAACAGGATGCCCGTCATCCGGAAGAGCCTGCTACCGGTCTAAAAAAAATGGAGGACTAAGCCTCCAAATTCATTTCATGAGCGGGTTCGGATTGCGCTTTGTTTTGCCCTGTGCGCGGGCTGCAAGCTCGGTAAACACAAGGCAATTCAAGCCGTAAATTTTCCAGTACTGCTCGTTATCTCCGGCGAGCTGTAATGAAGTCTGACCGTTAGCGAAACCCACTTCCGTCTCAACTACTCCGGCTATCTGTTTGAAGAAATGCTCCGTTCCCCAGAAACATCCTCCGGCTAAATATATATGTTTGTTCGTCATACTAACTCATTCAGTTCATTTTCTCGATAAGTGCCACGTGACCGCAGGATTGTTGCAGCATCACTTGACCGTTTTGAACGACGGTCGTTTCGCCACTATACGCATTTTTTACGCGGTCGCCGTCCGCAAAAGGAACCGGTATGGGCATCGCGGGTTGCGGATTCAAGGCGATGACGATCGTGTCTTTGCCCAATGCCCTCAGCACAGTAGTGGAATTCAGCATCGTTTGTTTTCCGGCGCCGACCGCAGGATGAACTTTACGGAACGCGCATAATTTCCGGTAGTGCGCCATGAGCGTATCGTTAGGCGCAGACCAATCGTAATCGCTGCGGAAACCCTGTGCTGCATCCACATTCAGGATTGCGTCCGAAGTCTTACGACCGACCTCGTCACCATAGAAGATCTGCACGGCTCCGGGTGACAGCAGAAAACAGGTGGCGCACCGGTCCATATGCGCCATGTCCGCTTCGCGGAAATAGGCATTGTTCAGGTACGAGAACGGATACCATGCATAGCCCGCAGCCTGCCAAACCGCCATCGAATCGCTATACGCCTGCCATGTCTGCGCGATAGTGGTCAGGTCACCATCTTTCGGGAACATCATATTCACCATGCTGTTAAAGCCATTCGCTTCATACTCAGGCAGATGAGTGATATAGGCATCGTCATAGTCACCGGTGAACATCACTTCGTCCGTCCACTTGGAAGCCGCCTGCTCGGGATGTTTGGCACGCCATCGGTTCAGCGCCTCGTTGCAGGCGTCATGCAGTTGTTTCCAGCGCCACGGGTGCACATAACCTACGACATCACAGCGGAAACCGTCTATACCGAATTCCTCTACCCATGCCGCGATATACCGTATCACATAATCATCCGGCGCCAGCGTGGTGTCCTTTCGCAAGGCTTTCATCGCAGGCCACGTCCACGCATCATTGTCGTTGCCTTCCCGTTGCCATTTGCGATGCAGGAAAGCCGGCAGACGAACCGGTTCGGTCTTTTCTGTCAAGTAATCCGGCAGACCGTACAGGGTCATCTGATACGGGTCGTCCGTCTCAGCCGGTCGGCGCAGCCATTCGGTGGTGTACCAATCGGGCTGGTCATACATTGCCTCTAACCACGCATCGTAGTTGATGTCACGACGATGCTCCACCGCTGCGGTTTCTGTATCAATACCCGGCACTGTAGCAAATCCTTGCTGCAACGCATCCAAGTACGTCGGATAACCGATATCGTTGATATTGGCTCCTTCCATCACGCGGATACCTTGCGCATGTAGTTCGTCTATCAGCGCGCGATACCCCTCAATCGTACCGAAGTTCTTGTCCATCTGGGTGTAGTCCAGCGGGTAGTAACCATGGTAACCGTAGTGCGGGAAGTCATTGACCACCCAACCGCTGCCGGGCACCCAACCATGCACTTGTTCGTACGGATCGGTCAGCCAAACAACATCTACGCCCAAGTCGGTGAAGTAGCCCTCTTTGGCTTTCTGCAAGAGTCCGGCGTAGTCGCCTCCATGAAAGGTAGAAGCGTTCATGCGTTCGCTACCGTAGTCGGTGCAGCGACCATACTGTTGGTCATTGGTACTATCGCCGTTGCAAAAACGGTCCACCAGCACAAAATAGACGGTCGCTTTGTTCCAAGCGAAACCATCTTCTTCTGCCTTCTTTCCGCATGCCGCGAACATCGTCGCAGCCAATGCAAGGATGATTAGTTTTTTCATTATACTAATTGATTTAGTTTATCGTCTCGAATGATTTTCGGTGCAGATTTTCCTGCCAAAACCAGTATCTTTTTACCGTCGCGATAGATATGCAACTGCCGCGAACGGACAACAGCCGTCAGCGTCGGGTCTGTCTCTATCTGCTCACGGATAGCGCGATACTCGCCATCCGGGGCAAATAACTTCCGCTGCAAATGAGAGCACATGTTTGTGGTGTCTATCAATTTCATGTCTCTTTAGTACAATAATTCGGGTGCAAAGGTACAAAAAAAATCTGATTTACACAAATTTATTTGTGTTTTTTAATAAAAATGATACGCTTTTTGTCAATTTATTGCCGGATATTGCACGCTCCGAGAAGAAAAGCGTTCATTTTGTTATCGCGTTAGGGATTGGAAGGGCTACGGTATTGTGTAACAATGCGGAACATGTGAACCCCTGCAAAGCCCGACCGACGTAGCTCTGGAGAGGATGATCTGCAGAACTATGCCGGGAACGCCCAAATAAAAACAGTCGGACAAAATACTACGATAGCAGTCATGCTGACGAACAGGATGCCCGTCATCCGGAAGAGCCTGCGACCGGTCTGAAAAAAAATGGAGGACTAAGCCTCCAAATTCATTCCATGAGCGGGTTCGGATTGCGCTGTGTTTTGCCCTGTGCGCGGGCTGCAAGCTCCGTAAACACAAGGCAATTCAAGCCGTATATCTTCCAGTACTGCTCGTTATCTCCGGCGAGCTGTAATGAAGTATAACCGGTGACAAACTCCATGTGCGACATGATGGTTTGACAGGAAGAGAGGATGGACTCCAGCTGTTCTTCTGTGCAGCGAACAAGGATTTGTTGAATAGGAATCATAACGATAAAGAATTTAGAAGTTATATTTATATGCTTCGGCTCTCATAGCCTCAAATTCAGCCAATGCCTTTGCCGCCTTGCGCTCGTGAGCCATTTCACGCTCTAACTGCCGGTAGAGCCAAGCAGCACGACCAAACATGTAATCACGCTCAATAGCCTGTTGTGCTTCAAATTCCTCTTTGGTGCAGCGGTAATATGTAGTGGAAACGCTTTCTTGATACGTGACTTTCTCACTATCCGAAACGGTGCTACACTCGAAATCAAAAGCGAGTTGTGTGTACTGTTGAAATGACTTTTTCATAAGGCTACAATTTATTAGAAGGAAATGGCCACCCGCCATTTCTGACGGATGGCACTCTTTTCATTTATGCTTGACAAACTGCTTGCGGTACGTAGAAGTGTGTAACCGGGAAGAAGGTGTATTGTTCACCTGTTTCCTTGTTTACTCGGCTGACGGGCTTGCCCCATGCAGGAAAGCGGGTGAGGTTGTTATCGAATACTCTGTAGCCCTCGCGCTCCCATTGTTCCCGAGTTTTCAAGATGGATAGATTGTGCAGCTCTTTGTAGTAGATGCAGAGGAGATTGTTAATGCGCTCATCGGTTCCGTACTTGGCGCGTAACTCTTTGCAAAGTGCTCTTAAGGACTGACGCTCTGTTAAGGGTTGCGGAGCTACTTCTACCTTTACTTCGGTTGCCTGATTGTTCTTCTTAGATGCTTTCATAACTGTACTGTTTTTTGAATTGTTAGACATATTGTTTTGAGATTTGTTTCTTTTACAATGCTTTCAGAGTTGACGCAAGTGTAGTTCTCCATTCCGTGAAACAGCAAGACTTCCGCAAAATTTACTACCTCACGGCTTTTAGTCCGGAGGCTGGAGAAATTTTAAGCACCTGGGCGCCGGAACATGTTTAGCCTTGCCATACGGAAAGAACCAACTACCTTTGCATTGCTAAAAGGAACGACATAAATCTCCAAGGCAATATGTAATTCAAGGGGCAGGACTTGAAAGCAAGAAGGACAAATATCGGGCAGAAGTGATTAGGCAGAAGCCGTCAACCATAGCGCGTTTAGGATGTGAGTACTATGCGTTACGCATGTGCGGAACTCGTGCGCATAATCTCCTTATCTACTACGGCTGCATAACGACATGAGCACTCGGAACCGAGCGAGGACAAAGAGCGGTAACAAAAAACCGCAGTTAGGGGTAAGTTCGGAGAGTACACAAGTGCTACAGTTGCTACACTTCGGTATATCAATACATTGAGTACCTAAAAGCATGTAGGCGAGCCAATGAAAAAGTAGAGTGACCTCCTACAACATGGCAATTAGTAGGCAATTGCAGAAAATTGTAGATACCAGAAAAAGCTACATAAAGTACATAAATACTATATTGTAGTATATGTAGTATATGTAGAATAAAAATAGTGAGAATAAAGTAGAATGCGAATGGCAAAAGAAAGCGACGAGTGTTACCCGTCGCATCCCTAAAAGCGGAATAGTACAAAGCAGGCCTACAAGCCCTGCCGGTATTGAGGTGACATGTGCTCCTCAGCGTATCGTCTGGCTTCAGAAATGGCTACGTCGGCTTCAGACACCATGTGACCGCCAAAGGTATTGAGAAAGGCGACCTTAATTGCGGCTAAGTGCGAAATCAAAATCCTGAGTTGTACATCCCGGAAATGGTCTGGATCTTGCTTCTGGAGAGTTTCCCAAACATCATCCAAGTTGCGCATGTAGTTGTCATCGTTCGAGAAAAGAACAAGTATGTCTTCGGAGAGACAGATTAACAATTGAAAGTTTTCCATATATGCATAAAAGTTTTGATTGTTGGCAGAGAGGGGAGGAGCCGACTCTCCCGAGCAGGCTTCCTCCTAAGCAGATAAGGGCGAGGAGCCGACCCTCCCGAGCAGGCTTCCTCTTTGATATTAAACTGATACGTGGAGGCAGCAATGTCAACAACCTCCACGTGGGAAGCGGGCTATATTTATTCTCCATCGTCATCGGCAGACTCCTCCATAATGTTCGTGGACGCGAGGGAGAACTCGTATAGCTCGCAAGTCATGTTATAATCAAAGCAAAGGGCTTCACCTATATACCGGGCTTTCTCCTTGCATGTTACGCCCTGTTTATCGGTTTTCTCCTGATATATAGGCTGACCGTTTATCATAGGAGTAAAGCCCTCCTTTGCTTTTGTTCCAATATAATCCTTCGATGCTTTAAGATATTGCCTAAGAGAAGGTGCAGATAGATAAGACTCGTTATGCGATACGCAATAATCCTTATACTCATCAAAGACAGTATTACGGATGAGGAGCACCGGCTTGACGCATTCGAGCGACCGAGTGGTATTGGTTTTGCTATCGACCTTAAGCAGGATCTTATCCATGTACTTGATGTGAAAATCGCAACCTTCATACAGGATGCCCTTATTGACAAGCAAGGAAAGCGTTTTCCAGAACTTGGCAATCTCATTATTTTCACGACAGTACAGGTTCTGCACCTCCATCAGCGCACAACATTCCTTATAGACTGTTGTGTAATCGAATGGCAGGTTGAGGTAATTCTCCAAGGTTTTGAAGGCAGCTATTATAATCGCCCAGTTACCTAAGATACGACCTTCAATCGCATCCTCAAACTGCTTTGACAGTTGGTTGGTAACATCGTAGTATGTCTGCTGAAAACCTTGCTCAAACTGCGGCCTCAATTTGATAATATCAAGCGTCAGATGTGAGCACCCGCGCTTGCGGATCTCACGGAACTGTTCCATCTCATGCAGCTGCTCTTTGGAGAACTGCGAGGTATCAAAAGAGAGGAACACGAATCGAGAAAACAAAGCTATATCGCGGCTGGCCAGTTCCTGCCCGGACACGATAACGCCACAGTTTACCTTGGATGTTTCCCGCTTCTTGCCGGTATCGAGGTTCATGCGGCTTCTGCCGACACTATCCCAGAGACCTTTTAAGAACTCAAACTTCTCCGTATCGAGATTGTTCTTAAACTCATCCAAGTGAATGAGCGCATTGGCAACCTGTCCGACCGCTTCAGCTATTGTTGGGAGCGTGGAGGTGGTAAGGTTGGGTGCTTTGTTGTATGCCATAAAGAAAGCCATCAGAGAATGGCCGAGTTCGGTTTTACCAGATCCTTTCGGACCAAATAGGTTAAGGAGAGGAAAACCGGACACTTCCCGGAGGATGACATCACGAAATAGCGTAGCCAGATAGAAGCAGATACCGACGATGGCCTTGTTTCCGAACACGGCAACCATTTTGGAAGTGTATTCATGCAATGAGACAGTGCTTCGGTTATCATGGATGAAGCGTCTGTCAAAATCATTATAGTTATCGCCGCCATCATCGGTGACATGCACTTCTGAAAATGCCGGTAGGTAATAGTTGCCCTTATCTTCCGGAAGGCGCACAATGCCCAACGGATCAACCTTATACCATGAGCCATGGAAAGCAATACCGTTACCAAAG
>JAFSKL010000036.1 GCA_017448985.1 Paludibacteraceae bacterium
CAGCATCCGCGCGACTAATCTCTAACGAACAATGACAAATGAAAAAGTCCGTTCTCCAACTGATTGCGGCAACGGCAATGTGCATCTTCGGGTGCGCATTGCTCACCGCCGCCTTCTCGCTCCCTCCCGTCGGCATTATTGACTCTTCCGTCCTCATTGCCTTCGGCGAAATCCTCACCTTTGTCGGTAGCCTCATAGGAATAGACTACCATTATAAATACAAGGATTAAGTTTCGTTCATTTCCCGCAATAGTATTCGGGCTAACGAAGAATTGTTTTTTATGTTTATGTCTGCTTTGCCGTCCGTCCTCTAAAGAGGTTGTATCGATGCGGACGGGCTACTGAAAACTTGTTTATGAGTAGTGCGTCAGTACCGATACAGAGTAGCGCGATAGTGCTATGGACGGCAAAGCAGGGTTTTATATGTTTTTTTCTTAAATAATCAAACGCTATGCTTCTAACACTAATTCGCACCGACGCTACCCCCTCCGAGACCCTCGGCAAACTCTATATCGACCGCAAGCCCTATTGCGACACCCTCGAACCGCCCACCGTACCCAACGCACAGCACCCCAAAGGCTGCATACCGCAGGGCTGGTACCGTCTTTCCGTCACCAAGTCACCCAAGTTCGGACGCTTGTTACCCATTCTCCACATGGTGCCCGGCTTTGAAGGCATCCGCATCCATGCCGGCAACAACCGCGACCACACCGCCGGCTGCATCCTTGTCGGCGAACTGTACTCCCGTCCGACGGATGGCTATACCGTTCCTACTTTGTTTCACTCCAAAGCCACTGAGCAAGCCCTTGTTGAACAACTCCTGAAAGCCCAACGCACCCATGAAGAAATCTATATTGACATCACCGACACGGACCACTATCCGTCTGAGCGCAGTGCTCTTGACCATGTTTTGGCTTAGTGCCTGTCACACTGTGCAAACCGTTTCCGACACCACCGCTAACCACCTCACCGCCCATCTCCAACGCGACAGCGTCTATCTGCACGATAGCATCTTTGTCCGCATTCGTGCCGACACCGTTTATCTGGAGAAATGGCACACCAAATGGCGTGAAAAGGAGATTGTCCACACCGACACCGTCCAAGTGGAGACAACCCGCACCGAGACCGTCCAAGTCCGCTATATACCCTCGTTCTATAAATACTGCACAGCCTTTGCTTTCCTCGTGCTTCTTGTCCTCTTGCTTCGTTTGGCATGGTGGTTGTACAAACATTTTCATTGATTGCGTTTCTGCTACCGGCTTTTCTTGCGGCACAGCCCGCGACGTTCTTTGACATATTGTTTTTCTCTCTTAGGTATTTATTTTTATCCCCCTAATAAGGTGTTCACTTCGTTCACGTCTTGTGGTCGTCACTGCGTTTCGACATTTTTTTGACGGACAGATAAAGGCAAAAAATGGTGAGTAGGGAGCCGGTGGCGCGTAGCGACACAAACAAAGAGCCCTCGGGGAATAAATCCTCGGTGTCTCCGAAAGTGGCGGCTACCTCCTCTCCCACAACGCAGTGCAGTACCATCGGCGATGCTGTCTCTCTCTGCCCTCGCCTCTCTCTGCTGCCCTCGCCCCTCTCCGCTCCGCTGTCTCCCGCCTCTGTCTGCTCCGCTCTCTCTCCCGCGCCCGCGCGCCGCAGGCGCGCACAGCCCACACCCCACACCGTCCGCCACCGCAGACACCGCGCGCGCCTCTGAAGCAGGCTTGACTACTCCCGAACTCCGATTATACCGCCCGACTACATAAAATCTATGGTCTCTCTCTCAATAAGGTGTTCCCTCCGGTCACGGTCTATGTCTATATATAGGGCTTTCCTAATAAGGTGTGCTTCGCACGGCTGTATTTATGTGCTCCGCACAATCGAATGATGAGAAACAACTGCGATGATACAATATTTTTTCGAGATACGCTAATAATGTTTTGATTTATGGATGTGTAAGGATGGGAGCTTGATAAATCGGAAGATCTATTTGCACATGTCAAAAAACTATCGTAGCATGATAGGTGTTTAGTCATCTACGCGGCTCCCCATGCCGCATACTACGCAATCCCCAAACGGTTTTTAGTGTTTACGCTTCCGCGTGTGTAGCACGCACGAATAGAAATACACCCCGACCACGCTTTCCCCTGCGAATAGCAATGCCACCACATGCCGCCTACCAATCAACGCAAACCAACGCTTTCCGATGCAAACGGCAACGCAACACCACGCACCCCGCACCTTTCCCTTTATCAACAACCGCTTTCCCTCGCAAGCAACCCTATAAACCAACACTCCCAACGCCTACTGTACCCAAATACCCCAAACCCACGCTCCATTTCTACACACCAACCTAAGCAGCCCTTTCCCTTAGCTATAGGCGTACGTACGCACACGCGCTCACGCGCGTATTATAATAATGTGTGCCGGAGTGTGACAACGCTGCCCCTGCTCAATTACTAAACTCTTCTTCGCTGTCGCTCGAAAAATGGAAAGCCCTATATTTTCTTTTTGAGAGAGCCCATATCTTTTATGTCCCAGGCGGTCTAATCTCCGTTTGACATCGCCAAGCCTGCTTCAGAGGCGCGCGCGGTGTCTGCGGTGGCGGACGGTGTGGGGTGTGGGCTGTGCGCGCCTGCGGCGCGCGGGCGCGCGAGAGAGAGACGGAGAGCAACGGAGCGGAGAGGGGCGAGGGCAGCAGAGAGAGGCGAGGGCAGAGAGAGACAGCATCGCCGATGGTACTGCACTGCGTTGTGGGAGAGGAGGTAGCCGCCACTTTGAGAGAGTCTAAGTTTACTTAGGCTCTCTTTTTTATTATGTTTGCAAAAAAAAATAGCCGGAATCTATTTGAATCCGGCTATAAATATAAGTTCTTGTTTTTATCCCGCGTAATTATTCCTATCTAAAGAACGATACGAGATAGCTTCAAGCATGTGCTTCTTCTGAATGTTCTCGGAGCCTTCCAAATCCGCAATTGTACGTGCTACCTTGAGGATTCGATCATAGGCTCGAGCAGAGAAGCCTAACTTGGTCATCGTGAACTCCAGCAGTTTATCTGACTCGGCATCCAATGCACAGTACTGACGTACCATCTTGGTATTCATCATCGCGTTGCAATGTACGAGCTTACTGTGTTTGAACCTTTCCGTTTGAATGGCTCTGGCGCGTAGCACTCGTTCGCGAATAGCAGCCGACGTCTCACCCGGTTGATCGTCGCGTAGCTGATCATACGGCACGGCTTCAATCTCGCATTGGATATCGATACGATCCAAAAGCGGCCCACTGATCTTGCTCATATACCGATGCACTTGAGCCGGGGTACAGGTGCAGGGATGAGCAGGGTTATTCTCACCGTAATGACCGCACGGGCAGGGGTTCATGGCAGCTACGAGCATGAACGAAGCCGGATAATCAACCGTCTCCTTGGTACGTGCTACGGTGATATGCCGATCCTCCAGCGGTTGACGCATTACCTCGAGCACAGAACGCTTATATTCAGGGAGTTCGTCGAGGAAGAGTACGCCGTTATGCGCCAATGAGATCTCTCCTGGATGAGGACTTTGTCCTCCTCCAACGAGCGCCGTATCGGTTATCGTGTGGTGAGGAGAGCGGAAGGGGCGTTGTACAATTAGCGAACTGCTTGCTCCTTTGCGTTTGTTGGTTAACCCCACGATAGAATGAATCTTCGTGGTTTCCAATGCTTCTTCCAATGTCAGTGGAGGAAGAATCGTCGGGATTCGCTTGGCAATCATCGATTTACCGGCTCCGGGAGGACCGATCATGATCATGTTATGTCCACCAGCAGCGGCAATCTCAACAGCTCTGCGTACCTTGAATTGTCCGCGTACATCCGAGAAATCCACTTCTGTTGGGAATGCTAACTCGTCAAATAGTTTCTGCGTATCTACTTGTGTAGGGACCCATGGTTCGTCCGGTTGTAATTCATCTTTAGGTTCTCCATTCAGGAAATGAATCACCTCCTTGAGGTTCTTCAATCCATACACCTCTAATCCATCCACCACAGCGGCTTCTTCGGCATTCACTTCCGGCAAAATCAGTCCTTTGAAACCTGCCTTACGTGCACATAATGCAATCGGCAACGCTCCGCGAATGGGCTGTAGCGACCCGTCCAGCGACAATTCGCCTACCATCATATAGTGCTCTAACTCCTTTGATTTCATCTTCTCCCCTCCAGCTAACATACCTATCGCTAATGGCAAGTCATACAGCGAACCCTCTTTCTTGATGTCCGCAGGGGCCATATTGATGGTGTATGAACGATGCAGCGCCTCTAATCCGTTGACTGTCAGCGCCGCCATGATTCGTTCGTGCGACTCTTTGACAGACACATCCGGAAGGCCCACCATGATGAACTCAAAGCCGGGTTTCGAATGCACCTCGATCGTCACTTTTACAGCCTCTATTCCAACCGGAGCAGCACTATAGATTTTGATTAACATATACGCGTGTATTTATTAAATTTGTATGCAAAGGTACTATATTTTTTTGAATTATGCAAATTTTTTTGCATATCTAAATAATTTTTTGTACCTTTGCAGTCGATTTAGGTAATTATGTCACAACCCACTTTATATTCCGTCGGGCACTCGAATCAGACGTTTGAGGACTTGCTCGGGATGCTGCAAGCGCAACACATCAACGTGATTGTGGACGTTCGCAGTGTTCCGGCCAGTAAGTACACGCCCCAGTTTAACCAGCAGCCTTTGTCAGCCGCTCTTCAACGCGAACATATTCATTATCTGCATTTTGGCAATGAGTTTGGCGCACGAAGGACAGACGCACTGGATGCCGATAACAAGGTGGATTTTGAGAAAGCGGTACTCACTCCGGCCTTTCAGGAAGGTGTCAAGCGCCTCATGGACGGACTGCACAAAGGGTATCGAATCTCACTCATGTGCTCGGAAGCCAATCCGCTGGAGTGTCATCGCTTTGCGATGGTGTCGCGCTATTTCTTCGAGCATGGCGTGGACGTGCAGCATATCGTGCATGACGAACAGGGTAGGGTGACGACCATTCCGCACCAGACGCTGCAAGACGAGATGGTGAAGGAATATGTGCGCAAAAAGAAGATCCCCGAGGTGCAACCACCGGATATGTTCGGTGAGAACGAATGCACCAAGGAGCAACAAATCGTGCTTGCATATCGGCAGAAAAACAAGGAGATAGCCTACCAACAAGAGACGGAGGAATATTACGTATGATCACGCTTTATACTATAGGATTCACTAAAAAATCAGCCGAGCAGTTCTTTGAATTGCTTAAGTCACATCACGTGCAAACGCTTGTAGATGTGCGGATTAGCAATAGCAGCCAACTAGCAGGATTTGCCAAAGGCAGCGATCTGATCTATTTCCTCAAGCAGATAGGTAACATTGCCTATCGTCATATCACGGACTTTGCTCCCACGAAGGAACTGCTCAGCGACTACCGTGCCGGTAAAGTTGATTGGCAGGAGTACGAACGTGTCTTTGCGGACTTGATGAACAGGCGTCGTATCAATCAGCGTTATAAGGTCGCCGATTTCGACAACTGCTGTTTCCTCTGCTCCGAAGAAACACCTGAACATTGTCATCGTCGCCTCTTAGCTGAGCATCTTCGTCAGCAAGATCCGGACAATGTCAAAATCGTGCATTTAGTATAACTTATCTTTATATTAACTCATAAACTTTTACTCTTATGAAAGAACTCAAAGGAACAAAAACCGAGAAGAACCTCATGGAGGCTTTTGCCGGTGAATCAATGGCACGTAACAAATACACCTATTTCGCATCGAAGGCAAAAAAGGATGGTTATGTGCAGATTAGCAAGATTTTTGAGGAGACTGCTGCCAACGAGAAAGAGCATGCAGAACTCTGGTACAAATACCTGAACGGAGGTAAGATAAGCGACACTGCTGCCAACCTCGCAGACGCCGCTGCAGGTGAGAATGCCGAGTGGACGGATATGTATGCTCGCATGGCAGCCGAAGCTCGTGCAGAAGGTTTCGACGAGATAGCAGAGAAGTTCGAACAAGTGGGTGCCATCGAGAAACACCACGAAGAGCGTTACCGCAAACTGCTCAAGAACATCGAGGATAAGGTGGTCTTCTCGCGTGAAGGTGATTGCATCTGGCAGTGCTCCAATTGTGGCCATATCGTTGTTGGCAAATCTGCTCCGGAAGAATGTCCCGTTTGCCACCACGCACAAGCTTACTTCCAACTGTTAGCGGAAAATTATTGATCGTTAATTCGTTAACTCTTTAATTCGTTAAACGTTATGATCGAGGTATTATTTACTCTGATCACTTTGCCCTACGCACCGAATGCCTTGGAACCAGTGATCAGTCAGGAAACGATTGAATATCACCATGGTAAGCATTTGCAGACCTACGTGGATAACCTCAATAAACTCGTTGTCGGAACGGAGTTTGAGTCCATGCCGTTGGAGGAGATTGTTGCGAAGTCGCAAGGTGGCATCTTCAACAATGCCGGACAAATCCTGAACCATAATCTGTACTTTCTCCAGTTCTCTCCGGTCTCTGCCGACAACCACACGCCGAAAGGTGCTATACTCGAGGCAATTAATAGGGATTTTGGTTCGTTCGAAGCCTTCAAAGCGGAGTTTGAGCAGAAAGGTACCACGCTCTTTGGTTCAGGATGGGTTTGGCTCGCAGCAGACAAGGACGGCAAACTCGTCATTACTCAGGAACCCAATGCCGGAAATCCCGTTACAAAAGGCCTGAAACCCCTGCTGACGATGGATGTCTGGGAGCATGCTTATTACATCGACTATCGCAATCGTCGTGCTGCTCATCTCCAATCCCTCTGGCAGATCATCAATTGGGACGAAATCAATCGTCGTTATTTGGAGAAATAAGCGAGTACACTACGTGTATTAAAGTCATTATTTTGCATTTCGGCCACATTTTGTGGCCGTTTTGCATTTAAGAAAAGATACTAAAAAATGATGTTTTATGCTCCAAAGGGATGCGATTGGCAGTATTCGAACTGGAGGGAGTTGAATTTCCACGCCCAGGGTGTTCCGTAGGTTTTGCCGTGGATTTGGTTGATCGCGGATGCTGTTTCTATTTTTGACATAAAAATGAGGGTTTAATTGTATATTATATATAAGTATATAATATAGTAAATGTTACACAAAAATGGG
>JAFSKL010000037.1 GCA_017448985.1 Paludibacteraceae bacterium
TCATCGTCGGTCGAATCTTAAAATTCGACCTATACGCAGCAAAAATTGCGCCAATAACCTCACGGAGGATTTTTACTATCTAAATCATTGTAATATAGCATGTTAACTAACATATAAAATTTAATTTAGTGGACACTAATGGCAAAATGTAATAATATGGATATTGGCTCTTTAAATTATGGAATATATGGAGAAGATAAAAGTTTTACTGAAAAAAATGTAGATTTGAGAGAGATTTGTCTCACTCAAGTTCAAAGTATATGCGATATTCTAAGGAATTTTTTGAGTATTCCCAAAGACCAAATATTTTTTTATAAAGAATTTGTAAATAAAAAATCATAAATATATGAAAAAGAGTATTTTTTTGTTACTATCTTTTACTAGTATTGCACTTTTTATGTGTTCATGTAAAAATGAGCCTAACGAACCTGACGAACCCAATAATCCATATAGTGTCTACCAAAAAGAATACCGAACTCATGGAACAGAATCTATGGATGAATATTGGGGACACCTAACATCCTATGGGATAATTCAATTCGACAATCCTAAAAACGGGTCATATAGTAGTTTTTGGCAAACCTATGATGATAAAGGAAATGCAGTTGGTGGAATTGAGAATGTTAACTATACACCTCCAACGTATCGTCAAAATGGTCAATTGGTTATCATCGACTATGGAAAACAAGATTTTGATACATTAATTTCCTATGGAGATTCAGTAGTGGGAAAATGGCATACATATTATTACTATGGTTCGAGTATTAGAGAATCCGTAAATTATTCGTTACCCTCTGTTCAAACTGTTGGAGTTCAACAAATAACAGACTCCTCGGCAATATGCATATGTGAATTGTTATCAAATGGCAACGATTCAACCACCGAATATGGAATTATGATATATAATGAATGGGGATATGATGCGTATAAAGAACCTACATTTATTAAGGGAGATACTTGCTATATAACTGGTTTAGATTGTGGTAGTACCTACTATTATTATGCATATGCAAAGAACCGTGTTGGCGAAAGTGAGGGATGGAAAGAACACTTTAAGACAACAGGACCGACATACGTATTACGTGTAGATCCGTATGAATATGATGCAAAAGTTCAGGTGCACGTAGGGGTGACAAACGGAATGCTAACAGAATACGGATATTGTTATGCTTCTCATCCATTACCTACTATTGCAGATAAGAGTTCACGTGATCTCTACATAACAGACCTTGATGTAGAAACCTACTACTACATAAGGGGATACGCTAAAGTAGACGGGAAAATACGATATGGAGGACAAATTACCTTCTATACTAAAACATGGACTCCAACACAGGCTCCTGGTGAAGCCGTTGACTTAGGGTTAGGTGTATTATGGGCAGATAGGAATGTTGAAGCGTCTTCACGTACAGACCAAGGGATAGGGTTTACATGGGGCGAATGTAAACCTAAGTGGAGTTCTGTAGAGTCACATCGTAAACACTATGATGCAGATGCACATTGTTATACAAAATATACACAAAAAAGGGAAAATCTTGAACTAGAAGATGATGCTGCTCATTATTGTTGGGGAGGAAAGTGGAGAACTCCAACTCGTGAGGAGATAAACGACTTATTTTATATCTGTGATGTACAGTATGGAAGTTGCGATGGTCAGAGAGGGTGGATATTTACGAGTACAACAAACGGCAACAGTATTTTTATTCCATGTTTCAGAAGTTCAGGGAAAATCGATCAATATTGGAGTGCAACTGTAGGAGATACAGACATAGAAAAAGCAATGGGATTTAACACTGACGTAAGCACATCATATTCGGCACCAAACATGTACGAATTCACAAGAACTTCACAATTATTGATTCGTCCAGTATGCGATAAATAAAATTAGGATATATAAAGGGTATAGCACTTTTATACAAGAGCAAGTGGCTGAAAGGTCACTTGCTCTTCATATATTGATTCCTTTCAACTACCTTCCATTCCCGTTCGCATTACGTTCGCATCCTGAACGTCACCGTAACGTGCGAGTGCTGTACGTCTCGCAAAAAAGGTAAAAAGTCAAAAGTATGCGATCTCCTAAAAACATAGACATCCGTCCTGAAAAAGTTGACGCCGATAATTCACGTATTCACTAATTCACACACCTTTTTATCTTCATCAAATAGCCTTAATAATATAATATTATATTATTATAATTATATTATTATAATTATATTATATAGAATTATTTTTATAAATACCCAAATACAATCAAGACACATTTATGTGTGAATCTGTGAATGCGTGAAACGCCAAACTTAATCGTTCGAACATAGTGAGATAAGAATCTGTGAAGTCGTGAATGGATATTTAAATTCAAATTCGATACTTTTAACCTTTTTCTTAACAATCATATACTTTTCAACTACCTTCTAAAAACCTTCCAAACAGCATATCTCGCGCCACTCTCGCGCTTCTATTAAGCATATATGGGTATAATGTTCAAATCTTAATAATCGTAAACTTTTGCCCTTACCTGCCGCGTACGGGACACATACGACTCTGATACGAGACGATAGCACCTCGCATAAACGAAGTGCTATCGACAGAAATCATAAGAATCGGCTATCTTTTCTTCTTTGCATTCCTCCGATTGTTATTCGGCATTTACTTTTACTCCTTGTACATTGTACTTCACTCCGTTGTGCTTTATGTAGAGAACGCCATTCTCAATGACTTTTGTACTTTGTACATTCGGAGTGAGGTTTTCAGTGGCGGTGGAGGTCAATTCAAAACGTACGGACACATCGCCGGAACCAAGAGCGGAAGCAAGGCCGGAAGGGTTGTCTATCGCCCCGATACGTGTATAGGAATACCCACTATTGAAAGTCTCGTAGAAAAGGACTACGCAGTTGTTGCCGTAGAGCATCAGATCGCCGGCATGGATTGTGCCGGGCTGGTATGCAGCGGTGGGAAGAGAGGTTGATAGGTAATGGTATTTCTCATTGCCGTTCAGTTCTTTCATCGTAACCGTTAGGGGTAATAGGGCAGCAAAAGCTTCGCCGGTTTCGGAGTCTGCAAGTGTGGCGGTAAAGGTCTTTGAGCCGATCACTACATTGATTTGTTTGCCGGTGTTTGCTGCTTGGTTCAAACCGCAGGTCTCTACCCAATTGGCAATGAGCGTAGAGAGGTTCGAGCGGTTGGAGTTATTGATCCAGAGGTTCTCGGGCAGGTAATCGGCATCGGGCACAAGGCGATGACAATCGGCTACAACGCCGCTGATACTGCTGGAAGCAGAAGAGACAATAAGTCCCACTTGTTTGCCGGAGAGTTGTGCGCCGACTTGGAAAAGGTAACTCTGCATGATTGCTGCCATCTGGCTCCACCAGAGCGGCGTGACGATGATGACGGTGGAATAATCCGCTACGGACACACTTATCGGATCTATCGCCGGATACGAAACGGCATCGTTCGGGTTCGCTTTGATAGCATTGAGCAGTTGGGTGCCCAGCGCGTAGTTATTGGCTTCATAGCGAAGTCCTTTTTCTGCCGGTTCAATCTCTAAGACATCGGCAGAGATCTGGTTCGTCAGTTCAGTAACTATACTCTCGCAGTTGCCGGTGTAACTGTAATAAACCACCAGCGTTTTGGCGGAAGAAGTGCTGAGAATCAAGCTCATAGCAGCAAAAAGGGTAAAAATGCGTTTCATAATCTCTCTTATTGAAATCGAGTGCAAAGGTACTACATTTGGCGGATATAGAATAACATAAATTTGCTAAATAACTACCAAAAACGCAGAAAATGCAGAAAAAAATATCATTTTTAGACTGCCATTTTTGCATATGTGAGATATTTTTTGTATCTTCGACCTCCTCCCCCATAAATGGTGACCCCTTCGAAAGTACGTTCGCGTCCTGCCGGACATACACAACGGCGGACATTTTTTTGCCAAGCCTCACGGCTTTTCTGCTTTGTGCCGATAAATATTGTCTTATGCAAGCATAGCCGCTATTTACCCGCGCAAAACAGAAAGAATCTTATTCTTTTGGGCAAAAAAATGCCCGAATGCTTGTGTATGTGCAATATTTGTTGTACCTTTGCAGCCAAATTACAGCCGATATGAAAAAGGTATTGAATATACGCGAGCCGAATGTGTATGCACGGCATCTGGAGGCGGAAGTGATTCACCCGCTGATTAGTGTGGTTCATTTCGATGAGCTGGAGAAGGGGGTAAGGACAAGTATGAACAGTTACGGAGTCTATGGGTTGTTTATCCAACGGGAGTTTCCGCAGGACTTGTCGTATGGCGTGCGGCCTGTGCAGGTGAGCGAATGGTCGGTTATTGCCGTCGCTCCGGGACAAATAGGCGGTAAAGAGGATGATGGTCATCCGCTCTTTCTGAACGGCTGGGCGGTGTTGTGGTCACCGGAGTTGATGAGCAGAACAGACCTCGAGGCGCACATCGCGGAGTATAATTTCTTCTCGTATTTCTTCACCGATTCGCTGCCTCTTGAACCGCAGGAATGGGATGCGATAGAGACGCTTCTGAGCGCGCTGCGCGAAGAACTGAAAATGCACACCGACAGCTCCGCACTACGGAATATAGTGGTCAGCTATCTGCGGTTGATCTTGGATTACTGCCAGCGGGCTTATTGGCGGCAGAATGCACGGGTTACGGCTGACGAGCCGGATGTGCTGAAACGGTTTCACGCCTTGTTGGACAAGTATTATTACGAAGGCCGGCAAGCCGAGAAAGGCTTGCCGACAGTAGCGTATTGCGCCTCGGAGATGGCGTATTCAGCCGGTTATTTCGGCGATTTAGTAAAGCAAGCGACAGGTGCTTCCGCTAAGGAATATATCCAATCGTATATCATCCGAATCGCGAAGAATATCCTCATGAGCGGTCGCAGCATCAGCGAAACGGCATACATGCTCGGCTTCGATTACCCGCATCATTTCACGCGCATGTTCAAAAACAAAACCGGCATCACCCCCGGCGAGTACATGCGAGGTCAGGCGTCTTGATAAAAAATGCGACTATAAAGATACAATAATTCGTCTTATCTCGCTTTGCTCAAACGATTGCTGCGAGATAAGCAATTAATGTTTTGATTTTACAATGATATATGCGTAAGTTTCTTGCCTTTCCGTCTAAATCGGAATAGTTGTTTGCCTATGTCAAAAAACTATCGTAGCTTGATGTCATAATAAGCGGAACTACTTCGTTTTGTTGATGCGTTTGGCGAGGCCGATGGCACCGGTGGGGCAGACGAGACGGCAGAGATGGCAACCGACGCATTTGGTGCCGAGGATCTTCGGTTTGCGGTCTTCATCAAAAGCTATCGCCTGATGGCCTCCGTCGGCGCATGAGACATAGCATCGTCCGCAACCGATACATTTCTCGCGGTCAATCTTCGGGAATACCATCGTCTCGCGGTCGAGGTCATGAGGAAGAACAAAGTTCTTCAGTTCCTCGCCGACGAGTTTCTTCAGCTCGGTAATACCACGCTCCTGCATATAATGTTGGAGACCGAGGATGAGGTCGTCGATGATACGATATCCGTATTGCATGACGGCGGTGCATACCTGCACGTTTCGGCAGCCGAGTTGGATGAACTCCAGCGCGTCGCGCCAGGTCTCAATACCTCCGATACCGCTGATATCCATGTGTTTCTCGATGCCTGCGTTGTGCAGGATGGGGTTGCCGGTTATCTCATAGATCATGCGTAGCGCAATCGGTTTGACGGCTTTGCCGGAGTAGCCGCTAACTGTCTTCTTCTCGCTCACTTCCGCTTCGTGCGACATAGTGATGGATTTGATGGTATTGATGGCGCTGATGCCCGATGCGCCGCCGTAGAAAGAAGCCAGCGCCGGCGTGCTCATGGACATGATATTCGGCGTCATTTTCGGGATTACGGGAATAGAGACGGCTCCCTTGACAAAAGAGGTATAGAAGAGGATGAGTTCATCGTTCTGCCCGATGTCGGAACCGAGTCCGGTCAGACGCATCTGCGGGCAGGAGAAATTGAGTTCGACGGCGTCACATCCGGCGTCCTGCGCCATCTTCGCCAGCTCGATCCATTCCTCTTCGGTCTGCCCCATGATGGAGGCAATGATAATCTTCGAAGGGTAGTTCTGCTTGAGGCGGCGGAGGATGTCAAAATCCACGGTATAGGGGTTTTCGGAAAGCTGCTCCATGTTCCTAAAGCCGACAAAAGGCGTACCCTCTTTGCGCACGGCATCGAAGCGGGGGGAGACCTCACGGATATCCTGTTTGCAGATGGTCTTGTAGAACACCCCCGCCCATCCGGCCTCCAATGCCCGCGCCACCATCTCATAGTTCGTGCAGATAGCCGACGAAGCCAGGAAGAACGGGTTCTCGCAGGTGATGTTGCAGAAATTGAGCTCCAGCGAGGGGAGTGAGGATTTAGGATTTAGGATTTCTTTACCCGCAGGGGGTACGATTTCTTCAGATTTAGGATTTATGATTGCTTGCTTCAGTTCGCTAATCCGGATGGGTTTGTCGTAATGAATACAAGCCTTTTCGGCAGAAGCCAGTTCGTCGTCCGAGAGCTGATTAAAGAGTTCAACAGCCGTCCATAGATTGTCGAAACGCGCTGCGCGAATGGCGCGAGCCACTTTCTCTCCACAAGGAGCGTCATAGCATAGCAGACATCTTGCTGCTTCTTCGTTGATGTGTATCATAGTGCGTCAAAAAAAATAACTATTACACGTGCCCTGGAGCGTTCTCCTGAAAACTCAGGCCGCCATGCTGCGAATATAAGCGATGATGAGATCCACAGCCGCGTCCTCGTTTATTTCGTCCATGTTGATGACGAGCTGGTAGTTGCGGGTGTCGTAACGGGAAGTGCCGGTAAACTCGCGGACATAGTTCTCGCGCATTCGATCGACCTTGTCGATGGTGAGCCTCGCTTCCTCTTTAGACATATTCTGTTCCCGCGCCACACGCGCCATTCGGCAAGGTATCGAAGCTTGAATGAGGATACTGAGGTGGTTGGGATGGTCACGGAACATATAGAACGCGGTACGTCCTGCGATGACACACGAGTTCTCTTTGGCAAGCGCTTTGAGAATCTGCGTCTCTGCACGGAACACATCCTCGGTCTCGATGTTTGTCTGGTTGAGATCGTACTCAGCTTCAGAGAAAGTCATCTTACGCTTGAACTCCGCCCACCAACCGGTCTCCTGACCTTTGAGGTGCTCAATCTGTTCAGCGGTCAGATTATACCGCTCTTCGAGGGCTTTGATAACAGCTTTGTCGAAATACTCGACACCAAGTTTCTCTGCTAACTTGCGACCAACCGTGCGGCCGCCACTACCTAATTCACGATTGATCGTGATGATGAATTTATTGTTGATATTCATAAAGCAATTTACAATTTAATCATTTACCATTTACCATTTATTTTTTCATTTGGCTATTTAGCCATTTTTCTCCTTAGAATATTAAGAGTGTTAACAAATACGCCACGATGGTGGAGACGGTCACGCAGATGAGCCCCGGCATCATAAACGAGTGGTTCAATAGATATTTACCGATGACAGTGGTCCCCGAGCGATCGAAGTTGACCGTTGCGATATCCGAGGGATAGTTCGGGATAAAGAAGTAGCCATAAACCGACGGCAGTACACCGAGGAGTACCACGCCCGAGATACCGAGTTTGTAGGCAAGCGGTAACATGGCTACCACGACGGCACCTTGCGAGTTGATCAGTACCGACACGGCAAAGAAGACGAGCGCAATCGACCACGGATATTTGGTTACGATGTCATCGAGCATGTCTTGAATCTGCGGCATGTAATTACCGAAATAGGTGTCGGCCATCCACGCAATACCATAGATAGCGACCACTGCGACCATTCCCGATTGCCATACCGGACCTGCGACGGCTTTCTTCGGCGAAGCCTTGCAAAAGATGATCATCAGCGCTGCCGCAGTAATCATGATAATCTGTATCACCTGGTTCATCTTGATGTGCAGATAGGTCAGTTTCGGCAAGAAGATGGCGAAGAAGACGACCATGAGTAAGGCGCCCAAGAAGATGAACACGCTGTTCTTGGCGGATTGCGGAATCTCACGGTCGAGGGTCGTGGCCGTGTTACCATATATATATACGCGCGTTGCTCGGGATCGGCTATCTTGGCTTGGAAGACCGGGTCCTTGTCAAGGTCCAGACCACGTTTATAGGAAGCCGCCGCGGCAGCCATCAGACCACAGAGACAAGCAGGAATGGTAATCATCAGCACTTGCGGAATGGTAATGTCAAAGCCGTTGGCATTGGAAATCGAGACAAAGGCTACGACCGCTGCAGCAATCGGCGAGCAAGTGATACCTACCTGCGAAGCGATAGATGCCACGCCGCAAGGCCGCTCGGGACGGATACCTTTCTTCAACGCTATGTCGCAGATGATCGGCATCAGCGTATAGACCACGTGACCAGTGCCGACAAGGACCGTCAGGAAAAAAGTGGTCAGCGGCGCGAGGAAAGTGATACGGTCAGGATGCTTGCGAAGCATTTTCTCCGCCAACTGAATGAGCCAATCCATACCGCCGGAAGCCTGCATGATACCGGCGCAGGTGACAGCCGCGATGATGATGTAGATGACATCCGTCGGCGGTGTTCCGGGCTTCATGCCGAAGCCGAAAACGAGGATGGCCAGACCGATACCGGAGATAGCACCGAGCGCCAAACTGCCGTACCGCGAACCGACCCACAACGCTCCCAACACAATGAGGAGCTGCAAAATCATGATCCAACTCATAGTATAAAATCCCAAAATCGGGCACAAAGATACTACTTTTTTGGGGATTACACAAGTTTTTGAGCAGAAAATTTGTATATATGGGAGTTTTTTTGTAATTTTGCAGCAAAATTAACGCAAAGACCAAGAACATGTACACAGAAGAAACGATACGAGACATCGTAGCCGCACAGCGGAAGTTCTTTCGGACCGGAGAGACACTGCCGGTGAGTTGGCGTATCAAACAGTTGAAACGGCTCAAAGAGGCCGTGATAGCGCATCAAGACGAGTTCATTCAAGCGTTATGCGAGGACCTCGGCAGAAGTGAGTTGGAGGCATATCTGAGCGACATAGGTCCCATCATCACCGAAGTAAATGAGATGATTTCGGGTTTGCGCAGATGGAGCCGACCGGAGGTGCATTTCAGCGGGCTGATGTGCTGGCCGAGTATCTTCACGAAGGTCTATAAGATGCCTTACGGCGTGACGCTGGTGATTAGTCCGTTTAACTTCCCTATCCTACTGACGATAGGTGTGGTAGCCGCAGCGATGTGTGGCGGTAACACGGTAGTTATCAAGTCCAGTTCGAAGTCCGCGGCAAGTACGGCGGTCCTGAAGAAGTTCTTTGCAGAAGTGTTTCCGTCGGAATATATCACGCTGATAGACGGCGGACATGACATAGCAGACATGTGTCTGGCGCAACGATGGGATAAGATCTTCTATACCGGTAGCCCGTCGGTTGGCAAACATGTGTTGGCCGAAGCGGCGAAGAACCTGACGCCGGTGGCGCTTGAGTTAGGAGGCGAGACAGGTAACTGGTGTGTGGTACGGAAAGATGCGGACCTCAAAGACGCTGCGCGAAAGATTGCGTTCTTCAAGTTGCTCAATGCCGGACAGATATGTATCAACATCAACCAGATTGCGGTTGCCGAAGAAGTAGCGGAGGCGTTTATTGCTGAACTGAAAGCCGCTTTTGTAGCGCAGATAGGAGAACAAGCGGAAACGAATGAGGAGTACCCGAAACTGATTACCGATGCCGCCTACGACAAGTGTGCTAAATGGGCTGAAGCGTATAGAGACCGTATCGTGTTCGGCGGTACAGGGGACAAAGCGACGCGCAAATATGCTCCGACCATCATTTATCCGGTGGATATCAACGAATCGATTGCGCAGCACGAACTCTTCTGTCCGTTACTGCCTATCGTGCCCTTCAAAGACGCGGAAGTGGATGCCCTCATGGATACTATTGCCGACCGCGAGCACCCGTTAGCGATGTATGTGTTCACGAAAGATATGCGTTGGGCGAATCGTGTGATGCAGACGCAACAGTTTGGCGGCGGTTGCATCAACGAGGTGTGTGTCCATATGATGGTCAAAGGTGTGCCGTTCAACGGTACGGGTCATTCGGGTATGGGCGCGTATCATGGCGAATGGGGTTTCCGCGAATTCACGCACCCGCAGACCGTGCTTAAGGGTCACACGCATTTCAACTTGTCGTTGCGCGAGCACCCATACAGCGGTAAGGCAGGAGATATGAAGATGAAGTTGTTACGGCTCTTCGAACGATGAACAGGATAAAGAGGCGGCAGATAGTATTTGGGTTGCTGATAAGTCTAGGATTACCCCTATTCGCTAATACGGAGACTACGGATTTCACAGGGGTTGCGGAAGGCACAGGGGTTCCGGACACGACGGATGTGCGGTATCGGGAGCTGGATGAGGTGCGTGTCGAAGGACATAAAGGCGAAGGATTGGCCGTTAGCGGATATCGGTTGGTAGCGACGATGACGGCAGAGGAGGTGCAACTGCTACCGGTAACGACCGTAGCGGACGTGCTGCAATACATACCCGGAGTGGATGTGCGGCAACGCGGTGCAAGCGGTGTGCAGATGGACCCTTCAATTCGTGGCGGTTCAGCCAAACAGGTGAAAGTGCTACTGAATGGTATCGACATGACCGATCCGCAGACCGAACACTACTCGATGGATATCCCCGTGGACGCGCTGATGATTGAACGGATTGAGGTGTTGCAAGGGACGAACTACGCCATAGATGCTTTTTCCGGGGCGATCAATATTGTAACGAAAGGGGATACGAGAGACAGGTTACGGGTTACGGGACAAATGACAGCCGGTGAATATGGATTGGCGAATCCGGTTTTAATGGGTGAATGGGTGAATGGTGAAGGGTTAATGGTGAAAGGCTCGGTATCGTATAACGGGTCGGAAGGCTATGCGTCCAACACCGATTACCATATCGTGAACGCTTATGTGCAAACGGGATATAAGGATTTGGATGTGCAAGCGGGTGCGCAGATGAAGAACGCAGGTGCGAATTGTTTCTACTCGACCAAATACCCGAATCAGTTCGATGCCACTCGCACGGTGTTTGGTTCGTTGGCTTACCGACATCGCTGGCAGAGCGGCTGGGCTATTGGAGCAAACGCGTACTATCGGGCGCACTATGACCGATTTGAATTGTATCGGGACGGCAAAGATTCGAAAGGAGTACCTGCACCCGATTGGTACAGCCCTAACAGGCATTGGACGCACACGGCCGGTGCGCATGTGGAGGGCAGTTGGTCGAACGAGTGGTCAAAGACGATGGCGGGTGCCGATGTGCGCGATGAGTATATCCGGTCGTCGAACATAGGCGAACATAACAGGCTGCAAGTGCGTTATTTTGCGGAGCAGCGTTTCTACTGGCGTGGCTTGAGTGCAGCGGTAGGCGGTACGGGTATATGGAATTCGCAGTTTGGCCACGATTGGTCGGTAGGCGCGAACATAGGCTATGAACCGATACACGGTTTACAGTTGTTTGCGAACGTGAACAGAGCGATTCGTGTGCCGACGTTCACGGATTTGTATTACCACTCGGCTACGCAACAGGCAGACTCGTTGACGAGACCGGAGAAAGCGATTCAAGTGGAGTTGTCGGCGC
Organism: Paludibacteraceae bacterium; assembly: GCA_017448985.1. Taxonomy (GTDB): domain Bacteria; phylum Bacteroidota; class Bacteroidia; order Bacteroidales; family Paludibacteraceae; genus Colicola. Next base: position 11,682 of record JAFSKL010000037.1, read on the forward strand.
AGTACAGCAAGGGACATTGGTACGCTTCGGTGGCAGGCTATTACCGTTGGGGACGGGATATCATCGATTGGATCAAAGAGCCTAATCCGGAAGTTGTGGTATGGCGCAGTATGAATAACTCAACAGTCAACGCGGCAGGTGCGGAAGCGACGGTAGGCGTACAGGGATTTGAGTGGATCCAACGCGTGGAGCTGAGTTATGCGTTCTGCGATGTGGCGGCTGATGCCGGAGGAATGATGTCGCTTTATGTGTTGGATTATCTGCGGCACAAAGCGACTTTGCGGATTGAGCACAAGATATACAAGGGTTTCGGTGCTTCATGGGCTTTGTCATTTCGCAAACGCGAAGGCGAATACACCTCCTTGGAAGGCGCGATTGAAACTTATAAGCCGGTGTGGCTGTTGGACGGAAGCGTCTATTGGCGCAACGCGTTCATCAAAGTGAGCATCGATGCCCACAACATGGCGAATCAGTTGTATTACGACTTCTCCGGTGTCGTCCAGCCGCGACATTGGGTGAGCGCAACGATGCAGTTTAACATTAACAAATAACATATAAACAAATCGAATTATGTATTCAGACCCGAAAGATTGTCTCTATTGCACCAACAATGAGACCTTGCACAATCTCATGATTGAGATTTGTCACCTGCGCGTATCGCGTGCGTTCCTGTTCAAAGAGCAGACATATCACGGCCGTTGCCTGGTGGCGTACGACAAGCATGTGAATGACCTCAATGAACTGGACGACGAGCAGCGCAATCTGTTCATGGCGGATGTGGCGGATGTGACGCGTGCGATGCAACAACTGTTCAAGCCCGAGAAGATCAACTACGGCGCCTATTCCGACAAACTGAGTCACTTGCATTTCCATCTGGCTCCGAAGTATGTGGATGGTCCGGATTATGGCGGCACTTTTCAGATGAATCCGGGGAAAGTCTATCTGACCGAGGCGGAATATGACGAGATGGTGAAGGCGCTTCGCCAGGCTTTAAGTTAATTGCATATGGCTTATCCTAAGTTAGAAAACCGCCCATGGAAGGTGGTCAAAAGTGAGAACATCCTGCGTATCGGACCGTGGCTGTCGGTGCGGCAAGAGTGTGTAGAGTTGCCCAACGGCAAGCAGATTCCGAGTTGGTTTGTGCTCGAATTTCCAAACTGGATCAATGTCATCGCCATCACCAAAGACGGCAAGATGGTGCTTGTGGACCAATACCGTCATGCTTTAGGCGAGACCCATTACGAACTCGTGGCAGGTGTCATCGATCCGGGTGAGACACCGATGGAAGCAGCCAAGCGGGAGTTAAGCGAAGAGACGGGTTATGAAGGCGGGGAATGGCGTTTGTTAATGACTCTGTCGCCGAATCCGACGAACCATAACAACCTCTCCTACACTTTCCTTGCAACGGGTGTAGAGAAAGTGCGGGATCAACATCAGGAAGCAACGGAAGATATTCATGTCGATGTCATGGATCCGGCGCAGGTATTGGAGATGCTCCGTGACGGTGAGATTATCCAGGCTCTGCACGCAGCACCGCTCTGGCGCTACTTTGCAGAAAAGCAGTAAGCTGTTTTAGAAATGGGAAGGGATGCAGAAATGCATCTCTTTTTGCGTCACAGGGTGCACAAACCGTATCTCCGCTGCATGGAGCAGAAGACGATTTGTAATTGGTAATTGGTCATTGGTCATTGGTGCATTGTAGAGGCGGTCGCCCACGATGGGTGCATTCAGGCCATCTGGATGAGCGGCATGGACGCGCAACTGGTGCGTACGACCGGTGAGCGGGTAGAAATCAACGAAGAGGGTGCCATCGGGACGGTGTTCGCGAATATGATAGCGCGTGATAGCCGGTTTGCCATGTTCGAGACTAACCATCTGTCGCGGTCGGTCGTAGGGATCAGGAAGAAGGGGCAAATCGATTTGCCCTTCTAAATTGAAAATTGAAAGTTGAAAATTGAAAATTGGCTTACAAACGGCTTCGTAGCGTTTGAGGATGTCGCGGCGCTGGAAATAGGCCTGCAGCGTCTTATAGACCTCGGGCGTCTTGGCCAACACGAGGAGTCCACTGGTATCTTGATCGAGACGATGTACAGCCTTGGCGTGCAGCAGACTTTCTACTGAAGGTTCGTCCGATCTACCGGGAACGGAGAGAAGTCCGGCGGGTTTATTGACCACCATCAACCATTCGTCCTCAAAAAGGATCTCCGGCTTCCCGTAACCCGTAACCTGTAACCCGTAACCGGTATCCCGTAACCCGTAACCCTTAACCTGTAACCCCTCCAGCCCTTGCGTCATATGCCTGAGAATGGGCACACACCTGCCGGAACACGGCGCATAGAACTGACCCTCTTGCCTAATCTCAGTTTTCGATGGTGCTCCGATCCAGAACTCTGCCAAAGCAAGCGGTTTGAGACCATGCGTGAGGGCGTATTGCAGCAACTTAGGTGCACAGCACTCCCCTGCCCCTGAAGGCGGCAACTTCTCACTATTTGCATCTTCCCGTAACCCGTAACCTGTAACCCGTAACCCCTTTTTACCAAACCACTCATCCTCAGGGATGATCGGTGTCTCATTGGCAAAGATCTCCAAGAGATTCTTGCTCTCGCCTTTGCCGTTTAGGAAATTATAGTTGGCGAACAACAAGCGCTGCAAGCGCCTTGACTCATCCCTACTCTTTCCTATCGGTTCGTGCGTCAACTCATAGACAGGAGGCACAAATCCTTCGTGGTGATAGGAACCATCGAGTTTAGCGGAGAAAGCCGCGAGATACCCTCCATCAAAGACCAGCACCCCGAACATCTTGCCGCACTTGTGCAATTCGCTTTCGGGGTGCTTACGCATGTACGCGTGTACTCGGTCGATGACCTCTTGGGTAGCTACATATAGCCTCGTATCCATTCGTGTGCAATAGACGATAGCCGTTGAGTTAGAAATTGTACTTGGTCATGAGCTGTACGCGGTGGTTGGTGACCCAATGGAGGCCGTTGACGGACAGACCGTTTTCGGGATTGAGTTTGCCGTCGCTGTAGTGAACAGAAGTGATGTCGTACTCCAGACCGACTTGGAACTTACCAACGGTGTAGAGCAAAGTAGGCGTGAGACGCCACATGCGGTTCATATTCTTCACACGCGGGTAATAGTAGCCCACAAGGCTGCCATCCGCTTTGGTGGCCAACGCCTCTTTCGTACCGAGGTTCTCCACATAGCCGGCAAAGAGAATACCTTGCAACTTCTGCGGGTGTTTGTCTTCCTGTGCACCCACTTTACCGCCATAAACGAGGCTGATCCACGAACTCGAAGTGCGTGTCGGCGTGTATTCGTACGAACCATCCGCATTCACTTTCTTCACGCCGTAACCGCCGTTCATGTTCATATGTTCTCCAGACTCGGCAAAGATGGTCTTGGCTTTGATGGAGAACTCGCCTTTCTTATATTGCAGATAGAGGAAGGGCGAAGCGGTCGTAATACGGTCCTTGACCGTGATTTTCAGCGGATTGCCGTCTGTTCCCAAAATGACATTTCCGTCGGCATCCTGTGCCTCTCCAAACTGACGCGGTTTGATACTCAGCACATCGGCACCGGCGCGCAGGATAAATCCTTTGTCATGGAAAGAGAGGCCCAAGTAAGCCTCCGGCGTCTTGCCATAGAGCATATACTCTGCCGATTGTCCTTCCGGACCAATCGAGAGGTACTGCATTTGCCATAATCCTGCGGCAGTCAAGGTCACATACTTACCCAGACGCGCATCCATCCTCACTTGCGGCGAGCGGTTGAAGGGTCCAAACGGAGCACCGCTGTTGAGGGCAATGGCGTCACACAAGTCTGCAGCCATCGGGTGCCAGGTCTGACCAAGCGTCAGATCCAAACGCGCAAAGTCTTTGCCCATCTTCAAGCTGTCCCATCCAAGCGCCACATAGGCCTGGCGAAGCCGGAGCTGCGCCGTACCGGAGACAGCGTGATTTCCGCTACCCACTTTGCTGATGCCCGCATAGAAATCGGCTTCTATCTTACCGCTGAACTCCGTATTACGCCATTTGTATCCCACTATATTGAGGCCCACGCGGGTTGTAAGCGACAAGAAACGGAACGAGCTGACATTATTGAGGTCCTCGCGCAAGGCGGGATCATCCGTCTTGTTCCAGGCTTCGTCTTTGGGCATGTAGAAATAGAGGTCACCTGTTCCGGCGATACACTCGCGGCTGTCGTAGGCGAAAAAGTTACGGATAAACCCATAGGGTTTGAAATGCTGCTTGAGGTGGCTCTTGACTTCTGCTTTCTTGGCTACCTTAACGGAGTCCTGCGCAAAAGCAGGCACGAAAGCGATGAGAAGGGCGACAAGCACCAAAATTGATTTTTTCATAAAGCTAAATATGTTTTATAAAAACAATAATATCATCAGTTGTCCTGTGAGCACACGCAGGAACATGGTCACAGGATAGACGGTAGAGTACGCCACAGCGGACCTGTCGTTATTCGCTGATTGACCGGTGGCATACGCAAGTGCGGGCGGGTCGGTCGTCGAACCGGCTATCAGTCCCATTAGCGTGAAATAATCCAACTTGAGCCATTTACGGCTGATGAAACCGATGATGAGTAGCGGTAACAGCGTGATGATCACACCGTAACCTATCCAGACGTAACCACCGCCTACGAGGGTAGGGATGAAGGTCTTTCCTGCGCCGAAACCGACCGCCGCCAAGAAGAGCGCGATACCTATCTCGCGGATCATGAGGTTGGCAGAGGTAGTGGTGTAGGTGACCAGATGCCATTTGGTACCGAAAGCACCCATGAGGATAGCCACGATAAGCGTTCCGCCCGCCAGACCCAGTTTGAAGGGTTGACCGAGACCGGGCAACATGATCGGCAACGAACCTAGCGTCACACCGAGCACGATACCGAAGAAGAGTGAGGCAAGGTTCGGCGCGTCCAGCTTCTTGGTCGAGTTACCAAACGCTTTCGCGATCTTGTCCACCGCTTCGGCTTCGCCAACTACCGTCAAACGGTCACCCATCTGCAGACGCAAATCAGAGGTAGCAAGCAGTTCGATACCGGCACGACGAACACGCGAGATGGTGATGTTAAACGCTTCGCGCACCTTCAGATCCGCGATACGCTTACCGTTGATCTTGGGTTTGGTGACAACGATATGGCGGCTGACGAGGTGGATATTTTTCTCTTTCTCTTCCCATGCCACCTCGGTCTTAGGACCTAAGAGCAGCAGGGTCTTCTCGTTCTTGAGATCGCCTACGAAACGCACTTTATCGCCTATATGGAGAATAGTGTCGGCATCCGGCATCTGTTCGGAACCGCTGCCATCTATGAGTCGGGTGACGATGATATCCACATGCGTCAGCAGCTTGAGATCCCGCACACGGATACCGTCCACCTGCGGGTTCGTCAAGGTGATGTCGATATGCTCGATCTTTTGCTCTTCGCCTCGCTCGGATTGCAAGCGTTCTTCCTCCTGTTCGGGTTTGATCCGGAAGATCCATCGAAGCAGAAGCAGCGAGAAAATGATACCTACCACGCCTAAGGGATATGCCATAGCATATCCGGAAGCGATGTCAGGGTTCTCCATGCCGGTGACGTCAAAGAACGTCTGCTGCGCTGCACCGAGACCCGGCGTGTTGGTTACTGCACCGAAGAGTATACCGGTCATCGTAGCGATGTCCACGCCGCTCAGGACATGGATCACGTACGCCGTGATGCAGCCCAAGAGCACGATACTTGCCGCCAGGATATTAAGCCGGATACCGCCTTGTCCGAAGGATGAGAAGAAACCCGGACCGACCTGAAGACCGATCGAATAAACAAAGAGGATGAGACCGAAATCCTTGGCAAAAGACTCCACCATCGGATGCAAGGTCATACCGAAATGACTGCAAGCAATCGCGCAGAAAAGGATCCACGTGATGCCTATGGTGATGCCTTTGACCTTCAGCCGCGTTCCCAGGAATATACCTACAGCGATGACAAGCGCCAGCACAAAAACAGAGTGTGCGACGCTTGTTCCGAAAAACAAATTACTTAACCAATTCATTTAGAACGGGAATAACATGATTACTGTATAAGCCAGCGCGATACCGACCAAACCGACGATAAGGCCCACTTTCGCCATTTCGTTGGTCTTGATCAGACCTGTCGAACAAGCGATGGCATTCGGCGGCGTGGAGATAGGCAGCAACATCGCGAAGGAGGTGGAAGCGGCCACGCAGACGAGCAAGGTGGTCACACCACCGAAAGCGCCTAACTGCTCACTCATAGCGGTTCCCACAACGGCCAAGATAGGTACGAGCAGGTTCGCTGCCGACGAGTTGGCAATGAAGTTAGACAGCAACCAGCCAAGCAGACCGGCGATGATGAGCACGGCGATAGCAGACCAGCTGCTGAACGGAATAGCTTCTACCAACGCGGCGGCCAAGCCGGTTTTGTTGAGCGCCGTTCCGATAGCAAAACCTCCGGCTACCATCCACAGCACATGCCAGTCGATCTTCGCGAAGTCATCGCGTTTGAAGATACCGAGTAAAGCAAAGACGCCAAACGGAATGAGGGCAACCACATTGGAGTTGAGGTGAGTGAGCTCACCTGTCATCCAGAGGAGGATCGTTGCAATGAAGGTCACGGTTACAACCCAGAACTCCCAACCGATCTCATGGTGTTCATCCGGCTCGATGACGATCTTCACATCCTTTGCCTTGAAGGGGAAAAGGAACATCAGCAACCACCATGCGAAGAGGATCATGATGATCACCACCGGCACCATACGGATCATCCATGCGCCGAAACCGACGTTGATATCCATAGCCGCCAACTGACCGATTGCGATAGCGTTCGGAGGCGTACCGATAGGCGTTCCCAGACCACCGATATTGGCGGCAATAGGTATGGACATAGCCAGACTCACACGACCACCGCCATCTGCCGGCAGCGTACGGAGTACCGGCGCAAGGAAAGCCAGCATCATAGCGGCCGTCGCCGTATTACTCATAAACATTGACATGACGCTGATGAGGGTCAGGAAACCGAGCAATACCCATTTCGGGTTGGTACCGAAAGGCTTGAGCAGCACACGCGCCAGGACCACATCCAAGCCCACTTTGCTGGCTGCAATAGCCAGAACGAAACCGCCCAAGAAGAGCATAATAATAGGATCGGCAAACGAAGCCATCAGTTCGCGGAAATTGACCAACGAACCCATATCGGCACTGGTCAGGCCTTTGTTGGAAACGGCCAGCAGCAGGAACACGATCGTAGTGACCGAAGTAGCCCAAGCAGGGATGATTTCGAACATCCACATCAAGGCTGCGTATGCAAAAATAGCTATCGTGCGCTGCTGAACAACCGTCAGTCCTTCGATGCCGAAAGCCGATACCGGCAAAAACCAAAGGACAAGCACCACCAACGCAGTCAGCGGTGCCAACACATGAAGTTTTACATTAAACTTATTCATCTTACTTCAACTCATTAGGATTTGCCAAATGTTGAATACGGCGCATATAACGCTCACCGCCGTCAAAAGCAGTTGTGACGAACGAGTGAATGATATCCAGTGCCTTGTCAGGAGCCACATAACCTGTCGGCAAGCAGAGGATATTCGCATCAAAGAAACGGCGGGCGTTCTCAGCCATACGCGGTTCCCAACAGATAGTGGCTCGTACATGAGGGTGCGTGTTAGCGGCCATCGCCATACCGTTTCCGGTGTAGCAGAAGCCGATACCCAAGTCACATTCGCCTTTTTCTACAGCCGTAGCCATCGGATGGGCAAAATCCGGGAAGTCACAATTCTCCATGGAGTGACAGCCGAAATCGATTACCTTGGCGCCTTCACGCTCCAAGTACAACTGAATCATGGATTTGAGTCCAAAACCTGCGTGGTCACTTGCCATCGCAATGGTCAATTCATCGATTGGTTTCATACAATTATTCTATTTAAAAACATGCTCGCAATTATGCCAAAAGGACTTTTTTTTCAAAATCGGGCACAAAAATACTACTTTTTTTTGATATATGCAAATAAAGACAAAAAAAATCGCCCCGAAGGACGATTTTTCTTTCGCTTTCAGCTACTTATAGCTGTATTTCCGTCTATTAGCTATTGACCACGGCGCGAGCCATCGCGTCTTTGTAGTACTTCTGATTAACGAAGACATCCTCCTTATACGGGTTGATGCGGCGTACCTTGGCTTGATGCATGATGTAGCCAAAAGCAACAATGTTCGTAATGAGCGCCAGCGCGGAGATGACCAACATAGCGGTCGGATTAGCAGCTGTAGCACCCACAGCCTCGATAGTAGTACCGGTTGCTGCAGCCTCACCGCCAGCCTCTGCATAGAGAGCGGTGATGGTATCAAAGCCGTTGACGTACTGCGTCGGCAGAACAACCCAACTGAACTTGTGGAAACCGTCTTTGAAGACCTCTTGGAAGAGCGGGAATACCTGTGCAAACATACACCAGATAGCCAGAGTGTTAGCACGGTTCTGAATCCAACCGCCACGGTTCCAAAGGAGAGCAGCTACTGTTGGAGCGAGCAACAACGCAATACCGCAATACCAGCTGTGTGTCGGCAGGCAGTTGTACGTGTACGCGAAGTTCCAGATGTCATAAACGAGGATATAGACCCAAGTCATGTCCGCCCAAATCATATCTTTCTTGTCCTTGGACGGATACACATTCCACCATGCGGTCATACAGAAGATGTTGAACAGACCGGCAACACCGTTGAATACGTTGTGCCAACCGCCATACAACCATACACCTTCGCTTGACAGCCACCATTTGTTCCAACCCATGATAGCGGACTCGAAATCCGAGGCCACGGCAATCAGAATGTTAATAGCTACGATGATGAACGGGAACGGTTTGAACCAGCGTTTTGCGCCAATTCCCCATTCGTACTTGATCATCATAAAACCAATACATCCGGTCAGCGCAGCATACAGCTTGGCATAGTGGAACCAACCGTTCATGTACAGATGAGTCTGGTTCGTCAGCGCCCACTCAGCACCCATACGGGCACCCACTGCGATGGCAATGAAATAAATCGTCAGTGCCAGCGGAATAGCGAAGAACGTGATAGCACCGCCGAGTTTCGTACGGCGAGCAAACTCATTGAAAAGGATTAAGCCCACGAGGACAACTAATAGCATTCCCCATTGAGCAAGGGCATTTGCCCCATACACTTCAAAAAACATAGATTAGTAAATTTAAAGATTAAATGATTGATTATAATCGGTATATCGATATGACGATATGTCGATATGGGGGTATGTCTAATTTTGAATTTTTAATTTTGAATTTTTAATTTCCCTGGCGTAAGCCCAAGCCGCCCATGCAACGGTGACGATTACCGACATCGGTACTCCCACGGTCAGCATCTCTTTGAGCATCACCAAACCGCCTCCTTCGGTCTCCAGGGCGGTAAAGAACGGGTACATCCATGTCACCTCGCCGTTGAGGATATGATCCACTATCAGCATCAATGAACCGCCCCAGAGCATTTTCTCCAGAGCCGGTAGATGCTTGATGAGCGCATGGTAGTTACTTTGTGCAGGTTCAACCTGCGTTTTCTCCATACGTTTGCGGTATGCCGTTGTTGCCACCGCCTGTACTAATGGTACAATAAAACAAGCCATATTATTTACGATTTTACGATTTAACAGTTTAACAATTTAATGAGATTGTGGCACAACAATCTCCTTTATCTCCACTTCGTTCCCTTGTAGCAGCCAAGTCTTCTCGCTGCCGCAATGCGGACAGATCTTTCCATGCGCCACCGTGGGGTACTCCTTGCCACAACCGTCGCAATGGGTCACCGCCTGTATCGGTTCGATCTTCAATTCGCAACCCCGCAGCAACTCTTCTTTATCTGCCGCCCAACGCCAGCAATCGTTCAAGTATTCCGGTACAATAGTGGACACCTCGCCGATGTTCATCACCACCGCCGAGACATGCTCAACGCCATGTTCTTCTGCCGCTTTCTTGACATCTCTTATAATATAGAATACGATTCCTAACTCGTGCACGACAGAAATTAAAAATTAAAAATTAAA
>JAFSKL010000038.1 GCA_017448985.1 Paludibacteraceae bacterium
AAAATTGAAAATTGAAAGGAAGATGAGAAGAAACATTCCTTTCACCTTTAACCTTTCACCTTTCACCCTATTTATCCTTTCACTTTTCACCTTTCACTTTTTAGAAATCCTCATCAGCCAAGTCGCCGTTATTCTGTCTGTTCTTCTGGGCAGCCTCCTTATACGATTTCAGCAGGTCTGCAGCCAGCTTGGCCTGATAGCCTTCTGCAATCTCGTAGTCCTTGGCATCGTTCTCCTTATAGACGACGCGAATCTTGATGATGGCCGTGCCCGCTTCCAGGCGGTCGATAACATCCGGCGTGGTCTCGTAGAGCACTTCCGTCCAGTACTTGGTGATCGTGGCGTTGGCTGCTTTCTCGGTGTGTTTGTCCTTCTTCACTTCCACGCCGGGTACACGGTTCAAACGCACCGCCTTGCCGTCCGCAAAACGAATCAGGATTCGTGAGTCGTCGGTGAACTCGTTGTAGGCATTGGTGTTGACCGTCTTCACGAGTAGGGTGGTTACGGCCTGACCATTCTTCTGCTCCTGGCAGAACGCGATCTGCGGCTTGAGGTTCTTGTTGACCGACGCATCGATGTGAATAAACTTGCCGCGTTCCGCAGCGTTGACCAGCATGGTAGTCATCATGAGGGCTACCAACACATTAAATACCTTTTTCATATACATCTGTTTTATTGTTTTTTATTCCTCTGTTCACGGGCCGAACGCGATATCCCGCAGCCCGCAGCTGTTCCAAGAGCCCTTTGTCTCCGCCCAGATAGACGGCGTTGAGCGTGATGAAGCATTTGCCTTCGGTCAGGTAGGGCTTGAGGCGTTTGACCCATTCTTTGTTGCGCTGGCACCAGACCTTATAGTCCGAAAACGACAGGCTCGTCTTGTTGTCCGGTCCCTCCACCTGGTAGGCCATGTCCGACAGGCGTCCGTCGAGATACATCTGCCGTAAGGTCCTCTCCTGCTTCACTTCGTTCTCCGGATACTCCATCACTTTGATTAGTTCCTTGCACTGCCAATGGAACGGTTCGCGGTCGAAAAGCATATACATCGTCTCGCCTATGTTGTCCAGTCCGATGACCGGCATGTTGCGTTCCGCAGCTACATTCTCAAAGAAACTCTCCATCGATTTCTGCTCGTCATACCTGAGCCATTCTTTCATCAATTCCGCCCGATAGAGCTCCGTCAGGTAGGATGGTTTCATCCGGCACAACTGCTCTAAATTCATCCCGATATTGATGCGAAGACTGTTGTCTATAAACTCGTACTCCTTTTCGCCGTAGAAATTACGCAATATGATAGAGTCGGGTAGGAGGGCTGCCTGACGCAAAGCGGCGAGCGCTTCGTAGTCCTGCATGGCAAATTCCGTCAGTACTTTGTCGCATTTGCCGAAGCACTTGAACACGTTGGGTATGGTGTCCAGAAACTGCATCTCGACGTAGCGGTTGGTGGCCAGCACATACGACTTGCTCCGTGCTCCGTTGCCGCTTATCTCGTAGAGGAGCTGGGCGCGGCAAATTGAAAATTGAAAATTGAAAATGGAAAGGAAGATGAGAAGAAACATTCCTTTCACCTTTAACCTTTCACTTTTCATCCTATTTATCCTTTCACTTTTCACCTTTCACTTTTCACTTTATTTGAATCTTGCAATCAAATTATATGCCTGATAGATACCCAATTCACCGGCTTTGCTGAGGTCGAGCAGGCCTTTCTCGTTTTCGCCGGTATAGATATAGGTCAGTCCGCGGTTGAAGTAGGCCTCCGCAAAGTCCGCGTCCTGTTCGATAGCCTGTGTGTAGCAGTGGATAGCCTCCGTGTAGTTGCGCTGGGCGCAGAGGATGTTCGCTTTGTTGTAGATGGCGAAGGTGAAGTCGGGTTGCAAGCCTAACACATGGTTGTAGTCCCGCAGTATGAGCTCGTTGTCGGCATCGGTCATCCGCGCCCGCCAGATAGCACGGCAGAAGACGACGACGGGTTCGATCTCTTTGTCGGCCACCAACAGCGCTTTGGTGCAATCCTCAACGGCGCTGGTGTAGTCCTTGATGATGGCGAACTCGATAGCCCGCGCGAGGTACAAGGTCACATCCTCTTTCTCGTCCATTAGTTGGGTCAGGCGGCGTATCTCCGAGAAGTGGAAATCCACCATTTCGGCTGTCAGCGTCAGTTCCTGCGAGGTGAACTTAAGCGCTGCCGGCAGCACTTCCCGCTTGTTGAGCCGGTCCACCAACGGATGATAATAATTGGTCCGTCGCAGACTGCGGTCCTGGGTGTAGTAGCTGAGCACGATACTCGGTTCGTTCACCACATCCTGGTGGCGTTTCTGCACCGTTCCGCGTGTCTGCGAGTCGTATTTCTGTTCCTCTTCGGGCAAGTCCTGCTGGTTTTGCGCCGTACTGGAAGAGAATTCTTTGCGGTGATCTTTCTTCTGCGGTTGTGCATCGGCTATCAGCAGGTCGGTGTTCGGCTGTGCGGCCTGTTGCGCCTGAATCTCTTCCTTGCGCTGCTCTAAGTCTTGCGCTTTCTGGCGGTACAGGTACGCCGCTTTGGTCTTGCCTTGCTGCGACGAGGCTTGGGCCGCCACATAATAGGCAGGCAGGAAATAGGGATAACGCGCAATGAGCGAGTCCATATCGCTTACCGCCTCTTTCCATTGTTTGAGCTGCATCTCTACGAGTCCTCGCTGGTAGCGCATCTCGGTGCGGTCGGGCTTGAGGGAAATAGCCGTGTTCAGATCCGCCAGCGCGTTGTTGTAGTCGCCCACTTCCTGACGCATGATACCTCTGTTATAATAGCAATCGGCATCCCGCGGTGCTATCTTGACAGCCTCGTTGTAGTCGTTCAAGGCACCCCGATAATTATTGCGGCGGTAGTGAATGATACCCCTGTTGATATAGTCGCCTGCCCATTTGCTGCCCAAGTTGATGGCCTGGGTCAGTTGCACATAGGCTTCGTCTTCCCGCTCCAGCATGAGGTTGGTCACACCGAGTGCCGACCATACGGCAGGGTTGGTCTTATCGTATTTGGCGGCTTGCTCAAAGGCCTCCAGGGCAGCCAAGGTGTCGCTTTTGAGGATGCATATACGCCCTTTCTCGCTCCACACGGAGGCTGACTGCGGTTCCCTGCGCAATAACTGCTCTATATCCTCAAGAGCTGCGTCATACTGTTTCATCTGCGCGCGTGTGTCTGCGCGTAATAACATATAGGTGCGATTCTCCGGCGAGAAGACCAGCGCTTCCGAGTAGTCCGCTTCCGCCTTGGCCAGTTCGTTGAGCTGCAGGTAGATATATCCGCGGGCATAGTAGCAACCCGGCGAGAAGGGATTCCGCTCGATAGCTGCGTTACAGTCCCGCAAGGCTCCCTGATAGTCCTCCAGCTGAATCTTGGCGATTGCCCGGTAGAAGTACGGCTCGCTCAGATAGGGTTTGAGATTAATGACCTGATTGAAGTACTGAATCGAAAGGATGTAGTCCTCAAAATACAAGGCGTTCCGTCCGATCGCGGTGATACGGTCGGTGTTGAGCTGCGCACGGCAAATTGAAAATTTAAAATTGAAAATTGAAAGGAAGATGAGAAGAAACATTCCTTTCACCTTTAACCTTTCACCTTTCACCCTATTTATCCTTTCACTTTTCACCTTTCACCTTATTTACATCCCTCATTTGGGTCGAACCATGCCGGAACATCGAATTGCTCGTCCGGACTATAGCCTAAATCCTTATCCGCGAGCACTTTCTGCATATAGAGTGCGCAGATAGGCAAAGCCATTGACGCACCCTGTCCTTCTTTCATATTATCAAAATGTATGCCACGATCTTCACCGCCTACCCAAGTACCGCTGACCAGAGACGGCGTGAAGCACATGAACCAGCCGTCGGAGTTGTTGTTGGTCGTGCCGGTTTTGCCGCCCATCGGCGCCGTAACACCGTATTTGAAGCGCATCCGTACACCCGTTCCGTGATCCAGCACAGCCCGCAGCATATACAGCATCTTATAGACCGTGGTCTCGCTGATGATCTCGTGTGTGCGCGGCGTGAAAGAGGCGATCACATTGCCTTTGTTGTCCTCGATACGCGTCACATACAGCGGTTCGGTACGGATGCCTTTGTTGGCAAAAGTGGTATAGGCATCTACCATCTCCTCCACACTCACTTCGCAGGGACCCAGACACAGCGACACGACGGGATCCAGCTGTCCCTGGATGCCGAAGGACTGCATGATCTTGACCAGCTGTTCGGGCGTGAAGAGCGACATCAGGTAGGCCGACATCCAGTTGGACGACTCTTTCAGTCCCCAGGTCAGCGTCACGGTGTCGCCTCTGTGCTTGCCGTGCGTATCTCGAGGCATCCATACTTTTCCGTCAGGCAGCTCAATGCTGATCGAGTCATAGACCCACTTGTCGCACGGCCACATTCCCTCGTCCATCGCCAAGGTATAGAGGTAGGGCTTGACGGTTGAGCCGACTTGCCGACGGCCTTTGGTAGTCATGTCATACTGGAAATGCGCAAAGTTGGGTCCGCCGACATAGGCTTTGACATGACCTGTATGCGGGTCCATCGACATGAATCCGCAGCGCAAGTAACTCTTCTGCCATTTGATCGAATCGTAAGGCGTCAGAATGGTGTCGATCATGCCGCGGTCGTAAGTGAAGACCTGCATCTCACGCGGTGTATGGAAGGCGTTCAGGATGGAGTCGGTGCTGACGCCTGCCCGTTTCATGTTGCGGTAACGGTCGGTCTGGCGCATCGAGCGATTCATGATGCCGTCGATCTCTTCTTGGGTCAAGGAACGGGAGAAAGGTGCGTTTTTCTTCTTCTGCAGCTCCTTGAAGAAGGACTTCTGCTGGGCCTGCATATGCTCGCTCACGGCCTCTTCGGCATACTGCTGCATCCGTGAATCGATAGTCGTGTAGATCTTCAAACCATCCTGGTAGATATCGTATTTGCTGCCGTCGGCTTTCCTATTTTCATCCCTCTCGCAGAAACCGTATAAGGGGTTGTTGTCCCACTGCCAACGATCCAACAGATACTGCTGCTTGTTCCATTCGGGATAGTCGCTTTCCTTCGGCTCTTTGGCTGTCAGCATCACGCGCAAGTACTCACGCAAATAGGGCGCGGCTCCTTGCTTGTGATCCACGGAGCGGTAATGGAGTTCGAGCGGGAGCGCAGCGATGGAGTCACGCGTTGCCTCATCTATATAGCCGTACTTCTCCATCTGTCCGAGCACCACATTCCGCCGCTTGGTGGCCCGTTCCGGATGGCGAACAGGATTATAGAGCGACGGGTTCTTACACATCCCGACCAACAAGGCCGATTCCTCCAGCTTGAGGTTCGACGGGGTGGAGGAGAAATAGACTTGCGAAGCCGATTGGATACCTACTGCATTGTAGAGGAAATCGAACTGATTGAGGTACATCAGCAGTATCTCGTCCTTCGAATAGAGCCGCTCCAGCTTGGTGGCAATGACCCATTCGATGGGTTTCTGCATGGCCCGTTCGAAGATATTGTTGGCGCGGGGAGACCATAACTGCTTGGCCAACTGTTGCGTCAAGGTACTACCGCCTCCGGCACGGCCTAACTTAAGCACGGCGCGGAACATGGACTTGAAATCGACGCCCGTATGCTGGTAGAAACGCACATCCTCGGTCGCTATCAGGGCATTGACCAGGTTGGGCGACAGGTCCGAATATTGCACACCGATGCGGTTCTCATAGCGGTAATAACGACCAAGAGACTGCATGTCGGCGGAAATGACCTCGCTCGCGAAAGTGTTCTTCGGATTCTGCAGCTCCTCCAACGGCGGCAAGTAGCCCAACGCACCTTTGGCGATCAGCCAAATCACTAAAAAGGCCACCAGGATGCCTCCGAAGAACAGGCTCCAGAACCAAATCAAAAACGGTTTGTACCAGCTTTTTGTGTTCATATCATCAAATCTTCAATTATTCTGTTTAAAATATGTATGCCTTTTCGGGTGGCGACGATGTGTCCGTCTGCCGTTTGGCACAACAGGCCGGATGCTATCCAATGCTCCATGTCGCCTTTTATCTGCGAACGCGGAACGCCTTTGTTGGTCCTTAAACCTAACATGATGCTTTCGTTATACAGGTCTCGTTCGGTCAGTGTCTCGCTTTCGCGTTGCAGCGTGCCGTTGATTATGCCCGATATGTATGTCTCTATGTCGCTCGGGTTCCAACTGCGTATGTGGCCGACATAACTGTGTGCGCCTGCGCCGATGCCTATGTACGGCGTGCCGTTCCAATAACAGCCGTTGTGCTTCGACTCGTAGCCAGGCAACGCAAAATTGCTTACTTCGTAATGCACGAATCCTGCTTGTCCCAACCGCTCGCATAGGCGGTCGTACATCGCGTTCTCCGTCTCTTCGTCAACAGGCGTTATCTGCCCTTGGTCCCGTAACTGCGTCAGCGCCGTGCCTTCTTCGTACATCAGTCCGTAGGTTGATATATGCTGTATGCCGAGGCGCAAGGCTGCTTCCATGTCCGCTTTCCATTCCTTCATCGTCTGCGTCGGCAAGGCGTACATCAGGTCGATCGACATATTCTCAAACCCTGCCTCCTTGGCCATCTGTACCGCTTCGATTGCTTGCTGTGCATTGTGCCGACGACCGATGAGTTCCAGCAAACGGTCCTGAAACGACTGAATACCGATGGAGAGCCTATTCACTCCCGCTTGGCGGATAGTCTGCAGGTACTCGTTCGTCGCATCGCCGGGATTGAGTTCCATCGTTATCTCTTTCGCTTCGTCTGTGCCGATAGCCTCAATGATGCGCCGGATCTGCTCCGCCTGCAACTGGCTCGGTGTCCCGCCGCCTATGTATATCGTCCGAACGGGCTCGTCCGCCTCGTTCCTGCGTGCCGCTATCTCCGTAATCACCGCCTCTATGTACGCCTCGCGTCGCTCCAAGAGGGTAGTGGAGAAGAAGTCGCAATACAAGCAACGCTTCTTGCAAAACGGGATATGGACATAGATACCCATGTACGATTTACGATGTACGATTTACGATTTCTTCCAAAACTCCGTTCCCACCAGCTCGTCCGGCAAGTACTGCTGGGCTACCCAATGTCCCGGGAAGTCATGCGGGTACTTGTATCCGTCCGAATAGCCCAACTCTTTCATCAGACTCGTCGGCGCGTTTCTCAGATGCAGCGGAACGGGTAAATTGCCCGTCTCACGCACTTTGGCCAACGCCGCATCGATCGCCAGGTAGGCGGAGTTGTCTTTCTTGCAGGTCGCCAAGTAAATGGTCGTCTCCGCCAACGAGATTCGTCCTTCCGGCCAGCCTATCTTGTTCACCACCTCGAAGCAGGTATTGGCCAGCAACATCGCATTGGGATTGGCCAAACCGATATCCTCGCTTGCCGAGATCACCAGCCGACGCGCAATGAACTTCGGGTCCTCGCCGCCTTCGATCATCCGTGCGAGCCAGTAGATAGCCGCTTGCGGGTCACTGCCACGGATCGATTTGATGAACGCTGAGATGATATCATAGTGCATCTCGCCGTCCTTGTCGTAGGCCAATGGGTTTTGCTGCAACTGCTTGGTCACGGTGTCGTTGTCGATGATCTTGACGCCGCTGTTGCTTACCAACTCGATGATATTGAGCAACTTACGCGCGTCGCCTCCGCTGAATCGCAGCAAGGCATCCGTGTCCTTCACTTCCAATCCCAACGAACGGATCTGCTCGTCCTGCGTCAGTGCGCGGTTCAGCAGCTCCAACAGGTCGTCCTTGTCCAGCGACTTGAGCACATACACCTGACAACGGCTCAACAGCGGCGTTATAACCTCAAAACTCGGGTTTTCGGTCGTGGCACCGATCAGCGTGATCGTTCCTTCTTCTACTGCCCCCAACAAACTGTCTTGCTGTGACTTGCTGAATCGGTGAATCTCGTCGATGAACAGGATAGGACTTCTGCCATCTGTAGGAGCGAATAAACCGTTGTTGATGGAAGCCGTCCTTTTGGCCTTGTCGATGACATCCCGCACTTCTTTCACGCCGCTCGTCACGGCACTCAGCGTGTAGAACGGCCGTTGTAACTGATGCGCAATGATACGCGCAAGAGTCGTCTTACCTACACCCGGAGGACCCCACATGATGAAACTGGCGATGTTACCGCTCTCTATCATCTGACGGAGGATAGCTCCTTGTCCTACCAGATGTTTCTGACCTATGTACTCGTCCAGCGTCTTCGGGCGCAAGCGTTCTGCTAATGGTAAACTCATTTACGATGTACGATTTACGATGTACGATTAATCAATTCTTTCGCTGTGTTAATGGCTTCCTGTGAGGGGTTCTTTCCGCTCAGCATCGAAGCTATTTCCTCTATTCGTTCGTCCTTACTCAGCAAGGCAATGTGTGTCTCCGTGCGCGTTTGCGTGTCGGCTTTGAACACCTTGTAATGCGTCTGTCCGACAGCTGCTATTTGCGGCAAGTGTGTGATGGCAATGATCTGACGGTGTGCCGACATCTCTCTCATGATGGCTGCCATCTGAATCGCTATGTTGCCGCTCACACCGGTGTCTATCTCATCGAAGATAATGGTCGGCAGCCCTTTGGTACCGGCTATCATCGCTTTGACGCACAGCATCAGTCGGCTGATCTCACCGCCGGAAGCCACTTCGCTCACCGGTCGCAGGCTTTGGTTCAAGTTGGCGGCAAAGAGTATCTGCACCTCGTCGCAACCCGAAGGCGTGAAATCGGGCGTGGCACTGATTGGTATCTCCACTTTGGCATGGGTCACGCCCAAGCGCTTGAGTCCTTCCGTCAGTTGCTTGCATATCTGCGGCACCACGGCTTTACGGCTCTGAGTCAGCGCTTTGGCGGATGTAGTGAGGATCTCTTTCTGCGCCTTCACTCCCTTCTCGGCTTGCGCGATGTCGAAATCGAAACTGTCCAACCGCTTCACCTGTTCCGCCAGCTCATCGCGTGTTTGGATCAGTTCGTCTATGCTCTGGGCGCTGAACTTATGCATCAGTTCGTTCAGGCTGCCTATCCGCTCCTCGACCCACTCTAAGCGTTGCGGATCCATCTCCACACGGTTCAAGGCGCGATCGGCTTCGTGGGCTATGTCCTGCAGCTCGATGCGGGCACTGTCGATGCGTTGCTGCAGTTCGGGTGCGGCATCCTCCAGACGGCAAGTCCGCAACGCCTCCAAGGCACTGCCTTGCTCGCCGCTCAAGGCCTCCACCGCCAGCTCCAAGGCCGAACGGATCTCCTCCGCGTGACTCAAACGGTAATGCTCCTCTTCCAATTCCTCCAGCTCACCTGCCTGCAGGTTCGCCTCGTCCAGCATCGTAAAGCGGTATTGGATATAGTCGGCGTCCTGCTGACTCTTCTTGGCCAAGGCCTGCAAGCGGTGCCACTCTTCTACCGCTGCCGTATAAGCCTCGTAATGGGCGGTGTAGTCCTCGCGCAAGGCCTCGTTCTGCGAGATGGCATCTACCACCTCCAACTGAAAATCGGCATTTTCTATCAACAGGTTCGCGTGCTGTGAATGGATGTCTATCAGCCTGTTTGCCAGCACTTTCAGCTCCTGCAAGGTGACCACGCCGTCGTCCACGAACGACCGGCTCTTGCCGTTGGCGTACAGCTCGCGACGAACGATACAATCATCAAATTCCGCCTCGATGATACATTTGTCCTCGCCGTCGGTGATAGCTTTCGTGTCCGCACGAGCACCCAACACCAGCGCCAGAGCACCCAGGATAATGGTCTTACCGGCACCCGTCTCACCCGTCAGCACCGAGAAGCCTTCACCGAAATCGATGTCCAGCTTACTGATCAGCGCGTAGTTCTGTATGTGTAAATGTTTGAGCATCCTTTCAACTTTTAACTTTCAACTTTCAACTGATCGAATCACTGATTGATTCGATCATAGGTCTGTTGCCGTGTCGGGTCGATGTCCATCAGCAGTTCGTACACATCTTTCTTCTCTTTGTCCGTGCCTTTGCTGAATATGTCCACGAGCTCCTCCGATTTGGCATCGAGGAAGGTGTTGATCACATAAGTGGCCGGTCGTGCACGATAGGCCTCTTTGAGTACCGGCATTCCTTCTGCGATACGCGCCCTGCCGTTCGTCACATTACCGCTCATCTCGTCCAGACCCAGACGGTGGTACTCGTAATAGTAGTTGCGGTATTTCTTGAACGCCTCGTCCAACAGGTTGTTAATCAGCGCATAACGGTTTCGGTTGCTGTCAAAAGCCAGCCATCCTTTCTGCTCCAAGTTGTCCATGCTGGCACTCTGACAGGCATTCACGATCTGTTCGCATTGCTGGAAAGCAGGAGTTCCGCCCAAGCGTTGGAAGCTGTCCATATCGTGCCCGAGAATGAGGTACACATAGTACGCCAACATGGCAGTGAGGTTGGTCGTGAACTGATTCTGCTGCCATTCGATGCGGTCGAACTCCTGATAGGTGAAGTTGAACGCGTTGTCCTTGAAGTTGAGGAGCGGAGTGGTGTAGGTCGTGCCGTAAACGGGACGACGGCTCTGCAGCGTCATTTCGCAGGCGTACAAGTTGTCCGTTACGGATTTGACCACAAGCAGCATGCTGCACTCGATCTTCTCGTGCTCTGCGAAGGTCATGTTCGTCCAGCGGTTCTGGTTCATGTATTCCTCAATCGCCGTTTTCAGCGTGGCAAACACCTGCTTGTTCGAGCCCTCTATCTGGTCCGAGTTAACCGTTACCGTGCAGT
Source organism: Paludibacteraceae bacterium (assembly GCA_017448985.1). Lineage (GTDB taxonomy): Bacteria > Bacteroidota > Bacteroidia > Bacteroidales > Paludibacteraceae > Colicola. The sequence goes on from JAFSKL010000038.1 coordinate 10,699, forward strand.
TGATCTCCTGCGCCCTTACGGTTCCAATCACTGCGCACAACACTCCGAGCACTACGGCTATGTATCTGAATCTTGAAATCATAAATTGTCCATTTTCCATTGTCCATTCATCAATCATTATTGATTGATACTATGTTCCCTGTTTTCTCGCTGAAAATGATTTTCGGCAGTTCTTTGCCGATGAACAGGCTTTTGGGCAGAGCCACATCGATGCCCCATTGAGCCACCGGAATATCCCGTTCCGCCATTACCTGGCCTTTGTACAGCACCTCTACATTGCATACTCCCGGGATGTTATACACTATTTGCGACAGCTCCGGTCCTTTCTTCTGCTTCTTTTGCGGGGCTTGCCGGTTGGGCTGCAGACTCGACATCCGTATCTCTATCGTGTTGGCATCGATGTTATCACTGTCGGTAAAACCGTTCTCTTCCGAGAAAAAGAAGTACTGCACTTCATTGCTCGGCTCGAACAGCATGGTCTTCTGCTCGCGGCGCATGTGCCTCTTGCCGGTGAAGAGTTCCGTCAATGCCTGTTCCTGCCTGTCCAGTTCTTCCAGCACGAGACGCATAGACTCGCCGTCCGCAGGCAGTTGTTCCGCTTCGCCGTTGAGCAGGTACATGCGTGTCTCGCGTATATGGAAGATCTGCTTGGCCACTTCGTTGGCCTGTGCCAAAGGCGTAGCTGCTTTCAGAACCTCCTCCGGATAGGGAGCCACTTGCGAACGATGACAAGGGTGCTTGTCCTTATGGCATGCCTCGTCGAACGGTTTCGGTTTGGGAGCCGGATCTTCATACGGCATGTTATATCCCGTCAGAAGACCTTTGTGGTTAATGGTGAGCAACGCGGGTATATCGCCATCCGTGTTCACTTTGTGCGGACGGGAATAGTCGGTACCGGTGACCGTACCCGCTTTCACATCCCGGAGCGTGTACACGGTGCTGTTCTCTTTCACAAAGTCGGTAGCACCCAACATCGCCTCCGCAAAGTCGGCAAACTGTCCGCGTTCCTGAATCTCAACGGTGTAGAAGAACTCCACTTGCACCTCGGTCTTGGGACTGTAATACACCAGCGCCGACTCACCGTGTTTCAGCGTTTGCGCCTTGACAGCGCAGATCATCATCGCTCCTACGAGCACTAAAAACAATCGTTTCATATATCTTTCAACTTTCATTCTTTCATTCTTTCAACTTTCCCAGATTTTCCACGCCGCCTTGGCCTGTCCGTACAGCATCTCCATGCCGTTTTTGATCTTTGCGCCTTGTGCCTTGCCTTTGCTGAGGAACAAGGTTTCTTCGGGATTATACACGCAGTCGAACAGCAAATGTCGTGCCGAAAGGCGTTCGTATGGAATGGGAGGACAACTGTCCACATCCGGCAGCATGCCCAAAGGCGTACAATTGACGATTACCGTGTGCCGGTTCATTACTTCTTCGTTCAGATCGTCATAACCCAGCATGCCTTCTCTCGGTGTACGGCTGACCAAAGTAGGTACTACGCCTAACTTGCGCAAACCGTAACACGCCGCTTTCGATGCTCCGCCTGTCCCTAACACTAACGCCTGTTTGTCTTCGGGGCGCAATAGAGGCTTGATCGACTCCATAAATCCCAAACAATCGGTGTTATAACCTATGCGTTGATGCACCACATTCACGGCACCGATGGCTTCTGCCGTCTCGTCCAAGCGGTCGAGGAACGGTATGATCGCCTGCTTGTACGGCAAGGTCACATTCATCCCGTCCAGCGAGTCGATTAGTTCCCGCACGCATCGTCCATTGTCCATTGTCCATTGTCCATTGTCCATTGGAAATAGAGAGTACTCTGCATCGATCTTCTCCGCCGCGAACTTCTCATTGAAATACCTGGCGGAAAAAGAGTGCAATAACGGGTAGCCTATGATACCGAAGTGACGCATAATTTTCCTTTTTTTATCGTTGCCTGATGGGTCTTGGAGGTAAATGTTTTACCTCCTTTACCGCGTTGTAATGCATCGTAAATCTTATCTATTTCGGCGAAACCAAACTCGCGAATGTTTTCATACAACCGCACAATGCCCGCTTCGCGTGTGTCTTTGCCTTCCAATATGTCTATATAGCCTTGCATAAACTCTGCCGTTTGGGCCATGTGCTCGATCTCCGCTTTGGTGTAGAGCTTCAGCTGTTCACGCACCGCGTTTCGACTGATCGTCAGGTCGCTGTTCGTGCTGTCGGTCACCCAATTCTGTTGCCGTTTGTCGCGCAGGTAATGCTCTATGTAATCGCGTGTGGTGCAGAGTAGGGGACGCACAATGGGCAGTCCGGTAGGAGCCATCGGATTGGTGCTTACAGGTCGCATTCCTGCCAAACCGCGAAGTCCTGCTCCGCGTTTGAGGTTCAGCAGCAGCGTCTCCGCCTGGTCATTCTGATGATGTGCCACACACACGGCTTGACATCCGTGCTCGCGCGCCACCACTTCGAACCAGGCGTAACGCAGTTCACGCGCCGCCATCTCGACGCTTAGTTTATGTGTGCGCGCGTAGAGCAAGGTGTCAAAAGCCTTTATTTCCAACGGCACATTGTTTTGCGTACAGAGTTCACGCACAAACGCTTCGTCACGGTCACTCTCCTCACCACGTAGGTGGAAATTGCAATGCGCGGCTATACAATCAAACCCTGCCCGCAACAGCACATCCAACAGTGCCACACTGTCCGCACCGCCGCTTACTGCCACCAACACCGGTTTCTGCTTGTCCAGCAGTCCGTGTTTACGAATATATGTTGTTACCCTGCGAAGCAATTTTCAATTTCCCATTTCCCATTTTCAATTGATACCCCGGTACCGTGCCCGCTTCGGTTCACACGCTTCCTCGCCCAGACGCAGCTTCTTGTTCTGCTCGTATTCGGAGTAACTGCCTTCGAACCAGAACACCTTGCCATCTCCTTCGTAGGCCAGGATGTGCGTACAGATACGGTCGAGGAACCAGCGGTCGTGACTGATTACCACGGCACAGCCGGCGAAGTTCTCCAATCCTTCTTCCAGTGCCCGCAGCGTGTTCACATCGATATCGTTGGTCGGCTCGTCAAGCAACAGCACATTTGCTTCGCTCTTGAGCGTCAAGGCCAAGTGCAAACGGTTTCGCTCACCGCCTGACAGCACGCCGCATTTCTTCTCCTGGTCGGCACCGGTGAAGTTGAACCTGCTTAGGCAGGCACGGGCATTGATCTCACGCCCTGCCACGCGGATGAACTCCGTACCGCCGCTGATGGTTTCGAAAACGGACTTGTTCGGGTCGATATCCGTGTGCTGCTGGTCCACATAGCCTATCTTGACGGTCTCGCCTACGCTGAAGGTGCCCTTGTCGGCTTTCTCCGTACCGATGATCATCCGGAAGAGCGTCGTCTTACCGGCACCGTTGGGACCTATCACGCCTACGATACCGTTGGGCGGCAGCATGAAGTTGAGGTCCTCGAACAGCAGTCGGTCGCCAAACGACTTGGCCACTCCTTCGGCATTGATCACCTTGTTGCCCAAACGGGGACCGTTCGGAATGAAGATCTCTAATTTCTCCTCTTTGGTCTTCTGTTCCTCGTTCAGCATGCGGTCGTAGGCCTCGAGACGCGCTTTCTGCTTCGCGTGCCGTGCTTTGGGTGCCATTTGAATCCATTCCAGCTCGCGTTCCAGTGTCTTGCGCCGCTTGCTGGCCTGCTTCTCTTCCTGAGCCATGCGAGCCGTCTTTTGTTCAAGCCAACTGGAGTAGTTACCTTTCCACGGAATACCTTCTCCGCGGTCGAGTTCCAGAATCCATCCCGCCACATTATCGAGGAAATAGCGGTCGTGCGTGATGCAGATCACCGTACCGGCATACTGCTGCAAATGCTGCTCCAACCAATCGATGGACTCGGCGTCCAAGTGGTTGGTCGGCTCGTCGAGCAGCAGCACATCGGGTTCCTGCAGCAACAGACGGCACAAGGCCACACGACGCCGTTCGCCACCGGATAGCGTGGTCACGCTTGCCTCATCAGGAGGACAACGGAGCGCGTCCATCGCGCGGTCCAGTTTCTGGTCGATGTTCCAGGCATCTGCGGCATCGAGCTTGTCCTGCAACTCCGCCTGACGGGCCAAGAGCTTGTCGAAATCAGCGTCCGGCTCACCAAAAGCGTTGTTGATGGCGTCGTACTCTTTGAGCATATCCATCACAGGCTGCACACCTTCCTGCACCACCTCGCGAACGGTCTTGTTCGGATCGAGCTTCGGGTCTTGTTCCAAGTAGCCTACGCTGTAACCCGGTGCCCAAACCACCTCGCCCTGGTATTCCTTCTCGATACCGGCAATGATCTTGAGCAGCGTACTCTTACCGGCACCGTTCAGACCGATGATACCGATCTTGGCTCCATAGAAAAAACTGAGGTAGATATTCTTCAATACCTGCTTCTGAGGAGGGTAGGTCTTGCTTAAGCCCACCATCGAAAAAATTATCTTCTTGTCGTCTGCCATATCTTTCAACTTTCAACTTTCAACTGCTCTCACGTATTCAGCAAAGGTGAAAGCAAATGGATTTTTATCGTCAGCTTCGTGGCGTTCGGCGCTGAGCTGTTTCCAGATCTGAGGATCTATCTCCGGGAAGAAAGTGTCAGCGTCCGGCCAACTATGGTGTATGTGCGTGATGTACAGCTTGTCGGCCAACGGCATCATCTGACGATACACCATTCCGCCGCCGATGACGAACGCTTCTTCATCATTACAACATTTCATCATTTCTTCAATACTGTACACGGCCTCTGCGCCCTCGAAGGTCTTGCCCGGCACATCTGTCAGCACGATGTTGCGACGGTTGGGTAGCGGGTGTTTGGGGAGCGAGAAGAAGGTCCGTTCGCCCATCATCACCGTCTTACCGCTCGTGATGTCCTTGAAATGCTTCAAGTCCGCCGGCAGGTGGCATAACAAATCGCCCTTCTTGCCGATGGCATAATTCTCTGCAACTGCTACAATTATTGAAATCATAAATCTTAAATCTTAAATTAGACGGACACCTGTCCGGCTATATGTGGGTGCGGGTCATAGCCCTCTAATGTAAAATCTTCGTATTGGAACCCGAACAGGTCTTTCACCTCGGGGTTAATCATCATCTTCGGCAAAGCTCTCGGCTCGCGCGTCAACTGCAGCTTGACCTGGTCGAGATGGTTCAGGTAGATATGTGCGTCGCCGAGCGTGTGTACAAAATCGCCGCATTCGAGTCCTGTCACTTGTGCCATCATCTGGAGGAGCAGGGCATAACTTGCTATGTTGAACGGCACGCCGAGGAAGATATCCGCACTCCGCTGATAGAGCTGCAGGCTCAACTTGCCGTCCGCCACATAGAACTGGAACAGGCAGTGACACGGCGGTAACGCCATCTTCTCCACTTCCGCTACGTTCCAAGCACTGACCATCATCCGTCGGCTGTCAGGGTTCTTCTTAATCGTCTCTACGATATTGGCTATCTGGTCTATCGTCCCTCCGTTGTAGTCCGGCCACGAACGCCATTGGTGTCCATAGACAGGACCCAACTCGCCGTTCTCGTCCGCCCATTCATTCCATATACGCACGCCGTGTTCCTGCAAGTACCGCACATTGGTGTCGCCCTGCAAGAACCACAGCAGTTCATAGATGATCGATTTCAGGTGCAGTTTCTTAGTGGTCAGGAGCGGAAAACCGTCCTCCATCTTAAACCGCATCTGGTGCCCGAAAACGGAGATCGTACCCGTTCCGGTTCGGTCGTGCTTGACGGTGCCTTCGTCTAACACCCGCTTGCATAAATCCAAATATTGCTTCATAATAATGATTAATGATCAATGATTAATGATTATCTCGCAGCGAAAAAATATTCATTATTCATTATTAATTATTCACTAATATAGTTTGTACGTCGTTTTCACCACTTTGAACTCCGTGCGTCGGTTGATCTGGTTGCATATCTCCTGCTTGTCCTGCGTCAGACTGAGGATAAACGTCTCGTCCAGCACCTGGTCGAGCGGAATCCACGGGTACTGCTTGTTCAGGTTCTTGTCGCAGACCACGGGTTTGGTCTTGCCGTAGCCTACCGGCGTGAGACGCTCTTTCTCGATGCCGTGCTTGGTGAGAAAGTCGCAGCAGCTCTGTGCACGCTTTTGGCTCAGCTCCTGGTTAAAGGCATCGTTACCCACCAAGTCCGTGTGCGCACTGAGCTCGATGGTGATATTCGGGTTGTCCTGCAGCAGCTTGACCAGCTTTAATAACTCTTCCGCCGATGCTTTGGTCAGTTCCCAGCGGCCGAACTCATAAAAGATATTCTCCATCTTGACGGGCCGTGAGATGGGACTGAGCGCAAAATCTTTGGTGTAAGTCTTGCTGTCTTTGAGTCCTTTGGTGTCCCATTGGGTCTTGTCGTTCAGGTAGCCTCGCGCCGTAGCTAACATCACATACTTGACATCGCGCTGCAGCTTGATCTTGTAGGTGCCGTCGCGATGGGCATTCACTTTGCTGTTCGTACCGTCCGAACCTACGATACGCAACTTGGCATCGGCTATCGGTTCGCCCTGCTCGTCGTTTACCACGCCTTCCACGAAAAACTCCATCTCCGGCAGCCAAAAGCGGTATATCTTGTCGAAGCCTTTCTTGTCGTTGCGGTTCGAGCTGAAGAATCCGTCCTGACTGTCACCGGCGAAAGTGATACCGAAGTCATCTCCTGCTCCGTTGAACGGCGTGCCCATGTTGAAGAGGATCCACACGGTCGAGTCACGGTTGGTCGTGTCCCGAACGGCTTTGAAGATATCCAAACCGCCATATCCCGGGTGACCGTTCGATGCGAAGTACAGCGTTCCGTCCGCGTGCACATACGGGTACATCTCGTCGGCTGTGGTGTTGATGCCGGGTCCCAAGGGTTGGGCATTGACCCATTCATTGCCGTCCAATTCCGCCATCCATATGTCCTTGCCGCCCATACCGCCTTCGGCGTCGCTTACGAAATAGAGCGTGTCGCCGGTCGTGTTCAGCGCCGGATGACCTACGGTGATCGAACTGTCGGCAAAGAGCTTCACTTCCTGCGCCTCACCCCATTCACCGCTCGCTCGTTCGCTGCGGTAGATCTTGGCACCGAGGTCCTGTCCGTTGATGGGTTTCGAGTAGGTGAAGAGCATCGTCCTGCCGTCCCGCGAGAACGAGCATACACCCATCTCTGCCGTACCGGCTTGCTTGCCTCCACCTGTCGAGTCGTTGGCCTGACTCTCTTCCTGGTTGCCATAGAGGCCTTCCGCCAACTCAATCTCGCCCCATTCACCGGCGGCATTCTTGCGCGTGCTGTAGAGTTGGAACAACTGCTGGCCCGTCACGTTACTCGGGCGTTTGAGGTTCTTCTGGCCTTTCTGCTTCTCCTGCCGGTTGGAAGAGAACATCAGCGCGTCGGTCTGATCACCGATGAACATCGGCGCAAAATTGCTGGTGCGTTTCTGATTGAACTCTTTGGCTTCCTGCATTTTGTACCGCGTTCCCTCTTTCTTCCATTCGTCTATCTTGGTGCAGGCGTACTTTCCCGCCAAGGCCACATAGTCGTCCGGGTGCGCCTCTAAGTAGGAATCGTAACTCTTGATGGCATCTTTGTATTTGCCCTGGTACTGCAAGGCCTGACCGGAGTGCAGGAATACCGTCGAGTCCTGCAGCTGGTACTTGCATCGGAGCGCACTCTGGTAGCAGTTCACGGCCCGAGGGTTATTGATCAAGCGGTAACACTCGCCCTGTTTGTACGCCACATAGCCCTTCAGCTGACGGTCTTTCTTCGTACTCAGACGGCCGTAACACGACTTGTACAGATCCGCCGCCGTGTAGTACTCGCCGATGGCGAACTTCTTATCCGCCCGCTTCACCCGCTGCTGAACAGAACAGCCGCTCAGCGTCAAGACGCAAAGAATAAAGAATAATGAATAATTAATATTTTTTTTCAGTGATCGCATGTTTGTTCGGAGATATTCTCTAATCTCTATTCTTTAATCTTTCAACTCGTGTACCACGAGCCCGCTCCGTAACTTCGGCTCGAACCAGGTGGTCTTGGGAGGCATGATGTTTCCGCTGTCGGCTATGTCGATGATCTGTTGCATGGTCACGGGGTAGAGTGCCAATGCCATCTTCATCTCGCCGCTGTCTACGCGCCGTTTCAATTCTCCGAGTCCGCGGATACCACCTACGAAGTCTATCCGTTTGTCGGTGCGCAGGTCCTTGATGCCCAATATCTTGTCGAGGATGAGCCTGCTAGATATCGTCACATCCAGTACGCCTATCGGGTCATGGTCGTCGTACCGTCCCTCTTTGGCCGTCAGCGAGTACCACTTCCCGCCCAAGTACAGGCTGAAGTTATGCAGCGCTTTGGGCTTAACCGCGGAAAAATCTCCCTCTCTTGAGGAGAGGGTCGGGGAGAGGTTCTCTACCTCGAAGTCCTCTTCGAGAGCCTTCAGGAACTCTTCCTCGCTCAGTCCGTTCAAGTCTTTCACCACGCGGTTGTAGTCGATGATGTTGAGTTGGTTATCCGGGAAGCACACGGCCAAGAAGAACTCGTACTCGGGATCCTCAATTTTTAATTTTTCATTTTTAATTTTTAATTCTCTGCCGACACCTGCCGCGGCGGCAGAGCGGTGGTGTCCGTCCGCGATGTACATGGCCGGTATCTCAGCAAAGATAGCCGTTATCTTCTCTATCGTCGCTTGGTCGTTGATTACCCAGAATGTATGCCGGAAGCCTTCCGGTGCTGCCACAAAATCGTACTCCGGAGTCTGCTTCGTCACTTCCGCTACGATAGCGTCCAGGTCGTCCCTATGCGGGTAGGCAAAGAACACCGGCTCCATGTTGGCGTTCAGCACGCGCACATGCTTCATCCGGTCTTCCTCTTTGTCCTTGCGCGTCAGTTCGTGCTTCTTAATGCGGCCTTCCAGGTAGTCATCTACCCAAGCTCCGACCACCAAGCCGTACTGGGTTTTATCCGTCTGACTACTGATGGCTGATGGCTGATTGCTCAAAATGGTCTGCGCATACACATAGTATTTCTCCTCTTGGTCCTGCACCAGCCAGCCTTGTGCCTTGAATTTCTCGAACTGCTCTTTGGCCGCGGCATACACACGCGGGTCGTGCTCATCGGTACCCGGCGCAAAGTTGATCTCCGGCTTGATGATATGGTACAGCGATTTCTCGTTGCCCGCCGCTTCGGCGCGTGCCTCTTCCGAGTTCAGCACATCGTAAGGCCTGCTGCTCACCTGTTCGACCAACTCCCTCGGTGGCCGTATTCCCCGAAATGGTTTGATTTTCATAGAATAAAGATTAATGATTAATGATTAATGATTATCTCGTGAAACGATTTTGTAGATGCAACGAAATATTCTTAGCCACAAGGGCACGACAGATATTCATTATTCATTATTAATTATTCATTTAGCAGCCACTGCTGCTTTCTCGCTTCCCATACTGCACGTTCCGTTGAACTGAGCACCGGGTTCGACGATCAGGGTCTTGGTCATCACGTCGCCGTGAATCTTGCCGTTCGCGCGGAGTGACAACTGCTGATGGCAGGTTATCTTGCCGTCCATCAGACCCAAGATCTCTGCGTTCGCGCAGATGACCGTCCCTTTGACGCGACCTGCCTCGCCGATCACCACCTTACCGGTACAATTCAACTCTCCCTCAATCAGACCGTCGATACGGAAATCGCTGTCTGCCGTGATGTTACCTACAATCTTACTGCCTGCGGTCAATGCATTGAACATCAATCCGCCTTGTTGTTTTTCGTTTGCCATAGTCTTTATATTTTTTATTAGTATACAATGTTTTACGCGTTGCGCACACACGCACACACTAAAAAGCGTGCAAAGATACAACAAATATTTGGAATATGCAAGCGTTCGGGCATTTTTTTGCCAAATAAAATGAAATTTTATCTATTTATCCCGCACAATGCGACCGTACCTTCGGCGGATTCCTTGTTTGCTGCCGCAAATAAGGGCGTGCCGAATGTACGACAAATATTTTTTTTACAAAAAAACGCTCCGAAGAGCGTTTTTGAGATCCATCCGGGGCGAACTTAGTTTTTCTTTGCAGATTATTTGCTGTTAATACTCGTTTTTGCGTTTGGGGTTCATCGGAAACCAGCCTTTGCGGACACGCTCGCGCTGTTTGAAGACCTCGCCGATACCCCATAAGGAACTAAACGCAAAGATCCCCAAGAAGATGGAGATATATGTATTTTCCACAAACAACGAGCCGCCTGCCGCCAATAGACCAACAATGAGAAATGCCCACCAGGACTTGACACCGAAATAATATTCCGCCTTAATGACCAGCGGGTGAAAAAGTCCGATACACAGGAACGCCCCTGCGCCCAAAAGAATGCCTTCGAAGTTCATTGTTTCAATGCTCCTCTGTAGATGCTGGGTGTATCGCCGTAGTTATTGGAGATAAACATCGAATCAGCCGTTATGCTACCCTCCAATTCTGTTACAATGTATTTCTCGTACGGTTTATTGCCTGCGTAGGGCACAATACTGTCACCATAGAAAGTGATAAGTGAACCGTTTTTCACATATGAGACATCGCTGATGACCATGTCTATCGTCACCGGCATTAGCGCCGCAAACTTGACATCAAACATGTAGATATCGAGTTTTTCTTGGTCCACGAGCACTACCTTGGTACGTAGGTTCTCTTTGGTAAAACCGGATGAGGGGATAAGCAAGGTACCGAGTGCCTCATATGCATCGGTATCGTCCGTTATTTCCGGTTCGGGACTGTTAATACTGCAGGAAGCGAACAAACCTGCCAAAACAATAAAAGTGAAAATCTTTTTCATATCCTATATAATTATTAAATATCCAATACTATTGTTGCGCCTAATTCTCTTGGCTTACCATGTTGCAGAAAATCGTTACCCATCGATCGGAAATAGAATACATCGTACTTCGTGTCCGTCAGGTTTCTGCCCCATAGTTGCAGTTTAACGTACTGCCATTCCACAGTCAGCGTAGCACCTAACAGGCCATAAAACGGCTGCCAACAATCGTTTTGCTCATTCCAATAGATACTCCCTAGTCCATCCCCTTTGAGGGTGATTCCTATACGTTCCAGCCATTTATGCCCGACTCGGTAATCCACTTCACACAGGAGATGGGCGGTATGTTGCGGCGCATAAGGAATGACGTTCCCCGAATAATCGCCCATACCGTCGTTGAAGGTGATAAAGCGTGCGTCGGTAAAGCCATACGAGGCATTGAGGACACCTTGCCATGCACCTTTGTTCCAACGATACCGGAGTGCTGCCTCAGCGCCCCACATTCGCGAACGGGCAGCATTGGCCATCATGCGACCTGTGGTCTTTCCGTTCGGGAAAATGGTCACTTGCTGGTCAAAACACTGAATATGAAAGGCATCGACATCTATTTTCAGTCCTTCTACAGGTGTAAAATGCCCGCCTATCTCGAAGGTCCAATCGGTTTCGGGTCGATAGCGCGTGATAGCTACATCCATGAAACGAGGATCGGCCATATCAAGGTGTAACCCCATATCTGCCGCCAGATCAGTCATGACTTGATTTTGGGTAATGGTACTGAAGATCTGCGGATTGTATCCTCCTGCTTTATAGCCTTTTGCGACATAACCATAGACCGTTCCCCACGTCCCCTCATAGGATAGAGCAAGTTTAGGTAGTACTTGAATGAAATGGTCTGCTTGTTTGCCTTTGATCTCGGTATGCACATCTGCAAAGTCATCCATGATCATCGTAAAGCGGTAGTTGACATCGGCAGTACTCAGATAGTTCATGCGCGCATGTTCATAATCAATACGCACGCCTGCGTTGAGGTGCCAGTTGCCGAACTGAAAATGGCTCTGATGGTACACCGCTGCTCCGGCGTTGAAGAGTTCAAAAGAGCTGGGGATAGGTAGCGTAGTGTTGGATATCTCGATGGAATCGTCCGGAAAAACCGTCTGGATCCCCCGATTGGCATTGCCCAAGATCAACTCATCTATACCTTCACGCATAAACTCTACCGGGGCATGCATGGTGTTGGCTTTCGCAAAACTGCTTAGTCCCACCGTCCATTCGTACCACGAGCAAGGCTTGGGAGCACTCAGGAGAGCATCCAAGGTAACATTATGTTGTCGTTGGGTTTGTTGCAGCGTGAAGATATCTGCAGGAGTATAATCATTATCCATTCGCATATCGTCATGCATAAACTGGTAACTTGCAGCCAATTGCAGCTGATAGCCGGCATGGTGATACTCCGCACGGATGGAAGGCAAAAACGCCAAGCGTTCATAACTACCCTGCGCATTGTACGCAATCTGCCCCGTTGATACATTCGCATAGGGGAATGCACCTTGTCGTACCCAATCGGCAAAGATATTTCCCGTCACCCGCCATTCATCTGAAGGCCTGCCATCCAACACAATTCGTCCACCTGCCTGCTGGCCGAAATCAATTTTGTTATTGTCAAACATGTTGGTATAGAATCCGTCTGTTCGGGCATAACGACCGGAAATACCGACACCAAACTTATCGTTCACCGGTTCATAGTACGAAGCCTGTGCCCGTATGGTATTAGCTGTACCGTAAGTTGCTTGGGCGCGTATAGTGCGTGTACTTAGATCCAAAGGTTGAATAGTGCGTATCTCCATGACTCCTGCCGGTGAGTTTCGTCCATAAAGGCTGCCCTGCGGACCACGGAGCATCTCTATGCGCTTCACATCTTGCAGCACATGGTCATACATATTCTTGTCCAGTAGCGGGATACCATCCACTACCATTCCCATTACCGGTTCGTTGATTCGGCTTCCCATGCCTCGGATATAAATACTGCTGGTCATCGCTGAGCCATAATCAGGCATATAGAGGTTCGGCACGAGGTTGCTTACTTCTTTGGGTGTATTCACTTGTGCCTGCTCAATAAGTCTTCCGTCCAGCACGCTCACTTGTAACTGCTGTTTGGAAACAGGTATCGCTACCCGCGACACCGACACTTCTATATCCGACAACAGAACAGTGTCAGATATCGCTTCTGTTCCATAGAGAGCTGTGCAGATAAGGGATAATATAAGCAGTACTTTTACTCGCATCGTGTCATGTACTTTTTCAGAAACAAACAACCTGCTACCACGAGCGCCGGACCAAGACCGGAATAGAAAGATGCGGTAAATTCTGCGGGGATGCAAGGAATAAATTTAAGGGCTATACCAAGGCCGGACATACACACAATCAACACCCATCCTCAAAGAGGAAAAGTATGCCCGATGGTGGTTTTGTCCGGTAACGCCGCTATAAGGTTACAATACCTGTTCACAATGCGCCGGAACATCCATATAAAGCTAATCAGGACACCCGCCGTTATTAAACAAAGCCACCATAACTCATCTGCCGGCATGGCAGTATAGGCGCGAATGCCTTTCAGCGCAATCATCAAACCTGGAACACCCCAAATAGCAGCAGCTATGAGGTATAGAATACGTTTGTTAATAAGATTTTTAGCCATAATACCTTTGCTCGCATAATTTTTTATTTTAATGGGGTCCCCGAGGATTTCTAATCCTTGGGGAGAGCGTAGCGTAAGGCGGAGTGTTCTACAAGTGCAGAGCACGCAGTCACATGAGCCTTAACGCAAGCGGCGACAAAGGTACTGCTTTTTTCTTAAACTTTACTTAAGATTTTCTTAAGAAATCAAAAATCACCATAAATGGGGATGCGCAACTCATTGATGGTTCCGTTAACATCCAAAGAGAGGATGAAATGGTGCATAGTTAATTGGGATGTTAAGCGAAGGACACCCGGTTGAGCCGAAGGGAGTAGGGCAGTCAGCACGCTGTCTAAGAGTTGTTGTAAGGCTTTTGGCTCAATCGTAATCTCGTTCACAAAGGGTGTTAGGTGTATTTGTGCAACAAGTCCTGAAGCATTGATCTCGGTATCATGGCTACGTAACCATTCCGTGAGAAACGCCTGTAAGTCAATAGTATAGTGTGTCACCTTCTGCTCAATATGGAAGATAAAACCTATTCCACGAATGGTCTCTATCGGTTCTTTGTTCGTCCACCCTAACTTGCGTCGCAAGGCATTGAGGTGCACATCGATGGTACCGGTGTCATATTGGAAACGTGTGCCCCATACATGATCGAGAATCTCTTCACGAGGACAGATACGATTGGCATGGGCAGAGAGATAATCCAACAAGCCATATTCCAGTCCTGTCAGATGAATCGCCTGTCCGTCTTTACGCACGCTGCGCTGTTCACGGTCAATCTCAATATGGTCGATGATGGTGAGGTACATTTACCACTTCTTTGCTAGTTACTCTTTAAATTTTTAAACTCAGTCCGACAAAATACGTGCGCGGCATGGAGGGACCATAGATATAACTGGCGTCGCGGAACTGCCCTTTGTCGATGTCGCGTTGGTACTGGTCAAGGATGTTCTTTACGCCGCAACTAATCTCCAGACAATAATGTTTATACAGATGCACATCGTACGCCAAACGAATACCAATATCCCAGAAACTCGGAGTCAGCGTTTCTTCGTCCTGGGGAATATACCCTGCGAGGTGTGGCACGAGCATCGAACCTGTGGCTTTGCCGTTGATGGAAATAGTAAAGTCTTTAATCGGCTTTACATCGATTAGCACATAGCCGTAGTGGTCCGGAGTTCGTAACATACGCGTGTTTGCCGGCACATCGGGACTCCATTGTTGCGGTTCGGTATAGCGGCTCTGCTGGTAGGTATAACCTATCTGGAAAGAGAAGAGTGTGCTGTAGTTCACTTTCCCTTCTATATTCAGTCCTCCCACCCAAGCCGCTTTTGCGTTCGTGCGGACAAAGAGCAAATTACCTTCCGCATCTCTGCCGTTCTCGCGAAGCATGAAGATATCTTGCAGGTAGGTATAGAATCCTTCTGCTGTCAGGTTCACTTCCCATTTGCCGAACTGACGATACCAGTCGGCACTCAGCGTAGCGCTATGCGAGTACTCGGGACGCAGGTTCGGATCGAGCGTGATAAGCGACACTTGTCCTCCGACAGCGGCTACATGCAGATCCTCGTCATACGCCTGCGGAGCTCGGTAACCGCTGCTGTAACCGGCACGGAAGACCAAGCCATCAATCGGTGTGTAGCGAAAGGTCGCACGAGGTGTACAAATTGGATTGGCCAGAAAATTATGCTTCTCCAGTCGCGCTCCAACCAACACACTCCATTGATTGCCTTTCCATTCGTTCTGCGCGTACGCGCCTACCACATGTACATCTTGTTTCAAATCACGATGATAGCCCAACATCCTGTCGTGCATACCATTGTAGTTATATTCTGCACCGACACTCAGATCGCCTTTTGCCAGGCCGCAGGGATAGGAAAAGCGGTATTGCAAACCGGTGATGGACGTCAGATCGGTACTCCGACCATATGCCGCGGTGTCCTTGCCCGTGCCGAAATAACTCTCGCGTCCGATATGCTGCAATGCAGAGTAGGCGGATACAAAATGTTTGTTATCCGGCGAAAACCAGTCAAATGCCATCGATCCCGCATCGATGTTATGGCGTAACTGCTCTGCTATATCCGATTGATGCGGTTCGAGATCCAAACGGTTTCCTCCGCGGCGGAAATCCGTCGTGTGATGGTATTCGAGTGTTATCTTGCTGTACGCACTGGTCTTGAAAAACGCCCGTGCGCCGGCTGTCGTGGCACGCAGTTTGGGTAGTTCGCTAAAACCGTCATTATCCCGGTCGTACTCGCTCCGTGTGCGATGAGTAGCAAAGAGATAAGCACCTATCTTGCGGTTCTCGCTCATCACAGATGCGTTGAGGTCGGTATGGATGTCGTATCCGGCATGCTCGTTGATATGGCTCGTATTGGAGAGGTTCACGAAGTTACGAACCGGTTCCTTGGTGATGACATTCACCACGCCGGCGATCGCATTCGCTCCGTACATCGCCGAACCACCGCCGCGTACGACCTCAATTCTATCTATCATCGCTGAAGGCACTTGCTCAAGGCCATAGACGGCGGCCATGGAAGAGAATACAGGACGACTATCCATCAGGATCTGGGTGTACTGACCTTGTAGTCCGTTGATACGCAGTTCCGTCTTGCCGCAGTTGGAACAGGTGTTCTCTACCCGCAAACCCGGCTGAAAACTAAGGACATCCGCAGCACAAGTGACCGCCGTTGTTTCAAACATCGTCG
The DNA here is from genome assembly GCA_017448985.1 of Paludibacteraceae bacterium. Taxonomy (GTDB): domain Bacteria; phylum Bacteroidota; class Bacteroidia; order Bacteroidales; family Paludibacteraceae; genus Colicola. The sequence continues at coordinate 26,880 of JAFSKL010000038.1, forward strand.
GCGACAACACATTAACGATGGTCGCTGCCTCTTGCCGTTTGGTCGCATAGCGGTTAGCCGTCACTACAACACTATTGAGTTGCTGCGAGACTTCACGGATCACGGCCTTCAACTCCGTCGTCGTGTGCTCCGTTATGTTCACCGGCAATTCCTCCGTTTCGTATCCTACGTAGGAAAAAACAATCGTCTGCCTACCTATCGGCAGATTCTTCAAAAAATAGTGACCGGATTCGTCTGTAACGGTGCCTATATTCGTACCTTTGACCTGTACATTCACGTACGGCAAATGCTCTCCCGTTTTCTCATCCAGCACGTGTCCGACCAAGTGCGCATCATACTCATCCTGTGCCCATAACGGCACAAAGCAAAGCAGCGCAAAGACTAATACCCATATATTTTTTCTCATTCTTTTTTATACCCTTTTGGGAAATCGGCTGCAAAATTACAAAAAAAATCCCACATACGCAAGTTTTTGTGGGACTTTTTTGTTTTTTCTATCAATATTTCACCACTGTTCCTATAGGAGCATCCAAGAGGTGGATGTGGTGTTTCGTGGCGATGTCGTGTGCCACGCTGTCCGGCTCGTACCAGGGATGGACGGACAGAGCGAACTTGTCATGGTGGATGGTGAAGACCTGCTTGGCTTGGAGGTCGAGAATGACTTTTTCGAGGTCTTCGGGCGTGGTGTGGATATATTTCCAATTGGCGTTGTACTGTCCGTTCTCCAAGAGCGCCAGATCAACAGCTCCAAAGTGCTCGTGTATCTGAGCAAAACGCTTGTCATAGCCTCCGTCGCCGCCTATATAGACCTTACGTCCACCGGATTCCACCATAAACGAAGCCCAGAGCGTTTGATTGCGTTTGCCTAAGAGACGATTACTAAAATGCCGACTTGGCAGGCAGGTAATACCCTCTGATGCCTCGTACCAATCCATCTCCGTGATTAATTCGTCCGCATAGCCCCAATAACGAAGGTAATCAGCGATACCGAGGGGACAGATGACGTGTTGCACGCGGTCGCGGATATCGCGTAGTGTCGCGTACTCCATGTGGTCCCAATGTTCATGCGTGATAATGAGCACATCTATGTCCGGCAGGTCTTCCGGTCGATAGATATCTGTGCCCGGAAAGGCTTTCAGCATCATCGACGACGGCCATTCCGGTTTGAGTACCGGATCAACCAAGTACCGCTTGCCATCCAGACATAACAAATACGATGAGTGCCCGAACCATACGAGCCAATCGCTATCGGTCAGCAGGTTCTTGAGGTCTGTCTTGACCGCAGGTATCGGTTGTTGCGGCACACGCAGCGTGTCTTTGTTCGTTAGAAAACGCCATAATGTGCGCCTCGTGCTCGCGGAGTCTCCGGTGAACTGCGGTGTCGGTTCTTGGTTATGAAACATCCCTTCCCGGTAGTTGGGGGAGGCTTGTATCCGCTCTTTTGACACATGTCGCCACAGCCCGAAAGCGGGATGCGAGAGTACTGCCAGTGCGATACCGCTTAGCACGATAAGCACACAAACGATGGTGATAGTTGTTTTCATAACTTCCCAATTGATGTCAACGACTTCGTTTGCGAGGCCGCGGAGTTTTGACCGACGTATCGGTTGCTTTCGTGGCTTCGATTTGTTCGGACATGAAAGGTTCGTGGAGTACGTAGTGTTTGTAACACGAGATACCGAGAGTCGTGAGAGGCAGCGCGATGATCATTCCGATGACGCCCATCAACGCCCCCCAGAAACTGAGGCTGAGCAGGATAGCCGCCGGTCCGAGACCTGTCACTTTGCCCATGATCTTCGGTGTGAGATACATATCTTGTAATGTCTGCACAACGATGAACACAATCGCCATCAGCAACAACGTCAGCCACACGGGTTGCCCTGTTTGCGCCGACTGTACGAGGCAGAGCAGGATACATGGCGGTATGCCGAGCGCCTGCATGTACGGTACCAGATTGAGGATACCGACGATGATGCCCATTACAAAGCCCATCGGCATGCCTATAATCGTGAAACCGATTGCGAAGAGAATACCGACGCAAAGCGCGACCAATCCCTGTCCTCGGAAATAGGCATTCATGTTCACGCTCATTTCATGGACGAGTGTGGTGATCTGTGTGTAGTATTTCTGCGGTACGTATTTACGCCAGTTGGCGCGGATAGATGGGAATGCGAGCATCAAGAAGATGAGGTACATCAAACCGATGAAGATGACTAACAATTCGCTCAACCAACTTAATCCGCCGGTAATCCAAGCTCCTATTTTGGGTAGTAGTTTTTGAATGCCGTCACGTACCTCGGGGTACGAGAGTATGGATTCTAAGTTCAACCCATCGAGCGTAGAATGGATCTTCTCCTGCTGCTCGGGGGTGAAATACTTGTCGGCATCGAAATGTTCAAAATACTGCTCTACCGCTACCGCAGCCGACTTCACTTCCCGTCCCATTGCAGGGATGATCAGATACACGGCAAGCGACAGCAAACCGACAAACAGGATAAGCGTGATAGCCACGGACAAACCACGGTACTTCACACGGCATTTATACTGAATGAAGTTGACCAGCGGGTCAAGCAGCCACGCTAACAAAAAACTGACAAAGAACGGCAGTAATACGCCATAAAGACGAGATAGCATAATCTAATATTAAGTGTTTTTTTTACCGTATTTTATCCCATGACCACGTCGAGAACCATCATCAGTACGAAACCGAGTGCGAAGCCAATAGTACTGAGGTTGGAGTGTGTACCGTTAGAGGCCTCGGGGATAAGTTCTTCGACTACCACATAAAGCATCGCTCCTGCGGCAAACGCCAGCAGATAAGGCATTGCGGGCAGGAAGAGAGATGCCAGAAGGATGATCAGCAGACCGCCGACGGGTTCGATCACGCCGCTCAGTGAGCCGATGAGGAAGGAGCGCCAACGGCTGTTACCTGCCGCACGCATAGGCATGGAGATGATGGCACCTTCAGGGATGTTCTGGATCGCAATACCGATAGACATCGCCAGGGCACCCATGAGCGAGATGTCCGCTTGTCCGTCTTGTGTTCCGGCAAAGACCACACCCACCGCCATGCCTTCCGGCAGGTTGTGGATCGTGACCGCCAGCGCAAGCATTGCTGTGCGTGAGAGACGGGCTTTGAGACCTTCGGGATGGTCGCTACCCACATGCAAGTGCGGCGTCAGTTCGTCAATGAGCAAGAGGAAGCCCATGCCTAACAAAAAGCCTACAGCCGCCGGTATGACTTGCATCGCACCTTCGCCGTGAGACATGTCGATAGACGGGATAAGCAGCGACCAGACGGACGCCGCGACCATCACACCCGACGCAAAGCCGAGCAACGCCTTCTGCAGGCGCTCGGGCATGTCGCGTTTCATAAAGAACACGAACGATGCTCCGAGCATAGTGCCCAACAGAGGGATGAGAAGACCTATTAAAAGGGTTGTTGTCATATCGAAAGTGTCTTTGTTATGCGATTTTGTGTGCAAAATTACAAAAAATAATTGAGATATGCAAGGAAATGGTCCAAAAAGTTCCAAAATGGTTCAAAAAATGGCTTTCTGTCGCGGACACTACCCTCGTACGTGTGTCAAAACCTCGTTTTGGCAGTAAGTACTCGGGTGTGCTCCGCTCTCCCCACAAATTGAAATTTGCGGGGTCCCCATTAGGCGCGAAGCGAGAGACAAAAATACAAAAACACAGAAAACCCTCCATGTGGTTTGTAGCTGTGCGGCTACTATGTATTAGCATGTCGCGAAATCCTCACAAGTGAACTTGCAGCATTTCGCGCACACTAATCCAGACCTCTGACGAGTGGCAACCACAAGCAGACATAAACAGAAAAAAAGTTTTCGATGTCGTCAACTAGACGACGTAATACGAAGAAGGGACGGTGGATAACAAAAAAAAAGCCGCCTCGCGTTATTGCGGAACGGCTTTGAGTTAGATTCGTAAATGATACTTACTTTGCCGGCTTGAGATTTTGCAATGGAATAAACATCACAGGACCGCCACCAATAAAGACATCCTTAATTGGTTTTACAATAACGGTCTTGTAACCATCCAAAGATAAACGGAACTCAACTTTCTTTACATCCTTTTCATTTTCAATGATAAGAGGATTTAGTTCTTTCAATTTTTGGAAATTTGGATCTCCCTTTGCAGTAAAGTTGTTTTCATACATTTTTTCTGTAAGATATGCAAAAGGAGTTGTTCCCAAATATTTGAAATCCGGAGTTTCTTTTTGTCCTTTGTATATTACTCGATATTCTACCGTTGCGCCATCATATTTGGAGTTCGGGACATAGAACATTGCATATACTCCATATGCACATACATTGTACTCCTTGGCTCCAGGGCCAACTTCTACCGCAGACTTTTGGGATTCTTGCACCGCAATCTCAGTATTATTTGAAACCGGCATTTCACTCTGACGAATTTCTTCGTATCGTCCATCATCATAAAGAACGGCTTGAACTTCGTTTTTGAGAATAGACATTTCGTTGCCAGTCTCAGCTGTATAAATGACTTCGTTGTCTGTTACCAACTTGATAGAAACATTTTCAATTCTATCACCGGATTTCTTCAAGATTAACTCCTGCATTCAAAAACATAGGGAGTAACGCAAATAAAACAATAATTGTTCTTTTCATGATGTTATCCTTTCATTAATTAATCAGATTTATTTCATTATTCTTCTTCCGAAACCAACTTGAACATATAACTAACATCGTTATCATCAATCAAAGAGAGAATATCAAGTTTCTTGGTTTGCGTATAGTAACCTTTCTTCTCAACTTTAATCTCTATTTGCACATTGCCGGCATTGTTATAAGTTAAGCCCTTAATGTTAATGGTCTCAGAACCTTCATAAGGAGTGGTTTCCAAATATTTGTAGTTCTGATTCTTTACTTCAGGAGTTTGAGATATTACACGCCAGAACACATCAGCACCTTGTGGACGAGAATTAACATTCCAGTGTACAGTCAAATGCTCTAAAGCAGTATTGCCTTCACCTGCTACTTTCTTATTGGCTTCTTGTTTTGGATCTTTAGCACGATGCAAGAAATAAGCTATTCTATCCCAGTCTACGTCTGCGAGAGCATTTGCATAAGCTTTATTAAGAGCAAGGTTTGCTGCTTGGTCTGAAGTTGATGAACCACTAACATTCGCACGACCACTTACTTCTACTGTAGGGTAAACGAAAGTGCGATTATGGTCTTGCACCTTCAAATCCATAATTACAGTTCCGCTCCATCCAATGCCAGAAAGATAATCTACATGAAACTCTTTAATGTCTAATTGCATCAAGTAATCTGTAGCCACATCTGCATCGAGATTAAAGCCCATTGTGCGCATATAGCGGCGAACGCTTTCAGGAACAAAAGAAGCAATAGCAGGATTTGTTTGTGCAGTAGGTATAGAAGTCGCACTCGCATCATACACATGAATTACTCGCTTATTAGCACGTACATCTTGCACATTGAGCCTTATTCCGTATTCCAGATTAGCGTACTTTTCTGCCTGTGGTTGAGATACAAGAGCAAGGTTAAAAGTACGAACTTGTGGTTGTTGTACAACTTGTTTTTTTGAAGCACACGAAGTCATTCCAAATGCAAAGGCAATGACTGTTGCTATTAAAATATTTTTCTTCATAATAGTACGAAATTATTTGCTATCCGTTTTAATTTTTATAAGTTTTGCACTTACTGTCGTTTTGTAAACAATGTCACGATTGCTTTTACCTTGTTCAACATTAGTAGAAATAAGCGGTTCAATAACGCCATCACCTCCTGCAATCTTGGCGGCATTGATAAGACGGTAAATCGCTAAACGACGAACTATCCAATGTGGATATGGTGGAATGTTAAATAACTCTTCATCGTAATCGTTACTTAAATATCCCAAGCGAACGATACCTTTTATTCTATCAGGTGACCACTCTCCCGTTTTTTTATCTTTTTCCCAAGTCAAACTGAATTCTCCAGATGGATCGTCTATCTTAACAGTACCATCTGAAAAATGTGCAGTGAGAGTTGCTTCTGCGCTAATTGTATTAAGGATAATATAATCCTTGCGCTGAAGATCAAGATCACCAAAGGAGATTGGAGCAATAGTGTTAGTCGCTTGTGGAATTACCGAAAGCGCACTACGACACGAAGACATTGCAATCGTACAAAGTACAACGACAGCAATAACTGATAATTTTTTGTACATAAGTATTAATTTCAAAGTTTCTCTACTCACTTTACGGCTTTTCGAATACTCCGTTAGCCCCGCGGAATGGAGAATAGGCACATAAAAAGAGCGTGGAGCTAAGTTGCTTTCAATTCGGGTCTTGAGGATTCTGGACTACCTATATACACCAAATCTACATGAACAAAGCCCACGCCACGCGTGAACATTTCGGCTTGTCCCCTTGGTGTATATTAAGTCTTAAAAGTGTCCAGTTTTCAAGACCCAAGTTTCAAACTAAAACGCTATATTTTATGTATGTTGCCTGTTAGTTGTGTTGCTTCATAGGCGGTATTTTTTTTGTTTAGTGTTGTTTTTTATCGGTCAAGATTGGCCGATAGATTGCTCCGGGTTTAACGTCTTAGAGAGGGGACGGTATTATATCACCTTTGCGGTGGTGAGTTCGTTTTGGAGGAAGGAATAGACGTAGCCGGGACTTTGGTAGTACAGGCCTGTGGAATTGTCTTGTATGCGTTCAAATGTCTCAGAGGTATAAAGCACATCTATCGCCTCTTGAGGATTATAATGGTAATCGTCCACAAGATACCCCGCCAACTCCGTACAGAGGTCATCCTTCATTAGTTGTATTTGCTCTTTCGTCAAAGCCATATCAGATACGTTTTAAGTATTTTAATGCACGGTCTGTTCCAAAGAAATACTGGAAAGTGATTCCTTTCGGATACCGTAATTCCTCAATCAACTTTTCCAGCGAAATAACTCCTCCTTCGTAACGACGTAACTGAAAAGTCACACCATCATCGGCTATCGGACCATAGACAATATCGTAGTCATGAACAGGTTGCTTGTGTTCGTAACTGCGATTCGCCAGAATGAAATTGACCCATTCCTCACTGTAATTATCGAAGATCTTCACCTTCAGTTCGCCAGAAGTCATGACCGACTCATCAAACAGGAAGGTGGAGACATACACGCTGCCTTGCTTTATCTGGCTAAGTTTCTGCTCGCCCATATCAACAGCCTGCTTACGATCCGCAGACAGGTAGAAGCCTTGGCCAAAATCCTTATAAGGCTTGGAGTGCTTTAGGTCTGGCACATTCACCGGCACATTGGAACCATGGTATAGTTTCATCTCAAACCTCCTCCGTTATGTGCGCACACTTGTGCAAGTGCCTCAACCGTGTCAGGGAATGATTGCGTGTGCAGAACGGCATAGTGCTGCTGCAAATGTTCCATTCCTTTATAACGTTTCATATACGCGTACGCCTGACGAGGTTCCACATTGAAATGGTTCGCAAACTCACTTACAAGTGCGATTGTATAACCGATAATATTTCTCTCATCACGAGCCATAATCAATTGTCTTTGCAACTTTTGGCTGCAAAGTTACAATTTTTTTTTGATATATGCAAGGATTTTGGCTGAAAAGTGCCAAATTTCTTGACTTTTAACACTTATTGCTACATTTTGAGAACAAAATAGTCCGGAATAGGCAGGGACAGAACACTACTCGGTGGCTTTCAATTCAAGGTAGAGCATGGCGCGGATAAAATTGGGGAACTGGGCGTATCGTTTGGGAGTACGGGTAACGGGATCAAGAGGCGCTTGCGGGTCGGGCTTGGTGCGGCGGGCAGGGGCTTGAGCTGTGGGATTGGCCGGGTCGGGAGCGGGACGGTATGTACTGCCGGGGAGTTGGGCGAGGTAACGTTCGCGGTAATGGGTATAGAGGGCTTGGGCTTCTTCAAGGGTATAGAAGTCTGGGATGTGGTTGAGTTGTTTGTGGAAGATCTGTTGCTGTGTGAGACCATCGGGCTGTGCGGATTGGAGGATCTGAGTGGTACGCAGACACGCCTCGCGCCAGCGGTTGTGGTGGGCAAGTTCGGCACCTTTAGCGGGAGTCTTCTTCCAGTCGCGCGGGTTCTTGACCTTATAGGCTTCCTGCCTGCCTTCGTGGATGATGCGACCGCGTTCGTCGCGGTACTTCTTCTGACGGTTGATGATGCCTTCGCGTTCGAGTGCGCCGTGGAGTTCGGCGACGGGGGATTCTAATACTACTATAGCCATATTATATAAAGTGTTTTTGATCCGCCAAATGTGGCGGATACATTATACATTGATTAGGGTGTTCTATCGGTGTCGTCAGCCTACTAACATACGGATAACATACGGATAACATACGGATAACATAGGAATCACATATGTTTGATAGCAGAAAAACCGCTGCAAAGGTAGTGAAAATATCGGAAATATGCAAGGAAAATCAGAAAAAAGTGCACGAAAATGCACTTTTTTAGAAGGATTAAGAGTAAAATACCTCAAAATGATCCAAGAAATATCGGATAGAATCCGATGTCAATGGACGAAACTTTCTCGGAACTGTCATCCCAAGCAGCAAACAAAGAAAATGCCGATGGCAATCGGCGGAATGCGAAGAAAACAAACACGGCCTGCTGCCGTGACAACAAGCCGTGAAAGAAGAGTAATCCAATGAGAAGTGTGGTCATTTTATCGTTGTCTCAATAAACGCCCGGAGGTCTGCAAGGTCTTGCTGGTTCGGATGACCGGAATGGAGAGGTCCCATCGAACCTTTGCAGGTGAACGAACGTTCGTCGCAGCGGATACCTTTCGCTTCCAGCATCTTACGCATCTGCGGTACCGGTGAGTCAATGATAGCGCACGAACCGAAGCACACTACATTCTTCACCAGTTCAGGCTTGAGCGTATCAATGAACTGACCAATGGCTCCGTTCACTTTGCCCAAGAAGACACCGGCTCCGAGATAGAGCGTATCCACCGGTTCGGACAGCGGCACAGCTACCGTCTCCGGTTTGGCATTGACCACTTCTGCTACTACTTTTGCCATCTGTTCGGAATGACCGAACTTACTAAAATAACGAACTGCGTATTTCATAAATCCATTTACCATTTTATCATTTACCATGTACCATTTATTTCACCATTTGTTCTACTTCTTCGCGGTGCTCCCAGAGGGCGCAGCCGCCGGAATGTTCGCCGCCTACCAGATGCACCTCACGCAGACGCTGGAAGAGCGGCGATTGCAGGGCACCTTTGACGCCAAGCGTGAGCACGTTGCTGTCGCTGTAGGGCGAGAACGGGCATGGCTCGGCACTACCGTCAGGACCTATATGGAAGAATCCGCGTCCTGCTGCCAGACAACCGCCCATGTGCTTCTCGTCGCCGGGGAAAGAGATGATGATCACATCGTGATAACGCTCACGCTGATGCGCTTGCACGGCTTCCATCTGCTCCAAATCAGCATCGCCGAAAGCCAGATATTCTGTTCCCGGTTCGGTAGGCACATACTCAACATAGATAATGAGTTTGCAACCGAGCTCGCGCAGGTGATCCACATACTCGTCAGATGTGACCAGCGCGAAATTTTCCGTCGTGACGG
>JAFSKL010000009.1 GCA_017448985.1 Paludibacteraceae bacterium
ATGCTGGTGGTGTGGAAGGGCAGCCATCGGCGGTTACCGGTGAGGTCGGTGAGGAACTCCTGTTTGTTGCCGGACGCGCAGAAGGAGGCGAGGCGGATACGGCGCTCCTTGGTATAACCGTACGCGGCGCGCTCGGACACGTCGGAGGCCGTGATGACGGACTTCAGTACGTTCAGTTCACGCGGGCCCATAGCGTCGATCTCGTCGAGGGCTATCAAGCCGTATTCGGCGATACGCAGGCGCTCGTCTTTGTTCAGTTGGCTGCTGTTGGCCATCTTGCAGCTGTACGCACGCAACTCCGGCGGGAGCAGGTGCTCGAGCCAGGTCGTCTTGAAGATTCCCTGTCTGCCGATGAGCACCAGCACCTGCTGATTGACCACGTTATCGTCGAGCCACGATGCCACCATCGCCACGAACCATTTGCGGAAACAGCTTTTCCATAACTGCTGCTCCGCCTCGCCGCCTTCGACGGTCACGCGTTCTGCCAACCAGCCGAGCCAGTCGGGTTGGTCCTCGGTGAACGGACGGCAAGCGTTCACGTATGCACGCAGCGGGTGCACGTCCGGGATGCGGTGCGACTGCAGGACAGCTAACACCTCCTTGGCGCTGATGCTCAAGCCGCTCTCCGACGAACAGTCGCACACGATATCGTTCACATCACTCGTCGTGATATCCCGCCAGCGCGTGTTCATCATTCCATCATTGATCTGCACCTTGTTGGAGATGACATCGTGCCGCAACCGCTCGAACTGCACATAGTTGTTGTAAATGTAGTCGCAAACTACCTCTTGTCGATTCTTCTTTTCCATAATCAAAACACCGGACTTCCTTTTTGAAAATCCGGTGCAAAGGTAGTGGTTTTTGGCGACATGAATCGGATACTATCCGTATACTATCCGATTTTTTCCGCTTTGGCGACTTTCAAAAGATTGTCGAAAACCTCATCGTATTTGTAGGTCGTTTTGAAGTTGTACAACGCGCCCGAGTAGCTGGCCATTCCGGGGCAACCCAACATATCCGCCACGCGTTGCATGAAGTCTTTTTCGGAGATCTCCGGGAAATAGCCGACCTTGTACAAGGCATGGAAGATGGCAATCAGCTCTTTCTGCTTGCCTTCCGCCACGATATTCGTTTGGGGCAGTTTCTTGGCCTGTTTCTCATACTCTTCACAGCGCTTCTGCCACGCGTATTTTTCCGCATCGTTTTGCTTCATCACGCCGGCAAAGCCCTGTATGATTTGTGTGAAAGGGCTTGGAGGAACCTGTTCCGGGTCAATATGTATAAATTGGTCTTCCATAGTTGTTTCGCGCGTATCGAGTGAGTGTTAGCTATACCATCGACGGTCAAAACCATCAATGCTATCTCGGTTAATTGGAAGAAGGTTATGGGAACCTTTCCAAAATCGACTGCAAAGGTACAACAATTTTTTGAATTGTGCAAGAGGGAGTGTAATTTTTTTGGAAAATTATTTTTGGCCCTCTCTTTCCGCGCCCTAATCAAATAATTCACGCAAATCGGATTGAAGGAAAGTATCAACGGGTATTCCTTCTTCGCCGACCAGTACAGATCGGTGTGGATTGAAAAGCCTCTGGAAGGTATGCAAGCCGGAAGTATCTTTCTCGTGATTGCTCTTCACTTCAACTGCTACCACTTTTGAGTCTTTCACCAATACAAAATCCACCTCATCTTTTCCATCTCGCCAGTAATAGACCTTAAAGCGGCCGGTGTAAGCACAGTTCATAATATGCGCACCCACCGCGGACTCGAACAGCCGTCCCCATAACTTGTGATTAGTTCGCGCAGATGCGAAATCATGTTCGCAATACAGACTCATCAATGCATTGTTGTACACTTGATATTTGGGGATAGAGTTGCGTCTGCGTGCTTTGTCAACCGAGTATTTACTGAGTCCGCACACCATACCGCTTTGATTAAGCAAGTCGAGATAGTGCGCCAGAGTGGTAGTATTTCCGGCATCCTGAAGCTGACCAATCATCTTTGTAAGCGACACCTCTTGACCAGAATAGGCGCTACTGAGTTCAAATGTTTGGCGCAGCAAAGCCGGTTTGGCGATAGGTGTATCCATCAGTATGTCATTATTGATGGTTGCATCCACAATGGAACTGCTGATATATTCCTGCCATCTATCCAAATCGTTTCGGAAATCAGCCGCTCCGGGATAAGCGCCAAAATAGATGTACTCATCAAGGGTCATTCCAAAAGCCTCTCGCATCTCGCTATACGACCAGTTAGGCATCTTAATCGTTTCAAACCTCCCTTTGAGACTTTCGCTTAGTCCTTTTTCCAAGCGAACACGCGAAGAACCCAGCAACACGACTTTGATTGGCACATCATTGAATGTATCAGCGTCCCACTCTTTCTTGACCACTTCACCCCAATTGAGCAACTTCTGCACCTCATCGATAACTAATAGTATTTCCGGCAGTTTTTCCATCTGCAATCGATTACGGGCGGTGGCCCAACAATCACTAATCCACGCCGAACGCGTTGCAGGAACATTATCCGCCGAGAAATGCACCCAAGGTGTCGAGATTCCCTTTAGCACTTGCTTGATAAGCGTTGATTTACCTACTTGACGAGGGCCTTCAATGATTTGAATGAACTTTCTTGGTTCATTAATACGCCTCGTAACTGTCTCAAAATAAGAGCGTTGCAACATATCTAAAAATTTTACTCAATGTCATTAGTAAATTTACTCAATCGATTTAGTAAATTTCAAATCCGCTGCAAAGGTACAACAAATTTTTGAATTGTGCAAGCGTTCGGGCATTTTTTTTCGGAATTATTTTTTGCCCTTCCTCTCAGCCCCCATTTTTTCAGGGCATCCCCAAAATGCACAAAAAATGCCGGCCTCGAAAGGCCGACATAATTACTTCGTTAATGCTTTATACATTTCGAACAGCTTGGCCACACACTCGCTCTCGGTCATCTTGCTAGAGAAGCCATAGGCTTTTGATTTTAGGGTGTCGGGTTGGATTGTCTTAATTGATAGCATCGGTAGTCTTCTTTTCGGGTGTCAGACATAGCGCAGATGAACGAGAGCGCCATAGGATCAAGGGTGCGCAGGCGTTTGCAGTCTGATACAATTCGCTCCATTCCATAGAAATCGCGCGTGAGTCGCCAATCTTGCAACGTTCCATGTTCGAGAACACGCTGAATAAGACCGGCAGAGTGCTGCTCAGTGTCCATATGGTCGCGATCAATATCCCAAAAGAGAACCGGCGACAACTGCGATATGTATGTTTGAGTGGACATTCAAACCGATTTCGCTTGCAAAAGTACTGCTTTTTTTTGAATTGTGCAAGGATTTTTCAAAGAAAATGTTCCCTGAGCGCAAAAAAGCCGGCCTCGAAAGGCCGACATAATTATTTGGTTAACGCTTCTTTCCATCGTTCCGCAAACTCCTTTGCGGCTTTCTGTTGCTGTATCTGGGTCATGGTATAAAAATACTATTTCTCTTTGTCTAATGAGTTTACGCTTGGTAGCATATTGATGAAGCGTGCTATACAGATCAAGTTCATAAAGACACCAAGAATGGTTTCTATTCGAGCTATTCGCACAATTATTTCCGGAGATGTGTTGTTTTCCGGCAAACCGATATTCAAGAAAGCGGAAGTACTTAACGTGAACGATTGCCAATAGTCAAAATTTACGGCTTCCGGTACAAAGAACAGATAAACAATACTGAAGCACAGTACATATTCTGCCATGTTGATAAGCAATAATAAAAGCATCCGAACGGGTGATTTAATGGCATATTTTTCTCCCCTGGCTTCTGTCATAAGCGGATCAAAAAGGAGCACATTTACATGATAGACCATAATCTCAAAGGCACGCATGATGGCAAAGGCAACGAAGATCGCTCCTAATACCTTAGGCAACTGGAAATTCACCATCATGGCATAGAATATTATGCCACATGTGATATTACAGAGCACCCATATCTCGGGGAAGTTGTATCCGCCAATGAAGGAATCTTTGGGGCTCTTATGTCTATGGGTACAAAAGCGGTTATTTGCACTACGCACCCATTGGAAGACAGATATATACCGTAAGATATTAAAGAAGAAGCAGGTCGCAAGGACGATAATACCCTGTTCCTCTTTAATCTTTTTCCACATTGCTTTAATTTCCTGTTTCATGATCAGTATCGGATTTTATTTCGTGTTCCATCTTTCCCTTTTTCAATTTTTGTCCGCACCATAACACAACATAAGTGGTGCCGTTCACAATTGGCTTTATCATACTTCTTAACACAGAAACGATAGGAATGTATTTTTCTCCACTTGCATAAACTTTTTGACGATGATAGTTGTATAATCGCTTATTGAATTCAACAAAGAAAGAGAAAATCAAACCAATAAGAGTAGCATATACAAAGTTAAGTGTATCTTGAATATTGGCATTTGCTAAAGAACGAGCAACTACTATTAGACCTTCTTGATTGATTAGCTTTAATTTTTCGGGAGATGTATAGGATAACGTATTCTCTGTTTGTAAATCAGGAGTAATGCTTACATTTTCAAATATCATTGGTGCTTGATATCTGATATGAAAGCCTTGCTTTTGGGCATCAGGTAATTTAAGACCACCTCGATTAATACGGACGCAACTCACATTCCTATTTGTTAGTGCAATAGGATTGCGTCCATGAAACATATCTAAAGTATCTTTTCTGTTGTAAGAAGAATTAACACGTGTAGAGAAGAATTTTTCAGCTAATACTTCAGCGCTTATAGAGTCAACCTGATGAGGTTTGAAATTAGTAGAAAGATATTTCTCATACTCATCGATGTCCATCATACGATATTCTCCAGGTATTGTTTTTTGACCAATCGTACGCCCAGATGCTCGATCAGCATATACTATATTTTTCGGTGATATAGCGACACATACCTTTTTGTTTTTTAATAATGACTTGCTGTAGACTTGTGACGTTGAATGCATTTTAATCACGTCACCCTCCACGTATGCGGTATAATCTACTAATGCATTTGGATTTATATAACGTTGTTGGTATGGATGTTTTTTTGTGTTTTTACCAGTTATTTTTTGCATTTCGTTATTTATAACCGGCCTATATAAAGTATTGAGAGACATATCACAATCTAATATTCTTTCTACCAAAATTCTTTCTGGGCGTTCGCCATATTTATGGTTCATCTTGTAATTTTTGGGCACTTTACTATAAAAGGGTTTTGTGTCAATTTCCATGGGAGTAATAGTCGCATAGACCCACACAAAATCTTTTACATCTTCATATTCACCCTGTTTATTTTTTGTTTTCACTTTTCCTATTGGCGAATAAGAAAAGTCTCCTGAATAATCATACCGTATTTCTATATCACATGCTTTCAGAGGAGCAGAAAAAGTGTCTGTTTTTTGAAGAGAAATAGATAGTTCCTCTTCATGGATTTCATTCTGCTTGATAAAAACCCAAAATACGCCCGCCAAAATGGCTATGGTTATGCATAACCACATACGATTATGCCAAGGTGTTTGCCATTCATAATGAGTTTTGTCACCTACGGACTCAACGTAGTTTGCTGCTTGTCTATTCATAATTTACTATATACTTACATAGATTTTTTTCTTGAAAGCTTTTAGCATGTCTTGTTCTGCTTTATGGCGACTATGAATCGCTTGGATTACACTTAATTCCTTAGCACAATCAATTTCATGATGGTTAACATAATTGATTGTTTCATAAGAGATGTCTTGTTTTTTCATAAAAAGATCAATCTCTACAATCAACCATCGCATTAACATGGTAACATCTCTACGCAATGGGTCTAGATGTGTGCCCTGAATATCATAATCGTCTCGCTCTAACGATTCGTGTACACTCACAATATGATGTTGAACCCGGAAAATAGTAGTGGTGTACTTTACAATCGTGATGCCGTCATCATAGTTCCGTTCAGTATCAGTATCATGCTTCTCTAAAAAAGAGGAAAGGTGTATTTCTTTATCAGTTTGCTCTAATAGTCCGACTAAATCTTTTTTCATAAAGGTCAGACATTGCGTCAGATAGATATAATTTAAATCTCGGTGAACACCTTTTTTTGTTTGTGTGTCAATAACAGATTTATAATAGATTAATGATCGCATCAACCATGATAAACTCCATAGATAATCCGGGTTAGGAGAGGTTAATAATAGGTAACCAATCATGCGAGATTCGTCAGCATCTACTTTGTGTATCCTGCCTTTTGTTTCGAGCATATAATCATCTATTTCATCGTATATTTTTTTTTGCTTTTGACCTATTGCTGAATTAACCATTGAGTCAATTTCTTTTTCTGTTAGTGCTTTCGTAACTGCAAATGGTATAATTGCTGCCATAGAAAGTGTTAGTGTTATAAGGGTAATCCAAGTGGAACTCTCGCCATTAGAGACTTTGCTTAGAAAAACTTGATTGTGTAAAAGCAAAATGAGAGAAAGCACTATTAGAAGAAACATCGCTCCAAGCAAACAAACGAGCAATTCTTGAGCGTTACCGGTTTTTCTTTCTTTTCGAAGGCAGATAACACTAAACGCGATGTATACTCCAAAAACAAATACAATTAAGGCACCTAGTACCCAATTAAAAACTGATAGGATCATATCTCTTATAGTTAATTAGTTGATGAAAGAAGAAAATACCAAAGAGGTAATAATGTGAGTGAGAGTAGTGTTGAAATAAACGTCGTAGCAGCGATAGTGTTTGTGCTTTTTCCGTATTGGATGCACAATACAGTGCCAAACGTTGCTACCGGCATCGCTAGTAATATCGTGTTAATATTACGCACAAGTGAGTCTACGGGGATTAAGGTAAAAACGGCAAAAATTAACAACGGAGTGACAATGCAACGTAAAATAGAAGTAATATAAATTTTATAATTGCCAAATAAACTGCGAGTAGGAATGTTACTAAGTGTCATTCCTAGTAAAAGGAGAGCACCAGGAACGGTAATCCGTCCTAGCATTTCGCAAGGAACTGATATGACTGCTGGTATATTTCGAAGATCAAATAATACCATTAAAATAACCAAGTATGTGGCTATGCAGTTAGGATGGAATAAGCTTTTCCACTTAAAACCGCTAAAAGAGAACTTTCCAGTGTCAATAAGAGACGAACCAACGGTAAAGACAAACACTGTGTTAGGTAAATTTAATATAGCAGCATAGAAAATAGCTTCTTGTCCGTAAAAAGCATAGCATACCGGATATCCTAGAAAAGCTACATTGCCAAATGTAACAGCAAAGGCATGGATTGCTTGATCCGTTTTATCAACGTTATACAATTTAGTAATTAGAATCGCAAAAATGATAATCAAAGCATAAGATAACGTACTTACCCCCAGCAATGGTAAGATCAGTGTCTTATTGGGAAAGTTTGTACCGCATATAGACGAAAAAATGAGCAGCGGACAGCATATTTCGGTTATTAAATTTGAAAATGGTACAGAAAAACCATTGGTTAATATACCTTTTCGACTAGTGATGTACCCAACTAATATAATGACAAGCAGGGTAACTGAATTTGTTAGGATAGAATTCATACGCGAATGGTTGTTTGTAATTTTTTCTGCAAAAGTACTGCTTTTTTTTGATATATGCAAATTTTTCTGCTTAATTTGGTTAATTTGAGAAAAATCGCGCCCGTACATCTCAGAAAGAAATTCTTAATTATCTCATTTTCTCCCATTCCAATTCGCGTTGGTAGGTTTCGATGATTCCTTGGCAGGCGAGGAGGATGTCCTGGTAGGCGGATTCGAAGTTGCGGGTGTACCAGGGATCGGATACATCGCGGTCTTCGCCGGCCCACTGCATCATGAGCGAGACATGGTGGTCGGTGTCATAATAGTCCATCACATCGTCATAGTCCAACGAGACACAATCGGCTAACCAACGGAGGTTGCTATAATCGAAACAGATGATCTTATCGTAGGTATCGTACTCCTGTTGGGTAATCTGATGGGCAGCGTGATGGCCGTACGGGATGCCGTGTTCCCGCAATTTGAGTTTGGCAGGCGGGTAGATGTCATTGCCTATTTCCTCCGTTGAAACCGCAGCAGATGCCACTTCGAAGCGGTCCTCCAGACCTGCCTGAAGGGCAAGGTGCTTGAAGATATACTCCGCCATCACGGAACGGCATATATTGCCATGACAAACGAATAATATGCGGGTGACGCGCTTCATAATTATGCTCCAAAACCTATTCTGTTTGAACCGAGTTTTTGCCATTTGATCGATTCTACATCCTCGTTGGTGATGACCACAGACGAGCCGGATTTATCCGATGGAATCGCACGAATCTCTGCTGCCGAAGTAATAGCGGTATAGATATGCTTGATGGTCCGGGCATTGGCAAAACCGCTACTGCGATTATTGCAAAGCGATTCGATATGCTTCCGCAAGGTTTGTTGCGCTTCGTCCGTAAGGGTGTAGCCGTTCTTGGCAAGACGCTGCTCCATGATCGTCATCAGTTCTTCCGCCGTATAATCGGCAAAATACAGAACCGAAGTACTTATCGGCATATCGATAGGCTGTGTTTGCAGGCGTCGGTCGTCCACGGCAATGACAATCGCATACGAACCCGGCATCTCAGCCGTGAGCGAAGTCAGTTTGCAGCGCAACCATTGGATGTCGATATGACTATTGGCCACATCATCCAAGTCGATGAACAGCAGTCCTTGTCCCGCTTGTTTCATCGTGTCCCGCAGGATAGAATCGATATCGTAAGAGGTCCATGCATTGTTCGGGTTTTGAGGCATACGCAATTGGGTCATACGGTCGGATGCGATAAGATGGAACGCCCGGAGAATCTGCGCCAACAGACGCGCCACCGAACTCTTGCCCGTACCGGTGGAACCGGTGAAAGTCCATTGCAGCGGTATCGTTTTGAGCAAATCTTCTCCGCTCTCATATTTGATGCGGGCAATGGAGACGAGATGATGCAGCGTCTGCTTCACTTCTTCACGCCCGATGAGTTCATCCAACTCCTTGAGTGTGCGACTAATCAGAGCCTCATCTATCGGATAATTGGTGTCTTTGACCGATGTCGGCACATCTTTCAATTCAATACGCGAGAGTAATTGGGAATCGTCAATGTCGGCAGAAGCGAGCACACGACGACTCATATTCGGTATGATCTGCGAGGAGATAAGACGCGTTACAAACCGCGCGTTGCCGAAGTGCTTCTGGTCACGGGCAGAGGTGTTGTCCATCTCTTTTCGTATGAGCTTGCGGACTCGTTCCAGCGCTTCCGGCGAGAAGGTGTATCCCCTATTATGCGCTGTTAGAACGGCTATATCCACCAACTCTTGTTCCGTATAGTCTTCGAAATGGAAGGTATAGGGGAAACGGGACGGAAGACCTTTGTTGGAATGCAACATTTTCTCCATTTCATCGGGATATCCGGCGAGAATAATGATCATATCCGTTTGCTCTTTGCTCAGTTCTTCAAGCAAGCAATCGAGCACTTTAGGACCATAATCTTTCTTGTCATCGGGATCGCCAACGAGGGTATAGGCCTCATCGATAAGCAAGATATTACCATGCGCCTGTTGGAGATACCGTTTGGTGTTTTCCTCGGTGTCACCGATATATTGTCCCACCAGTTTCTTGCGGTCGGCCGTAATGACTTGACCTGTTTTGAGAATACCCAAAGACGCATAGATCTCGCCTAAAAGCGAAGCCACGGTGGTTTTACCCGTTCCCGGATTACCGGTGAAGATCATATGCAGCGGCGGCATTGTAGCGATCAGTCCTTTTTGGCGACGCAATTGGGTGAAACGAACCAGATTAAGATGCGTTTCGATGCTGTATTTGAGTTTCTTCAGTCCGATTAACTCGTTCAGTTTGCGTATAGAGCGGTCGTATTCGGTAATGCGAAGTTGAGGCACATCTTCGGCTTTGAGTTCGCTGAGTGTATTTTTGTCCTGGAACAGTTCCTGCGAATTGCTAATCACTCGCGTGGACATATTGAGAATCATCGCCTCGATGAGTTTAGTGACATCCGCGGTGGTGGCATTGGCTATCGCAGAAAGGTACGATTTCATCGCACTTTTTGCCTCTTTGGTCAGCACGAATCCTTGCCGTTTGCTTTCTCTTTCGGCAAATGTGATCATCTGGTCCAGCGTGAGCGTGGGCAACTTGTACACCTGCCCTATATGTGATTGCAGGTCCGCCGTAGCCAGAAGTTGCGATATGCGATCCGGAGTATCCGCCAAAACCACGCATACCTCATCTTTGTTCTCTTGCAGCAGTCTCACGAGTGTCTCAACGGCATATAATCTGTTGCCGCGTCCCTCGGTAGCAATCATTGATGCAGCATTCTCCACATAGAGCATTCCGTGTCCTGCGCTCTCAAAGTCTTGCTCCAAACAAGATGTATCTTCCCATGCATGTCCCCACTTCGCCGCGTTCGCCATATGTAATTTACCATGCGTGATAAAGCCGTTTTTGACATAGTAGTCATAGAGCACATGCGCAAACGATGTCTTCCCCGTTCCTTTGCCTCCCATGACTGCAGCATGGAGATTAATGGGCGTCGGGATAAGATTCATTGCCTCCCGCTGCTCATTGAAAATCTTCTGCTGCACAAGCGAAGCCATTTGGCTATAGATGGACTCCAACCCCACCATTTCCGAATCCACTTTAATCGATTTGGTTTTGGGCGGAACGATATTGATGCGTTGGATAATCGGCTGGTCAATAATGTTTTTGGGAGGAATACGCAAACGGAATGCCACATAATACCGACCGCATTCGAGCGTTTCGGTTCCGTCGCGCGAGATATCAAAGGTGATGTAACATTCTTTGTCTTTCTCCTTTGAGATATGCAAATCCAGTGAGTGAAAGTAAGGATGTAGTCTTCGAATGTCTCCCATCGGACTTCGATAAAAGACATAGTAATCCAATTTGCATGTCACATCGTTGTATTGAGCCTCAAACAATGTTAACGAGCGTATTCTTTTTCCCTTCGCTTGCGGGTATTGCGATACTTCCGGCACATCATGTTCATCCGGATGGCAGTACTTGAGTCCTGTAGCATAAACGATATTATCATCCTGCATCAAACCGGACGGTTCACAACTATCCATCCTATGATCGAATTCCATTATATCCATCATACATAGGATATTTTCATCATCCTCCTGGTCGTATAGGCAGAAATCCGTCTCACGCTCTCCCTCGCTATCGTAAGGGAGATCGGAGACTCGCAATTCATATTCTCTCTCGTACTTGCCTTTGTTGTGAAAAAATAATTTACTGAAAATCTCACTCATGGTATTGCAACAGGTCTTTATTCATTCAACTTGATGTCCTGGGCGTTCATCTGGAGAGTGGTGCGGCCACGGAAGCTATTCTCCTCGAGGTAGAAGCAGATGTCGATGCTCTTGCCGTTCTGCAGGTGCATGGCTTTGTCGCCTTGCCCGAAAGCGATGCCGTCCATGGCCACGACACAGTCGGTGAGGTCCAGATGCAGGTGCTTGCCGTCGCTCACGGCACGCGAGTTGCGATTGTTGATGAGGTTGCGGCAAAGGAACAGAGGCCGTTCGTTACCCGGCCCGAAAGGCTCGAGGCACTGCAGGATCTTATACATTTTCCAGTTCATGTCGCTCAGTTCGACTTCTGCCTCCACGTCCAGCGTCGGACATTGCTGTTCGGGAGTGATATGCTCCGCCACATACTGCTCGAAACGGCGTTGGAACTCCGGCAGGTCCTTCAAGTGCATGCTGAGGCCTGCGGCGTACTTGTGTCCACCGAAATTGGTCAGCAGGTCACGGCACGAATCGATAGCCGTATAGATATCGAAATCGCTGACCGAGCGGGCACTTCCGCTGATGATATCATCCTCGCCGGCAGTGAGCACGATAGTGGGACGATAATAGGTTTCGGTCAACCGGCTGGCGGCTATTCCCACGACACCTTTGTGCCAATCGGGCGAATAGACGACAGTAGTGAATTTGCTCGAATTCATCGGGTCTTTTGCCAGTTGTTCGAGCGCTTCATCGGTGGTCTTGGAATCAAAATCGCGGCGGTCCTGATTGTAGGAATCGATGTCTTGCGCAAACCGCAGTGCAGCTTCGGCATCATCGGTGATGAGCAGTCGTACCGCTTCCGCACCGCTCTTGATGCGTCCGGCGGCATTGATGCGCGGGCCTATCTTGTAAACGAGGTCGCTGATATTGATGGTCTTGCCTTCGATACCCGCCACTTGCATGATAGCCTGCAGCCCTACGGACGGGAAGGCATTGAGGGCCCGCAGACCGTAGAAAGCGAGGATGCGGTTCTCGCCCGTGACGGGCACAATGTCCGAAGCGATGGACATGGCGAGCAAGGGCAAGAGACGATAGACCTCCTGCGGATCGATGCCTCGTCGTTGCGCATAGGCCTGCACCAGTTTGAAACCGACACCGCAACCGCTCAGTTCCTTGAACGGATAGAGGCAGTCGGCCCGTTTCATGTTCAGCACCGCCACCGTTTTCGGCAACACGGCTCCGGGCGTATGGTGGTCACAGATGATGAAATCGATACCGAGTTGCGAGGCATACTCCATCTTATCAACCGCTTTGATACCGCAGTCGAGCGCAATGACCAGGCTGCATCCTTCGGCTTTGGCAGTGTCTATACCTTTGGTGGAAATGCCGTAGCCTTCGGTGTAACGGTCGGGTATGTAATAAATGAGGTTGTCGGTCTGCGTGCGGAGGAACGAGTACATCAGTGCCACGGCGGTAGTGCCGTCCACATCGTAGTCGCCATAGACCATGATGCGTTCGTTGCTGTCAATGGCGCGGCAGAGCCTGTCGACCGCCGCACCCATGTCGTGCATCAGGAAGGGGTCGTGGAGACTGTCCAGCGACGGACGTATGTATGCCCGCGCTTCCGCGGCCGTGCGGATACCTCGGCCCGCCAGAATGCGTCCCGCCAACGGACTGATCTCCAGTTCGTTACTCAGCCTCTCGGCAGCCGCATTCTCTTCCGCCGTCAGTTGTTTGATATGCCAGTTGATATTCAAGTTATCAGTTATCAGTTATCAGTTTGTAATCATCCGCTTCTTTCCATTGAGGTAATACCTCACGGAAATGCCGCAGTTTCTCTATGGAGAGGTCCACAATGCGTGTTGCTTCTTCATAGTCCTCAAATCCCGCCACATCCTTGAGCCAGGTGTCATAGGCCACCGAATGTCCGTTGTAATCGAGTTGCAAACCATCCGTTCCGACCATGTTGACGCCTATGCCGTAGCAGTGGTTCTCCGCCGCGCGTGCCGACAGGAGCGTGTCCCAGTACTGGATGCGGATAGTAGGCCAGCAGGCTACGACGATGAGCAGGTCGTACAAGTTGTGCTTATCCTGCCTCAGCCACACCGGGAAACGAATGTCGTAGCACACCGCCAGCCGTATCTTGACGCCTCGGAACTCAAAGATCGGCCGCTCGTGGCCGGGCGTGAAGAACTCCGCTTCACCGCCGCTGGCGTAGAGATGATGCTTGTCGTAGTGCTGCGGCGTATCACCCGGTCGGAAAAGGAAACCGCGGTTGTAGAGCCTGCCGTTGTCGGTAGCCATCATCGAGCCGGCAATAGCCATGTTGTACTCGTCGGCCATGTGCTGCAGCGCCTGACAAGTAGGCCCGCCCCATGGTTCTGCCAAGTCGGGCCGGTCGGTACAGAAACCCGTGCTGAACATCTCGGGTACAACGGCTATATCCGCTCTACCCGCGATCGCGCGCAAGCGCTCGTCCAACAGACCTACGTTCGCACGAGGTTCTGCCCATACAATCGGATATTGTAAGAGGGCTATTTTCAATTTACGATGTACGATTTACGACGTACGATTTATTTCTTCGGTTTTTTTGTCTCACCACCACCGGCTATCTGCTCGCGCATAGCGGTGTCGGCCTGAATATTCTGCATGCGATAGTAATCCATGATACCGAGGTTGCCATTGCGGAAAGCATCAGCCATGGCTTGCGGCACGAGGGCTTCGGCCTCAATCACTTTGGCACGGGCTTCCTGGGCTTTGGCTTTCATTTCCTGCTCGCTGGCGATGGCCATCGAACGGCGTTCCTCCGCCTTGGCTTGCGCTATGTTCTTATCCGCTTCGGCCTGGTCCATCTGCAGCTGGGCACCGATGTTCTTACCTACGTCGATATCGGCTATATCAATAGACAGAATCTCGAAGGCGGTACCGTCATCGAGACCTTTGGAGAGCACCAGCTTGCTGATGGAATCGGGGTTCTCGAGCACCATCTTATGGCTCTCGGCACTACCGATGGAGCTGACTATACCTTCTCCTACACGCGCGAGGATCGTGTCCTCACCGGCACCACCGACGAGCTGGCGTATGTTCGCCCGTACGGTGACACGCGCCTTGGCGATGAGCTGGATACCATCCTTGGCAACAGCCGTCACGGGCGGCGTATCGATCACCTTGGGGTTCACCGACATCTGCACGGCTTCGAAGACGTCACGTCCTGCCAGGTCGATAGCCGTAGCCATTTGGAAGGAGAGTTCGATACCGGCCTTGCTGGCGCTGACGAGTGCATGCACCACGCGCTCTATATGTCCGCCAGCCAGGTAATGGGCCTCCAGACCGTCACGCTTCACATCCGTCAGACCGGCCTTGTGCGCCTCGATCATACAATTGACAATCTTGGCAGGCGGCACCTTACGGATACGCATCAGGAAGAGCTGAATCAGACTGATATGCACACCGCTCACCGCTGCATTGATCCACAGCATGAAGGGCACATAATAAAAGAAAATAATCAACGCAATGCCGACCAGCACTACGATAATAACACTGAGAACATCCATAATTATGTACGATTTAAAAATTTACGATTTACCATTTATTTTTTCTCTTGCTCCACTTGCTCCTCTTTATCGGATTTTTGGAGTTTGTTTTTGGCCAACTCCACATGGCTGTCGATCTTGCTGTCAAGGGCCATCTTATCCAAGGCATGGCTGCGTAGGAATCCCCAAACGGCCAACGCGGAGAGGAACAGACAAGCACCGAGAGTGATGTACCCTGCGGTTTTGCCGATCCATAACCATGCCATCACTATCGCACCGATCAGGCACGCGAAACCGCTGATACCCGCGATGCCGAAACCCGGCAAAAGGAACATCTCCGCTAATAATAACGCGACGCCCGCGAGCACTAATAATACAACTAAAAAAACGTTCATGCAAGTTCTTTCTATAAAAATTTTAAAATTATTTTTTCAAAATCGGCTGCAAAGATACTAAATATCTTTGATATATGCAAACAAAAAAAAATAAATTTGCACAATTAAATTAAATATAGTACTTTTGCGGCGATTTTTGGAGGTAACTCCGTCAAAAAAAGCACATATGAGCAAAAATTTGGTTATAGTAGAGTCTCCGGCAAAAGCGAAGACGATTGAGAAGTTTCTGGGTAAAGACTACCATGTATTGAGCAGTCAGGGTCACGTACGCGATATCGAGGCAATCGGCAAGAATTCGTTGGGTATCGATTTTGCGAACGGCTATGAACCGCACTACGCCATCGATGCGCACAAAGAGCACCTGATTGAGCAGTTGCGCAAAGAGAGCCAGAAAGCAGATACCGTGTGGCTGGCTTCCGATGAGGACCGTGAAGGAGAGGCGATTGCGTGGCATCTGAAAGAGGTGCTGGACCTGGACAAGAAGGATATGAAGCGTATCGTTTTTCACGAGATAACGAAGAATGCCATCTTGGAGGCCATTGAGCACCCGCGGGATATCGATTATAATCTGGTGAACGCACAGCAGGCTCGCCGCGTGCTCGATCGAATCGTAGGTTTTGAGCTGTCTCCCGTACTATGGAAGAAAGTGACGACAGGTCTTTCCGCCGGTCGTGTACAGTCGGTAGCCGTGCGTCTGATTGTGGAAAAAGAGCGGGAGATAGAAGGCTTCCGCGCCAACTCTTCATACCGAACTTTTGCCGATTTCATCGGTGTCAATCCGGGTGACGCGTCCGTTTTGAAGTGCGAGCTGAACCATCGTTTTTCGCATAAGAAAGATGCGATTGAGTTCCTCGAGAGCCTCAATACGGCCATGTTCATCGTTCGTGACGTGCAGCGCAAGCCCGTGACGCATATGCCGGCACCGCCGTTCACCACTTCAACGCTGCAGCAGGAAGCGGCTCGCAAACTCAAGTTCTCCGTCTCGAAGACAATGCGCCTGGCACAGTCACTCTATGAAAGCGGAAAAATCACCTACATGCGTACCGACTCCGTTAACTTGTCCACCTTGGCTTTGGCTACCTCGAAAGAGGTGATCACCGAGCAGTACGGCAAGGAGTATGTGCACACGCGCCAGTACCGCACCAAAACGAAAGGCGCACAGGAGGCACACGAGGCTATCCGTCCGACCTACATGAGCACGCTCAGCGCCGGTGCCACCAGGGATGAGCAGCGTTTGTACGAACTGATATGGAAGCGCACCATCGCTTCCCAGATGGAGGAAGCGCAAAGCGAGAAAACGACCATCGAGGTGTCGGTCCACGGCAGCAAGTATGCGTTCGTGGCTACGGGCGAAATGATCACTTTCGACGGTTTCACACGCGTCTATGTGCAATCGACGGACGAGGAGTCGGAAGAACGCCGTCTGTTGCCGGCTATGGCCAAACGCGAACGGCTCAAACTGGTGAATGCCGAATCGGTGCAGACCTATGCCAAACCGCCTTTCCGCTTCAACGAAGCCACACTCGTCAAACGGATGGAGGAACTGGAGATAGGCCGTCCTTCCACCTATGCCACCATCATCGAGACGATTCAGAAAGTGAAGTACGTGGAGAAAGGCAATGTGCCTGGAGTGAAACGCGATATGGCGGTGCTGACGCTCAAGAACGGAGTCGTCACCGAGAAGCAGAAAAGCGAGATGTACGGCGCAGAGACACAACGGCTGCTGCCTACCGACCTGGGTATCATCACCAATGACTTCCTCGTGGAGCATTTCCCCTCTATCCTCAGTTATGATTTCACCGCCGGACAGGAAGAGCAGTTCGATCGCATCGCTGTCGGACGGGCCGACTGGAGAGAGACCGTAGATAAGTTCTACAAGACCTTCGAACCCTTACTTTCCTCGATTCCATCGGGACATATTGCCGGTCGATTGGTAGGAACCGACCCTGCCACGGGTCAACCCGTTTACGCCAAAATCAGCAAGATGGGCCCGTGTGTACAATTGGGTGAGGTGAAGAACGGCAAGCCGCGTTTCGCCAGCCTGAAGAAAGGACAGTCCGTGTTTTCCATCACGCTCAACGAAGCCTTGGAACTCTTCAAGACCGCATTGCCTATTACGCTCGGTGAAATCGACGGAAAAGAGGTAATAGTGGGCGAAGGCAAGTTCGGTCCGTATGTGCGTCATAACAAGTCGTTTGTCTCCATTCCGAAGGGCACCGACCCGTTGACGCTGACACTGGAGGACGCGATGGCGCTCATCCAGCAGAAGCAGGAGGCGGACAAGCCCATTCACCAGTGGGGCGACATAGCGGTGCTCAAGGGCCGCTACGGTGCTTATATCCGGACGCCGCAGGGCAATTATCAGATCGCCAAAACGGTTGATCCGGAATCGCTGACGGAAGAGCAAGTACGCGAAATAATGGCCAAAAATGAACCTTTAAGACCCGCAAAAACGGGTTTTAGACGAAAAAGTGCAAAATAATTGGCAAAAAATTTGCACATGTCAAAAAAAAGCAGTACTTTTGCAGCCGCTTTCGTGAGAGCGAGAAAATTTGCCTAGCAAATAATCAAAGCGAAGCGAACCGAGAAGATTCCGAAGAGAGGAGATTGTTTTAAGGAGTAAAGGAGGGCTGGGTTCCCTGCTTTATGACTAATAAAACAACGACTCACAAGGAATAATCGAGATTTTGCGGGCAAAATCGAGAAGTGGCGCAGTTGGTAGCGCACTACGTTCGGGACGTAGGGGTCGCGTGTTCGAGTCACGTCTTCTCGACAAAAGAGTCATCAGTTGATGGCTCTTTTTGTTACGACGGCTCGAATCACGCGTGTGTGGAGAGCGCGTCGCGCGCGAAAATTAAGGAGAGGGTTACGCTGCCTTGGCGTAATCGTCGGTCGGAACGGGACCGAAGTCGTTCTCCGACTCGTCGCTCTTCTGAGCTGCCCATACGAGCAGGATGATCCAGCCTACCAACGGAATCAGGCTGATGAGGATCCACCAACCGGATTTGTTGATGTCGTGTAGACGACGAACAGCCAAACCCAAGTTCGGCAACAGCAAGGCCAGACTGCACAGACCGCTGAAAATAGCGATACCGATGCAAGAGTCAATCAGACTGCACACGCAGGAGATAACCAGATTGCACACTACATACCACCAGAACTCATAACGGGAGGCACGACCCTCAAAATTGAAATAGTTGTCCTTCACTACATGAAGAAAAACCGCTTTTAATTCTTGAATTGTCATAATAAAACGAATTTAGTGAATCGTATTTGTTTGTTATTATTTGCTTTCTGTCTGTTTTCGGGTGCAAATTTACAACAAATATTTGGAATACACAAGGATTTGAAGGTAAAAATAAAATTTATTTGATTTTTTAGCGGGAAATCGTTGTTATTCGCTCAAACGACCAACGAGGCCCTGACCGGACCAACGACCAGCACGACCAGCAAGCTCAACATCTTCGTCAGAGACAAGATGTACGATGCGACAGGACGGTTAGTGACGTAAATTGACGTAGTTTACGTAGTCTGCGTAGATTACGTGGATTACGAAAATAACGTAAACTACGAAAAAAGCGCTTTTGATAGCGCTTTTTTTCTATTGTTGACTTTTCTTTTCGGAATTATAGTTGCGGCCGTAGGAACGATAGGTGTCTTTTTCGATTTCGATGGTAGGCTCTTCGAATCGGTCAAGCGGGGTCAGTTGCCAGGCGAGATACTTGATACTCATTCCTCGGTCTAACCATTGTTTCTCATAATGCGTCTGCAGCGCCCGCGCATCCGAAAAAAGTGCGTTGGAATCGAGTGAATCCGCATACAGATCATCCGTATTAGCCAACACCGGATAGGGATTGAGCCGCAGCATCTCTACGGTATAAGTATAGAGAAAAGGGCTGTCGGTCTTGAGATGGACGATACCGTTCGGTTTCATGATCTGCTGATAGCGCTGCATGAAATAGGTGGAAGTGAGGCGCTTGGTGGCTTTCTTCATCTGCGGGTCGCAGAAAGTGATCCATATCTCATCGACCTCTTTGGGTGCAAAGAACGATGTGATGAACTCAATGTTCGTCCTCAGAAATGCCACATTCTTCAATCCATCCGTCACTGCCTGCTTGGCACCTGCCCACATACGCGCACCCTTGATATCGACGCCGATGAAGTTCTTATCCGGATAACGCTGCGCGAGACCTACCGTATATTCGCCTCGGCCGCAACCTAATTCAAGCACGATTGGTCGGTCATTGTGAAAGAAACGCTCCCTCCAACAACCGGCCATCGGATCGTACGGCGGTTGGAAGACATTGGAGAAAGTCTCCATTTCAGCGAACTTTTTTAATTTATTCTTGCCCATGGGTCAGGAGTCAGGGTTGAGTTCTCGATATCTCGAAGCCAATATCCGTTACTCCGCGGAGAAGGGTATCACGCATGGCGTGTTGGACATCAAGGTGGTAGATGCCGGTGTCAGGGAAATGGTAATTTTCCTCGATGAGAACAGGCATTTCGATGAATCCATGGTGCTTATCGCCCAACCATTGTCCACGATCATCGGCCAGGTAGAACTCAATCGTATCACGGCGCAGACCGTTATCGATGAACAGCCACATATTCTGATACGGATAGGTCTCCTTATGCCGCACATAGACGATCATTCGAAAATCGCCCATTTCATCGGTAATCGAATAATCGAAATGCGCTACCGAATCGGCATGCCATTTACCCGATGGAATCGAGGAAAATTGACTATAGACGATGTCGTTGCGGCAGGAAGAAAGGAGGATAGTTAGCAGAGCTAACAATCCAATGGTAAATGGTAAATGGTAAATGGTAAATGGCTTCATCTTCTGTCCCTCCTGTCGTTTGGGCGTTTCTTGCGTTTGTCGAATCGAGTGACATCGCCATGACCGGTCTGGTAGCCCAATTCCATAGCCATACCACGTGTACCCTCCAAGGTATCGGGTTTCTCGCCTCGCCTGTTCATCGCCACTATCTCATTGGCACGCGCGGCAGACAAGACCGTCAGGTTGACCGCTTTCTGCGGGTCGGACGAGTAGGTGACGGTTCCCGCTAAAGGATCGGACGTGAAGAAATACCATGTTGCTTCTTTAGTCTCCAACTGGATATTGCGGGATGGCAACAGTTTGGAAGCATCCTCATAGACGGGCACTTCGTAGTTGAGACAGCATTTGAGTTTGGCGCACATACCCGCTAACTTCTGCGGGTTGGGCGATATATTCTGCAATCGAGCGGCACCTGTTCCTACCGAAGAGAAATTGATGATCCATGTGGAGCAGCACAGTTCCCGGCCGCAAGGTCCGGTACCGCCGATGCGTCCGGCTTCCTGCCGTGCACCAATCTGCTTCATCTCCACCCGGATGCGGAAAGTTTCGGCATAGACCTTTATCAACTGGCGGAAGTCCACACGTCCGTCGGCTATATAGAAGAAAATAGCTTTGGAGCCGTCACCTTGGAACTCGACATCACCTATCTTCATTTCAAGCCCGAGTGACTTGGCCAGTTCGCGCGCTTTGATCATCGTCTCATGCTCGCGCGCGTGCGCCTGCGCTGCGCGTTCTTTATCTTCTTCTGTAGCAATCCGCAATACCTGACGAATCTCATAACGGGAAGCGTCGATATTATTCTTCTTGATCTGCAGTTCGACCAGCTTGCCGGTCAAGACCACTTCACCGAGGTCATAGCCCGGGTTAGCCTCCACCACCACTTGCACTCCTTTCTCGAGCGGCAGATGCTGCGCATTATGGAAATAGCCCTTGCGGGTGTTCTTGAACTGCACCTCTATCAAATCGGTCAGTTGCGTATTCTCCGGCAGGTCAGAGAGCCAGTCGCTAACGGGCAACATGTGGCGCGAGTTGCACTTGGTAGCCGCAGCACCCAGTTCCGCATTGCCGGTTCCTGTTGTATATTTTTTCATAATCCTATATTTTGGGTCGTTTGATTAGTATTATCATTTGCAGGCAGAGGTCAAAGAAGATGATTTTGGCATTGCCGTTTTGCTCTATCTGGCGTTCAGCGAGATCGAGCTGGTTCATGATGGCTTCCACATTGCCATTATGGATGAAGGGCGCGAACTTGGCAGAGAACTCACGCTCACCTTCCATCTGGTAGTTGAGTTCGGGTTGCCCCACATTGCGGATATAGTTCTCACGCACCTGCTGTTGGGCGTACTGCAAGAAATGCTTCTGTTTCTCTCGTCCGACCTTGCTATCCGCCATGGCGATGGACCATTGTTTCAACCGCTTGAGACTCTCGTATTTCTTCTGCGGGTCACGGAGTACGCCGACGGTGTACGCATCGCGAAAAAGTTCGATGAAATCGTGCAATTCCTGATTATTGATATCCGTCTCATCGGCTTTTTTGACTGCAGCCAAGTAACTGCCGTTAGCTATACGCGCTATGTCCAAAGCCTTGGCCGGGTCAATATGATGTTGCTGCAAGGCTTCGGCTATCGTCTCCGTTTCCAGCCGAGGCACACGAATGGTCTGCACGCGAGACTGAATGGTGGAGAGCAACTGCTCGGGATGCTCGGACACCAAGATAAAGAGTGTCTTCTCTGCCGGTTCTTCAAGGATCTTGAGGAGCTTATTGGCAGAGGCGGCATTCATCTTCTCGGGCTGCCAGATGATCATGACCTTATAGCCGTTTCCGTACGGTTTGAGACTCAGTTTGCGCAGAATCTCCCCACTCTCTTTTTCATAGATCATGCTCTGCTTGGTCTCCACACCCAAGGCTGCATGCCAATCGTCCAAGTCAAAATAATGCTTCTCGAGGATGATGTTACGCCAGGGTTCGAGGAAACCGTCGCAGGTATCAGCGGCGTCGGTCTTGACGATAGGAAACGCAAAATGCAAGTCCGGGTGCTGCAGCTTCTCGAACTGCAGACAGGTAGGACAGGTGCCGCAACTGTCGGTTTCGGTGCGATGGGGGCAATTGACGTACTGAGCGTACGCGAGTGCCAATTGCAGTTTACCGATGCCGGATATGCCCGTTAAGAGCTGCGCATGAGGGATGCGTCCTTCCTGAACCGATAAGCGCAACTGCTGCTTGATGGTCTCCTGTCCTATGATATCACGAAAAAGCATTCAGATTTCAGTATTCAGCATTCAGACATTAACTTTACCGCTGATGACGGCGGAGCGAACGGCATCGATGGCTTGATCGGGGTCTTCGAACTGCTTCAAATCGATGGGTTCGCCAATATGCATATGTACGGGATGACGACGGACGAAGGGTTTGCCTTTAGGCAGCACCTCAAAACATCCGGTGAGCGAGAGGGGTATGACGGGCAAGCCCAGTTCGAGCGCTATCTGGAAAGCGCCGCGTTTGAACCGTCCCACTTCACCGTCCAACGAACGGGTGCCCTCCGGGAAAATGACGGTGCTGATGCCATCGGTCAGTTGCTTCTCGACCTCTTTGAGGCTGCTCAATGCCGCTTTGGCCCCGCGTCTTTCGATGAAGATATGTCCTGCGGCTTTGCAACCCGAACCGATAAACGGCACTTTGCGCAACTCGGCTTTCATCAGCCATTTGAAGATGACGGGCAGCCATCCGTAGATAAGCCAAACATCGAACATCGACTGATGATTGGACACGAACACATAACTTTGTTTGGGCTCAATATGCTCGATTCCATCGACACTAACGGGTATGAAAAAGAGCCAAAAGAACGCCCGCGACCAGAACTGCTGGACCTTGTGGACGAACTCCGCGTTGCGCCAATGTACGGTGCACATGGTGAAAACAGCGGTGAAGATAGTCAACAGTATCAACAGCGGCCAGACAATGATGTATTGGTAAAGCCAATAGAAAGGTAGTACGAAGTATTTCATATCTTAGTCTTTGTCATATTTCTGCATGAAACCGCGGTAGAGGGCGCAGATACGGCGAATCTCCTCCCATGTCTCATCGGACAGTTTGGTTCCCACTATCTCGACGACGCGTCCTGCGGCAATTGTACCGATCTCTGCGCAGCGGCGGATGTCGAAACCGTCACTGAGGGCATGGAGGAATCCTCCTGCAAAGAGGTCACCGGCACCGGTGGAATCAGTACAACTGGTGGTGATGGCGCCTATATGATGGCGTTTGCTGCCCTGCTGCACATACGAGCCGTTCTTGCCCACTTTGACCACGGCTATATCGCATTGCTCGGCAATCATCTGCACCGATTCTTCGGGATTGAGGTGGGTGTACGCGAACGACTCGTCCTCGTTGGCAAAGACGATATCCACATACTTCTTCACCAGGTCCTTGAGGAAAGCATGGTTCTCGTTGACCACATTGTACGACGCCAAATCGAGCGAGACCATACAGCCGGACTCCTTGGCCAAACGGATAGCTTTCTCAATCAGTTCGTGGTTCTGGACGAGATAGCCCTCGATATGGAAGATGTCGAAACCGTTGAACGCATCTTTCTGGATATCATCGGCGCATAGTTCGGCCGCAGCACCCAGATAAGTGGCGAAGGTTCGTTCACCATCAGGCGTCACGAGCACGATAGAGACACCGGACATCGACTTCTGGGAGATGAGCAGAATAGGTTTGACCCCATTCTTGAGCATGTCCTCGCGATAGAAATCGCCCACTTCGTCGTTACCGATCTTACCGATAAAAGCCGCTTTTCCACCCAACGCGGCGATACAGTTGATGGCATTGGAAGAAGAACCACCCGCAACCATACGTTTACGAACGGACAAGAAGCGGTACTGAATTTGCTCGGCTTTGTCTTTGGAAATCAGATTCATACTCCCTTTGGGGAATCCGAGCTCCCTCAAATCGTCCTCGCTGACCTGGAGCAAGATGTCCGTAAGCGCGTTACCTAAACCTAAAATTTTCTTCATTTTTTATCTTTTTTGACCCAAAATAGGGCATTTTTTCAAAAAACTGTGCAAAGATACAAATTTTTTTTGAAAAAAACTTGCACATATAAAAAAAAAGTAGTAATTTTGCACCCGCTTTTGCTTCCTTAGCTCAGTCGGTTAGAGCATCTGACTGTTAATCAGGGGGTCCTAGGTTCAAGTCCTAGAGGGAGCGCAGAGGGTGATGACGATAAAAAGTTGTCACCCTTTTTGCATGGTTACACAAAATAAAAAAAAATAAAAAAAATTCGCGCGCGCTTGCATATATGAAAAAAAAGTTGTAACTTTGCGCAATTTTCCGAAATGCGCACTAAAAATAACTAAAATATGGGACTTTTTTCTTTTACACAGGAAATCGCCATTGACTTGGGAACGGCCAACACCATCATCATGAGTGATGACAAAATTGTAGTAGACGAGCCTTCCGTAGTGGCAATTTCGATGGCGGACAACAAGATGGTTGCCGTCGGCCGCAAGGCACAGCAGATGATCGGTAAAGGCGGTAGCATGATCCGTACCGTACGCCCGTTGCGCGACGGCGTGATTGCCGACTTCTATGCGTGCGAGATGATGATTCGCGGAATGATCAAGATGATTCCGAAGCAAGCTCGCCTCTTCTCGCCATCCATCCGGATGGTAGTATGTATCCCTTCGGGTTCTACGGAAGTGGAGATCCGTGCCGTGCGTGACAGTTCGGAGCATGCCGGAGGCCGCGATGTCTATATGATCTACGAGCCGATGGCCGCAGCGATCGGTATCGGTATTGACGTAGAGAGTCCGGAAGGCTGCATGATAGTGGATATAGGTGGCGGTACGACGGAGATAGCCGTTATCTCGCTCGGCGGCATCGTTTGCAACAAGTCGATCAAGATAGCCGGTGACGATTTCAACCAGGATATCATCGAGTACATGGGCCGTATGCACAACCTGCGTATAGACGAGCCGACAGCAGAACGGATCAAGATACAAGTGGGTTCGGCGCTGCCGGAACTGGAGGACGCACCGGAAGATTTCGTGGTGGTAGGTCCGAACAAGGTAACCGCTCTGCCGATGTCTGTTCCCGTGAGCTATCAGGAGATAGCGCATTGCCTGGAGAAGAGTATCAGCAAGATTGAGGGCGCTATCCTTCAGGCTCTGGAGTCCACACCGCCTGAGCTGTATTCGGACATCGTGAAACGCGGTATCTACCTGACCGGCGGTGGTGCGCTGCTGCATGGTCTGGCCAACCGTCTGACCGACAAGATAACGATACAGTTCCACGTAGCGGACGATCCGTTGCACTCGGTAGCCCGTGGAACAGGTGTCGCGCTCAAGAATGTGAATAACTTCGGCTTCCTGCTCCGCTAACATAGCGTTGTATGCAGAATCTGCTGAAAATACTGCTGCGTTATAGCAACTTCCTTGTCTTTATCGCCTTGGAAGTTGCTGCGTTTTTGCTTATATCCTACAATAATGCTTTTCCGCGTAGCAGCATGTTGAGTACGGCGAATGCTTTCGTGGCTTGGCAGGAGGAACAGATAAGCAACATGCGCGGGTATTTCAGTCTTCGAAGCCTGAACGAACAATTGGCTGCTGAAAATGCCGAATTGCGGAACCAAATTTGCTCGATGAAATCGGACGAAGTTGATACTATCACGCATTATGTACCTGCCAAAGTGGTGCAGATGACTACTGATCAGTTGCACAACTACCTGACCATCGATTTGGGCAGTAATCAGGGTATTCGGCGCGGGCAAGGCGTGCGCAACGAGGAAGGCGTTGTGGGTATCGTCCGTACAGTTGGTCCCCATTACAGCGTGGTGCTGCCCATCATTAATACGCACACGAACATCAGTTGCCGTTTTGCCAAAAACGACTATATAGCCACCCTGCAGTGGAACGGTCAGGACTGCCGGTTTGCCCAACTGGCAGACGTAGCCGCACACATGGTGGTGAATACAGGCGATACGATAGTGACCAGCGGTCTGAGTCCCGTTTTCCCCGAAGGAATACCCGTTGGAATCGTGGAAAACAGTGTGCTGAAAGAGGGAGATTCGTATTATACCATCCGTGTCCGTCTGAATACCAATTTCAAACGGCTGCGCTACGTGGAAGTGGTGCAGAACGCACATCAACAAGAATTGGAGGAACTGCAACATGGACTGGACTAAACAAATCGGACGATATATCCTGGTCATGGTGCTGCAGGTGCTGCTGTTTGACCAGTTGCAGTTGTGGGGTGCGTGCCATCCATATATCTATATCCTCTGCCTGCTGATGCTACCGATCACGCTTCCGCACAGCGCAGATATGCTGATAGGTGCGGCGGCGGGACTGCTGATGGACGTATTCTGCAACAGTTTGGGCATTCATATGGCCGCCTGTATCCTGCTGATGTTCATTCGTCCGTACCTGTTGGGCGTCATCGTGAACGACAAAGACCGTTTGAACGAACAGATAACACTGCACACGCTGGGTTGGGAAGCGATGATCAAGTATATGGCGATCTTGGTGGTCATTCACCATCTGACGGTCTTCAGTCTGGCGGCATGGAGTTGGGCGCATATGGGGTTTGTGCTACTAGAGACCATCGTGAGCAGCATTGTCACTATGCTCATTATCATAGGCTATAACGCACTCAAATACAGATGATTAACGATTCGTATTATAGACGCCGGTTTGTGATCAGCGGCATTGCCGTTGCGGTTGTTTTGGTGTACATAATACGACTTTTCTACCTGCAGATCATTGACCAATCGACCAAAGGCCAGGCGGATAACAACGCCCTGGTCAAACAGACTATCTACCCTTCGCGCGGTTTGATTTACGACCGAAACGGTGAATTACTGGTTTTCAATCAGCCTATCTACGAGATCACGATGACCATGCGCGAAATGGGCAAAGATTGGGATACTACCGCTTTCTGCCGATGTCTGAACATCAGTCGGGAAGAGTTCGACGAGCGTCTAGCCGAGATCAAAGACCGACGCAAGAACAGAGGCTATTCCAAGTACACGCCGCAAGTATTCATGGGCCAGCTGAAAAAAGAGGACATAGCCACGCTGCAGGAAGAACTCTTTTTTTTCCCCGGTATTCAGATTCAGAAGCGAACATTGCGAGACTACACCTACAACGCAGCGGCACATGTGTTAGGCTCAGTAGGCGAAGTGAGCCAGGCGGACATCGAGCATGATGCCTATTACACGAGAGGTGACTATTCAGGTCGCGACGGTTTGGAACGGACATACGAAGAACAGCTGCGGGGAGAGAAAGGTGTAGAGATACTGATGCGCGATTCGAAAGGCCGGATTCAAGGCAGTTATCAGAACGGTGCATTAGACGAAACAGCCAAAGCGGGAACGGATATCACCATCACGATAGATATCCAGTTGCAGCTGCTGGCAGAGGAGCTATTGGCAGGCAAGATAGGCAGTGCGGTGGCTATCGAACCCAAGACCGGAGAGATTCTGGCATTGGTTTCCAATCCGGCGTGGAACCCAAAAGTGCTGGTCGGCAAAGAGCGTAACAAGAACTACAACATGCTACTCAATGACCCGACCAAGCCGCTCTACAACCGCGCTACCCAGGCCACCTACCCTCCCGGTTCCACCTTCAAGACCATTCAGGCACTGGTCTGTCTGGAGGAAAAAGCCATCACGCCCAATACACTCTATCCCTGTTCAGGGCCTGGAAGTACGCCCATCAAATGTACGCACCATCACGGTTCGCCCGTCGCTTTGGACAAAGCAATCGAGCAGAGTTGTAACCCCTATTTCTGGTGCGCGTTCCGAGATTTTATGCAGAAAGGCAACGATAACGGCGATATTCATCCGCGGTACGATTTATGGCGAAAAGATGTCATGTCGTTCGGTTTGGGTCAAAAATTTACCGATACCGACCTGAGTGAACAGTCCTCCGGTACCATCCCAAGTTCCGCCTTTTATGACCGGTCGTACGGTAAGGCAGGATGGAAAGCGATAACGATTCGTTCGCTCAGCATAGGTCAAGGCGAGATACTCGTTACGCCTCTTCAGTTAGCCAACCAAGCGGCCACTATTGCCAACGAAGGATTCTACATCACGCCGCACCTCAATAAGGCCGATTCCATGCGGATTCATCGGCATAATTTGGATATTGAGAAACGGCATTTTGAGGTGGTAAAAGACGGAATGCACCGCGTGATGAAGTACGGAACGGGCCGTTGGTATCCGATAGAAGGTGTGGAGACAGCCGGAAAGACCGGTACAGCACAAAACCCGCATGGTAGAGATCACGCCATTTTTATCGGTTTTGGACCGATAGAAGATCCGCAGATAGCAGTGGCAGTAGTCGTTGAAAACGCAGGTTTTGGTGCCACATGGGCCTGTCCGGTGGCCAGTATGATGATGGAGCAATACCTGACAGGAGAAGTGAAACGCAGCGATTTACGCAAACGCATAGGAAGTGCAGTACTCAATGAGAGCGTCAAGAAATGGTAATATATGGCAACATGTCGATTGGGTCACCATCGGTTTGTTTATCGGTTTGACCATCTTCGGATGGCTGAACATCTATGGTGCGAGCTATACATTTGACCAAACGAGCATTTTCGATTTCTCCAACCGCGCCGGTAAACAATTCACCTGGATGATGGGCGCTGCTGTGTTAGGCATAGTACTGCTGCTGATCGACTATAAGACCTATGATGTATTGGCGTATGTGGCCTACGGCGCTATGCTGCTGTTGCTGTTAGCAACGCCCTTCTTAGCACACGATATCAAGGGTTCGTTGTCCTGGATCTCGTTAGGTCCGGTCAATCTGCAGCCTGCCGAGTTCGCCAAGTGTATAGTGGCGCTCGCCGTGGCCAAATACATGGGTCGATACGAGTACAAACTACGAACTTGGCGCGATCTCATCGTACCTTTTGCGCTCATCGGTGTACCGGCACTGATCATCATGGTGCTGCAAAAAGAGACCGGTTCGGCTCTCGTTTTTGCGGCATTTCTGCTGGTCTTCTACCGTCAGGGTATGAGCGGTTATGTATTATGGATGTGCGTGGCTGCCGTAGCACTCTTCATCATCAGCGTCCGCTGGGGAGCCGTGCCGTTGCCTTTGGGTAGCGGCAGTGTGGGTATCCTGAGCTGTATGCTGCTGCTGACGGCCGTGGAGATTTACTTCATTTGCAAAGAGCACCCGATGCGCTGGCAAGCCCTCATTCTGATGGGAAGCGTGGCAGTGATTTACGGCATCGCGCTCATTATCAATATCTTCGTGTGCGTTCCGTTCGACTGGGTGTCGATGGGAATAGTGGTGGCACTGGTGATCTACAATATCTTCGTCAGTCTGTATTGGCGCAAGTACATACTGCTGATTGTGGCTGTGTTCACCTTGTTCTGCATTGGCTACACGCACGCCTGCGACTTTGTGTTCACGAAAGTGCTGCAACCGCACCAGCGGATACGAATCGAGGTGCTGTTGGGTATGAAAGAGGATCCGGCGGGGGCAGGATACAATGTGAACCAGGCACGAATAGCGATCGGTTCGGGACGATTCCTTGGCAAAGGCTACTTGAACGGCACACAGACCAAGTTGCAGTTTGTGCCGGAGCAGGATACGGATTTCATCTTCTGCACCGTAGGTGAAGAATGGGGATTTGTTGGTTCGGTCGGCGTTCTCCTGGTCTATCTGCTCTTTATTCTACGGCTCATCTACATCGCCGAGCGGCAACGGAACGTCTCGACGCGCATCTATGCCTATTGCGTAGCGAGCATCTTCCTTTTCCACCTGACTATCAATGTAGGTATGGTGTTGGGCCTATTGCCGGTAATCGGTATTCCGTTGCCGTTCTTCAGCTACGGAGGAAGTTCGCTGTGGGGATTTACCCTGCTATTATTCATCTTACTGCGGTTGGATGCAGCGCGTATGGAGCAATTGAGATAGTATGTTTGTTACCGACCCCATAGGAATAATCGGTGAAGCGGAAGCGACCAAGATGCTGGAGAAGAAAGGGTTCAAAGTGGTTGAACACAACTGGCGTCTGGGGCATCTGGAGATTGACTTGATTGCGGAGAGCAAGAAAGAGATTGTGTTTGCGGAAGTGAAAGCGCGGACCACCCTATTCGGCGATATACGGCCGGAAGAATATGTGGACGAGAACAAGAAAAGACGCATGATAACGGCAGGTAACGCCTATGTCAAAATGCGCAAGTCGGAGAAGGCGCTACGGTTTGATATCATAGGCATAGTGGTCAACCCGGAAACAGCAGAGGTCACATACCGTTGCCATATGGAGAACGCTTTTGCCCCAACGATACGGGCTGTCAGTTCAGGCTGTTTCACCGGCGGATGGAAATGGCATCGGCATTCGAAAACGAGTAGAAAAAAAGGATAATATGGACTTCAGATACGATGTCATAGTAGTGGGGGCGGGGCACGCCGGATGTGAAGCTGCCAGCGCAGCTGCCCGTATGGGCAGTAAGACGCTGCTGATTACGATGGATATGAATAAGATTGCACAGATGAGCTGCAATCCGGCGGTAGGAGGCATAGCCAAAGGTCAGATAGTGCGCGAGATAGACGCATTGGGCGGACAGATGGGTATCGTAACGGACAGGAGTGCCATTCAGTTCCGTCTGCTGAACCAAAGCAAGGGACCGGCTATGTGGAGTCCGCGCAGCCAGAGCGACCGGAAGCGGTTTATCGAAGAATGGATCAAGATGCTCAGTCACACGGAAAACTTATATCTCTGGCAGGATATAGTAACGAGTCTTATTATCAACGATAATAAGGTATGCGGTGTGAAGACCCTATTAGGTGTTGAGATGCAGGCAGAAGCCGTGGTTCTGACCAATGGAACTTTTCTGAACGGGTTGATGCATTGCGGCAAGACACAGATCGTAGGAGGCAGAACCTCCGAACCGGCCTCACACGGACTGACAGAACAATTGGTGGGTTTGGGATTCAAGAGCGATAGGATGAAAACGGGTACGCCGGCGCGTATCGATGCACGGTCGATTCATTTTGATGAGTTGACGCGTCAGGATGGGGACGAGAGTTGGCGCAAGTTCAGTTATCTGGATACGATAGAAAGAGGGTTGAAACAAATGCCGTGTTGGATCACTTATACGAACACCAAGACGCACGATGTATTACGGGCCGGACTGGCAGATTCTCCCCTTTTCAACGGACAAATTCAGAGCATAGGCCCGCGTTATTGCCCCAGTATAGAGACGAAGATCGTCACTTTTGCCGATAAGGATGCTCATCAATTATTCCTGGAACCCGAGGGTGTGGACAGCAATGAGTATTATGTGAACGGTTTCTCGAGCAGTCTGCCTTGGCAGGTGCAGTTGGCTGGACTGAAAACCGTAAAGGGTCTGGAAGATGTGGTTCTGTATCGACCGGGATACGCCATCGAATATGACTTCTTTGATCCCACACAATTGCACCATACTTTAGAGACAAAACAGATTATAAATCTGTTTTTTGCCGGACAGATCAATGGTACAACGGGCTACGAGGAGGCAGCAGGTCAAGGATTGGTAGCAGGAGTGAATGCACACATCAATGTGCACGGAGGCAGTCCGTTCACGATGAGTAGAGACGAGAGTTATATCGGTGTACTGATTGATGATTTGGTCAATAAGGGAGTGGACGAACCCTATCGTATGTTCACCTCGCGGGCCGAATATCGTATTCTCTTGCGTCAAGACAATGCCGATGAGCGTCTCACCCAACGCAGTTATGAGATGGGGCTGGCGGATAAAGAGCGGTATGATTTATGGAACAGAAAACAAGCCAGTTGTGCCGATTTCATCGGCTATATGCGCAGCACTATTGTGCATAAGGGCGAGATCGACGGCTGGTTAGAGAGTATCGGCAGTTCAGCTTTGCACGAGGGCACTAAGATAAGCGATTTGGTGCTTCGTCCGCAAGTGGGCATACAGGAATTGGCGGAAGTGTTGCCGGAACTGAAAGCAAGGATGGCTGAATTATCCGATGAGATCGTGGAGAGTTGTGAGATCCAGATCAAGTATGCGGGGTATATTAAAAGGGAACAAATGGAAGCGGCCAAGTTGCAACGTTTGGACCAGATCCGTATACCGGACAGCTTCAATTACGAGGAAGTGCAGAGTCTAAGTACCGAAGCCCGTCAGAAGTTGAGCCGGATTCGTCCCAAGAACATCGGTGAAGCACAGCGCATTCCGGGCGTCAGTCCCAATGATGTAAGTGTATTATTGGTACTTATGGGACGATAAAAAGAATGTTAGTTTGCAAAGCAAACTATTTGAATTGTTCCACGTGAAACACGGAGCGTTTTCCCGACGGAACGGGAGAAGCGGCCTCCGCCTAAGAGGGAAGACAAAAAAAACTATATTATGACAGCAGAAGATGTAAAGAAAGCAATTCGTAATGTGCCTGATTTTCCAATTAAGGGCATACAATTCAAGGACATCACAACGGCTTTGGCCAAGCCGGAGTGCTTGAAATGGATGAAGAATGAAATCGTAAGCAGATACAAAAGTATAGGTATCACGCAAGTGGTGGGTATCGAATCCCGGGGATTCATCCTGGCACCGGCTGTTGCTATTGAGTTAGGTGCAGGATTTGTACCTATCCGCAAACCCAACAAGCTGCCTGCAGAGACCGTTTCCGTTACCTATGCCAAGGAATACGGAGAAGATACGATTCAGATTCACAAGGATGCACTCAAAGAGAACGATGTAGTACTTATCCATGACGACATACTGGCCACGGGCGGTTCGATGTCTGCAGCTATTGAATTAGTAAAGAAATTGGGAGTAAAGAAGATATATGTGAACTGCATCATTGAGCTGGAAGGCCTACACGGAAGAGAGTTTCTGCAAGGAAAAGCAGAGAATGTAGACTGCTTGTTCGGGATTGAAGTGAATGAATAAAGTCGAAAGTCAAAAGTCGAAAGTCGAAAGCAATCGATGAAAGGGAAAGATGAGCATATTGCCTTGTTATTGAAACGCATACCGGAGAGCCCGGGTGTGTACCAGTACTTTGATAAGGACGGGCAGATCATCTATGTGGGTAAGGCTAAGAACCTGCATCGCCGTGTCAACAGTTATTTCACTAAAGATCATCCTTCCTCTAAGACTCGCCAACTGGTGGCAAATATAGCGGATATACGGTATGTGGTGGTAGAGAGTGAGCAAGATGCGTTTCTATTAGAGAACAACCTGATAAAGCAATACCAGCCTAAGTATAACATCTTGCTCAAGGACGGAAAGAGTTATCCGAGTATATGTATTACCAAAGAACCCTATCCGCGGATATTCAAGACACGGACTATCAACAAGAAGACGGGTGAGTATTACGGTCCGTACAGCTACGGATATACGGTAGAAATGGTATTGGAGTTGATTCACAAACTCTACCCGATTCGCACATGCAATATGCCAATATCTTCTGATTTCATCGAGAAAAAGAAATCGAGAGTCTGTCTGAAATACCATTTGAAGAATTGCTGTGGAATTTGTGAAGGAATTGGTAAAGAGCAATACCAGGGATGGATAGAGCAAGCCCGAAAATTGATTAAAGGCGACGCTCATGAGATAGGAAGACAGTTGGAGGAAGAAATGTCGATTAAATCGGCAGAAATGAAGTATGAAGAGGCCGCAGCGATAAAGCGAAAGATTGAACTGTTAGAGCAATTCAAGAGTAAGACCATCATCACGAATAGTACTGCCAGAGATGTGGATGTATTCGGGTATGACGAACAGGACGATAAGGTATATATATCGATGTTGCATGTTCATAACGGCAGTATAGTGCAAGGTCAGACGATAGAGTACCGGCGTAAGATGGAGGAAGAGAAAGAAGAGATGTTAGCATTCGGAATAATGGAGTTGAGGCAACAGTTGGAAAGTACGACACAGGACATAATTGTTCCGTTCATTCCGGAGGTTTTTGATGAAAAACTGCATATACATATTGCCGTAAGCGGAGACAAAAAGAAGCTGTTGGATCTGGCAATGCAGAACGTACGGCAGTACAAATTAGACCGATTGAAACAGGAAGACAAACTGAATCCCGAGCAACGAGGAGTGCGGATTTTGACAGAAATGCAAAAAATGATGGGTCTCTCTACTCTGCCACGATGGATTGATTGCTTCGACAACTCGAATATACAAGGTGAGAACGCAGTAGCAGGATGCGTAGTGTATCGGATGGCCAAACCGAGTAAGAGCGACTATAAACGTTTTGAGATCAAGACGGTAGAGGGTGCAGACGACTATGCGAGTATGCGGGAAGTGGTACGTCGCAGATACCAACATTTGCTCGATGAAACTGGACAGATGCCGGACTTGATAATAGCGGATGGAGGTTTGGGACAAATGCACGCTATACGTGAAGCCGTAGAGGATCAGTTGGGTTTGCAGATTCCGATAGCGGGACTGAAGAAGAACGATAAGCACCGGACACAGACCTTGTTGTTCGGTTTTCCTCCGCAAGAGATTTCGATGCCGGTAACGAGTGAAGTGTTCCGCTTGTTGACG
Organism: Paludibacteraceae bacterium; assembly: GCA_017448985.1. Taxonomy (GTDB): domain Bacteria; phylum Bacteroidota; class Bacteroidia; order Bacteroidales; family Paludibacteraceae; genus Colicola. Next base: position 34,559 of record JAFSKL010000009.1, read on the forward strand.
AATATTCAAGACGAAGTGCATCGTTTTGCCATTTCGTACCATAAAAAGAAGCGTTCAAAGGCGCAGATTCATAGCCAACTCGATGATTTACAGGGAGTTGGCGAGGTGACGAAGCAAAAAATACTGACACATTTCGGCTCTGTGAAGCGTGCCAGAATGGCAAGTGAAGACGAAATGGTTCAATTACTCGGAAAGTCCAGAGGGACAGCAGTTTACGAGCAATTACAGGCCAAAATAAGTGTCTGAGAATTGAATGAAAAGCAAGAAGATGAGAACTTATACATTAAAAATAGACGAAAAATCCAACCTTTTGCTGCTCAACGAGCGGAATGAGACATTGAGTGCGTTGGAACTTTTGAAGGCTTGTGCGCCGAAAAAGGTGTTTGCGTTCGACGGTCCGATGGGTGCCGGTAAGACGACCTTCATCAAGAAGTTGTGTGAAGAGATGGGTACGATGGATGTAGTGAACAGTCCGACGTTTGCAATAGTGAATGTGTATGACGTGGAACAACCGTACCACGGAGAAGTGTATCATTTCGACTGTTATCGGCTGAAGGAACTGCGCGAGGCGCTGGACTTGGGTGCTGAAGAGTATTTGTATTCGGGTAACTACTGTTTCATTGAGTGGCCGGAGAAGATCGAGGCTTTACTGCCGGAAGAGACGGTGTGGGTGAAGATCGTGCCGATGCCCAACGGCAATCGGCAAGTGGTGATTGAAAAGTGAAAGGTGAAAAGTGAAAGGTGAAAAGTGAAAAGATTTCTGCTCATAGGGATGGTGTTAGTATGTCTGCCGGTGTCAATTAGGGCACAGGAAAACGTGGAACACGACAACATACTGAAGGTTAAGATAGGAAGCGGCTATCAGTTGGATTCCTATCTCAGTCCGTTGGGTTATACGGGTATGCAGTACGGTTTGGGAAACGAGTGGTGGCAGGCTTTTCGTTCAGACAGCCGATTGGGCAAAGCAGGTAAGTTGGACCATTGGGCACATGTAGGCAGAGTGGATTTAAGCTTGGCCAACTATCATAATTCGGCATGGAGCAACCTGTTTTTAGGCTTCCAAGCGGCAGGAGGATGGGGTGCGTACTATGAATGGAGATGGTTTGAGGACAGGCTGCGGGTACATACGGGCCCATACTTGGAAGGAGGACTGAATGTGCGCTATCACGCGCAGAACGTTAATAAGATCGTTTCGTTGGATGTAGCGATCGATGTGATGGCGATGGGCGGAATCAGCTGGTCTTTCTACGGAAAGAAAACGAGTTACCGCCTGAATTACCTGTTACGCACTAACTTGATAGGTTTCGACTTTTTGCCGGAGTACTGGGAGTCATACTACGAGATCACGGAAGGAGTGCCGGGTCAGGCCCGTTGTTCGGGTCCGTGGAACCATAATACTGTGAAGCACGAACTGACGCTTGACTTGCAGTTCCCCCACTCTACTTGGCGCGTTGGAGCGGAGCATGAGTGGGTTAGTTACGGGACTGCCGATCTTCACTTTGTGCGCAATCAATTGAGTATTATTGTCGGTTGCCGGTGGAAATACCGAATACGAGCCAACGAACGCTTATGAGGATACGAAACGCCATAGTAGGTCTGGTGACAGTTGCGAGTCTGCTGACCGGCTGTCGCTCCAAAGACGAGGTCCGTTTTTCGATGGATCCGGTGGAAAATATTGAGGCATTGTGGCAGATCATTGACACCAAATACTGCTACATCGATACTAAAGGTATCGACTGGTCGGCTATTCATGATGAGTATGTAACGAAAGCGGCTGTTTTGCAAAAAGGCGATCAGTTGGGTCTGTTCGACTTATGTGCCGCTATGTTGGACTCGCTTCGGGACGGACACGTGAACCTGTATTCCAATTTTGACCGGAGTGCTAACACGGCTTGGTTTGATACCTACCCTGCCAATTACAGTTCCACGCTTCAGTCTCTTTATCTGCGGGACTACCGCGTGGCCGGCGGGATGTATTATTGCACGATTGATGAAGGCAGGATAGGCTACATTTATTATTCGAGTTTCTCCAACAGTTTCAGCGTGGCCAATATCGATTGGATCTTTTCCGCTTTCCGTGAGTGCGAGGGCCTGATAATAGATGTGCGCAACAACGGCGGAGGCGATATCACAAATGCCTATAGCTTGGCTGCGCTGTTCTTCACGGAGAACCAAACGATTGGGTATTGGCAGCACAAGAACGGTCCCGGACATAACGATTTCTCGGAGTTGGAGCCGATGCGATTAGATGCGTCGTTGATGGCGGGAAGGAAATGGCAGAAACCGGTAGTTGTGCTATGCAACCGTCGCAGTTATTCGGCAACGAACCTGTTTGTCAGCATGATGCGCTATGCGGAACATGCGACGATAGTGGGCGGTGTAAGTGGCGGCGGAGGTGGGATGCCGTTGAGTTATGAGTTGCCTTGCGGATGGATGGTTCGTTTCTCCAGCGTGCGTATGTACGACCGCGAGAAAAAGGATATTGAGCCTGGTATCGAGCCGGATATAGCCGTAACGATGCAGAGCAAAAACAAAGATGATATTATCGAAAAAGCCATAGAAATTATCAGAAAATAGTAGAAATATTTGCACATTTCGAAAAAAAGTAGTACCTTTGCGCCGCAAAGGTATTTTTAATTATGATAGAAGTTAAAGACATATGGAAGTCGTTTGGGGATTTGCAGGTGTTGAAAGGTGTGAATCTGACGGTGGAGAAAGGGGAGATAGTGGCTATTGTGGGTAAGTCGGGCGCAGGCAAGACAACGCTGCTGCAGATCATCGGGACGCTGGACAAGCCGACGAAAGGGGAGATAACGGTTAACGGTGAGCGGTTATCGGTCAAAGGAGAAAAGGAGTTGGCGGCGTTCAGGAATAGGCATATGGGGTTTATATTTCAGTTCCACCAGTTGCTGCCTGAGTTCACGGCGCTGGAGAATGTGTGTATTCCGGCGATGATTGCCCGTGAGAAAGAGAGCGAGTACATGCCTCGTGCGGAGAAACTGTTGCGCGATTTGGGTTTGGGCGACCGATTGCATCATAAGCCGAACGAACTTTCCGGCGGCGAGAAACAGCGTGTAGCCGCAGCCAGAGCGTTGATGATGAGTCCTGATATAATCTTGGCGGATGAGCCGACGGGAAGTCTGGACACGCAGAATAAGAAAGAGTTGAGCGAGTTGCTACTGAAGTTGCGAAAAGAGTACGGGCAGACGATATTGCTCGTGACGCATGATAAGGAATTGGCGGGGATGGCTGATCGGGTGATTGAAATTGTGGACGGAGTAATTAAAGGTTAAGAAAAAAACATATAAAACCCTGATTATTGGTTTCAATTATTTCATAATCCATAAGTTTTTGTTCAACTGACTCATCAATAAATAAATTTATCATGACTCATTTGAACAAAACCTTATCTCTGTCAAGACGAAACCAATAATCAGACATAAACACAAAAAACAATTTTTTTAGTCAAAAAAGGTCAAAAATGATTCAAAAAAAATATATATTTATAGCGGCGTGTCTGCTGGCGTTGACGAGTTGTCACAAAGGGCGTGACTATTTCCCAAAGAACATCGAGACGGAGCAGATAGAGTTAGTGCGGTTTGACAAGGCGCTGATGAATGTACAATGTGACAATGTACAAGGTACAAAGGATGATATACATGTGTTGTACGACAAGTATCCGGTGTTTATGCCGCTGTGGGTGGAGGATATATTGGGTATTCCGAGTGCGGACACAGCATATCTGACGGAGGCGTTGCCGGCTTTTCTGAACGACACCTTGTACGGCTTCAAAGAGACGAACAAGCGGGAACAGGAGGTTTTTGCGGATGTAAGCGATATAGAGGCGGAGTTGAGTAGGGCTTTTGCGCGGATCTGTTGGCTTTGGCCCGAGATGGAAGTGCCGACGTTGTACCTGTTCATTTCGGGATTTAACGCGCCTATCTATTTCGGCGAGGAGTTGATAGGAATCGGAGCGGATATGTATCTGGGCAGCAATTATGAGTACTACAACCGCGTGGTGTATGACTACCAAAAGCGGACGATGCGCAAGGAGTGTATTCCGGTGGATGTGGTGAGTGCGTTTTTGTTCCGGACTATTCCTTACACGAGCACTAAGAGTCGTTTGCTGGACCAGATGATCTACCGCGGAAAAGTGATGTACCTGACAGCACAACTGTTTGACAAGTTACCCGGGTTCGAGGTGATGGGTTGGAGCAAAGAGCAGTGGGATTGGTGTGTGAAAAACGAGGAGGCTATCTGGCACTTGGTGATGGACAAACGCGATCTGTTCAAGACGGAGAGTCTGGTGTTGACGGGCTATTTGAACGACGGGCCGTTCACATCTGAGGTGTCGCAGGACGCGCCCGGGAGATTGGGTATATGGCTCGGCTGGCGGATTGTGGAGTCGTATATGGCGCATAACGAGGCGGTGACGCTGCAAGAGTTGATGGCGGAAGGGGACGCGCAGATGATTTTGGAAGAGAGTTATTACAGACCATAATATAAAACATTCGGCGATATGAAAAAAGGATTGATCGGGGTTCTCGCGATGATGCTATTGGTTAGTTGCGGGAAAAAAGTGGATTATGCCACAACGGTGGGAACGATAGAACGGGACACGCTGTTGGGCGTGCCGTGTTGCGTCTATTTGCCTTGCGCTTACGCGGAACGGGCAGCGAAAGAGACGTTCCCTGTGTTGTATCTGCAACACGGTATGTATGGTTCGGAGGACGATTGGAGTGTGCAAGGATTTCTGCTGCATGGTATGGACAGTTTGCTGCAAAACAGGGCAGTACGCGAGATGGTAGTGGTGATGCCGGACAATTTCCTGGGCAGTATGCCGTTGAAGGACCGTCAAGCGCTGATGGAGGCACCGAATGTGACGCCTGACGGCGAGTCGTTTGACACAGAGAAGGGCTCGGCGCATTGGCGTAAACTGACGTGGGAACAAGAGCGGGCTTACGAGATGTCGGGTTATTGGGAGAGCCATTTTGCGGAGTTCATGGATGCCGTGGAGAGTCGTTACAGCGTGCGCAAGGATGTGGACGGACGGGCTATAGCCGGACTTTCGATGGGCGGATACCATACACGGCAAGTGTCGCAATATCTGCCCGGACGGTTTGGGTATATCGCCCTTTTCTCGGCTTTGGTGACACCTCCATACAGCTTGGAAGGGAACGAGAAAGCACTGTATTGGATAGGAATCGGCAACGAGGATTTTCTGTACGCGCAAGCGCAGGAGTACCGTCGCTGGTTAGAGGCTAATCATCACGAATACACATATTACGAGAGTGCCGGCGGACATACATGGCCGAATTGGCAAGACTATATCTGCCGTTTCTTGCCGTTGCTTTTCAAATGATATGAACAGAGAAGATTTTGCTATATTGCGCGAGGAGGTTCATGGTCGGCCGTTGGTTTATCTGGACAATGCGGCGACGAGTCAGAAGCCTCAGCAGGTGATTGATGCGATCGTGGAGGCGTACAGCAAGTGGAACAGCAATATCCACCGCGGCGTTCATCATCTGAGTCAGTTGGCGACAGCGCATCATGAGGAGGCACGCAAGACTGTTGCGGCGTTTATCGGGGCCCAAAGCAGCGATGAAATCGTGTTCACCAAGGGCACGACGGACAGTCTCAATGCGTTGGCGTTTTCCCTTGGGGAATGGAAAATGGACAATGGAAAATGGAAAATCTGTGAGGGCGACGAGATCATCATCAGCGGGCTGGAACACCATTCGAACATCGTGCCCTGGCAGATGTTGTGTGCGCGCAAAGGAGCTACGCTGCGGCATATACCGTTGCGGGAAGATTTGACGCTGGATATAGAGGCTTTTGCAAAGATGCTGAGCGAACGGACGAAACTGGTGAGTGTGGCGCATGTAAGCAATGTGTTAGGCACTATTCAACCCGTGGAACAAATCATCGAAATGGCGCATCAGCAGGGTGCTTTGGTGTGCATCGACGGGGCGCAGAGTGTGCCGCATATGAAAGTGGATGTGCAGGCATTGGATTGCGATTTTTTGGCGTTCTCGGGGCATAAGATGTACGGTCCGACGGGCATCGGCGTACTATACGGCAAGCAGAAATGGCTGAAACAGTTACCGCCGCACGAAGGTGGGGGCGAAATGATTGAACACGTCTATTGGGATCACACAACGTTCAATGAGTTGCCGTATAAGTTCGAGGCGGGTACACCCAATTTTGTTGGCAGTTATGCGTTGCAGCGGGCAATTGAGTATATGCAGGGCCTTGGTTTGGAGGCCATTGAAGCACATGAACGGGAACTGACGACCTACTGTGAGCAATTGCTGAGAGAGATGCAAGGCGTGAAAGTGTATGCGGCAGGGCAACCGAAAGCAGGGGTGATCAGTTTTAATCTGACGACAGACGATGATGGCACGATTCACCCGTTCGATGTAGGCACATTGTTGGACCAGCAGGGTATAGCTGTTCGGACAGGACACCATTGTGCGGAGCCGCTGATTCGTGATTTGGGCCTGTCAGGAACGGTGCGCGTGTCGTTCGGGTTGTATAACGACAAGCGCGATGTGGAGGCATTTATACAGGCGCTGAAACGGGCACAAAGTATGCTGGTGTAATATGCGGTTGCTCAGTATTTTCTTCATTATTATCGTCAATTACAATGTGGAGAACTTTTTTCATCCCGCGCATGACAGTGTGTGGGTGGATAGCGCTTTAGTGGAGAAAGATGAGTGGGAATGGACTCCGGAAGGAGAGCGACGATGGACCTATACGCGTTATCAGCGGAAGGTGGAGAACATAGCGCGGGTGTTGACCAATATAGGCGAGTGGGATGGAGTAGATGTGGTGGGTCTGGAGGAAATAGAGAATGCGGAGTGTGTCCGGAAACTATGCAACACCTTGCGGCGAGGAGAATACGATTTTGTGCATTACGAGAGTCCGGATAGGCGAGGAATAGATGTAGCGTTCGTGTATAAAAAAGCAAAGATTTCTCCGATTTCATCGAGACAATTGAAGGTGGATTTAGGGGAAGAAACGACGCGGGATATCCTCTATGTGTGTGCGAGTGTGGACAGGATGGATACGATTCATTTCTTTGTTTGTCACCTTCCGAGTCAGCGAGGCGGAGCTGCAACCAGTGCCTGGAAAAGAGAGGCAGCCAAAAAAGTGCTGCAGCAAGCCGTGGATTCGGTCTTGGCAGATGATCCGGAAGCCAAGATAGTGGTGATGGGCGATATGAATACTTCACCTAAAAACGATATCACCGGTTTGAAAAATCGAATGATAAGTACAAAGGGACAAAGTACAATGTACAAAGGGACACATAAGTACCAGGGCCGGTGGACCTGTCTGGACCAGTTTTATGTATCGGCTTCGTTAGACAGCGTAGCCAAGGTGCATATCTATGATGCGGAGTGGATTATGGAACCTGACGAGAAATTCTTAGGGCTGCGGCCTAAGCGCACATACAACGGTTTTCGTTATCAGAAAGACGGATTTTCGGACCATTTGCCGATTGTGATGACGATTCCCTGAGTTATAGTTGTCCGGCTTCAACGAGATTGATGACGCGCTCGGTGATACGATCCTTATCGCTCGCATCGTACTCTTCTTTCAGGTCGTTTTTGAATAGTTTGGCCACAAACTGCCAAAAATTAGCAGAGGCTTTGCCTTTGTATTTCTTAATGAGTTCATAACTCGTTTTGTCCGTCTCACGGTCCATCAGCTTCATCAGCATCATACCTTGCGAGGCGTACATATTCCGGAAATCCTTCTCGTATTTTTTGTACAACTGCCGCTCGAACGAACGCCACCATTTGCGGCGCGATTTATCGTCAGGCAGTTTGGCCAGTTCCTCGTCGGCGTAGGCCATATCTTTGTTGATCATCTTGGCGTAAGGCAGACATTTTTTGACGTCCCGCACGGTGCGCCAATAGAATTTCTCTTGCGCGCGGTTCTTGAATTTCATTGGCGGATAAACCCACACATCATGCAACCACGCCATGTACAGCGTGTCGCCGTTTTCGATGCGCAGCAGGCAAGAGTCCATGACGTTCTGCGGCGTCCGAGAAGGAACAGACACCTTTTGAAAATCGACAGCAAGCACAGAGGTACTTGCTGCCAAAAGGAGTGCTATGTGCAGTAGTCGCTTCATGCTAATAGGCTACTGACAAAAAGTGTGCCATTAGTAATTGAGCGCAAAGACCACGCGTCCTGCAGAAGGCTTGCCGGTGACCATACAAGTACCCGGCTCGTTGTGGTATCCGGGCAGGTCAGCCAACGGAATACAACGGATAGTAGCCTTGGTCTCATCCTTGATGCGCTGCTCTGTCTCGGCTGTTCCATCCCAGTGTGCCAACAGGAATCCGCCTTTCTTGAGTTCCTCTTTGAACTCGTCGTAACTGTTCACCTCGCGGGTGTTGGCAATGCGGAAATCAAGTGCTTTCTGCAGCAGGTTCTTTTGTATCTCTTCGAGCAAGGCTTGAACGCGCTCCACGATGCCTTCGAGCGACACCGTCTCTTTGGTCTGCGTGTCACGACGGGCTATCTCTATCGTACCATTCTCCAAATCACGGCCGCCCATGGCCAAACGAACAGGCACACCTTTCAGTTCATAGTCTGCAAACTTGTAACCCGGTGTATATTTGTCTTCCGTATCGACCTTGACACGAATACCGAGCGCTTTGAGTTGGTCAGCGATAGGATTGAGTTTATCGAGCAAAGCAGCAAGTTGTTCGGGTGCTTTGTAGATGGGCACAAACACCACTTGAATCGGTGCCAAATGCGGCGGCAGAACAAGTCCGTTATCGTCCGAATGGGTCATGATGAGGGCACCCATCAGACGGGTAGATACACCCCAGGAAGTAGCCCATACATACTCGTATTTATTCTCCTTGTTGAGGAACTGCACATCAAACGACTTGGCAAAGTTCTGCCCGAGGAAATGGCTTGTACCTGCCTGCAGTGCCTTGCCATCCTGCATCATTGCCTCGATACAATAGGTATTGAGTGCGCCGGCAAAACGCTCGTTAGGCGACTTGACACCCTTCAACACAGGAATAGCCATCACATTCTCCGCAAAATCCGCATAGACGTCAAGCATCTTACGGGCATAATCCTCTGCTTCCTCTTTGGTAGCATGAGCCGTGTGGCCTTCCTGCCAAAGGAACTCAGCCGTACGCAGAAAGAGACGAGTACGCATCTCCCAACGCATCACGTTACACCACTGGTTGCAAAGAATAGGCAGGTCACGGTAAGACGAGATCCAATTCTTATACGTGGACCAGATGATGGTTTCGGAAGTAGGACGGATGATCAGTTCCTCCTCCAGTTTGGCTTGCGGATCGACCACTACGCCACGGCCGTTCGGGTCATTCATCAGACGGTGATGGGTGACCACGGCACACTCCTTGGCAAAACCCTCTACGTGTTCCGCCTCACGACTCAAGAACGACTTTGGAATCAACAGCGGAAAATAGGCGTTTTTGACGCCTTGCTCTTTGAAACGACGATCGAGTTCCGCCTGAATCGTTTCCCAGATGGCATAGCCATAAGGCTTGATCACCATACAACCGCGGACAGCACTCTGTTCCGCCAAATCGGCTTTTACTACCAGCTCATTGTACCACTTTGAATAGTCCTCACCACGAGGAGTCAATTTTTGAAAATTTGCCATATATCGTTGACTTTTTTACTTTATTTATCGAAAGCGGGTGCAAAATTACAACAAAAAAACGACATATGCAAATTTAAGGCTTATTTTTTTGCATATATCAAAAAAAAGCAGTACCTTTGTGCCCAATTATGTACCCACAACAGATAATAGATGCCTTGCGCCATGTGCGTTATCCGGGCACAGGCAAGGATTTGGTAGAGAGCGGAATGCTGGAAGATGACATCCGTATCTCCGGTTTTGAAGTGTCTTTCTCGCTCATTTTTGACAAGGACAACGACCCCTTTATGAAATCCGTTCTGCGGGCTGCGGAAACGGCTTTGCAGACCTATGCGGACCCGAATATCAAGGCGAACATTCATGTGAAAGTAAAAGGGGAAAGGTTAAAGGTGAAAGGAGAAAGTCCCAAGATCAACGCCAAACACATCATCGCTATTCATAGCGGAAAGGGCGGGGTAGGCAAATCTACCGTAGCTGCCAATCTGGCGATTGCTTTGGCCAAAAAAGGCCTGCGTGTCGGACTTCTGGATGCCGACATACACGGTCCTTCGATGCCTAAGATGTTTCATACCGAGGATTGCAGGCCCTATTCCGTGGAAGTGGAAGGCCGAACGCTGATTGAACCTATTGAGCAATACGGCGTCAAGATGCTGTCGATAGGGTTCTTCGTGAGTCCCGAACAGGCCGTTATCTGGCGTGGCGGCATGGCTTCCAATGCCATCAAACAACTGATTGAAGATGCCAACTGGGGCGAATTGGACTATTTCCTCATCGACTTGCCACCGGGTACGAGCGATATTCATCTGACGCTTATTAGTGAACTGCAACTGACGGGAGTCATCGTAATTACAACACCGCAACCTGTTGCCCTTGTCGATGCACGCAAAGGTGTGGAGATGTTCCGCAACGAAAAAGTGAATGTGCCTATACTCGGACTAATTGAGAACATGAGTTGGTTCACACCTGCCGAATTGCCCGAAAACCGTTACTATATCTTCGGTCGCGATGGTGGCAAGTCCTTGGCAGATGAATTGAATATTCCGCTGTTGGGACAAATACCATTAGTGCAATCGATTCGAGAAGGCGGAGACGAAGGTATTCCCGTGGCTTTGCAAGAAGGACATCCAGCCGCAAAAATATTCGATGAAATAATCGTTTCACTTGTGAATAAGAAATCGTGAAAAAATTGAAGAATGAGTAAGACGACGGAATTAGGTATAGAACCGGTAAACAGATTGCTTTGGAAATACGCCTTACCGGCCATCATAGCGATGACAGCCACCTCGCTCTATAACATCGTTGACTCGGTGTATATAGGTCATGGCTGTGGCGCTTTGGCCTTGAGCGCGTTGACTGTCGCCAAGCCGTTTATGGATATCTGTGCCGCGTTCGGTAGTCTGGTCGGAGTAGGCGCTTCATCGCTTTTGGCTATTTATCTTGGCGAAAAAGACTATGACAAAGCCAACAGGGTATTGGGTAATGTCATTGTGATGAATATCATCCTGTCCGCTGTGGTGATGATAGTCGGACTCATCTGGCTGGATCCTATTCTCTTTGCATTCGGAGCAAGCGATGACACCATACATTATGCGCATGAGTACATGGAAATCATCCTGTACGGCAATATCTTGACCCATATCTACTTCGGCCTCAATGCCATGCTTCGTTCGGCAGGCCATCCTCGATTCTCGATGACAGCGACCATCGTGGCTGTAGTAGTCAATATAATTCTGGATCCTATCTTCATTTTTGCGCTGGATATGGGTGTACGCGGAGCTGCTTTGGCTACTGTCATCAGCCAGGCAATTGCCGTGACATGGCAGGTAACCAAATTCTTCGATAAGAACGAATTAGTTCGATTTCATCGGGGTATTTGGCGCTTGAACAAGCATATCACCTTCCGCGCACTGGCTATCGGTTTGTCACCTTTTTTATATAATATAGCCCACTGTTTTGTAGTTATTATTATCAACAACCAACTGAAGACATTCGGCGGCGATATGGTGATTGCATCGTACGGAGTAATTAACCGTCTGACCTTCGTTTTTGCGATGATAATCATGGGTCTGAACCAAGGAATGCAACCTATTGCCGGCTATAACTACGGTGCCAAAAAGTATGATCGCGTACAAAAAACATTCCTTATCACATGTCTCTATGCGACGGGAGTGATGGCTATCATTTTTATATTAGGCGAATTCTTTCCGAGGTTTATAACGCAGATATTTACACACGACTATACATTAATAGAAATGACTATCAAACCTATGCGCATCATTTGTTCGTCGATGCTCATTATAGGTTTTCAGATGGTCACGGGTAACTTGTTTACCTCTATCGGTAAAGCCGGAAAAGCCATTTTCCTTAGTCTGACGCGTCAAGTTTTATACCTTATACCGCTTGTTTTGTGGTTGCCCACTATTTTTGCAGAACCGATAGACGGTGTATGGTGGTCGATTCCTATCAGTGACACCTTGTCGGCTATTACGGCAGTAATCGTACTGATCAGCTCATTTGCAACATTTTCTGAATCGAAATAACCGCTTTTTGTGCGATTTCATCGGGCACTGTTATCTCCGGCGATTCATTCAAAAGACAGTTATACACTTTCTCAAGAGTGTTCATCCGCATATACTCGCATTCGTTGCAACTGCAACCTACACCTTCTGTCACTTCAGGCGGAACAGGGATAAACTCTTTATCCGGACATGCACGCTGCATTTCAAATAGAATTCCGCTTTCAGTGGCTATTATAAAGCGTTTGGCGGGCGATTGGATAGTGTGCTCAAGCAATGCCTTAGTAGAACCAATTACATCGCTTTGCGCCAAAATAGGTGCTTTGCATTCAGGATGCGCCAGCACTTCCACGCCCGGATTCTCTTTCTTGAGTTGCAACAACGCCTCCAACGAGAAACGGCTGTGCACATGGCAAGCGCCATTCCAAAGAACCATATTGCGACCTGTCACGGAATTGATGTAAGAACCGAGATTATGATCCGGACCGAAGATTATTTTGGCATCATTCGGTAACTGGTCAACTATCTTCTTCGCATTCGACGAAGTAACCACTATATCCGTCAGAGCCTTCACTTCCGCGGTAGTGTTGACATAACTGATCACCAAATGGTCAGGATGCTGCGCTTTGAACGCAGCCAAATCCGCTGCCTTACAACTGTCAGCCAACGAACAGCCCGCTGCCATATCAGGAATGAGCACTTTCTTGTCCGGACAGAGGATTTTCATCGTCTCGCCCATGAAATGTACGCCACACATTACCAATATATTCGCCTGTACGCGTGTAGCCTGCTGTGCCAATGCCAAAGAATCACCGATGAAATCGGCTATTTCCTGAATTTCAGGATAAGTGTAATAATGAGCAAAGATAACAGCATTTTTTTCGCGGGCTAAAGTTCTAATTTTATCTATATAATATTTTTTATTTAAAACCATAAATATTTATAGTTTGTTGAAAGCGTTAATAAATTTGTGAATATGCTCGATTTCAACGGGTTACGCGATTTTAAAATTTATGATGCATTGTCATTTGTTTTGATAAATGTAATGTGGAACAAGTTTTCAAAGTGTGAAACTATCCATTGTTAACAAATTGTTTATAACCACTTTTTTAACCTGAAAATCAGCAAGATAAGCACAACCGAAGTTACCATCAGTCCGAGCGCAAACGCATAGCCGTATTGCCAATGAAGCTCCGGCATAAAGTCGAAGTTCATACCGTAGAGGCTACCGATTAACGTAGGCGGAAGGAAGATTATGTTGATGACCGTAAAGATCTTGATGATACGGTTCTGTTCGATGTTTACCAAACCGAGGAACGTATCCTGGAGATAGTCCAAACGATCGAAACCGAATCGCGTATAATCGAAGAGTGAATTGATATCCTTGATGATCATCGTCAGACGCGGGTAGAGTTCTTCGGGGAAGAAATCGCACTTAAGGAAGTTACTTATCACGCGCTGCTTATCCATTATGTTTTGACGGATGATAGTCACTTTTTCCTGCAAGTCCTTGATTTGTACAAGCAAATCTTCATCCACGTGATCCGATTCGGCATTGATCTGTTGGGAGAGTGCGGTAATCATATCCGTCGTATCCTCGATCATATCGGCATCCTTCTCCACTCGCGTCTCCATTAGGGCTACCAATACATGAAAGCCCGTCGGGAAATTGCGGGTGTTGACAAACAGTTTCTTGAATGTCTCGTTAAAGGTATCCAATTCCACATCACGAATGGACACAAGAATTCCATTCTTGAGAATAAAGTTCACAGGCTCCATTTCGAAGTTACTCTTCATAAAGTTGGAGTTAGCCACAATGGAATCATCCGTTTGGATATAACGGCTGGAGAACTCGATCTCCTCCATTTCCTCATCCTCCTGAATATCTATTTTGAGAAAACCCTCGAGGGTATCCTCTGTCTTATCCGACACGTCAAGTAGGTCAATCCAGATGATATCTTTCTTGTCCAGTTCCTTGAGTGCGGATATGGAACGGGCTACTTTGATTTTCTCCTTATCTTTGTAGAATATCTTGATTTCAGACATAATTATCAATTTTTAATTTTTAATTTTTAATTAAAGTAGTGAGTTCCACGAATTCATCTACTGTCAGCTGTTCCGGCCTTCGGGTGAGGAACCATTCAAGTCGTTCATTTTCCATTTTCCATTCTCCATTTTCCATTAACGAACGAAGTGAGTTCCTCATCTGTTTTCGTCGCTGGTTGAAGGCCGTTTTGACCACTGTCTTGAATAGCGCTTCGTCGCAGTCCAACCGTCGTCGCTTATTGCGCGTCATGCGGATGACTGCCGATTTCACTTTAGGCGGAGGATTGAATACATATTCATCCACCGTGAACAGATATTCTATATCATAATAGGCTTGTAGCAGCACACTTAAAATGCCATAAGCTTTTTTGCCGGGTTTCGATGCCAGGCGTTCGGCCACCTCTTTTTGAATCATTCCCGAACAAACCGGAATACGGTCTTTGTAATCCAGAACCTTAAAGAAAATCTGGCTACTTATATTATAAGGATAGTTGCCGATAACATTAAATTCTCCTTCAGGATAAATGATATTGAGGTCTAATTTAAGAAAATCTCCTTCTATCAGGTGTAACTCCGGATACCATTCTTTGAGGTACACAACGGACTCGCGGTCTATTTCGATCGCTGTGAGTTGGATATTTGGATTCTTGAGGAGATATTGGGTTAATACACCCATACCGGGACCTATTTCGAGTACGCGTATTTTTTCCTTTGTACTTTGTACTTCGTCACTTTGTCCCTTATAGGCGGTTTCAGCTATTCTTTGGGCGACTGTCAAGTCCGTCAAGAAGTGCTGCCCAAGAAATTTTTTGGCATGTACTTGTTGCATTAGCAGTGTGATAATCGTCCATAGATGTTACTAATTTTGTTACTAATAGAAAAGGCTCAAACCTTTTGCGGCTGCAAAAGTACTACTTTTTTTTGAAATATGCAAATAAAAAAACAAAAAATTGAAATATTTGCGAAATTTTTCGTAATCTGTTTATAAAATCAGTCCTTTTCTATATGTAAAAGGAGAAAAAGCACACAATTTTTATATTTTTTCCAAAAAAAGTTATGAAAAATTTGTATAATTAAAAAAAATGTAGTACTTTTGCAACGGAATAATAGTGATTTGGTCTCAGAGCAATCATACTAATTAACCATATTGTTTAACTAAATCAAAAATCTTATGAGAAAGAAATTTTTACTCTTTGCATTAAGTCTGTTCCCTGCTTTTGCAGTTTTTGCAGATGAATGCGAGTTCACTCCGGTGATTTTTCCTGGCCAAGCAGAAGACCGTACTGCTTATGAAGTGAACGCTACCGTCCATGTCGGTGAAGGTGAAATTCCCCAACGTTCAAAAGTAGGATCGCTTGACTACAACTCTATTCAGTCCACTAATCCGGATGTTGTTTGGGCGAGTGGTCGTGGCGCTTATTTCGTAGGCACTGGAAAAGCCGACTTGACATACACAGAAAACAACAGAGAGCAGGATTGTTCCTCAAACCACGTGATTCATTACACGGTAGAAAAAGGAACTCCGGAGGCAGGATTTATGGTGAACGACGAACCTGTAAGCGAGTACACTGCAGCGTTGACTCCCGGAGCAGATGGTATAACTACCGGAGAAGATGGTAGTATAAGCGGCTCTGTTTGGACGCCTCCTTGCGTAGTACGCTACAAATATTTCAAACCGGAGTCTATCCGTTTTGTAGATCAAGAAGTACCTCAAAATCAACTGAATCTCCAATCTTCCAATCCTGAAGTAGCTACGATTGATGAGAATGGTCAAGTGGTAGCTACGAACCTTGGTGAGACTACTATCAGCTTTAGTTGGCCTGGAAATGACAATTGGGAAGGAGTAGCTATGTCCTATTTATTACGCGTGAAGAAACCGGTGGCTTTCTATTTCACTCCTAATGAAGTAACTGATTCCGTAAGCAATGTGGTTCAGCGTTTGCCGAAAATAGTTCTTGGCGACGATATTACCATCACTCGTTGGGAATCCAGTAATCCTGAGGTGGCTACAGTGGATAAATCAGGAAACGTAACTATGTTAGCGGTAGGAACCACACAGATTACTGCTATCTTTGATGAGACCGAAGAGTATGCAGGTAAAAGCGCCCATTATACGTTGCATGTGGTAAAGAAAGATCCGCAGTTGGCTTTTGAATTCGACCAGCAATATACCCATCTCGGCTTCCCTGCTAAGATTTTGGCATTGGACAACCGCTACAATGTGCCTGTAACATATTTGGTTGAAGATGAATCTATTGTTACTCTTTCGGAGGACGGTATTCTTACCCCGAAAAAAGTAGGTTCTGTGAAAATAGGTGCTATGTCCGAAGGCAATGACACGTATTTGTCCGGATGGACAGACTACTGGCTGATTATTACCAAACTCGGCATTACGGTCCTCAACACAGAGATAACAGCTGAGAATGCGAATGACGTTCTTGGTAACGGCGGCAAGGTACAATGGACAGGTTCACAGCTTCTTCTCAATGACTGGAAAGTGGATGTTTCCGGCATGAGTGACGAAATAAAAGAAGGCGTCATCAAGTCTGAAAAATCCGTTGAGATTAAGGTCAGCGGTGTTTGCGTTATTTCGGGTGCGAAGACTTGTATCAATGCCAATTCGTCCGTTGCTATCTTTGGTGAGAGCACGAAAGATTCCCTTAAACTACAGTCAACGGAGGCATCGATTCTTGCACAAAGTTTGAAATTCCACAAAGTGGCTATCCGTGCAATAGGTGTTCCTTCCGCTTTCATCGTGAATAGCGAATTGAGTATAGGCTGGGCTTATGTATGTGCAATAGGCGATGAATATGCGATTCGTTGCACAGATTTCTATCTCTTTAATGATGAAGACAAGCCGCTTGAAGCCATTTCGATTCTTACGAAGGATGTATTCTTTAATTCAAAATATCAAGGTTTTGTTATAGGAGAAGGTGAAAAACCGTCGCCGGCTCCAATCGTAGAGATAGGCAAGAAACCGGTAGTAGTTCCGGACGATGAAGAGACCGTGATTGAGTTTTCAAAGGAAGATCCGGATGGCAACGAGAACGTATTCTTCAGTACTTCAGTCAGCGATACTTACAATGAAAAATCAGGTCAATTGGAGATTTCCACATCGCTTACCGACGAGCAAGTAGCTGAGGCTTTGGAGAGCATAATTCCCGGATCGAGTGCGTGGGTAAGTGCGTTGCCCGGTTCTTTGACCTTTGATGTGCCTGCAGGCAAGGGTGAGATTCTGATTGAGTGTTTTACCCTGCCCGGTTATACGCTGAAAGTGAAGATAGAAGGCGAAGAAGCCATTAGTGTCACGCAAACAGAAACGTTCGGTTGGGTAAAAGTGACATATGATTTAGCAGCTCCGGCACATGTGGTAATATATCTGCATGCAGTTGTTTCTTCGCCTGCTCCGGCTCATATAGCCGCTCAAGTACGCGAAGAGGATCCTTCCGCAGGTGCGTTCATCAAAGCACTCAAGATTGTTCCTGCAAACGCACCGACAGGAATAGAGGAAATCATCCCGACAGTAGAAGGTACGCAGAAAATCATGCTCAACGGACAGATCTTCATCATCCGTGATGGCAAGGTATTCAACGCAACAGGTGCACAGGTAAGATAATATTCCGACACCTGCGAAATCAAAAAAATCGTCCTTATGGGCGATTTTTTTTGCATATGTCAGAAAAAAGTTGTACCTTTGCCGCCGAATTTGTAAAAATAGCAGATAAACAACAATGATAAAGTTTTTTTCTTTGGCAGTAGTATGCTGCCTTGCCCTGGTGGGCGCAATGTTCGTTTCTTGCAATGACGAGCAGAAAAGTAATTATCAGTATGAAGTAAAGTTGGCTGCAGTAGATCAGGATGAGAAGCTGGCCGGAGAGTTTGAGCTGAAAGGTCTGCCTATTATAAACGAGGAGATGGAGAAAACTTCTGACCAAAAAGGTTCTATCTTGTAAAAAATGAAGGTTTTTTGCATAAAAGGAGTGCCGAGGCACTCTTTTTTTGTGTATAAGTTTGCATATATCGGATTTTTTTTGTACTTTTGCACGCCATTTGAATGACGAAGTAAAATAATGAACCAACTCGCGCAAATAATAACGAAAATAATAGATTTTTTCTATCGTCCGTTCGCCCGTTTAATACCCGAACAGATTTTCCGATATGCAGCTTGCGGAGGTGCCAATCTTGTGCTCGATTGGGTGCTTTATTTCCTTATTTATAATTTTGTTATCGGACATGAAATAATAAATCTTCAATTTTCAATTTTCAATTTGAGCAAGCAATGACTCCCCACATTGCAGCCCTCTGTATTGTCTTTCCGATAACGCTTCTGACGGGCTTCTGGTTGCAAAAATATGTCACTTTCACACAGAACCTGCAAACCGGTGAAGAATCATCCGACAAATCTCATACTTCCGAAGGTTTCCGTCAACTTCTACGTTATATTCTCATAGTTGCGATCAACCTTGCCATCAACTATTTCGGCCTCAAACTCTGTGTCGAGCATTTCGGTTGGTACCCGACGCCCAGCAAGATGCTCATCACTCTCTTCACCGTCTTGATCAGTTTCCTCGGCCAAAAATACTATACTTTCAAGGCAAAAAATTGAAGATTAGTGCATTTTTCAAACTTTCTTCAAACCTTTTTATTTGCACGGTTCGAAAAAAAGCAGTAATTTTGCAGCCGAAAACGCAATTGTGCAACCCCAAATTTATACCATTATGAAAATCAGGCTCTTTATTGTGGCACTAACCGCTTGTGCATCTTTTTCTTTCATCCATGCCCAAACGCTTGCCAAACCCGCCGAGCCGAATGAGACATGCATGGAGGCTTGGAACAACTATCGCAAAGCCGATGCTCTTTGGTCTGAGTTTCGGGCAAGTACAGCGTAAGGCTTCTTCCCGTTTATATCAGGAACAGAAATGCTCAACAACCGGTACTGACTTTCTCGCTCCAATCCTCAGCCAACGGTCTCGGAATAGCGATGAATTTCTAATAAGTGTCAATTTTTCCACATTTGTGGAATGAGGAAATGCATTTTTCAAACATCCTTCAAACATTTTTATTTGCACGGTTCAAAAAAAAGCATTAATTTTGCAGCGTCAAACGAAAATTGTGTAACTAAAAACGGATACCTATGAAAAAGATTTTGATGACACTGATGCTTGCGATAGTAAGCGGTGTATGGATGACAAGCAAGGCAGAGAACTTGCGCCTTCCTTCGCTTTGTGACGAATGGAATGTGCTGGGAGAAGCTTTTCCGGACGGGCGTTCGCATTACTTGAATATCAAATACCGTCTTACTACAGACACCATCATTAATGGAATAAGTTATGTGCAGTTAACGCGTGACGGTATCTATGAAGGTGCGATGCGCGAAGACAATAATCGTACTATTTACTATTTCCCGAGAGATGCCGAGCACGAGTACCTGCTCTATGCTTTTAATGCCAATGTCAACGATACTTTCAGCAATGTATGGTACGGCGGGATATCTATCTTCTCAAGTGAGTTTTCTGAAGGAAGTATCATAGCCGTTACTGACATATCAAATACCTCTCCGCGCGTGTATACTATTGTTGTACATAATGAACTGATGGGAGAAAATATATGGGATTATTATACGGAATATTGGATTGAAGGCGTCGGTTTGAGTGGCGGGCCTTGCGGCAATGAATGCCCGTATCCTTTCGCAGGTGATTACGGGACAACGTTGCTTTGTGCGTACAATAACGGAGAACATATCTACACCTCAGAATGGGGCGAAGAATTCGGCTGCGAAGCTATTCCTGTACACAATAATGCGCTTTTAGAGGGGACATGGGAAGTATTTAAAGAAGATTTGACTACTGTAAGTTGGGAGACCGGAAGCAAAGTAGAAGAGACGCAGACACACGATGTGAATGATGGCTTGACTTATACATTCAAAAATGACTCCTTGCAAATTGTTAGTCCTACGGATAATTACTCTCCCGCAAAATACTCGTTGACATATCTGACTTCCACGACCAGTATGATTAGTTTTACTAATTGGGGCCGTGTTTTCACTATTTACAAACTGACGCCAGACGAGTTGGAATGGTCATGGGAAAGTTACTCTTCGGAAGAAAATATTCACTATCAATACCTGAGGCATGTAAAGAATATTGCTTCCGACACAGTTCCTGTCTATCGTTATACCGGCGATGACCCGGGATCGTCAACGGTGGATCCGGTAGATCCGAATCAAGTGGTAGTGACGCTGAAAGGTGATGAACTGACCATCAAAGAGAGTTCCGGCGATGAGATCAATTTTAAGCTGACCAACACGTCTGTTGCTTCTTCTGCGGCCAGAGCGCCCAAGATCGATGACGCACAGAGTTTCCGCAACGAAGTGTCAGTTCAACTGACCGAAGACGGTAATTATCAACTCATCCTGACTAACCCCAATTGGGATTATAAAATATACGGTACTTTCCGCTACGCTCATCAGGGTCTCGGACGCGTGAACGACGAATCCTCCGCGACCAAGATTCTCCGTGATGGGCAAGTGCTCATCGAGCGTAGCGGACGCGTGTATAGCCTCACCGGTATGGAGATAAAGTAACCAATTGTGCAACTAAAAACTATACGATTATGAAAACGAAAATTTATTTTCTCTTTGTTGTCGCGGCAGTCCTATGTGCTTGCGAAGAACAGATTGGCAATGCCTCGCTGATTGAAGGCGCCTGGGACTTGCAAAAGGCCGAATACGGTCAAATAGTTTCCGCTGACCTGACGGGACAGACTCATCTCAAGGACGAGCCTTACACACATGTCTATGAAAGCAAAGAGCAAACTTGGTTGTTTCTGGACAATCATATTAGTTGGTGGCAGTATTTCGAGGACGAAAAAGACTCTTTCTGGTCTTCTTGGGTCGGTGACGGTAGCACATCCTATACCATCGAGGGCGAAGGAAAGCAACTGACGATTGTAGCTTGTAGTGTGAGTACTATTCCCGGATTGGAACATACACCTTATTACACGCGTTACGAAGTGCGCAAATTGACTTCGAAGGAAATGATACTGCATTTTGATAATCCGGTGTATGTCTCAGATTTGGGAAAAACGGTAGATGTCAGCACGACCTATTATTTCAAACGGGAAAACACCTTATTGGATTTTATCCGAAAATACATGACTGAATAACATTAAACGGATACGATTATGAAAAAGATAACACCCCTGATACTTGCCGCAATTTGCAGCATATCTATGCTTTTTACCGGTTGTAAGACCCAACAACTGGTACCCTGTGAGGATGTGCGCAAGACAACGGACATGCCTTGGCTGACAGCTATTGTCCAAAAAGGGCAGTCGTGGGAAGGCCAGAAACTGTTACGTATTGACAAAATCACCTACACCACGGACGACTCCAACACCACGCACGTCGGCTTCGAGGTGCGTTATGAGACCATGTGTTGTGACATCCCGAGCGAGTACATCCATGATTGTGAAGGAGAGGTGATCACTTGTTACGGCGGCATAGCGGGATGCACCGGAGAATGTGATATCAAAATCCTAACCCGAGTCACCATCTATTCCAACGAATAGCATTCTGATTTGTTCAAAAAACGTCCTTCGGGGCGTTTTTTTGTCAAAATATTTGCACAATTGAAAAAAAAGCAGTACCTTTGCAGCCGAAAAATGTGATTTTTAGGCGATTTTTTGTGCCGAAAATGTGATTTTTAGTGCTAATAGTATACCAAAAAATGTGATTTTCTCCATGCAACTGCTTGAAAGAAAGATAGATACATACCTTCGTGTATGGAAAAGTAATCCCAAGCGGAAACCGTTGATAGTTAAAGGAGCTCGGCAAGTAGGTAAGACGGAGTCCATTAGGGCATTCGGCAAGGTGAACTATGAGTCTGTCATTGAGATAAACTTCGTGCTCCAGAAGAAATTCCGCGCTATTTTCGATGATGGCTACGAAGTAGATACCATCATTAAAAGCATCTCCCTTTTGGAGCCTTCATGGAGATTTGTTCCTCACAAAACGCTGATTTTCTTCGATGAGTTGCAAAAATGTCCCGACTGTGCGACATCGCTCAAATCGTTCTGTCAGGATGGCCGTTACGATGTGATCTGTTCCGGCTCCCTCATGGGGATTTATTACGAAGAGATCGAGTCTAACGCTGTCGGGTACAAAGACGATTTCGAGATGCACTCAATGGATTTTGAGGAATTTCTATGGGCAAAAGGATATGGACCGCAACAAATAGAGGATCTGTATCAACACATGATTTCGTTGCAACCCTTCTCTCAACTGGAATTGGACACGATGATGAATCATTTCCGCGACTACATGACGCTCGGTGGCATGCCGGAAGTTGTGAAAATGTACATCGATAATGGTCATTTCGAAGGCACGCTGAAACTGCAACGCCAACTGCTCAAAGATTACGAGGAAGATATAACCAAGTACGCGAAAGAAACCGACAAAGCCAAAATATTGGCCGTGTATAACCACATTTCCACTTTCTTGGCCAAGGATAATAAGAAATACCAAATATCGAAAATTGCCAAAGGTGCCAGGAACAGGGAATATATTGGAGCAGTGGATTGGCTCAAAGAGGCGGGAGTGGTCAATGTTTGTTATTGTCTGAACAATGTTGAGTTGCCGCTGAAAGGCAATTATAATCCGGAATTCTACAAGTTGTATTACCACGACACGGGTTTGCTCATTGCATCGCTGGACGATGAGGCACAGGATGATTTGCGCGCGAACAAGAATTTTGGCACCTATAAGGGCGCTATTTACGAAAATATTGTCGGTGAAATGCTGCGGAAATCCGGCTATGAGCACTTGTATTTCTACAAGCATGACAATCCGTCGCTGGTAATGGATTTCTTTGTGCGGGACGCTGATTCATTGATACCGGTAGAGGTCAAAGCCAAAGACGGGCCTACGGCTTCACTCAACAATATGATCAAGTGGGATTCGTATCCGGATATTAAATACGGAATCAAACTGGGGTACAAAAACATTGGTTGGAACGGCACGTTCTATACATTCCCTTATTTCCTTGGTTTCCTCATGAAGCGTTTTCTTGCTTCTCCACGGATACATACTACTGAATAACTCAAAAAACGTCCTTCGGGGCGTTTTTTGCATTTATCGGCAAAAATTTGTACCTTTGCGCAAGATCCTTACAAAGCCCTGTTGGACTATTTTAAGATCAAATACTAAGAAGTGTCAATTTTTCCACATTTGTGGAATGAGGAAATGCATTTTTCAAACATCCTTCAAACATTTTTATTTGCACGGTTCAAAAAAAAGCAGTAATTTTGCAGCCGAAAACGAAATTGTGTAACGAAACATGGATACGATTATGAAAAAGATTACATTATTATGCGCACTATGCGCAATCATGTTAACAGGTTGCAAGAAAGGACAAACTACCAATCTCTGCACATACGGCAAAGTGCAAAATACAGAAAATGCGGCTTTGCAGGGTATTGCGATTGTTACAGAGATAAAGGGTGTGACTCCTGCGGATACGGTATATAAAAACGAAAATGGAGAATTCTATTCAAGAGTAAGCAATATACCTTACCCCATTCCTGGTGTAACGGTATCGGCTGTTGATTTGCAAGGCGTTTATGAGACACAATCCATGAATCCCCATTATATGTACGAGTGTGGAACCGGTTTTGTGCCGGAAAAGGATTGTGCTTTCCCGAGCGAAGAGATAGTTTTTACACTTTCATTAGAACTAATAGATTAAATAGCCTCACCTGCATCGAAATAAACAATTGAGCAACAAATGAACAAGCGTCCGTACATAGTTCTTATCATCAGCGTTCTGGCACTCGTTTCGTGCGAGCAGCGGACGAACAACGATGCCCGCGCGCTCTACGAGCAGGGCAAAATGCTGCGCGCGGAGGATGAACATGTGCAAGCCATGCAATGTTTCCTTCAAGCCGCCCACAGTCGTACCAACGACCAGGAGCTGCTTGGACGCGTGTGGTCGAACATGGCGAATATGTGCCGTCAGGCCAACGAACACCAGACGGCTTACCGCGTCTATGCCATCTCGGCGAACCATTTCTTTGCCTCCGGTGACTCGCTCACCTTCGCTTATGCGCTCAACAACATGGCCTGGGAACAAGCCGTGATGGCGCATAAAGATAGTGCCTTGGCCCTCGTCGATTCGGCCATCAGCGTCTATCCTCAACCGCCGCTGACTGACAAGATCCGCGAGACACAAGCCGCTGCTTGTCTTTTCCTGCAGCAATACGATTCGGTTCTCTTCTACACCGCGCCTCCGGCCAACGACTACCTGCTCATGTTGCGCGCACAAGCCTATTCGTGGCTCCTGCAGAACGATTCGGCCACTTATTACGCGCGAATCCTTTTACCGCGCACGACCAATGTCTTCTTCCTCGACGATATCTATTACATCCTCACCCATAACGACCGGAGTACCGACATCAGCGCACTCCGCGCACTCTCATCCGAACGCGCCGACATACAACGGGCTATCGGTGTGCGTCACGGACAACTGATGCAAGCCGTACAACTGCTCGAGCAAGACCTGGAAAAAGAACCCGGACCGTGGCTTATCATCGCGGCCGCACTCATCATCTTGATTGCTACTTACATGGGTACCCGATATCTGCTTGCCCGCAAGAAACGCAAAGACATACTCCTGCGCCAACTCCAGCTTCTTAGCGAGTCCGAGAACCTCCGTCAGGAACTGGAATGGGACGATTTCGCCTCCTTCTGCCGCAAAGTTGACTACCTGCTTATGGGCCTTGCTGCACGACTCGCAGCACGCGAATTGAAAGAACAAGACATACGAATAGCTGTTCTGGCACTCATCGGAATGAGCCACAAAGAGATAGCCGACCTACTCAACTGCTCGCCCAAAAGCATCGGCAAGCAAAAGGACCTGACTGCCCGCAAGATCGGTGTCTCCGGAGGCTCGCTCCAGTCCAAAGTGCTCAATATAGCGATTGCATAAACAATTAAAACCCGAAATAGTATGAAAAAGTTCGCGATTGTATTAGGTTTATTCACCTGCTTGCAAATGCTGCACGCAAGCGAATCCGTCAACATCCCGCTGTATAGCGTCACCTGGAATAACGTCTATACAGAAAGCATCGTCATGCTCTCCTCCGGCCGTAATATGCGCCAAGACAATCCAGGCTCGTCCACCGTGGACCCGCTTGATCCCAATCTCGGAAGGGCGGAGCTGATCAACAACACGCTTCTGGTACAAGAGTCCTTCGAAGGAAGTGTGCAGATTGTGGTCAGCAATGTTTTTACCGATCGCATCATTCTCTATGATCTCTTCGACGGCTCCATTACGTTCACCATCACCGACGATGCCACCTATATGATCTACATGCGTCCTACCGACGGACCGGATATCTACGGCTATTTCATTTACCCGAGCGGCATGGCGCAAAAAGAGCTGAAAAACGGCACGGTTCTTATCCGGCGTGGCGCAGAGATATTCTCGCCTTCCGGCATGAAAATACAATAAATCCGACGAAAATCGCATCGAACAATGAAAAAGATTTTGAAACATACTTTTGTTTTTTTGGCGGCACTCACACTCGCCGCTTGCACAGCTATGCCCCTGCATGAAATTGGCGATATGCAACAACCTATTGACTACGATCACGAAGTGATTGAATCCGTCACCAACGACTTCACGCTTCTCAAGGCTTGTATCGGCAAAACAGCGGAAGAGAACGCCGACATAGTGAAAAAAATGGGCTACACTCCCGTTGAGGGCAAGAACTATCCTACCTACACCAAAACCGAGAACGGCCTCACGAAGCAACTCACGCTTTATAGCGATGTGCAAGCCAACTTGTATATCAAAACCGCCGACTTCAGTTCCGCTAAAGCGCAGTTTGCCACTTGGCAAAAGGAAATCCAAAAGTCCCGGGCCTACACCAACATGGTTCGATCCACTTTCGAGATGAGCACGGGATGGGGAAACGGTGTCAACTATTTCGACACACCCGATGAACTGATCAGCGCCGTGAATGCCGTCACCGAGCCCGAAAAGGGAATGAGCGCCGATTTCTCCGGTAACGACTGCTACGCCAACTCGTATAGCTTGGCGATGTCGTTTTACGATGAAGCCCTATTGGAGATGTATGTCTATAATCCGCGTGTCAAACAACCCATCGAAGAATTTACCCAAAGCGATCTGAACGAGGCGGATCTTCATAAACATATCCTCATTTCCAAAGTGGACTACCTCACTTTCCGTTACCGCGGGTTCTATGCACTCAATGTGTCCGGCAAACTCGATTCCGGAACGGAGATACCCTTCGTGGCGGAGTACCATCCTGCCGGCGATTTTGGTGACATCAAACTCTTCTACCGCAACAAAGATAACTTGCTCATGTCGGGAACCATCATCTGGATGGGCTGCGGCGTGCTCGATTTCCCTGCTGGCTTCCGCGCCGGATACCCGTATGTAGCAAGAGATGCTTTTCCAGGGCAGGAACATTTTGCCTTCATCAACGAGCAGGGTGAATATACCGTTGTCACTGACGAATCGGATTTGCAGCATGTCTGGCAAAGCGTTTCGGGCCAACAGGAGTTCCAATATTACTATGCCAACTCGTCCAAGAAAGTCGCCGTTTATCTCTACCGACCAAGCATTGGTATGGGCAATCCCGCCGACGCTTATTACCTCGTCTTCACCGAACAAAACTAAACTAAAAAAGATACGATTATGAAAAAGAAAACGATTTTTCTCCTGCTTCTTCTTATGTTGGGCTTTACCGTGATCTATTCGCAGAAACGGAGAGCCGTTGAACCCGTAGAAGAAGAGCAAGTCTATTCCCGCGTGGATCAGAAGCCTGAATTTCCGGGAGGACAAACGGCTTTGGAACGCTATATCAAAAACAACCTCCGTTACCCGACCACGGTCCACGAACTTCATATCCAGGGACGCGTCGTTTGCCGGTTCATCGTCAACAAAGACGGCACTGTTTCGGATATTGAGGTCGTTCGTTCCAATTATCCCACTTTCAACGAAGAGGCACTCCGCGTGCTTGAATACATGCCCAAATGGGAACCGGGCTTGCTCAACGGCGAACCTGTCCGTACTTGGTGTACTGTCCCCGTCAACTTCTATCTGCCGTAGTCCCGCTCTTTCGGTATTTTTTCTCAATTTATTTGCATATATGAAAAAAAAGCAGTAATTTTGCACCGTCAAACGAAATAGTGTAACTAAAAACCTATAAGTTATGAAAGTCAGATTGTTAAAAGGCATCAATGCCATCCTTGCCCTTCTGTTGGGCCTGTTAGGAGTCAATACCGGCTGTGGTAGAGCCAAATACGGCATCCCTGAACCCGTTTGTGAATATGGCGTACCCCACGCTACCATCGAGGTCTCCGGCAAAGTGACGGACACCGAAGCACAGCCCGTCAAGGACATCAAAATAACCATCAAGGACAAATGGCGCGAAGACCCCTATATCCCTGTCGGCTATACCGATGAAGACGGTAACTACCGAACGGATCCATACCAAATCTTCCCGACGGATTCGGTGGATGTCTTTGCAACCGACACGACCGGTGTCTATGCCTCCGACTCTGTCCGCGTCAAGGTGGACTACGACCGCAGCCATGTCGCCAAAGACGACCATTGGGACGAAGGCGCCGGCTCCGTCATCCAAGACTTCCAACTTAAGAAAAATTAAATTCGCCTCGAATGGATTTCAAAAACGTCCTTCGGGGCGTTTTTTGTATAAGAATATTACATCACCTTAGCGGTGTTGAGTTCGTTTTGAAGAAAAGAATAGACGTAGCCGGGACTTTGGTAGTACAGACCGGTTGAGTTGTCTTGCAGCCGCTCAAACGTCTCCGATGTATAGAGCACATCAATAGCCTGTTGCGGATCATAGTGATAATCGTCCACAAGAAATCCCGCCAACTCTGTACAGAGGTCGTCCTTCATTAGTTGTATTTGCTCTCTCGTCAAAGCCATATCAGATTCGTTTTAAGCATTTTAACGCGCGTTCGGTTCCAAAAAAATACTGGAACGTGATTCCTTTCGGATAGCGTAATTCTTCAATTAGTTTCGCCAGCGAAATCACCCCTCCTTCGTACCGACGTAACTGATAAGTAACACCATCATCGGCTATCGGACCATAAACAATATCGTAGTCGTGAACAGGCTGCTTGCGCTCGTAACTGCGATTTGCAAGAATGAAATTCACCCATTCCTCGCTATAATCATCGAAAATCTTTACTTTCAGTTCACCGGAAGTCATTACCGATTCGTCGAAAAGGAAAGTAGAGACGTACACACTACCTTGTTTTATTTGGCTAAGTTTCTGCTCGCCCATCTCAACCGCCTGTTTGCGATTGGCAGACAGATAAAAGCCGCGACCGAAATCCTTATACGGCTTGGAATGTTTCAAGTCGGGCTCATTTACTGGCACATTGGAACCATGATATAGTTTCATCTCAAACCTCCTCCGTTGTTAGCGCACACTTGTGCCAAGGCTTCAATCGTATCAGGGAAAGATTGCGTGTGCAAAACACCATAGTGCTGCTGCAAATGTTCCATTCCTTTGTAACGTTTCATGTACGCATAAGCTTGACGCGGTTCAACGCCAAAATGGTTCGCAAACTCACTCACAAGCGCGATTGTATAGCCGATCATATTTCTCTCTTCGCGAGCCATATTCAAGAATTCTTTGCAACTTTCGGCTGCAAAGGTACGGCTTTTTTGCGATATATGCAAATTTATTTGCAAAATTCGTGTGAGAAAATGCATTTTTCAAACATCCTTCAAACATTTTTATGGACAAATATTTGCATATATGAAAAAAAAGTAGTAATTTTGCAGCGTCTTTCGAAAAGAATGACATGCATATTGATTTCGCGTTTGCGATTTATTGGACCTCTGAAATGTGAGAAGTTTTGAAGGTGTACCAATAATAAGTCAGCAGGCGTCCGTATTATATATGGGCGTGACTTATCGGTACATGGGCATTTCTCACAGCCTCAGAGGGATAAGAAACGTCCATTTTTAATACGAAAAATTAAATTTTTTGCTTATGAAAACGAAAATTTGTTTATGTTTGTTACTGATGATGGCATTCTGTTCCTGTGAAAAAAATCAGTTGGGGCAAACACCCGAAACCGACACGACGCTCCTTTGGCCTGCCTCGGATAGCACGGGACTCTGGGGCTATATCAATGAGAAAGGCGAAATGGTGATTCCTGCCAAGTATTTTCATACATTTGGCTTTTCCTGCGGAAGAGCGATGGTTTATCAGGAAAGCGTCGATGACATGGCTTTCATTGACAAAAACGGCAGTATTCTCTTTACTCGTAATTCTGATGAGGACTATGACACTTATTTCTACTATGGATGTTGCCGGGTCTACAAAGTTTTGCCGACTTCTCTAGGTCTTGGTAGTCCTCCTATCGCTATGATTGATGACAATTTTAACATCCTTTTTCAGGCCGATTCTTACTACCGTTTTATGAACCCTATGACAAAAGACGGTTTGGTTTTAACTGATTTGGGATATTTAAATAAAAAAGGGGAAATTATCTTTCCAAAAGAAAATATCAGACTCAATGATGTAAGCTGTTTTGATTTTTGTGACGGGGTAGCTGTGCTTGCTCCTTCCTGGAGTCGCAAGGATGGCTATATATATCCTCAGTACGGTGCAATTAACACTAAGGGAGAATATGTAATAGATTCTATTTATTATCTTCTACAATCTGTAGGTTGCAACAGGTTGTTATATCATACTGAAAAAGAAAAGGCTGGGGAAGCACCATTATTAGTGGGACTCATGGATACGCAAGGAAATATCATTACCGAACCATTTATAGAGGGGGGATATTCAATGTTCTTCGGCGACGGGGATCTTCTTCCGGCAAGGGATTATTATCAAGGCAAATGGGGTTACATAGATAAAAACGGTACTTGGCAAATTCCGGCTCAATATGATAGTGCCTATCCATTTTATGAAGGAGTAGCTTGGGTGTTGAATAGAGAGGATGGGTGGAAGTTGATTGACTTGAAAGGTAATGTAGTTTTGGCTTTGGATGATGTGGATAAGTCTCCTAAAGGGATGTTTCATAACGGCCTGTGCCTAATTTGGGACTACACGAACAGTCAGAATATGTATATCAATAAACAAGGCGAAGTAATATATAGTTGGACGGCTAAATCCGCCAAGAAACAAAGTAATTCACTCGAAAAAACTGACCCAAGCTCTTTCGACTACGATGAGATGTTGCTTCGCCTTTTTGAAGGCACCAACTATTACCCCTTAGCCGAGCAATCCCTCCGCTCCCGCAAATTAAACAACTAAAAATCACATACGATTATGAAAAAGATAATAACCCTGATGCTTGCTGCACTATGCAGTCTGTCTATGATTTTTGTCGGTTGTAAGAAAGAGCCGGATTCAATTGAGCTGCCCGGACCTCCATGTTTGCACATAGAGGGAACTGTCACGGACGAAACATCTCAGCCCATAGAATCTATTCTTGTAACGGTAGATAGCCTCAATTTGGACATGGATAAATGGACTAACTATTATGTACAGGAATATAGCGATAAGGAGGGTAAGTGTGTTTTTGGTTACATGTATAAATGGGCTATATACGATATAGAATTTCCTTCCGCGGTTATTCTTTCTGCCAAAGACACGTCAGGTATCTACGAAACACAAACAAAGACTTTCCCCGTAGCGCGCGTAAAACGCGTTATTAACTTAACGTCTTTCACGGTTTATGACGGATTAGTAACTGCCGACTTTGTTCTGAAAAAGAAATAACTGCCCAGCCTCTCCTTCGGGATTCCGCTATTCTTATCTCGCTTTGCTCGAACGATTGTTTCCGCTATCCCCGGAATCCGTTTTGTCTTCGTCTATTTCCCCGGCATTGAATGCCGGTCTGCTTCGTTCATTTTGCCGGATACTATCCGGCGTTTGTATTTTTTTCTCAAATTATTTGCATATTCCAAATATTTTTTGTATCTTTGCACCGTCAAAATATTTAAAGCTGTATCTATCCTATGAAAAAGCTCTATTTTATATTCCTTGCTTGCATTTTTGCACCTATGGTTTGGGCTGCTGACATGAAGGTCGATTTAGAAGAGGTGGAGATGGATAGCAAACTCGTCAACATCATCCGTTCTTTTATTATGTATGCGAAAGAATGCAGTTATAACACAACTACCAATCTTTATGCAACACCTTATCCCAAGGACAATATGTTGATTTGTTATGCAAGTCCTTACAAAGGATACCCCAAGAAAAGAATGAAAGGAGATACGCTTACGTTAACGATGGATTTTTTCCCGGATGAGATTGAGTATCATTTGTATAACAAACCTACTTATGTTACGTCTGTACAATTGGAGGATTCCATTTATAACGTGTATATCATCATAGACAAAGAGGATGAACAATGGTGGAAGAAGAAATCGCATTCCCCTACAGATGTTTTTGTTCCTTCCGGCAAAAAGGTTTCTGTTGTTCAATTAAAGGATGAACAACAGTTGTACGAATACGACCCACCCTATATGCAAATCTGGTGTCTGCCTGGTTGTTTCGATGGCGATAGACACCTCTACTATGTAGACTGGAAAAACACAAATTATTGTCGCTAATAGTCCACTAACTTTACTCTATGACCCCAAATTTGTACAATACGCACCGTTGTCTTGCCGACCTTTAACCGATCCAAAAGCGCGTGATTAGCGCGTTATAAGCGGGTCCTAACCACGATATTTATACAATGTAAAACCTATGTAAAATCAAGAACCTGCCAAAATGGCAGACCAACAGAATTTTCATATTATATACCGCAAAAATCGTGCCAAACTATGAGCCAAATTGAATTTCATGACCCCGTAAAAACTATGAGGGGAAAGTACGAAAAAGGAAGCAAAACCATCCTTCGTAAGAAAATGTACCGCGCGCCGACCGGAAAGGTACTCAAAGAGGGCGTGCAGGAGGCGTATGTCATCGTTAATCCGCGGGACTTTGAGAAGAATCCACCCAAAGGCGACGAATATGCCAATATGCGCACTTTCGGCGATATTAGCCTCCTCTCTTCCGAACTCATTCGTTCCGAAAAATTCACGGACGAACAATTGGCCGCTATGACTCCCGAAGAGCGAGAACATGTGGCCCAACTGCGCGAGATTCTCGACGATTTCCGCAAGCGTTTCTATGCCCAGTTCAAAAAACCGGACCCAGAAGCACCTTTCGAGAAGAAACCCGATCCCAATTCCACGATTCTCAGGCGCAAACAGTACCTCAAATTGGATAATTTTATTCAAGCTATCCTCCGCGAAAGGCGCAAAATGCAATAAAAATCAATTTTTATTTGCATATATCATTATTTTTTTGTACCTTTGCGGCGAATTTGGAAAATACGCGCATGCAGAAGCGCTAACGCGTAGCAATAACCGGCATAACAAACAATAAAATTATACAAACCCATGTTACACACATTATGTTCCCATCTCCACACGGAGGTATCTGATATGCCTTTCAAGGTGTCAGACCAGTTTATTGAGGAAAATCAAGTAGTTGCCGTACTGTCGGGAGGTACAGAGGCTAAGTTCATTGACCTGATTCGCGAGAAGAAGATTGACCTGAAGCGTCCTGTTTATCTGATGGTAAGCGGTTTCAGTAACTCGCTTCCTGCTGCCTTGGAGATCTTGAGTTTCATTCGTCAGCGTAACGGAATAGCCAAGATCATGCAACATCCGAGCGACACCGTTTTCCCGGACGTGAGTGACACCGCATCGTTGACCCGTACGCCGCTGGAGAAAGTGCTGCATAATGACAAGATCATGCGTCTCGGCGTGGTAGGCAAGCCTTCCGATTGGCTGATTGCTTCGCAAGTGGAGTACAGCGCCGTATTGGCGAAGATGAACTGCCAGCTGATTGATATCCCGTTCGAAGAGCTGTCGAGTCTGGGCGAGGTAGATCCGGGCATGAAAGGCGCTGAGGCTATTTATTTGCGTCTGAAAGAGATCGTGACCAAGTATCATCTGGACGGAATCACGGTGCGTTGCTTCGACCTCTTCACCACCTGCAAGAACACGGGTTGTATAGCTGTCAGCAAGCTGCAGGATGAAGGTATTCCTTGCGGCTGCGAGAGCGATATACCTGTGCTGCTGACCTTGATGGCTTGCAAGAAGTTGACGGGCGAGCCGGGCTTCATGGGCAATCCCGCGCGTATCACTCCGGACGGACAGATCCTGCTGGCGAAATGTACGATTGCGCTCAGCATGACCGAGAAACATGAGTACACCAAACATTTCGAGTCGGGCATCGGCGTGGCTATTCACGGCGAAGTGCCGGCAGGTGACTACACGCTCGTCAAACTGAGTCAGGACCTCAAGCAGTTGCTGGCAGTCAATGTGCAAGTGACGCGTTGCCAGTATGAGCAGAACCTCTGCCGTACACAGATTTGGATTCAATCGACACCTATCGTCAGCCAATACCTTCTGACGGCTCCGCTGTCGAATCACCACATCCTGATCAAGGGTCACCACGCTGCTAAATTCTGGAGACCGTAAGTATGTTGCTGCATATTCTTTCATCGAGTCTGCATCAGGAGAAACCGAGTCTGCCGTTTGAATTGCCGGAGTCGTTTCTGGCAAGTCATCAGGTGGTGGCTGTGTTGACAGGCGGTACCGAATCGCAATTCGTCAACTTGGTTAATGACGGCGTGATCGACCTGCACAAACCCGTTTACCTGATGGTCAGCGGGCACAGCAATTCGCTGGCGGCATCCTTGGAGATACTCAGTTATGTGCGTCAGCACAAGGGTGTAGGCAAAGTGATGATGAGTGCCGACGATACGGAGATTCCCGAATTGCGTGAGTTCTCAACTGTCAGCGTTCAGCCGTCAGAGGCATTGCTTAAGAGCGACCAGCCGCTTCGTTTGGGCGTGATCGGTTTTCCGTCCGATTGGTTGATTTCTTCCGGTGTCGATTATGCGCAAGTGCTTAAGCGGATGAATTGCGAATTGGTGGACATCCCGATTGAGGAAGTGTCTTCGCTTGGCGTGGTCGATCCCGGTATGAAAGGCGCTGAGGCCATTTATGCGCGGCTCAAGGAATTGGTGAAGAAGTATGATCTGCAAGGCGTGACGTTGCGCTGCTTCGACCTGCTGACGACGGTTAAGAATACCGGTTGTATAGCCTTGAGCAAACTGAATGACGAAGGGATTCCTGCGGCGTGCGAAGGCGATATTCCGGCGCTGCTGACGATGATGATCTGCAAGCGCGTGACAGGCGAGTTATGCTTCCAGGTCAATCCCGCGCGTATCAAAGCCGACGGCGAGATGCTCTTTGCTCATTGTACGCTGCCTTTAGGCATGACCGAGAAACACGAGTACACCACCCATTTCGAATCGGGCATCGGCGTGGCTATTCACGGCGACCTGCCGACGGGCGATTACACCTTGGTCAAACTGAGCGGCGACTTGCAACGCCTGATGGCCGTGGATGTGGAACTGGAGCGCTGTCAGTTTGAGGCGAACTTATGCCGGACACAGGTATGGATCAAAGCCAATCCGCAGGTGGCCCGGTATTTCCTCACATCTCCGATCGCGAACCACCACATCCTCATTCGTGGCCATCACGCCGCAGAAATGCGAAAATGAGAAATTAAAACAATACAACATTAAAACAATACATCATTAAAACATTAATATTATGGTAAGTTACAAGGAATTAGGCCTGGTAAACACGCGTGAAATGTTTGCCAAGGCAATCAAGGGTGGCTATGCTATCCCGGCATTTAACTTCAACAACATGGAGCAGTTGCAGGCTATCATCAAAGCAGCTGCTGAGACCAAGAGTCCGGTAATTCTGCAGGTATCGAAAGGTGCCCGTAACTATGCGAACCAGACGCTCCTTCGTTACATGGCGCAAGGTGCTGTTGAGTACGCAAAAGAGTTAGGTTGGGAACATCCGCAGATCTGCTTGCACCTCGACCACGGTGACAGTTTCGAACTCTGCAAATCCTGTGTGGACTTCGGTTTCTCGAGTGTGATGATCGATGCTTCGTCCCTTCCGTACGAAGAAAACATCGCATTGACCAAGAAGGTTGTTGACTACGCCCATCAGTTTGATGTAACCGTTGAGGCTGAGCTTGGCGTTTTGGCAGGTGTAGAGGACGAGGTTTCGTCGGCTGTCAGCCATTACACGAAGCCGGAAGAGGTAGTCGATTTCGCTACCCGTACAGGCTGTGACTCGCTGGCTATCTCGATCGGTACTTCGCACGGAGCTTACAAGTTCACTCCGGAGCAATGCACCCGTGACCCGAAGACCGGACGTCTCGTTCCTCCTCCATTGGCTTTCGACGTACTCGACGCTGTCATGGAGCAGCTCCCGGGCTTCCCGATCGTTCTCCACGGCTCGTCGTCCGTACCGCAGGAGTACGTAGATATGATCAACCAATACGGCGGCAAACTGCCTGATGCAGTAGGTATTCCTGAGGAGCAACTGCGCAAGGCTGCCAAGAGCGCTGTTTGCAAGATCAATATCGACTCCGACAGCCGTCTCGCCTTCACCGCTGCTGTACGCAAGGTGTTCGCCGAGAAACCGGGTGAGTTCGACCCGCGTAAATACTGCGGTCCTGCACGCGACTTGATGGAGGAACTGTACAAGCACAAAATCATCAATGTGCTCGGTTCTGACGGCAAAGCAGAATAAATCGTACATCGTACATTTGTAAATCGTACATTTTTATGGCTTTACCTTTCATGACAGCGGAACAAGCCGCTGAATTGATACAACATGGTGACGTCTTGGGCATGGGTGGTTTTACGGCTACCGGAGTGCCCAAGGCTGTTCCTTTTGCGTTAGCACAACGCGCGGAGAAACTGCACGAGCAGGGTATTCCTTTCCGCGTAGGACTCGAGACAGGTGCTTCGATGGGCGACAGTTGTGACGGAGCGTTGGCACGTGCTCATGCGGTCGAGTTCCGCACACCGTACCAATCGAACAAGTCGATGCGTGAGGAGATCAACGCCGAAGGTACACACTATTTCGATGCACACTTGAGCCACATGGCGCAAGACTTGCGTTACGGTTTTCTACCCAAACCCAAATGGGCGATCATTGAGGCATCGTATGTAGGCGAGGATGGCACGATCGTCCCGGCCGCAGGTATCGGAATCATGCCGACTATCTGTCGCATGGCGGATAAGATCATCGTTGAGCTCAATGAGATGTTCCCCGCTTCGATGCGTGGCATGCACGATTTGTATGAGCCGCTTGACCCGCCTTATCGCAAGGAGATACCTATCTATAAACCCTCTGACCGCTGCGGCTCGGACCATATCAAGGTAGATCCCGCCAAGATAGCGGCTGTGGTGAAGACCAATCGTCCGAATGAGATTCCTGCTTTCACGCCCGTTGATGCCGTAACGGCTAAGATTGGTGAGAATGTGGCACTTTTCCTGGAGAAAGAGCTACGCGAGGGCCGTATCCCTGCTTCGTTCCTGCCTATTCAATCGGGTGTAGGAAATGTGGCGAATGCCGTACTCGGTGAGCTGGGTAAGAACCCGCATATCCCGCCGTTTGAGATGTACTCGGAAGTGGTACAAGACTCCGTGGTCGATCTCATCAAAGCCGGACATTGCAAGTTCGCGAGCGGTTGCTCGCTGCGTCTGGTAGAGAGCAAGATGGCAGAAGTGTTGGCTGACCTCGATTTCTATCGCGACAAGTTGCTGCTTCGTCCGCAAGAGACATCGAACAATCCGGAGCTGATTCGTCGAATGGGCCTTATCGCCATCAACACGGCGTTGGAGGCGGATATCTACGGCAATGTCAACTCGACGCATGTCTGCGGTACGAAGATGATGAACGGTATCGGTGGTTCAGGTGACTTTGCGCGTAACGCGTATATCTCTATTTTCACGACTGCTTCGACGGCGAAGAACGGCGCTATCTCGTCCATCGTGCCGATGGTGACGCACCTCGATCACAGCGAGCACAGCGTGAAAGTGCTGGTCACCGAACAAGGTGTGGCCGACTTGCGTGGCAAGAGTCCGCGGCAGCGTGCACAAGAGATCATCAATAACTGTGTCGCTCCCGAATATCGCGAGATGCTGCAAGACTACCTCAAGATTGCTCGTCACGGACAGACGCAACACGAACTGAGTTGCGCGTTCGCTATGCATGAGGAGTTCCTCAAGTCCGGCGATATGCGGAATACGAAGTGGGAGAATTACAAGCGTTAAGGCGCTTGACCCTCTGCGCAAGCTAGGAAAAAAATTAGCAGTCCACTTGGACTGCTTTTTTGTGCTTAGCCTGTAAGGTATACTATGAGACTAATTGGTAGTGTTGAGAACATACTTGAGACCCATGTTGGACATGAGATACTCGCCTTCCGCATAACAAGTGAACTCGGCCAATATTTCACCCCTGTATCTCTCCGGTATGTCTTCGCTGTAATCGAAATACACCTTCACATCACTTCTGTTGATAGAGTATGTCAAATGGGTTTGCAAAGAGATTTCACCCTTCTTTACCGTGTAGAGCTGTGCGGTACCATCCGGGAAGAAAGAAATCTTCTCCCAATTATTGGTGTCAAAATACCAACTATAGGCACGGCCGATAACTACCTTAGCATCCGTTTTATTCGCGCAACCGGTGAACAGTCCAATGCATAGCACCGTTGCCATCAATAGTACAACTAAGCGTTTCATATTCGTATCAATTGTTAAATTTCACATTCCAGGTGCAAAATTACTGCTTTTTTTTGATATATGCAAATAATTCTGCACTTTTATTTTTGTAAGTCAAGATTTTTTTGTAACTTTGCAGCGTCAAAAAAGTTTAAAAAGAAAGAATATGAAAAAACAACTTGTTATTTTAGGAGCGATGATGATGGTAGCATGTAGTCCTAAAAGTCCGATTTCATCGGATAAATTCAGTTCCCGTGGAGCTCAACAAGTGGCGGCTTTGTGGACCGAAGCAGATGGCACTCAGGCCGAGTTTGAACAATTTGTTCAGGACTATACGTGTCAGTCCGACAGTGAGCGTGTGCAGCTGTTTGAGTCATTGAGCCGTATCTTTGAGAATGTATATCAGTCGGCGGATATGCTGACAGTGGAATTGCTGCGACCGACACAGTTGACGAATGCCGCAGGGCCGCAAGAACCCGACTGGATCATGTCCGGTTATAGTCCGTTAGCGCATTTCTCAGACGATATGTTTGCCAACAAATTAGCGTTTATCACCATTCTCAATTTCCCTCATTACAGTCTGGACGAGAAGAACGAGTTGGGCAAGATCTGGAGTCGTCAGGAATGGGCCATGGCTCGGATGGGCGATATCTTCACGACCCGCGTGCCGGCAGAAGTCAATACCCGTTTGGCGCAAGTGATGGCGAATGCGGAGAATTATATTGCCGATTACAATATCTATATGGGCAATTTGCGAACGGAGGATGGCCGGCAGTTATGGGATAACGACAAAGTGCTGCTCAGTCACTGGAACTTGCGTGACGAGTTGAAGGCGCTGTATCAGTCCGACAACTTGGAGTCGCGTGGCCATAATCGCGAGAAACAGGAGATGATTTACAAGGTGATGCAGCGCATTGTGGAGCAGAAAATACCTGCTGAGGCGATCAACAATCCGGATTTTGTATGGTATCCTTATTCCGATGACATCGGCGAAAGTGAGCCCTACACGCGTTACGAAAAGATATTGGATATTGCGCGTGCGTACTTTGCGGAAGACCAATATTGTCCTTCTGCGCCTTGCGCCATAACGCGTAATTTTGAGGAAGGAGTCGAGATAACGGCGGCGGAGTTAGACAGTTTGTTCCGGGCGCTGGTTGGTTCGAAGCAAGTGCAGCAAGTAGCCGCAGTTATTCGTGAGCGTTTGGAACGGGATTTGCGTCCATACGATATCTGGTATGACGGATTCAAAGCGCGTGCATCCTTGAACGAGGATGCCTTGTCGGAGCAGACACGCAAACTCTATCCGGACGCTTTGGCTTTTGCGGCGGATATGCCGAGATTGCTCACGCAGATGGGATTTTATTCGGAGGACGCTCGCCGAATAGCGCATAATATAGTTGTAGAACCGGCACGCGGTTCAGGACACGCGTGGCCTTGTCTGGGCCGGAAAGAAGATGCGCGTTTGCGGACCAGAATCCCTGCGAGCGGAATGGATTATAAGGGCTATAACATTGCCGTCCATGAGTTCGGACATTGCGTGGAGCAGGTTTTGGACATGTATTTCATCGACTATTATATGCTTTCCGGCGTTCCTAATACGGCTTATACGGAGGCGTCCGCATTTCTTTGGCAGCACAGGGATCTGCAGTTGTTACCCGGTGCCCAGATGGGAAACGGCATCAACAATCCCGACGAAGTGCTCGATCAGTTCTGGTCGATGTACGAAATCATGGGCGTGAGTCTGGTGGATATGGCTATGTGGCGGTGGATCTATGCGCATCCGAAG
This sequence comes from Paludibacteraceae bacterium, assembly GCA_017448985.1. Classification (GTDB taxonomy): domain Bacteria; phylum Bacteroidota; class Bacteroidia; order Bacteroidales; family Paludibacteraceae; genus Colicola. The sequence goes on from JAFSKL010000009.1 coordinate 74,251, forward strand.
GCGACGGCCAAGGAATTATGCGAGGCTACTCTGTCGATTGCCAAAGACGTTTGGAATACGTATTACGAGCCGGTGTTGGGCGAGCATGACTGCATTCTGCTTGGCGTTTACAGCCACATGGTCAATGCCCCGATGTATCTGCCCAATTATCCGTTGGGACATATCGTGCAATATCAGTTGGAGGAGCATCTGGCGCAATGCAAGACGCAAAAAGATTTTGCGAACGAGTATATGCGGATCTATCGTTTGGGTCGTTTGACGCCGAAAGAATGGATGATAGAGGCAGTAGGCGAAGCGCCGTCGATTGAGCCTATCTTGCGCGCAGTGGATAAGCTTTGCGCAGCGCCTCAAAGGCAGTAGGATGGGCTTTGAGTTGAGATGTGATACGGGAGATCCAGCCTGGCGCTGAATCTCCTTTTTCTTTCGGGACCTCAAGATCGCGAGATGTCGAGAGGTCGAGATATCGATATTTCGAGATGTCGATGGGCTTTAAGTTGAAAGTTTCCGCGATTTCATCGAGACACATTTGCGAGGCATTGCGTTTGCCTTCGATGGAATAACCGGCTATATGCATGGACGCGAGTTGCGCGTGAGCCAGCACGTCGGGGTTGATATCCGGCTCGTTTTCCCATGTATCAAGTATGTACGGATGTCCGCTACGGAACAGGGCTTTTTCATCGACCACACCTCCTCGCGCCGCATTGATGATGAGCGCATCGGGTTTGCACATCGAAAGGAATGCCTCGTCGCACATGTGGTATGTCGATTTGTCCAGCGGAACATGGAAAGTGATAATATCGCTGTTTCTTGCGATTTCATCGATACTTTTTCCTATTCCTTTCGGCGGATCGTTGAGCAAAACATTCAGTCCGTGACGCTCCGCCATCTTCGCTACCAATGAACCCACATGCCCCACACCGACTATTCCGATAGTCGGAGACGAATGGAAAATGGAAAATGGAAAATGGGAAATTGTATTGAGCGCTTCCTCGATATAGTCACAGACCGCTTGTGCATTGCATCCCGGGCAAGACATCCAACGGATGTGATGTGCTTCGCAGTAATCGGTATCGATATGGTCAAAGCCGATGGTAGCGGTACAAACGAGTTGAACCTTGGTTCCGGCAAGGAGTTGTTCGTTGATTCGGGTACGTGTGCGAACGATGAGAACATCGGCTTCTTGGACGGCAGAAGGAACAATTTCTTCCGATTCCATCGGACAAATTTCCACTTGAGGCCATTCTTTTTGAACGGCTTCATGAATAAATGGTATGTGTTTATCAACGATGATCCTCACCACCTTTTAGGCCTCTTCGTATTTGATGTTGTCGATGAGACGGACAGGTCCGCAATAGACGGTGACGCAACCGATAGCGTGACGGAAAGTGTCGGTGGGAAGAAGTGTTGTCTGATCCACAATCTCGTAATACTCCACTTCCAGACCTTCGATGGCATTGATGGCGTCGATGACACGTTGCTGTACGGCGTCGACGGTAGCTGCGGCCTCTTTGGCCCATTTCAACGACTCAAACAGAATTCTTGAGATGTTGACTGCGGTTGCTTTCTCGCTTTCTGAGAGTCGTTCGTTTCGGCTGGAGAGGGCAAGTCCCGATTCCTCGCGCACAATAGGGCAATCGATGATTTGCAGATCGCCGAATGTGCCTGCCATCGAACTATGTTCGACCATATGGTGAATGATAGCGAGCTGTTGGAAGTCTTTTTCTCCGAAATAGGCTTTGTCGGGTTGGACGAGGTAGAAGAGCCGGCTGACCACTTGTACAACGCCGTTGAAGTGCCCCGGTCGCATTTTGCCTTCCATGACCTGATCGAGTCCGTTGAAATCGAAGGAAAACGTGGTATTCATCTCTTCGGCTGAGTACATTTCTTCGGGTGTAGGAGCAAAGACGAAATCTGCGCCGATAGATTGCAGCAATTCGGCATCCCGCTGTATGTTTCTCGGATATTTGGCGAGATCTTCCTTGTTGTTGAACTGTGTAGGATTGACGAAGACGGAGACGAAGCACACATTGTTGTCTTCCACCGCTCTTTTAACGAGGCTGGCGTGTCCCGCGTGAAGCGCTCCCATCGTAGGTACCAGACCGATGGTTTTACCCTCTGCTTTGCAAGCGCGAACGATGGCTTGCAGTTCTTTTTTCGTTGTGATGATTTGCATATATTTTTATCAATTAAGACCCAAAATTCTCAAAAATCGCGCAAAGTTAGTAAAATTTTTCTTATTTTGCAAGCAAAAACGATTAAAAATTCTCTTTTTTTTGCATATGTCAAAAATTTTTTGTAACTTTGCAGCCTAAAAGTGTAATATGCCTATGAAAGAGCCGAAACGTATCCTGTTTATCTCCCAAGAGATATACCCGTATATGGCGGAAGAAACGCCTATGCGTTTGCTTAATCGTCAGCTTCCGGAATACTTCCAGGGGCATGGTTTTGAAACCCGCACTTTTATGCCTAAGTTCGGCGAGATTAACGAGCGCCGGAATCAGTTGCATGAAGTGATTCGTTTGTCGGGTATGAATCTGATAATAGAGGAGTCGGACCATCCTCTGCTGATCAAAGTGGCCTCAATCCAGACGGCTCGTATTCAAATTTATTTCATCGACAATGATGATTTGTTCCATCGTCGCAAGGGCGTTCGGGACGAGAACGGCGAGGAATATTCGGACAATGACGACCGTACGATTTTCTATGCTCGCGGCGTGATAGAGACGGTGAAGAAACTGCGTTGGACTCCGGATGTGATTGTTTGTTCGGGTTGGATGGGAGCCTTGGCGCCGCTTTATCTGAAACGGGCGTATAATGACGAGCCATTCTTCGCCAAATCGAAGATTGTGCTGATGCTGGATGAGGATGAGTACAAGAAGCCGTTCTCGACCAAGTTTGCAGACAAGCTGCGTATTGAAGGCATCAGCAATACGGATGTGCGTTCGATAGCCGGTTTCCCCGTGGGATATGAAGAATTGATGCGTTTGGCGGTCGATTTTTCTGACGCTATCGTGTATGCGTCACCCAAAGTGAATCAGCGTATCAGCAATTATGCGGAGACGAAAGGCAAGCCTATACTGCCTTATGCAGCGACGGAGGATTTGAATGAGGCGTGCAAGCGACAGTATGATTTCTATCAAACATTGTTGGCAGCGGAGCAAGAGAATGAATAGACGCTTAGCGTTCATATGGCTGTTGGCGGTAATGGCATGTCTGTTGGCGTCTTGTAAAGACGATGTGGCTACTACCGGTGAGTCGGTGCTTGGCGTGGAGGACCGTATCGTTGTGCTGGCGGATACCTTCTCTATCAGTTCGGATATTTTCAGCTATGACTCCATTATTTCGCAGGCTGATTCGTTTCTATTGGGAGAAATAGAGACGGATTACGGGCTGTTGCGAGCATCTATTCTGACACAATTGGCGTGTCCGGAGGGGTATTCCTATCCAGAGGGATTCACGGTGGATTCGGTGGATTCGATATGCTTGTTCATGTATTACGGCAGTTGGGTGGGTGATGACAATTCGCCGATTTCCATCAATGCGTATATGCTGGACAAGGGAACATTCCGTTATTCGAGCACCTATCCTACCAATCTGGACATCAGCGACTATTGTTCGCGTGAACATTGTGTGTTGACGAATCACCGAATAGTTGTTGCTTCCGAGAAATTAGATTCGATTCAGAGCAGCAGCGGAACCTATGTCCCGATGATCCGAATGCGTCTGAACGACGATTTTGTGCGTTATTTCGGTTCTATTCATGCTTTTGAGAGTCAGGAGAAATTTAATGAGCAGTTCAACGGCTTGCTGATAGAGAGTTCGTTCGGTTCTTCCACCGTGCTGAATATATCCGATATCGCGTTAGGTGTCTTCTATCATTTCAGTTACAACAAAGCCGGTCGGGATACCGTAGTTCAGGACATGAAGGCGTTCTATGCCAATTCGGAGGTTCGGACCGTGAATCATCTGGAGTATCAGGACAAACCGGAATGGATAGAGGGCTTGCGTCAACACACCGACTCCTTTAATTATATTATCGCGCCCGCGGGCGTATATACATGCCTGCGTTTCCCGATGGAGCAAATGGAGGAAATGATCTATGCGCAGATGTTAGACATTCTGGATGAGGAGACGATACTCGTCAAACGGCCATATGTGAACAAAGCGGAAGTGCGTGTAGATGTGGAGAATATGGGTGACGAGAAAGGGCGTAACAGCTGGTTGCAACCTGCGGATTACATGCTGCTGATTCGTGAGCAGAGCATCGATCGTTTCTTCAAGAATAGGGAATTGCCGTCAGATACCTGTGCGTTGCTCAGCGCGTTGCAGCAAGGCGTGGATTCGCTCGGCAACACCGTTTATTACTACAGTTACGACATGTCGGCCTTTTTGACCAATCAGCTGCGTCAGGAGGCCAACGATACGATATTGAATATGCTGCTTGTGCCGGTATCTGTCGGCACGACCACGAACGCCTATTCCACATCGGCTGTCTCATCCGTTAGGCAGCAGCAGACGATGTCCGCCACCAAGATCCGTTCCGCCAAGAACGGTATGGATCTGAAGATCGTATATTGCGGATTCTAAGGAAGGTGAGAGGGAAAGGACGCTACGCTACAGGACGGCGCAAGCGCCTATAGGTGAAAGAGGAAAAATAAATGCAGGCGTTAACCTGCATTTTTTAGTTGTACCAGTTTCTCGTGTCCGAGTTTCTGTTCGGCATATTCTTTGGTGACCGTGAAAGTTTGTGTTCCGCCTATTTGTTTATGGCTCGGCAGTTCAAACATCAGGTCAGTCATTACCGTTTCCATCAGTCCTCTCAGTCCTCGCGCGCCGAGTTTGTATTCCAGGGCTTTATCCACGATGAAATCGAGCGCTTGGTCGTCAAACGAGAGGTCCACGCCGTCCATAGACATCAGTTTTTTATACTGCTTGGTAAGGGCGTTTTTAGGCTGTGTAAGGATGTTACGCAGTGCTTCCCGATCGAGAGGCCGCAGGTAGGTAAGAACGGGCAAACGGCCGATGATTTCCGGAATCAGTCCGTACGAACGGAGGTCCTGCGGTGCGATGTATTGCAGCAAGTTATTCCGGTCCACATGGGCAGCCTGTTGCTGTGCAGCAAAGCCTACCACCTGTGTGTTCATCCGCTGGGAGATCTTACGTTCGATACCATCGAAAGCGCCTCCGCAGATGAAGAGGATATTCTTGGTGTCCACTTGCAGGCATTCCTGGTCCGGATGTTTGCGTCCGCCTTGAGGCGGCACATTGACGATAGAGCCTTCGAGCATCTTCAACAGACTCTGTTGCACGCCTTCACCGCTCACATCGCGGGTAATGGACATATTCTCCGATTTGCGGGCAATCTTGTCGATTTCATCGATAAAAACGATGCCTCGTTGCGCCTTGGCTATGTCATAATCGGAGTCTTGCAGCAGCCGAACGAGAAGCGTCTCCACATCCTCGCCCACATATCCGGCTTGCGTCAGCGAAGTGGCATCACCGATGGCAAACGGGACTTGCAGCAGCTTGGCAATCGTTCGCGCGAGAAGCGTCTTGCCGGTACCGGTAGAACCGACGAGGAGGATATTGCTTTTCTCTATCTCCACATCGTCGTTGGTGATCTCCTGAAGCACCCGTTTGTAGTGATTGTAAACGGCCACGGAGAGGAAACGCTTGGCTTCATCCTGGCCAATGACATAGAGGTCGAGGAAATCCTTGATAGCTTGCGGAGTAGGAAGTGTGTCAAGGCTCAAATCGCCGTTCTTCACATCTTTCTTCTTCGGCATTGCCGCTATCAGCTTATGTCCCTGCTCGATACATTCATGACAGATAAGCACATCTGTATCCTGGCCGGAGAACATCTCCTTCATGGCGCGTCCGCAGAAACTACAAGTATGGATTTTCCCTTTTCCCATTGTTAGTCTTTATGAATGTATAGCCGGTCGATCATACCATACTCGAGTGCCTCTTGCGAGGTCATCCAGTGGTCACGGTCGGCGTCCTGACGAATCTTTTCGATCGGCTGGCCGGACTTGTCGGCGATGATCTGATAGAGTTCTTCTTTGAGTTTGAGTATTTCTTTGGCGGTGATCTCTATATCGCTGGCCTGTCCCTGAATACCTCCGAGGGGCTGATGGATCATTACACGGCTGTGCGGCAGAGCAGCGCGCATACCTTGTTCTCCAGCCACGAGCAGAACGGCGCCCATAGAGGCTGCGAGGCCCGTACAGATGGTAGCCACGCGTGCTTTGCAGAACTGCATCGTATCGTAGATACCGAGTCCGGCATAGACAGAGCCACCGGGTGTATTGAGGTAGAGATTGATGTCACGCTCGCTGTCCACGGAGTCGAGGTAGAGCAGTTGCGCCTGAATGACATTAGCCGTATAATCGTTGATCTCGGTTCCGAGGAAGATGACACGGTCCATCATCAAACGGCTGAACACATCCATCTGGGTCACATTCAGCTGGCGCTCCTCGAGGATAGTCGGCGAAATATATCCGTACGAAGCCTGTACGGCATTGGCACTCTGCGACAAGACCTTCTCCACATGCATGGAGTTAAGGCCTTGCGCAGCAGCGTATTTCAGAAAATCATTGGTCATATTACTTCTTCAAAGCAGCTTTCTTCTCAGCCCGCTTAGCCTGTGCGCGCTGGATGTCGTATGCAATCGGCGAAGCGATGAACAAAGACGAATAGGTACCTACGATGACACCCATGAGGAGTGCAAACACGAAGCCCTGGATGGTCTCACCGCCGAAGATAAAGATTGCGAGCAATACCACGAAGGTTGACATAGAGGTTGAGAACGTACGGCTCAAGGTGTTGTTCAACGCATCGTTGATATTGATCTTCTTTTCGCGCTTCGGATAGAGTCCGTTGTATTCACGTACACGGTCGAAGATGACCACGGTATCGTTGATCGAATAACCGATAACGGTCAAGATGGCTGCGATAAATGCCTGGTCGATCTCCATGGAGAAAGGCATGATCTTCCACAGGATAGCATAGAGACCGAGGATGATAACGGTATCGTGTGCCAAAGCTACGAGTGCGCCGACCGAGTAAGCGAAGTTACGGAAGCGGAGCAAGATATAGAGGAAGATCACGATGAGAGCAGCGAAGATAGCCCAGATAGCGCTGGTCTTGATGTCGTCTGCAATCGCCGGTCCCACTTTCTGGCTGGACATGATACCTACCGAAGCATTGGAGTCGGTTGAGCGGAAGTCATCGAAGGTGATGTTATCGCCAAGGAACGGCTTGCATCCCTCGTAGAGCAGGGCCTCGATAGCTTCGTCAGCCTCCGCATTGTCTTCGTGGATACGATAGTTGGTCGAGATACGAACCTGATTTGCGTCGTTACCGAAGGTGATAACGTTCAGACCGAAGGTCTCGCCTTCCTCGAGCGTGGCTTTGAATACATCGTCCAGGCTCTCGCGAACATCCTGCGTATTGATGTTGTTGTCAAAACGAACGACATAGTTGCGTCCTCCGGAGAAGTCGATACCGAGGTTCAGCTTACCGAAGATATGCGGATCCAGACCCAGTACGGCAAAGATGATGATCACACCCGAGATGATGTAAGCGATCTTACGGGCAGACACGAAGTCGAAGTGGATATTCTGGAGGAAGTTCTTCATCAGCGCGGTAGTGAAGCTGAGCTCTTTGGCGCCGTCACGCTTCGCATAGTCCTCGAGCAGCAGGCGTGTGATGAACACGGCCGTCAGGAACGACGAGATGAGACCGATCATGTAGGTAACAGCGAAGCCCTTGATGGGACCTGTACCGAAGATAGCGAGGATGGCACCTGTCAGGAACGAGGTGACGTTGGCATCGATGATGGCGGTGATGGCACCCTTGAAACCGTCTTCGATAGCTTTGCGCATCATTTTACCGGCTTTGAGCTCCTCACGGATACGCTCGTAGATCAGCACATTGGCATCGACAGCCATACCCATGGTGAGGACGATACCTGCGATACCCGGAAGGGTCAGCACGGCGCTGAACGACGAAAGGATACCTACCAGCAGGAAGACATTGCAAACGAGGGCAGCATCGGCGATGAGACCGGGGATCCAACCATAGTAGAAAATCATGTAGATGAGGATGAGAACGAAGCCCAGTGCGAAGGACCAGAGTCCCGACTGAATAGCCTCACGACCCAGCGACGGACCTACCACGCTCTCTTCGATGATACGAGCGGGAGCCGGCATCTTACCGGATTTGAGGGTGTTGGCAAGGTCTTTTGCCTCTTCTACGGTGAAGTGACCGGTGATCTGGCTGTTACCGCCGGCGATCTCATTCTGCACGGTCGGGAACGAATATACATAGCCGTCGAGAACGATGGCTACCGATTTGCCGATATTGTCTTTGGTGATACGCTGCCAAGCTTTGGCGCCTTCCGCGTTCATCGACATCGAAACATTGGCATAAGCGCTGATCTGCGAGAAGTCTGCGCGGGCGTCGGTGATCACGTCACCTTCGAGCGAAGCGCGACCGTCACGCTGTGCCTTGAGGGCAACGAGCTGATAGTAAGCATTGGCCTCGTCGATGGCTTTGACGGTCCAATAGAACCGGGCGTCACGCGGCAGAACGGCCTTGGCGATCTGCGAGTTGAGCATAGCGTTTACCTTGGCGGTATCGGTGTAATGAACGGTACCAATCACCGGTCCGCGATATGCCTGACCTGCTCCGTTGATCGAGGGGTTGAGGATAGCGAAGAACGGGTTGGTCTTCTTGTACTCAGCCAATTGAGCAGCCTGGTCAGCCTCTACAGCAGCGCTGTCAGAACCGAGGTTCTCTACGAGGTCTGCCAATTCGTCGCCTTCTGCTTTAGGAGCCTCAGCCTTATCCGCATGGCTGGCTTGCTCCGGTTCTAAACCGGCTTCCTCTGCCTCGGGAGCAGAAGCGGCGAACTCGCGGTTGATTTGTGCGAGCATAGGCAGCAGTTCGGAAGCCTCATAAGTCTCCCAGAACTCGAGGTTTGCCGATCCCTGGAGGAGTTTACGAACGCGCTCCGGCTCTTTGATACCCGGGAGCTCGATGAGGATACGGCCCGGTTGAGCCAGTTTCTGGATGTTCGGCTGAACGACACCGAAACGGTCGATACGCGTACGGAGGACGTTGAACGAGTTCTGAATAGCGCCGTCCACTTCTTCGCGAATCACTTTCTCTACCTCTGCGTTCGTCGAGGTGAGGGTCACTTTGTCTTTGAGTTCAAAAGTTGAGAAGATAGAAGCCAACTGACCGTCGGGATCCACTTCGCGGTACGATTCAATGAAAAGCGTAACGAAATCCGCACCGCTTGATTTTTGTTTTTGTTTTGCGAGGGCCATTGCCTCTTTGTAGTTCGGGGTCTCATTGTGACCGCTGAGCGCGTCAAGAATGTCGGGAACCGACACTTCCATTGTCACGTTCATACCACCCTTGAGGTCCAGACCGAGGTTGATCTCTTTCTCACGGCACTCTTTGAGGGTGTAACCAAACCAAACTTTCTTCGCAGCGATCGAGTCCAAATACTGATACTCCTTAGCTGCATCTCCTGCGGCATACTCTTTGGCTTTCTTGTCATAGTGACTGGTCACCAAAGAGAACGACAGATAGAAGGCGCATACAAGCGCAAGGCACACAGCCAAAATTCTAACTAATCCTTTGTTTTGCATAATAGTTTTTATTTGTTTGTTTTCAGTTTACCAACCTATCTTTTCCTGCGTATATGAGCACGCTAATGCGTGCACGCAACGAAAAAAGCGTGCAAAGGTACAACAATTTTTTGAATTGTGCAAGAAAAATGCAAATATTTTTGCTTTTTATTCCAAATATCCCGCTAATTCGACGGTAAATGGGTGCCCTTTGCCGTAAATTCGCAACGAAATGTCGTATGCTTGCTGCCAAACGGAACGTGCTTCATCCAGCCGGTTCATGTAGTAACAAATGGCTCCGAGTGACTTGAGATAGACGACCTTGTCGTTTTCCGCTTCGTCAGGCGGGAGGATAGACAATGCTTTTTTGAGCCGGTCGTAGGCAGACTGCAGCTTGTCATGGTAAAAATCGATTGCCGCCTGATTGTTCAGCAGCTGTGCGTGCAGTTTGGGTATATCCTTTTTCTCGGGCGAGATCCGCTCGATGTCGGTATAGATGGCTTCTGCTTTGTTGAAATAGATTTCCGCGGAGTCCGTTTTGCCTGAATAGTAATGGATCGCGCCCATATTAGCCATTCGCGCGGCAGTCAGTTCGTGAGTCTCACCGTAGATACGCTGGTACGAAGAGAGGGCTATCCGTTGTTCGGGCAAGGCTTCGTCGTAGCGTTTGAGGCACGTGAGGGCATAGGCTATATTGTTATGCGCCTGAGCTGTGCGCAAGGCTTGCGGGCCTTCGTTGGCGAGCGCGTACCGCAAGGCACGGCGGTAGAGAACGAGCGCCTGGTCATAGTTGCGGCCTATCTTGTCGTAGGCGTTACCGGCATCGATCTGCCATTGGGCATTGGTGGTATCCAATTGGGCACGGCGAACGATATAGGAGAGAGCCGAATCATTCTGAAAGCGGCTCAGATGAATGGCATAGAGGTTGTAGAAATCGGAGGCCAGTTCGTCCCGTTGCGCTTCCGCCAAACGGCGTATTTTCAGCATTTTCTTCTCGCGCTTGTCCGGATCGCCTTTGGCGAGGATCCGTTCCTGCGCCAATTGGAGGTCACCGGCTTCGATGGCCTGCTGAATCAGGCTGTCGGCGGGTGACAAAGAGGCATAGTCCGTCCGGGCGTAGCGCTCCGCCATCTGGTCGATGAGGGGCTCAAAATTGCCGTACTGCTGCTCCAGTTCGCTCAGTTTGGCTTCATATTCGCCATTGGTCATCTTGGCTTGAGCCAACTGCTCGTTCAGGGCGTTGAGCTGCTCTTCGTAGTAGCGCTCTATGTTCTCCCGCGCAGCCTGTTCGATACGCTGTTTGTCTTTTTGCAGTTGTCTCCGGCTGACCATGATGATCTCCATCGGGACGGAGGACGAGAAAGGCAACTGGCGTCCTATCAGTTCGGGTTCGCGCAGTTCGTAGCCGCCTTTGTTGATACCGGCGAGCGTAAATGCGGTACCGTTCTTGAAGCCGGGCATCAGCACTTGAAAGGCGCCGCTTTCGTCGGTCATAACGGGGTTGAAGTCTCCTTGTACACGGACCACTACCCCTTGCAGGCGCTGAGAAGGTGCATCGGGACGCGTTACGGTACGTACATAGCCGGACTGGGTCTGACAATGGACAAGGGACAATGGATAATTGACAATGATGAGCAGCAGAGCTGCTAAAAGGCGCTTTTTCATAGGATAACAATATCATTGGGTCCACAAGGAGCCTGCAGGGTGAACGAAAGAGAGTAGTCATCAGGGACGGTGATGAAGTAGGACTTCTGCTGCATCTCCAGAGGGACGAAGAGCGAGAAGCGTCCGTTGGCATCGGTCGTCACTTCGAACGATTCGATATGGATTCGCCGGTTTGGGACTATATGGTCGTCCATGATGACTGTCGCGCGTAGGTTGCCATACACCTGCGGGTCACGGGCAAGCGGTATCTGCAGGTCCGGCGTGAGGGCGATGACCGTGTCCAACGGCAGGTAGTCGGGTGCAGCGATGTGCACGTTGACCGGTTGCCCTTTCAGTTTGGCGGGCAGGTACCTAAAGAGCGCTTCATCATCAAAACCGGCTATCGTGTCGGTGCGTTCGTCGTCGGGCAGCGTCAGCGTCACCACGGCATCGTGCATAGGCGGTAAGGCTTCAACGGCAGGTGTGGCTTCGTAAAGCGTAAGACGGCTGTTGAACGGCTGGTTCAGGAGCCATACGCAGAGCAGGGCTGCCAGGACGAGTAAGGAAGCGAGGACACTGAGAATAGTGCGGCGGATGATACGGCGTTTCTGGCGTTGCCATATCTTGTCGAACGAGACGCCGAGCATCCGGCTGACGATCTGCATCACCGCCCGTTCACGCTTCATATAGGCGCTGCCGCTGCCTTCCTCGTGAATGTTGACGCCGAGTATCTCACGGTCCTCGTCTATGTTGTCCGAATGGGGAAAATGCTTGAGCAGCGAAGGGTTGTAGCATTCTGTTTCGGGGTCTCCGCTATAGGGCGTACCTTCCACGATGACAGGAATGATCCGGTCCCGACGGCCTAGTTCGACGAAGGTGTCGATCTCCGCGCCTACCCATTGGGACTGCGCCGAACGCGGCGTACAGATGACGAGCAGGTATTTCGACTGCTCCAGTTTCTGCCTCAGTTCGGACTTCAGCTCGTTGGGCTGTATGTCCGTATGGTAACGGAAACAGGGACGAAGCCGTGTCTTGGGCAGGTCGCTGTTCTCGTGCTGAATAGTGGTAGGAAGGCGGTAGCCTTCTATTTTCTCTTGCAGCCATTTGGCCCATTTCTCATCGGAGGAACGGTAGCTGACAAATGCAAAATAGGTGTATTCTTGTTTCATTTTTTTAGCATTGAATTGACCATGACATCATCTTTGTGAACGGACTCCGGCGTCAGTTCGTCGAAAGGCTGTATGTTCGGGTGCTCGAAATAGGGTTCAAGTCGCTCCATCTCTTTCCATTTCTCGGCTTCGGGCAGTTGTTCGATACGAATCCGTTCGGCCTTGTTCATGGCCTTGTAGCCGAGCAGGAGCCGTTCGGTCAGCCAGCGTTGATGCTCGAGACGGGCATAGTACTGCGGGTCGATCTTGGCGAGCAAGGAGTGACAATAATTGGCGCTGTAGAGGTTGGAGAACTGGAGCGTCAGTTTGAGGTCGTGCCAGTGTTTGCGCTTGCGCTGCGGGTTGAGCCGCGCGGCATTGTCCTCATATGCCTCGTTGGCCGCCTTGGCCCATTCGAGACGTTGGCGGAAGGTCTTGTCGTAGCAGTCCTCACGCATACCGAAGGGGTAGATATTGGTGTAGCGCGTGAAGGTCTTGGTCCACTGCGCAAGGGCCGCGTTGGTCGATTGGTAAACGAAGATGGGTATCTGTCGTGTCATCAGGCTGTCCGGCAGGTACAGCGCTGTGGCAAGACTGTTGCGCATATCGTCGATACAAACGGCTACGGTCAGCATCTGTGCGGGATCTTGGCTCCATTGTTCGAGCATTTCGCGCACTTCGGGCATATCTGCCCGCGCCGAGATGAACTGCCATTCGATATCGAGGAAGTCGTAGTCGGGCTCGGGAACAAAGTCATTTTCCATTTTCAATTTTCCATTTCCCATTTGCCCCTCATTGGCTTTCCAATGAATCTCTTTGCGCCGTGCGAGGCGGAAGAGGGAGGCATAATGGCTGCGGAGGAAATCGCTGTGCACGCTCATGTTCTCATCAATGATGGTAATCCGTGTACGCAGGCCTTGTGTGATAAAATTGGGGTAATGGGCTACATGGGCGGTGGTGAAAGCCATCTCGTAGGCCATCTGCGATGCGCCGAGCAGGACGAGGTGCACATACTCTTTGTCGTCGGGTCCCGGATGTTCGTGTCTGTTGAGCGGCGGGAAGCCTTCGCAGTTGACGAGCACACGTTGTGCCCAGCTCTCCGGAGCGTTCATCACCGTCAGATGCAGTTGTGCAGGCAACGGTTCGGTCTGGAGCTGGAGGATTCGGAGCGTGTTGAGGTGGTTGCAAAGGAAATAGCACTCGATGGTTCGCGTTCCGTTCTGCGCCATATCTTTGATGAGGCTGAGGCTGAGTATGTTCTTCGAGTCATGGTCCTGTTCGTCGGGCTCGCCGAGGATGAAGACGCGTTGTGCATTCTGCGCATAAACGGAGAGCAGTTGTTCGCGTTGCGTACGATGGCCGTAGAGCACGACCAGCCGGTTGCGCAAGGATCGGTCCTGAATCTGCGCCATGAGGCGTTTGCGCACTTCTTCGGCCTCCTGTTCGGTCAGTACGACTACCGCCTGTTTGCCCTCCGAACACTGGCCGACGATGGTATCCACGAGCATCTCATCGGCGCCGAGAAAGAGCACATGGTCATGGAAGACATAGCGCAGTTGTCCACGGCTGTAGGCGGAGGCGCGGTTCTCGACGATGTTGCTCAAGATGGAGATGAGCATACTCGACACGAGTACCAGACCAAAGAGGTTGACGATGATCTGGAAGACGATATGCGGATGTCCGCTGCGCACGAACTCTCCCGGAGCCAGGATGAGCTGGATGATCTGGCTGATGGAGAAACTGAACCCGCAAGCCGAACTGATGCCCCAGAAGAGCAGTACCAGAAAACTGACCACGAGTACCATCCAGAGTATCTGCCGGCCTTGCCCCTGACTGAGCATCCGGTCTATGCGATAGAAAAAACGATTCATATACCTTTCACTCTTTCATTCTTTCATTCTTTCACTCTTTCATTCTTTCATTCTTTCACCAATCGTCCCGTGGCGTCAAGGATCTTGCCGTTATGCTCAATATAGAGCACACCGTCAATGATCAATTTACGATTTGACGATTTACGATTTACGATTTCATCTACTCCTGTTGCCGGGTCTTTGACTGTCACTTCGAAGGACTCGCCTTCCGCCCAGTCGCTCATCGGGATGCCTAAAGCGTCGGTTGAGCGGACAGACCAATCGATGGTGTAGGTGCCCGGAATAAGTTTGTACTCTTTCTCAAGGGCTGAGAGCTGGCGGGTGATGACATTGAGCGTCATGGTGTTCTGCGAGAAGAGTTCGTTGCCGTTCGCGCTGACACGCAGTTCATAGGAGATGGCACCGTTCACCTTGTCCCAACTGAGGGTAATCAGTACGTCTCCATCTTTGTCTTCCTTAGCCACTTGGAGGTTCTGCGGCGTTAAAGCAATAAACTCTTCCGCGGCTTTCTTCAGTTCTTCGTACTTTGCTTCGGCGTCTGTTAACACTCTGTACTGCTCCGCGGTGACGAGTGCTTTCTGGTCATCGGTTAGAGCGTCGTACGCCTTACGCGCGGCATCAATAAGCGCTTTGGATTCGTCGGTATAAGCCACTTCTCCGATAGCGTCAATCTTCGCAATAGCGTCATCGGCGGCTTTCTTGTCTGCTGCAGCTTTATCGGCAGCCTCTTTGAGTTCAGCATATTTAGCCTCGGCATCGGTCAGTACTTTGAGTTGCTCTGCGGTAACAAGTGCTTTCTGGTCATCGGTGAGGGCATTGTACGCCTCACGTGCGGCATCAATGAGTGCTTTGGATTCGTCGGTATAAGCCACTTCGCCGATAGCGTCAATCTTGGCTATCACGGCATCCGTAGCGACTTTGTCCTCCGCGGCTTTCTTCAGTTCTTCGTACTTCGCTTCGGCGTCTGTTAACACTTTGTACTGCTCTGCGGTAACAAGTGCTTTCTGGTCATCGGTTAGAGCGTCGTACGCCTTACGCGCAGCATCAATATGCGCTTTGGATTCGTCGGTGTATTCCACCGTACCGATAGCGTCAATCATGGCTATCACGGCATCCGCTGCTTTCTTATCAGCCGCTGCTTTTTTCTCTGCTGTTTCTTTAAGTTCTTCGTACTTGGCCTCCGCATCGGTGAGCACTTTGTACTGTTCGTCCGTAATAAGTGCCTGCTGGTCTTTTATAAGGTCATCGTACGCCTCACGCGCAGCATCAATGAGTGCTTTGGACTCGTCGGTATAAGCCACTTCGCCAATCGCATCAATCTTCCCAATCACGTAATCGGCCGCTTCCTTGTCTCCTGCTGTTTTGAGTTCTCCGTACTTGGCCTCAGCATCGGTCAGTACTTTGTACTGCTCATCCGTAATGAGTGCTTTCTGATCGTCTGTCAGCGCATCATAAGCGCTACGGGCAGCATCAATATTTCCCTTGCATTCGCCGGAGTACTTGACTTCGCCGATAGCATCAATTAAAGAAATAACTATATTGGCTATTTTCTGGTCTTCAGCGGCTTTTTTGAGCTCTTCGTATTTAGCCTCAGCATCCGTAAGCACTTTGTATTTCGAAGCCGTAATAATCGATTTGGCCGCATCGGAGAGCGCATCGTACGCTTCACGCGCCGCAACAATCAAATCCTTACAATTGCCGGAGTATTCCACTTCGCCGATGGCATCAATCTTGGCGATAACGTCCGCTGCGTCCGCTTTGTCCTTGTCGCAGAGGAAATTGGTAAAATGTTTCCAACCCGTAGCGGCTTTATAAGCCTCAACGGCATCTTCTGTCGGTACATAAATGGGCACCGCCGTATTGACTGCATAGAAAGCGCCCCACGAACTAATCTCCGGAGGAGTAGTGTTCTTGCAGATGATTTGTTTGAGTCCCGAGCACTCGTAGAACGCATCGTCGCCTATGGCGGTCACATTGCTGCCAATCGTAAGGAACGGTATCTGCCAGCAACCTTCGAACGCACTCTCGCCGATTTTGGTCACGCCTTCCGGGAGAACAATCGGGTTTTGTATCTCCGCGCAATCCTTAAACGCATAATCGCCGATGGAGGTGATAGCTTCCGGAAGAATGATTTGGCGGATCTTGTATTTCGCTTTGTACCACGGTGCCTTGCCGGCTTCAAAGTCCGTCATATCACCGGTACCGATAATAATCAAAACCGAACTATCGTTACTCAATTTCCACGTCAAATTCTCACCGCAGGTTTTAGAGGAAATAATTTTTTTGCCATCATAAGGCTGTACCAAACGCACGGCACAACCGGTTTGGGGAGTAGCCGAACTACCATACACTTTATTAGCACTACCACATAAGCGGGCAGAGAACGTTTTAACAATATATTGATCATTACTGGAAGACCAATATAGGCTTTCGTAATAAAACTGAGGACAGTGGAACAATGTACCTTCGCGATAACCTGTCACCGGTAAAAAGACAGCGCCGGCCTCTTCCATCTTTTCCAATTCTTCACGTGAAAGATTATTAACATCGTCAACGCACGTCATAGGATCTTTTTTTGTCGTTAATTGTCCGGTGTAAGCGCTTTCTTCAATAGTGCTGGAAGGCAAGTTTTTCATTCCTACGAAACTGACGCCCTCCGGCAACTCCCAATCATCGGGTAGCAAAACGAGCACTGGTATGTAATAATCCGGTATCTTTGCGAACGAGCATAACGAATCTGCATTGGGGCGTTTAAACAAGATATAATCCCATTCCTCGTGGGTTAGCGTTCGCCAAGCGTTCATCACATTCCCTCCGTTACTGATGGGGTTCACTCCCCAATCAACGAATTTGGAATAGCTGCCGGCAGCGCTACTTGTATTGAGAGGATTATTGCCGGTTCCCCAACCAAAGAGATCTATCCATCCTTTATAATCATTAGATATATTTTTATTGGTACAACGCTTTTCACCTTCATAAACATTACCTATTCTCACATCTTGGTCTTCTGCACTTTGGCCACCCACTAAATCCCACTGGTGCTTGGCGAAACGCCATGTTTTGGAAGAAGGCTGATATTGCAAATTACCCTTTGAGAATTGAATTCTGTCTTCTTTCTCATTGATAACAAATGCCCCTTTCCGCATATATTTGGCAGTAATAGTAATATCCTCTATGACATTCGAAAAATCGGTGTCCCAATCCAAGAACATATATCCGTCCTTTTCCGGATCATCCGGTGCCGTAGCGGCTTTACCGATTTGCACTTCCTGCACTTTAAGGATTTTTCCGTCCCAGTCTTTAAACGTTACGGTAAACTTATCAAGTGGTACGGAACCGCTATAGGTCTGCACAAGACGGACACTTGCTCCTTCCCTTCCATCATCACTAGTCAATTCTATATTTCTTTTACCAAAATATAGTTGATACATATTCGGACAGTTGACATCATTGCCTTCTGTCCAAGTAGCGGACCAGTATCCCCCCCCTTTTTCAAGCCAATAGACGTCACTCTTATCACCTCTAAATCCTGCAGCAGGCAGGAAGACAGCGCCGGCCTCTTCCATCTTCTCCCATTCAGCCAAGGTATAATGATTATTGGTATAATCATCGCCTTCACCTTGTGCGTGAGGAACATATTCCATATATCCTGTACGATTATTTTTAATTTTCCCCCAAAGACCTGACTCTCCTACCGGCAAGAAAGAAAGATTTTCCGGAGTAGTCCACTTGTCCGGCAGAAGAATAAGCCCTTTGACGCCATCCACACGTCCCAATCCGAGAAGTTTGTCAGCATGAGCTCTTTTTCCTATAATGAATGCCCATTCGTCGCTGGTTAATGTGCGCCAGAGATTGGAGGCATTACCGCCATTTTTGATGGCATTTTTACCCCAATCATAGAACAACGTATAATCCTTGCAATCTGTACTTGCTTTTGCGGGATAATTACCTGTCCCCCAACCGAACAAATCAATCCAGCCATTGTAACTGTCAGAAATACCGGCATTACCCTCGCCGATGTACTCATATTGACGTTCCGCAAACTGAAACGTTTTCGTACTCGGTTTATACTGTAAATTACCTTTCGAGAATTGCACTCGGTCGTAATTCTGATTAATAGAAAAGCCTCCGGAAAGTGCACCGTTAGAAGCCGTTACGGCGATGCTTGCTGCGAGAGCAAGGATAGATAATAAAAATTTTTTCATAATATTGTTGTTTTTTGTCGTTAGTCGTTGGTCGTTGGTCGTTAGATGAAATCGGCTGCAAATTTACAACTTTTTTTTGACATACGCAAGAGAAAAGAGAAAAAAGCGCTTTTTTCGCAATGTTGTTGGGCATTTTGCCCAATAGCTAGTTCGGAGGGTGTTTTTTTCTCCTTTCATTTTTCATTTTCCATTTTCCATTCTCCATTCGCCACCGTGGTCTTCTCGGTATCATTGCCTTATCATTCCCTTATCATCTCGGGATGTTAACTTTAAAAGGTTTTGACATAGATCGACTACCATTTGGTCATTTACCATGTACCATTTATGTGGTCATTTGGTTATTTGCGTGATACCGACTTTGGGGTCATATTCGAATACCCAACTGTCGAACTCGTATCCTTCGTCGGGAATAGGCTCTATATGCAGCACCGTACCGCTACCACGAGATAAAAGAAAGATTTTTTCCGCATAATTGTATTGGACTAAAAAAAAGGAGAAAAGAGATTTGGACAAAAAAACGCTCGCGGGGAGCGTTTTTCTGTCTTTTAGCGGTCAATGTCGCGACCATCTCGCGACCATTACGGACGTCTCTGTACCGTCCTTTTCGCGTTTTTCTTTTCTTTCGTTAATTAACGAAGACTTTTTGTTGCGACGGCGCTATGACGTTGCGTAGTGGTAACGGAGTGGTATTGTAAATGACCCGCAAATGACCCGTGATTAGAACGCGATAGGGAGGTAATTGGGGTTGTTAGGTATGACACATGACAGTATGACAGTTGATTTTTTAAACTATACACACATACGCGCGGGTGTAAGATATATAAAAGGAACTGTCATCTGTCATACTGTCATAGGCGCGCATTGATGTTTCTGTTAGCTGCCCCAGGTGACGAGTTTGTCGGAGATTTTTTTTATTTAACCAACCGTCCGTTAGCATCGTACATCTTCTCACCGACGAGGATGTACAACTGATTATCGATGAGGAGCTTTTGAGCGAACCCCTCTCCGGCCCTCCCCTCAAGGGAGGGAGTGAGGTCGATGCCGGTCGGGTCTTTCTCGGTGTATTGAGCTTTGACGGTGAGGTCGGAGGTCACGACATTGAAGCTGGTGTCCCAGCCGGTGAAGACATAGCCCTCGCGTTCGGGATCCTCCGGTGCGGTCGCCGCGGAACCCCAATTGACCGTCTGCTCTTTGAGTACCGTTCCGTCCCAATCGACGAAAGTGACGGTGTAGGTGTTGATCTTGTATTGCGCGGTGACCGTACGATCGGCTTTGACATGGTCGATGGCCTGGTCCCAGCCCGTGAAATGGTAGCCCTCGCGGCTCGGATCGGAGGGATAGATAGCGGCTCCGTCCCAATCGACAGTCTGCTCGTTGAGCACCTTTCCGTCATAATCGACGAAAGTGACCGTATAGGTGTTGATCTTGTATTGCGCGGTGACGGTGAGGTCGGCTTTGACATGGGTAAAGTCCGCGGGATCCCAACCGGTGAAGTGGTATCCCTCGCGTTCGGGATCCTCCGGAGCTGTGGCATCCGTGTCCCAATCGACAGTCTGCTCCTTGAGCACCGTCTCGTAGTCCCAATCGAGGAAAGTGACGGTATAGGTGTTGATCTTGTATTGCGCGGTGATGGTCATATCCTCTTTGACCGCCGAGTAGTCCTTGTCCCAGCCGGTGAAGGTGTATCCTTCGCGGTAAGGATTGATAGGCTTATCGGAGGCGGTGCCCCAATAGACTGATTGCGTGAAGAGCACCTTGCCGTTCCAATCGACGAAAGTGACGGTGTAGATGTTCAGCTCATAGACGGCGGTGTAGGAGACCGGTGCGGTGACAGCGAGCGCGTCGATCTGCTCCTTGGTCAGCAAGAACCCACTTCCGTCGTCCCATCCTACGAAATGGTGTCCCTCCACTTCGGGTGCGTCCGGCGTGGTGGCTGTGGAGCCTTCTTCGATGCTCTGCAAATCGAAGGTGTTGCCGTCTTTGTCCCGGAAGTCCACGGCATAGTCAGGCAGCGGTTCGGTCTGGAAAGCGTTCTTCTTGGTCAGGTTGGGGTCGATATCGGTCAGGCCCTCGTTGAGCACCTCGCGTGTATAGCTGTACTGTGCACCCGCGGCGAGGCCCGAGGCATTGATCTCCACATCCTGGTTCGATGCCCCGCCGCTGCCTTTCTTGACCTCGATGAGGATGGTCATTCCCCCTTGTCCGTCATCGCCTTGCGGCTTGCGCCGCGGGGCATTGTAGGTGTCGATAGTGACATTGTCCCAGTCGATGAATCCCTCTACGCCGTCGGCAGGGATGATGATGGTCGTGTCGCACTCGTCGCAACCCTCTTTGTGGATCGTCAGGCGGTAGCCGAAGGCTTTCTCGAGGGGCAGCCATTTCATTTGCGCGGAGGCTTTGGTCACCTCATCGATGGCTACGGTGCGGTCGTCCACGCGGTTGAAACGGCCCCAGAAAGGATTGCTGCGGTAGAATTCGACGCTACGGTGTGGTCCGTCGGAGAAGTTGTATGTATAGTCGGGCACGAAGAGCACCGTCTTCTCGAGGAAATTGTCGGGCAGCGACTCTTCTGTTCCGTCCCAGCCTTTGATCTCGGGCGGGAAAGTCGGTCCGTCGTCATACTCGCCGAGGTAGAACCGCTTGGGCGTCACATTGCGCGAGAAAGCCTCTATGTGGATCGAATCGAGCGGGTGCTCCGACTGGCGCAGACGGATGTTCTCCACATTGTCGAGCGAGGCGAAGACACCACGACCGATATACGACACGCGGTCGCCGATGACTAACTCCTTCACCTGGCTGCGGAAGTTGTGCCAAGCCGGTTTGGTCTCCGTCGTGTCCACATCGGCAAGGATAAGCACATCCTCCGGGTCATCCGGGTCGGTAGGCGTGAAATCGAGCGAGAGGGAATAGGTGCCGTCCGCTTCGGGCTCCACTTCCCATTCCACATCGTTCCATTCACCGCCTTTGACCATGAACACGCGGTCTGCATAACTGCCCCATTTGTCGTCCTTTTGGTAGTATTTGATATAGCCCTTACTCTCCACGAAGACCAAGTCCACTTCCTTGCCCGTCTGCGCGTCGATGAGCAGCGAGAAATTGCTGAGGGTCGGCGGTGTTTGGGTACCGGGCACCTCCAGGTAAAGGAAACCGGTGCAGCCAAGCAGTACGAAGTCGCCCAACGCATTGTTCTCGTTCAGCTTGAGCGAGGTGAGTCGGGTACAATTACGGAAAGCGTTATCGCCGATCTGCGACACATTGCTCAGGTCGATCGAAGTGATGATACCGGCGTAGTCGTTCCAAGGCGAAGGATATTCGTCGGCTCCGTCGTAATAGAAATTGTCCATTACTCCCGGCACCGCAGTAGCTGTTGCTTCACAGTTCGTTCCCACTTCATCGCACCAGAACTGCAGTTTGCCGTCCTCGGTCAGCGAGCATACCAGCCCGTCGCCGCAAGGAGCACCATAGAGCACGAAGTCCGACGAAGTGCAGGTGATCTTGACAGAGGCCAAGGTCTGCGTGTAGTCTGCGTCATGGATAATGAGCGTTCGTGTTCCTGTCTTGGCGGTAGAACCTCTGATGATGAATCCGTCGCCGGCATCATTGGGATAGAAACCGACCGGCAGAATGTTGTCGAGTTGATCTTCGTCGGTCATCGTGACACCCAATTTGAGGGTGTTGATGTCGGCATCGGCGGGCTCGATCCCTAAGATGAGGTCCTTGGTCTCACCCGATTTGATGATGAGGTGTTCGCCGTCCTCGAGAGGCGAGCCGTCCCAGTTAAAAACAGTGACACCGGTCACCGCTGTTTGAGCGAAAACGAATCCTACCGCACAGAGGGCCAGAAACAAAACGTAGAATTTTTTCATAAACAAATCAATTTTGCGGGCAAAATTACAACAAATTTTCGAAATGTGCAAGATTTTGTCGCAAAAAATAAAAATAAGTGTGTTTTTTTTGCGTATATCAAAAAAAAGTAGTAATTTTGCAGCGTCAAATGTTACCGGTCGAGTTCATAGAGAGTATGCATCAGCAGTTGGGCCATGAGGCGACGCAGCTGATTCGGGCGCTGGAAACGGAGCCTGTCACGTCGATTCGTCTCAACACCAAGCTCGATGTCTTGACCTTCGACTGCGATACGGAAGAGGTGCCGTGGCACGTGGACGGCTACTATCTGAGTGAGCGTCCGCAGTTCACCCTCGACCCCCTTTTCCATGCCGGTTGCTACTATGTGCAGGAGGCCAGTTCGATGTTCCTCCAGCAGGCGCTGGAGCAGTATGTCGATACATCGTCTATCGTGCTGGACCTCTGTGCGGCGCCCGGCGGCAAGAGCACGCTCATCAGCGAGTTCTTGGGCTCGGACGGTCTGCTGCTGAGCAATGAAGTGGTGCGGCAGCGCGTCTTCATCCTCAGCGAGAACATACAGAAATGGGGTAACGGCAACACAGTAGTGACCCATAACAAACCCGCGGAGTTCGGCGATAAATGCAAGCACCTTTTCGACTGCATCGTGGTCGATGCACCGTGTTCGGGTGAGGGTATGTTCCGCAAAGACGAGCAGGCGCGCAACGAATGGAGCCAGCAGGCGGTGCGCCGGTGTGCCGAGCGCCAGCGCAGTATCCTCATGGACGTCTGGGACGCGCTCAAACCCGGCGGCATACTCATCTACTCCACCTGCACTTTCAACGAAGAGGAGAACGAGAAGAATGTGGAATGGATGGCGGAGAGCCTGGGCGCCGAAGTGCTGCCGCTCGATTATGAGCCGTCATGGGGCATCGTCGAGAGTTCGATGGGCTACCATTTCTACCCGCATCGGGTCAAAGGCGAGGGTTTCTACCTCTGCGTGCTCCGCAAGTACGACGAGCCGCTCGACAGGGTCAACATCAAACCGCCCAAGAAAGAAGTGGCGAACGCGCACCCCGAGTACCTGCCCGTGATGAGGAGCTGGCTGCAGCATCCCGACGACTGGGCAGTGCGCTACTCGGACCGGTTTGCCACCGCGTATCCGCTCAAATACAAGGAGATCATCGACTGGCTGTCCACACAGCTCACCTGTATATCCACGGGCTTCGGTCTGGGTGAGGAACGCGGTCGCGGGATAGCCCCGCAGCATAGTCTGAGTATGACGAAAGACCTCCGCAAAGAGGCCTTCCCGAATGTGGCTTTGACCAAAGAGCAGGCTTTGGCTTATCTCAGGACCGAGGCTTTGAACCTGACGAATGTGCCCCTCGGTTTGCTTTTGGTGACCTATGAGGGTGTCCCCCTCGGTTTCGCGAAGAATGTCGGGAACCGCCAGAACAACCTTTACCCGAACGAGTGGAGGATCCGGTATCTTTAGTCGTTCGTCCTTGGTCGTTGGTCGTTAGAAACCTTTCTATTCTTTTCCAATATATTCTGTCATCAGGACTGACGAGGGTCATTGCCTCGCCCTTGTTCTCTGCGCGTGCCGTTCGTCCGATGCGGTGCACATAGTCTTCCGGCGCGTGAGGCACATCGTAGTTGATCACGAGCGGTATGTCGGTCACATCTATGCCCCGCGAGACCACATCCGTAGCCACCAACACGGCTATCTTGCCATTCTTGAAATCGAGCATCACTTGGTCCCGCTCGTGCTGCTCGAGGTCGCTGTGCATCGCGCGCGCGTCGATATTTAACATACGCAATGTGCGCGTAAGGTCCTTCACACGCTGTTTCTTGCCCGCGAAGATAAGGACTTTCTTGAGACCTCCTTCGGCTGTTGGACCTCTTTGCTGTTGGACCGCTTCGCTGTTAGACCGCTTCGCTGTTAGACAGGCGATCACTTTTTCCACTTTCTGTCCTTCATCGACGAACTCGTGCATCTGTTTGATGGTCTCGGGCGGACGGGAGACAGCTATCTGTATCTCCACGGGCTCGCGCATGATGGTCTTGGCCAGCTGGCGGATCTTGGGCGGCATAGTAGCCGAGAAGAGGATCGTCTGGCGCTCTTTGGGCAGGCGGCGAACAATAGTCATAATGTCGTCGTAGAAACCCATATCGAGCATCCTGTCCGCCTCATCCAAGATGAAATACTTGACGCCGGAGAAGTCGATATCGTAGATGTTCATCTGGCTGAGCAGTCGTCCGGGCGTGGCGATGACGATGTCCGCACCGCGCTGCAGGCCCGTGACCTGTGTGCCCCAGGCACCGTTGTCCTTACCGCCGTAGATAGCCACCGACGAGAACGGCACATAGAAGCCGAAGCCCTCCATCTGCTGGTCGATCTGCTGCGCCAGTTCGCGCGTCGGAGCCATGATGATGGCATTCAGCTTGTCCGGGTCGTGGTCATCGAAGGCGAGGTTGGTCAGTAGCGGAAGGATGTACGCAGCCGTCTTGCCTGTGCCCGTCTGGGCACATGAAATCACGTCATGACCCTCAAGTATGACGGGAATAGTCTTTTCCTGCACCGGGGTACATTCATCGAAATGCATGTCCCACAGTGCATCCAACACCTCATCCGATAGCGCTAACTCGTCAAAATACATCGCCTCCGATTAGATCTTGCCGCGAAGAAGGAAATAGTACACGGCAAAACCAATCCAGCTGAATGCCAATACCAGAATGCTGAACAGGATCTTACCGATGATGCCGCATTTGGCGGTTTTGAAGATGTCCACTACGCACCAAATGGCGCAAACAATACCCAAAATGTAAATAATAGAAGTAATCATAAACTTTAAACTTTAAACTTTCAACTTTAACCTGTAGGCGCTTGCGCCGTCCTATAGCGAAGCGTCCTCTCACCCTCTCATCCTTTCACCCTTTCACTTTTCCCATCCCTCGAATATCTCCGGGCCGTAAATATTGTCTTCGTCCGGCTCGTGGAGCGGTGCCCACAGTTGTGCGAAGAAGGGGTTCTTCTTTGCCACGCGGTCCCAGTGCCAGGGAGTTGTTGAAAATTGACAATTGACAATTGACAATTGACAATTCTCGTAGGGGAACGGCAGGTCGTAGGGCGACCAGTGTCCGCCGAGGAGGACGAGTCGTCGTCCGGCTTGGAAGGTGTGGCCTTCGGCGTCCTGCCAGGTGTCGTTACCTAAGTACTTGCCGCCACGGAAAGCTGCGGCTTGCTGCAGCTCGGCATCGGTCAGTTGGTCCACCTCTTTGCTCTCGTCATAGCCGTGGTCCAGCAGCACCGGTGTCTCGCTGTTATGGCTGAGGTCCATGTGCTTCCAGTCCGGAATAGCCTCATACGCCTCCATCGAGCCGTAATATGCAGCTATGCGCAGCTCTTCTTTCGCCTTTAACCTTTCACCATTAACCATTAACCTTTCGCCTTTAACCTTTTTAACCCACCACTGTGTCCCGTGCTCCGGGCTGTTGGCCATCTTGCGCATCGCTAACTTGACGCAATGCGGGAACAGTTTGGCGATATGGGTCTTGGCGGCGAACTTTATTCCCCACGGGAGCGAAGGCGCTTGGGCCATCTGTGCGAAGTAGTCCTTCACGGGCACGTTCGCGCGGAAATGGAGGTAGTCCTCGAGCTTGTCGCCGTCGATGTACCACATGCCGTGAAAATTACGGGTCGTGAACCAGTTGGCGTTGAAGATCTTCTCGGGTTTGGGGCAGCCGATGGCGTCCAACAGCAGGCATTCGAACTCGTAGTTGGACAGCCGGTATTCGGGTCCCGAACCGATGTTATAATAGTTGTTCCAGAATGCTTCGGGCACTTCGGTCCGGCATACGCGCTCCAACACTCGTCCGCTGTCTTCGACGGTCGCCCATTCGAGCACGCCGCGGATCGGCACATGGAACATGATCGGGTCGTAGTTCCTGAGGATAGCCGGATAGAGGATGCCGGACTGGCGCAGCGATACCCATTGACGGATGCCGGAGTCGGTGATGATACGTTCGGCGAGCGCTTTGGTCAAACCGTAATGGTCATAGGCGGAGATACAGATCGGGTCACCGGCTCGTCCCCAATGGAGCGGTTCGCGGCGGTCACCCATCTGAGCCACCGAGCCGACATACACCACTTTGGGTTGGCGCTCTTTGGGCTGCGCGAGAATAGCTCTGGTCACGTTCTCGGCTGCCGTTATATTTGTGCGGAAGGTGGCTTTGGGTCGGTAGTCGGCTTGCGGCGACACCATGCCGCCTACATGCAGCACGATGTCCGCACCGGTCACGCCCTGCAGCACATCCTCGTACTTGGTCAGGTCGCCCCAGATGATGTTTAAAGTGGAATGTTGAAGGTTTAATGGCTCCAACAGTTCCTTGTTCTTCTTGCTCGGACGGGCCAGGATACGCAACTCGTACCGCTCGGGATAACGCAAAATCTCCGTCATTCCCGCGAAACCCATCGTGCCTGTAGCACCCGTCAAAAAAACAACGGTTTTTCTATTTACGATTTTCTCATTTACCATTACAGAGATATTCTTTATTCTTTAATCATTATTCTTTATTCCGTCTCATCCACGCTGTCGCTTTCTCGAATCGCGCTTTGGCGTTGGCCCTTATCTGTGCACGCCAGAGTGCTTCCTCTTCGGCAGCGTCGGTCATATGCTTGTAGGACGCTTCGGCATCCTGGTCACTGATGACGAGCAGCTGGTCACCCACTTCGAGTACGCTGGCGCCGGTAGGCACGAAGAAGTCCTCACCCCGTCGTACCATGACGATCAGCGTCTTGGGCGGTATATTCAGTTCGCGCAGCGTGTTGCCGTTGGCGAGAATCTTCTCCGTCACCTCCACCTCGCGGGCCGACGACTGGATCTCATCGGGCAGATCCATGTCGAAATGCTCGAGTGTCCGTTCCTGTTCGGGTTGGGTGGCGAGATCTAATTTCCGGGCCACCGCAGTGAGCGTCGTGCCTTGTACGAGCAGCGACACCAAGGTGCAGAGGAACACCACATTGAAGATCAGATCTGCCATCGGCACTTCGTTGGCCTTGCACATGATGGCGAAGATGATGGGTACAGCCCCTTTCAGTCCTACCCAGCTGAGCATCAGCCGGTCGCGTTGGCGGTACTGCTTGAACGGCCACATGCAGAGGAAGACGGCCAACGGACGCGAGATAAAGAGCATCACGATGCTGATGATGAGGCACGGCAGCCACACTTGGTAGTGGAGCAGCTCCTTCGGATTAACCATCAGACCGAGCATCAGGAACATGACAAGCTGGCTGAGCCACGCCAGGCCGTTGAAGAACGAACGCGTCTGACGTTTGCGGGTGAACTTGTTATTGCCTATGATCAGACCGCCTACATAGACGGCGAGGTAGGTGTTGCCTTGCAGGTAATGGGTGATGGAGAAAATGAAGATACATGCCGTCAGCACCATGATCGGGTACAGGGCTTCGTTGCCCAATTTGACGCGGCGCAGCAGTTGTACCAGCCCTTCGCCGAAGGCGAGACCGAGCACCGAACCCATCACGAGCTGGATGACGATGTTCTGGATGATGGGCAGAGCCTCCACTTGTGTGCCTTCGGCCGACGAGGCCAGACTGACTACGATGCCGATCAGCGTCGTGGTCAGCACATACGCCATCGGGTCATTGGCGCCCGATTCGAGTTCGAGCAGCGGACGCAGGTTGTGTTTGAAACCGATACCATTGGTGCGGAGCACCGAGAAGACACTCGCGCTGTCGGTACTCGACATAGTGGCTGCCATCAGCAGCGCCAGCCAGATGGACACCGTGGCCACGGCATTGATCCAGCCGAAGATGAAATAGATGAGCACGCCCGTGATGGCGCAGGTCAGCAGCACACCCAAGGTGGCCAGCGTGATACCCGGTGCTAACACCGACTTGATGTCGCTCAGACGCGTCTCCAGACCACCCGTGAAAAGGATGATGCACATCGCGAGCGTACTGATTCCTTGTGCCACACCGATATGTATCTCCACGCCTTTTTCGCCCAACAAAGCACCCATGCCGTGAGGACCGAAGGCCATTCCCACGATCAGGAACAGCAGCAAGGCAGGGACACCATATTTGTATCCGATCTTATCGGCAAAGATGCTGATGAAGAACAGCAGCGAGAGAATCAACAGGACGAGTTCGACGTACATGAGTGGTCAGTATTCAGCATTCAGTATTCAGCATTCAATATTCTTTAATCTTTATTCATTATTCATTAAAAGGAACTCTTCGATGATCTTCACTATCTCCTCTTTGGGGTAGAGGCCTTTGAGCATCATCGGTTTGCCTTCCACAGGTATATAGAGCACCTGCGGGATCGAGTTGATGCCGAACACATACGCTAATTCGCGTTCGCGCTCGGTGTCCGCTTTGTAGAAGACCACCTGTCCGCAGTAGGTCTGACTCAGTTCTTCCATGATGGGTGCTAACCGTTTGCAGGGCCCGCACCAGGTGGTGTAGAAATCGATGATGCAGGGTTTGTCGCCACGGAATTGCCATGTCTTCTCGTTCTTGTAGTCAAAAACGCGTTCGCGGAACTGCTCCGTGGTGAGATACACTACATCCTCCGCCAGCATCGAAACGGCTCCCATACCGCATAACATCACTATCAGAAACAATCTGCGAAAAACTATACGAAAATCACTATGCATACTATTCCAAATTAAAATCGGCTGCAAATATACTGCTTTTTTTTGACATACACAAATTTATTTGCTTTTTTTCGTTGTTTACCACTCGAGGGTGGCGACTAAGGGCTTGTGGTCGGAGCCGGAGGTGTCGATGATGTGGCATTGGGTGGGGACCAGGTCCTCGGAGCTGAGGATATAGTCGATACGAAGTCCGACGCCGCGATGTTCGCAGGTGGCACCCCAGCGCCACGGGTGCACCGTACGCCACGCGTCGTGGAGTCCGCTGCTGAGGTGGAAGTAGGCATAACTGAGGGCTATCGAATTGAAATCGCCGGTGACGATGACGGGATAGGGGCTGGCGTCGATCTCCTCACGCACTATCTGCGCCTGCTTGTTGCGGAGCGGGATAGCCCGCTGCCATTTGGCCTTGAGGCGCTTGAAGGTAGCCAGGAACCCCTCGTAATTGCGCAAGCTGTCCACATCCGCCAGATCGGCAGAAGTGAAGTTATATGACTCCAAGTGATTATTGAAAAGCCGAATCGTATCCTTGCCGACGACTATATCGCATCGGTTGGAGAGATTGCCCCGCGTCTCGTAATGAATGCTCTGCTTGTTGACGAGCGGGTACTTGGACCAGACCATGGTGCCGAATTGATGGCGCTTGTCATAGATGGAGAAGTCGATATACGAATAGGGGTATTTCTTGCCGAGGGTGGCTTTGACATCGGGCAAGGTGAGGTACTTGCTATCCTTATAGACATCGACCTCCTGCAGGCAGAGGACATCGGCATCCTGGGAAACGAGGTAACGGAGCACCTCGTTGTTCTCCGGCTTGACGAAATGGCCCATCCGTGCGGTGTTCCAGCTGAGGACGGTGAGGCTTTCGGCTGTTAGCCATTGACTGTTGGCTGTTAGCAGAAGAAGCAATATGGCGAAAGCGATCTTTCTCATTTCTTCGGGTCGAGGGTGACGAGCGGGATGATCATCTCTTCGAGCGAGATGCCACCGTGCTGGAAAGTGTTGCGGTAGTACTGGGCGTAATAGTTGAACTGGTTGGGATAGGCAAAGAAATCCGATCCGGTGCAGAACATATAGCTGCTGCTGACATTGGGTGAGGGCAGTCCTACGCGTTCGGGGCGCTCGATGGAGAAGACCGACTTGGCGCTGCAGTTGAGCGCCTTGCCCACTTTGTACCGGATATTGGTGTTGGTATTTTTGTCGGCGATGATCTGCACGGCGTTCCGGACGCGTGTGGTACCGTGGTCGGTGGTGAGGACGAGCGTGTAACCGAGTTCGGCAGCGAGGCGGAGCAGTTCATAAGTAGGCGAATGGCGGAACCAGCTGAGTGTGAGGCTGCGGTAAGCGGCTTCGTCGTTGGCGAGCTCGCGCATCATCTTACTCTCCGTCCGCGAATGGGAGAGCATGTCGATGAAGTTGAGCACGACGATGTTGAGTGCGGTCTGCGAGTGGCGGAGCTGCTGAATGACGCGTTCGCAGAAATCGCTCTCGTTCACTTTCCAATAGGAGAAGGTATCGCGTCTGCGGTAGCGGTCGAGGAGTGTCTGCACCAGCTCGCGCTCGAACTGGTTCTTGCTGTCCTCGTCGCCTTCCTCGACCCAGAGCTCAGGGTACATCTGCTGTATCTGGAGCGGCATGAGTCCGGAGAAGATGGCGTTACGGGCATACTGGGTGGCGGTAGGCAAGATAGAGGTGTACTGCTCTTCGGAGCGGATGGTGTAGAACTCGCTCAGCAGGGGCTGAATGGTCTTCCATTGGTCGTAGCGGAAGTTATCGATGACGCAGAGCAGCACTTTCTCGCCTTTGTCCAGCAAGGGAAAGACGGAGTGTTTCATTATATTTTGCGACATCAGCGGTGCATCCTTTGTACTTTGTACATTGTCACTTTGTACTTCAAACCAGGACTCGTAGTTTTTGGCAATCCATTTGCTGAAGGCGGCATTGGCCTGGTTGCGCTGGTCTTCGACGAGGCTGCGCATGGCGGAGTGCTCCAGCTCGATGTCCCAACGGCTCAGGGTTCGCTCGATGGCCTGCCATTCTTCGATGGTGGAGGCGGTGTTGATCATGTAGGAGATGTCGCTCCATTCCTGGCGGTAGTTCTGCTGGACCTGTTCGCTCACTATCTCCTGCTGGTGGATATGTTTTTTGAGGCAGAGGAGTATCTGCGAAGGGTTCACGGGCTTGATGAGGTAGTCGGCTATCTTCTCGCCGATGGCCTGCTCCATGATATGCTCCTCCTCGCTTTTGGTGATCATGACGACGGGCACTTCGGGATGCAGGCGCTTCATCTCCTGCAGCGTCTCGAGGCCTGTCATGCCGGGCATGTTCTCGTCCAGAAAGACGATGTCGGGCTTGGTAGCGGTCAGTACATCCAAGGCATCGTCACCGTTGCTGGCGGTGACCACATCGTAGTTCTTACCTTTCAAGTAAATGATATACGGTTGCAACAAATCTATTTCGTCATCAACCCAAAGTATTCTGTTCATAGCGTCTCCATTTATTGATTAAACTCGTCATGTCTTCCGGCCATTGGCTGTCGAAGAACATCCGTTGGCCGGTGCGCGGATGGGTGAAGCCCAGCGTGCGGGCGTGCAGTGCCTGGCGCGGGCACAGGGCAAAGCAGTTCTCGATGTACTGCTTGTATTTCTGCGTGCGGAGGCCTTTGAGTATCTCGGTTCCGCCGTATTTGTCGTCGCCGAAGAGGGGATGGCCTATATGCTTCATGTGTACGCGAATCTGGTGCGTTCGTCCGGTCTCGAGGCGGCATTCAACGAGTGTGACATACGGGAAGCGCTCGAGTACGCGCCAATGGGTAACGGCTTCTTTGGCCTGGGGACAGTCCTCGAGGTCCCATACGCGGTAGAGGGTGCGGTCCTTGTTGTCACGGGCCAAGGCTCCTTCGATGGTGCCGCTGTCCTCCCAGAAAGTGCCCCAGACGAGGGCGTTGTAGGTGCGTTCGGTCGTATGGTCGAAGAACTGCCGTGCCAGATGGGCCTTCGCTTCCGGCGTCTTGGCAATGAGCAGCAGACCCGAGGTGTCCTTGTCGATACGGTGGACGAGGCCGATGGAAGGGTCGTTTATATCGATTTTCTCATTTTCGCATTTTCTCATTTTCGCATTTTGCTCGAAATGCCAGGCGAGGGCATGGAGGAGGGTGTGCTCGTAGTTGCCGTGACCGGGATGAACGACCAGACCGGCAGGTTTGTTGACCACGAGCAGGTCGTCGTCCTCATAGACGATGTCGAGCGGTATGTTCTCCGGCGTGATGGTGTAGTCATGCGGTTCGTGGTCGAGCAGCACCTGAATGACATCACCGGCTTTGACGCGGTAGTTGGAGGCCACGGGCTGGCCGTTGACCCACACATTACCCGCATCCGCGGCCGTTTGGATACGGTTGCGGCTCGTGTTGGTCATGTGCACCGCGAGGTATTTGTCAATGCGCTCCTTGCTTTGACCCTTGTCCACCTCGCATCGCCAGCGTTCCCATAGGAGGTCGTCTTCGACGACATTGGTTATTTGTGATTGGTCATTGGTCATTTAAAACCATTCTTCTTCGTGATTAGTATTCTCCATTACCGTAGCATTGGCGGCTTTCTCGATGTCCGGGGAGAGGCGCAGGGTGACTGTCTCGCCTTCCAGGAGCCGTTCGCCGGCGCGGGGTTCCTGCCGATAGATATACTGCGTCACTCCTTCTTCGGCCGGTGTGTCATAACTGACGGCACCTACTATGAGCCGATGATTGAGCAGCAGGCTGCGCGCATCTGTCAAGGTCAGACCGAGCACATTGGGCACTTCCACCTGTTCGGTACCTCGTCCGAAGCCGACCACCAACCGCACCGTGCTTCCGATAGGTATCTTGTCACCCGCATGCACGCTCTCGTCGTTGCACTTGATGTCCAGCACCAGGTCCTTGAAGGCCGAAGGCTCATATTCATACGCTGTATCGACCACCAGGCCCATGCCGCGCAAGGTCGTCTCCGCCTGCCGGTAACTGATGTCGAGCAGGTCGGGCATCGTGATCTGCCTTTTGGTGGTGGCGTTGATGGTGACATAGACCGACCGGCCGTGCTTGGCATGCGACAGCGGCTGTGGATTCTGTTCAACAATCGTGCCAAACGGCACTTTGTCGGTGTAAGTGGAGTCGATGATGACCAGATGCAGACCCTGCGCTGCCAACAAGGGCTGCGCTTCCGCTTCCACCAGCCCGCGCACATCCTCCACTTCGACCTCAATCCCGTGCTGTGTGTAGGCGCGTAGCCAATAAATCAAACCCACCAACAGACCGGCACTGACCAAGAGCGCCAAAACGACATTCAAAACTATAAATTTGCCGTCATTTTTGTCAAAAAATCCTCTTTTTTCCATAAAATGCAAAAATTATTGCGCAAAATTACAATTTTTTTTGGATATATGCAAAAAATATATTACTTTTGCAGCGTTTTTCGCAAAAAGACGAAAAATAATAGTAAAAAATAAAGCTTTATTAACTAAAAAAATCATTTAAGTTATGAAAAAGATGATTCTTGTTGTAGCTGTAGCATTGGCTGCTATGAGCTGCGGAAACAAGTGTGAGAAGAAGTGCTGCCAAGAGGCAGAGCAACCTGCTGTAGAGGCAGCTGCACCTGCTGAGGAGCAACCCGCTGAGGAGCAAACTCTGATCGAGCGCGCCGTAGAGCTGGGCGAGGACGTTGCTGCTGAGGTTCAGAAGTAATTCCACTCTCCATTTGTTGAGGACTTGTCCTCACAAAAAAGAAGCGACCCTATGTAAGGCCGCTTTCTTTTTGTTAATCGGTGATACGGTTTAACCCCTATTTAACCCCTGTTTAACCCTTAGTTAATCCTTGATCAAATTCCGTCCGGTCATTTCGGCGGGCTGCTCGATGCCCATGATATGGCAGAGCGAGGGCGCCACATCGGCAAGGATGCCGTTGTCCACATGCGCGTGCGTGTGGTCCTTAGAGATATAGATGAAGGGCACGGGGTTGAGCGAGTGCGCCGTGTTCGGTGTGCCGTCGGGATTAATGGCGTTGTCGGCGTTACCGTGGTCGGCGATGACGATGATCTCGTACCCGTTGTCCAGCGCCGCTTCGATCACGCGGTGCGAGCACTCGTCGATGGTCTTGACCGCTTTCACGATGGCCTCGTACACGCCGGTATGGCCCACCATGTCGCCGTTGGCGAAGTTGAGCGTGATATAGTCGAACTTCTGCGTCTTGATGGCTGCCACCAGCGCTTCGGTCACTTCGGGAGCACTCATCTCGGGTTTCATGTCGTAGGTCGGCACTTTGGGACTCGGGATGAGGATGCGCTCCTCGCCCGGGTACTCGGCTTCACGGCCGCCGTTGAAGAAGAAGGTGACATGCGCGAACTTCTCCGTTTCGGCGATACGCAGCTGCTTGAGTCCGAGACGGCTCACCACCTCACCGAGCGTGTTCTCCACATTCTCTTTCGGGAAGAGGATATGCAGGCCCGTGAACGAGCTGTCGTACGGCGTCATGCAGCAGTAGTGGAGGCCAGGAATGGTCTTCATACCCTGCTCCGGCATGTCCTGCTGGGTGAGGACGATGGTGATCTCTTTGGCGCGGTCGTTGCGGTAGTTGAAGAAGA
Source organism: Paludibacteraceae bacterium (assembly GCA_017448985.1). GTDB lineage: Bacteria > Bacteroidota > Bacteroidia > Bacteroidales > Paludibacteraceae > Colicola. Next base: position 108,885 of record JAFSKL010000009.1, read on the forward strand.
TGACCACATCGCCTTCGCTTATCCGTCCGTCGCAGGCAGCGTTGACGAGCGGCTCCATGAACTCGTCGGTGTCCTTGTGCTCCTCCGTATGGCGGTCGTAGCAGCCTTGCACAGCAGCCACCATGTCGGTCTCCTGGCGACCTATGCCGTTGACGAGTTGGTCATACGCCACCTTGATGCGCTCCCAGCGTTTGTCACGGTCCATGGCGTAGAAACGGCCGATGATAGACGCTATGTGTGCACCGGTGCGGTCACACACGCCTTGCAGGTCTTCGATGAAACCCTTGCCGCTGCGCGGATCCGTATCGCGTCCGTCCATGAAGCAGTGCACGAAGGTGCGATCGGCCACGCCGTACTCTTTGGCTATCTCCACCAGTTTGAAGAGATGGTCGAGCGAACTGTGGACACCGCCGTTGGAGCAGAGGCCCATGATATGCAGTTTCTTGCCTGCCGCCTGTGCTGCCTGATACGCTGCCTGAATCTCGGGGTTCTGCATGATCGAGTTGTCGCGGATGGAGCGATTGATCTTCACGAGGTCCTGATAGACCACGCGACCGGCGCCTATGTTCAGGTGCCCCACTTCGGAGTTACCCATCTGTCCGTCCGGCAGACCTACATTCTCGCCGCTTGCCTGGAGTTGCGAGTGCGGGTACTTGGCTAACAGCGCATCCCAATGCGGCGTCGGAGTCACGCTGATGACATCGGCTTTCGACTTGTTGCCGATGCCCCAGCCGTCCAAAATCATTAATAATGCTTTCATAAAACTATTTACGATTTAATCATTTACCATTTACAATTTATTTTTCCATTTGGCCATTTCTGCCATTTGGCGTTTGTCATCGGCTTCGCGCAGGCTCTGCCGTTTGTCGTAGGTGTGCTTGCCTTGGCAGAGCGCTATCTCCAGTTTGGCGAGTCCTTTCTCGTTGATGAAGAGCAGCAGCGGGATGATGGTCTTGCCGGTGTCCTTGGTGACTTTCTCCAGCTTGCGCAGCTCTTTGCGGTTGAGCAGCAGTTTGCGGTCCCGTTTGGCGTCGTGGTTGGCGAAGGAGCCGAAGCGGTACTCGGCGATATGCATCTGTCGCACGAACAGTTCGTTGCCCGTGAACGAACACCAGCTGTCCACCAGCGACGCCTTGCCCTCGCGTATCGACTTGATCTCCGTTCCGAAGAGCTGGATGCCGGCGGTGTAGCGGTCGAGGATGATGTACTCAAACTTCGCCTTCTTATTCGCTATTTTTATATCACTTTTCCGGTTCATCCTCAGTCTTATCTTGGCTTTGACCGTCGTTCGACTGTCGGTTGACCGTCGGTTGACCGTCGGTATTGACAGCCAATTTTTTGTACTTTTTCTGTCTCTGTTCCCAGCGTTCGCGGGCGTACTGCTGCATGTCGATGACGGTGTCGTTCTCGTCGATGATCTCGAGGCCGAAGATGGTCTCGATGATGTCCTCGAGCGTGAGGATGCCGACGAACATGCCGTACTCGTCGATGACTTGCGCTATCTGGCTCTTCTGCTTGAGCATGGAGTCGAAGATAGTGCCGAGTGTGAGGTCCTGATCGAACGCCGGCAACGGTCGTTTGATGCTGCCTAAGGTCTTGCGGAAATGGTCCTCCGTCAGGTCTTCGAGTGCATCGTTGCGCAGGATATAGCCGGTGATGTATTCCGGTGCCTCGGCTTTGTAGAGAGGTATTCGCGAGAAATGGTCGTACTCGTCGTTGTCGTAGTAGGCGCGAAGCGTCATGTTCTCCGGTGCCGTTTTGGCTACCACACGAGGCGTCATCACGTCGTAGGCATGGATCGAGTCGAGCCGCATGAGGTTGGAGAAGATCTTGTTCTCGTCCTCATCCACCACTCCTTCTTCCTCGCCCACATTGACCATCGACAGCACTTCCTCACGGCTCACCGACGGCTCGTCATCGTCGTCGGGAAACATGCGCGTGATCAGTTCGACCAGCAGCACAAAGGGGTAGAGTATATAGATGAGCGCGTGGATGGTACGCGCCGTGAAGCCCATCAGGTTGCGCCAATAGGTGGTGCCGATCACCTTCGGAATGATCTCGCCGAAGATGAGGATGAGCATCGTCACGCAAGCGGAGACGAGTCCGAACCACTTGCTGCCGAAGACCTCGGTGGCTTGCATGCCGACGCCGGCAGCACCGATGGTGTTGGCGATGGTGTTGAGCGAGAGAATAGCCGCCAACGGACGACCCGTGTCGTCCTTGTACTTGCTCATCAGCTTGGCGGGAGCGTAGCCTTCCTCCTCACGCAGATTGATATAACTGAGCGAGGTGGACATCAGTACCGACTCCAGTACGGAGCACAAAAAACTGACGCCCATCGCGCCGAATAAAAAGACCAATAATAAACCCATACTGTTTGTTTCCTCCAAATCGGGCACAAAATTACTGCTTTTTTTTGAATTATGCAAATAAAAAGAGAAAAAAGCGCAAATTCCCCCGAACTTTCGTTCTCAGCCGCAAGGGCACGATTATTTCGCACTATCGTGCAAACGCCAATCTTTTGCCACAAAAACATAAAAAAATACAAGTATTTTTTATTTTTTGAGCCAAAATCTTGCACATTTCGAAAATTTGTTGTACCTTTGCACGCTAATTTGGTTAAAAGGCGAAAAAATTAAAAAAACATATACTATTATGAGCAAAGTTACCGTAGTAGGCGCAGGCAATGTAGGTGCCACATGCGCAAATGTGTTGGCCGTGAATGAGGTAGCCAACCAAGTATGTCTGATTGATATCAAAGAGGGTCTTGCCGAAGGCAAAGCCATGGATATCATGCAAACGGCTCAGCTGATGGGCTTCGACACGATTGTAGAAGGTGTGACCAATGATTACAGCCGTACGGCAGGTAGTGATGTGGTGATCATCACTTCGGGTCTGCCCCGTAAGCCGGGAATGACGCGTGAGGAGCTGATCGGCGTGAACGCGGGTATCGTGAAGAGCGTTTGCGACCAGGTGCTCAAATGCAGCCCGAACGCTATCCTCGTGGTCGTTTCGAACCCGATGGACACAATGGCTTATCTGACGCTGCATGCGCTCAAGTTGCCGCGTAACCGCGTGATCGGTATGGGTGGCGCATTGGACAGTGCCCGCCTCAAATACTTCCTCAGCCAGGCGCTCAAGTGCAACGCGAACGATGTGGACGGTTTCGTGATCGGCGGTCACGGTGACACGACGATGATCCCTCTGACGAGCTACACGACTTACAAGGGCATCAACGTAAGCGAGTTCCTGAGCAAAGAGGAGCTGGAGAATGTGGTTAAATCGACGATGGTAGGCGGTGCCACGCTGACGGGTCTGCTCGGCACGAGTGCATGGATGGCTCCGGGTGCTGCAGCTGCTTCCGTGGCTGAGGCTATCATCAAGGACCAGAAGAAGATGATCCCGTGTTCCGCAGCCCTCGAAGGCGAGTACGGCATGAAGGATATCACCATCGGTGTGCCCTGTATCATCGGCAAGAATGGTATCGAGAAGATCCTGGAGCTGAACATCAGCGAGGAAGAGCGCGCCAAACTGCACGAGTCCGAAGCTGCAGTCCGCAAGACCACGGCGATCCTCAAAGAACTGAATGTTTTGTAATATGGATCTTTTTGACAAATGTGACCACTTTGAGACGCTGAAGTATGTTCGCCAATTAGGGATCTATCCGTATTTCCACGAATTGGAGAGCCGTCAAGCGCCGATAGTGCAGATGGAGAACCACCGTGTTATCATGTTGGGCTCCAATAACTATCTGGGCTTTACGGAGAACGAAGCGGTGATAGCAGCGGGTCATGCGGCGCTCGACAAGTACGGCACAGGCGTCAGCGGCAGTCGTTTCCTGAACGGCACGCTGGACCTGCACCTGCAGCTCGAGCGCGAGATAGCTGCTTTCACGGGCTACGAGGAGTGTATGACCGTCTCAACGGGTTTCCAGACCAACCTCGCTATTATCTCGGCTATCTGCGGCAAGGACGACTATATCCTCAATGACCGCGAGAACCATGCGTCGATATACGACGCCTGCCGGCTGAGTTACGCGAAAGTGCTGCGTTACCGGCACTCCGACATGGAGGACCTGGAGCGGCAGTTGAAGTCGATACCGGACAATGCAGGCAAACTGATCATCACCGACGGCGTGTTCTCCATGCGCGGAGACATATGCAAGCTGCCGGAGATATGCCGTTTGGCAAAGAAATACGACGCGAAGGTGATGGTGGACGATGCCCACGGTTTCGGCGTGTTGGGTCCCGGCGGTCGCGGAACGGCGGCGCATTTCGGACTGACTGACCAGGTGGACATCACGATGCTGACCTTCTCCAAGTCGCTGGCATCCATCGGAGGCTGTATGCTGACTTCGCACCGTGTGGCCGATTGGCTGCGCCATGTCTCGCGGCCGTTCATCTTCTCGGCGAGTATCACGCCCTGTTCGGCGGCTACGGCACTCGAGGCACTGCATCAGCTCATCCTCGATCCCGAACGCCCGCAACGGCTGATGAACATAGCCAAGTACTTCCAGAAACGGCTGTTGGAGGCGGGTGTGAAGATCATCGAAGCACCGACACCCATCGTGCCTATCTTCACCTACAAGACGCTCGACACGCTCTATTACGGCAAGAAGATGTTCGACGAAGGCGTGTATGTCAATCCCGTGATCGCACCGGCGTGTGTGGAAGGCGAGTGCCTGCTGCGCACTACGCTCATGGCCACCCATACGGAGCCTGTCATCGACGAGGCGGTCGAGATCATTGCCCGCGTATTGCGTGAAGGCGCACCGGAAATGTAGGCGGTAATTAAAAATTAAGAATTAAAAATTAAAAATTACATGCAGACACTGGTTATTTCAGGTGGAAGCAGTGGTATAGGAAAAGCAACAGCCTCACTCTTTGCGGAGCGAGGCTGGCGTGTTTTTGAATTGAGCAGGTCGGGTGCTCCCGACAGAGCAGACAGCCATTCGGACAAAGGTTCCATAACGCATATCAAATGCGATGTGACGTCCGAAGAGAGTTGTCGGGCGGCGGTGGAGGAGGTGCTCAAACAAGCGGATACCGTCGATGTGGTCATTTCCAATGCCGGTTTCGGCATCTCGGGACCGGTGGAGTTCACAGCCATCGCTGATGCGCAACGACAGATGGATGTCAACTTCATGGGCGCCGTTCGACTGACGCAAGCCGTGTTGCCGCAGTTACGCAAGCAGGGCTTCGGGTGTATCATCTATACTTCGTCCGTTGCCGCCGTCCTGGCGGTGCCTTATCAGTCGTTCTATTCGGCGAGCAAGGCGGCTATCAATGCGATGGCGCTGGCGCTGCAGAACGAAGTGCGTGAGTTCGGCATCCGCGTGAGCGTGATGATGCCCGGTGACGTGAGTACGGGTTTCACCGATGCGCGGTGCAAATCGACGGAAGGCGAGGAGGTGTACAGCGGCGCGAACAAAGCGGTCACGACCATGGAGCGTGACGAACGGGCAGGCATGGCACCCGAACAGATGGCGCGGCTCTTCCTGCATATAGCTACCTGCCGCAGTCCCAAACCGCAGTATGTAGGCGGATTCAGTTATCAGCTCTTCTGCTTCCTTGACCGCCTCCTGCCCAAGCGCCTAGTCAATTGGATAGAGTATAAGGTGTATAGTTGATGAAACACATCCGCATCATATCGCCCTCCGGAGTCATCGATCCGCAGTATATCGACGGGGCAGTTACGCGCTTGCGCGCGTGGGGATATAAGGTAAGCGAGGGCGTGCACGCGCGCGCGCAGTGGGGACGCTTTGCCGGAACGGACGAAGAGCGTCTGTCCGACCTGAACGAAGCCTTGCAGGACGAGAGCGTGAATGTTATCCTTTGTTCACGCGGAGGCTATGGCTTGCAACGCATCATCGACCGCGTGGCACCCGTCACCAAACCCATCATCGGTTTCAGCGACATCACCGCCCTACACCAGCTTGCAGCTCTCAGTCATCAGCCTTCCGTACACGGCATCATGTGCAAACATTTGGCCACGCTTCCCGAAGACAGTATGCCCGTTCAGGCCTTGCGGACAGCCTTGGAAGGAGGACATTTCTATTACCCGCTGCCCAATCATCCCTTGAACCGCTTCGGCAATGTGGAAGGTCCGATCATCGGCGGTAACTTATCCGTCCTCTATGGTCTCCAGGGAACGAGATACGGACTGACGTCCATAATGGGAAATGGACAATGTACAATGGACAATAGACCGATATTGCTTATCGAGGATATAGCGGAAAGACACTATCATATAGATAGGATGATCAGAAACTTAAAGATGAGCGGCGTGTTGGCGCAAATAGGCGGTCTGATTGTGGGACAGTTCACCGACTGCGAGGATGATCCCTCCATTCTATCGGCCAACGACGAACTGCCAACGACTATATACGAAACAATAAAAGAGGCAGTCGCTGAGTACGACTACCCCGTTATTTTCGATGCTCCGACAGGTCATGTGGAGCACAACTTGCCGTTATGGCTGAATGTCCATTCGTCCATCCACTGCGGCGCGGATGGTGTCCAGATTCATAACGGCCTGCAGGTACAACTCCCGAATCAGTAAATCGCTGTTCCAGTAGTCCACATAGTGCGTGAGCGCTTCCATGTGGTCTGTTCCGCCGGACAGGTAGTCGCTGGTGGCGACCGTGTACAGTGCTTTCGGCTGCACCGGCTTGCCTGCTATCTTGACATCCAACAGTTGGCCGTTCTTGGCCTTGACACTCATGCCTGCTACGCCTTGCCCGCCATAAGTGGCGAACGACTGACACAGTTCGCGGATATCCGCTCCTTTGAGGGTGAGCACGACGAGCCTGTTGTCGAACGGCATCAGTTCGAAGACGCTGCTTCGCGTGACAGGTCCGGCAGGCCATTCACAACGCATTCCGCCCATGTTGACGACAGCGATATCCACTTTACCCGGATACACCGCTTTGGCTGCTTCCCATAGTGCATCGGTAGCCCAGTTGAGCATGGGGCATTCCGGTTCACGCACATACAAACGCTCCGGCGCATAGCCTATTTGTACATTCATCTCGCGCTCCAGTTCCGCCTTAACGGGTGCCAATTGTGCTTCATACGCTTTGTCGGCAATGGCATCCGACGAAGCGTCAACAGGAATAGCCTCTGTCGCGACGGAAGTGACTTGAACGGCTTTCTTCTGACAAGCGGGCAGAAGGAGCAAGGAGCAAAGAGCAAAGACAATTATTTTTCGCATAGGGCTTTGGCTGTTTGTGCCGCAAGGCGGGCGTTATTCAACACTAATTGTATGTTGGCGGCGAGACTGTCCCCGCCGGTGAGGTCCTTCACTTTGGCCAGCAGGAAAGGCGTACATTGTTTGCCGTGAATACCGGCTTCGTCCATCTCTTTGAGTGCCTGCGCGATAGCGGCATCGATAGTCTCTTTGGGCATCGTGAACTCTTCGGGAATGGGATTGGTCACCAGCATACCGCCTTTGAGTCCGCAGAGCAGTTTGGCCTTGAACGCTGCGGCGAGTTCTTCGGGCGAGTCAATGCGATAGTCCACGCCGAAACCGCTGTGCCGTGTGTAGAAAGCGGGCAGTTCGTCGGTCTGATAGCCGATGACAGGCACTCCTTTGGTTTCGAGATACTCGAGCGTGAGGCCCAAATCGAGGATGGACTTGGCGCCTGCACAGATGACCATGACCGGTGTCTGCGCCAGTTCTTCGAGGTCGGCGGAGATGTCGAAAGTCTGCTGTGCACCGCGATGAACACCTCCAATGCCGCCGGTAGCAAACACGCGGATGCCTGCCATGGCAGCGATGATCATGGTCGTGGTGACCGTAGTGGCACCGTCTTCTTGGCGCGCTAACAGAACCGGTAAGTCACGGCGCGAGGCCTTGATGACAGCCTGACCTTTTTTGCCTAAATACTCGATTTCATCGGGTGTACAGCCCGCTTTGAGACGGCCTCCGATGATGGCGATCGTAGCCGGAACGGCACCGTTGTCACGAATCGTCTGTTCCACTCTAAGTGCCGTTTCCACATTCTGCGGATAGGGCATACCGTGACTGATGATAGTCGATTCGAGCGCCACCACGGGCTTGCCTTCTTTCAATGCTTTCGCCACCTCCGGCGAGATACTGAGATAATTATTCATTATAATAAAATGTTTGCGATATCGGGATTAACGGCTTTGGGACTGAGGAGTGTGGCTCGAGCGGCCATCAGTCCGTACTGCGCCGTTTGCGGGAAGCCGATGTTCTTCGTATGTGCATGGACGACACCCGCGAGGAAAGCGTCACCGGCACCCGTGGTATTGACTATTTCTCCGGGCAGCGCAGGGAAGAGCCATTCTTCGGCGGCGTTGCGGCAATAGACACCCTCGCTGCCGAGCGTGATATAGACATTGGCGATACCCAAGTCCAGTAACTGCTGTGCGGCCTCCGCATAAGTGGAGGTCTCGGTGACGGCGAGTGCCTCTTTGAGATTCAGCTTGAGCGTGTGCAGGTACGGCAGTTTGCATTTGCGCAAGGCATTGACCACGCGGTGCGCCTTGGTCGTACTGACACCGTCGATGAACAGCGGCACTGTCACATTCTCCATCAACCAACGGATAGCGTCCTCGCTGATGTTGGTATCGGCCACTACAAAGTCCGAGAGATTGATCTCACCGTTGCGCTTGGTGAGCCATTCGGGTGTGATGGCATTCACGGCTTCGGTGTCAGCCACCGCCGCGATCATTTCTCCGCCGTGATTATTGATGCACAGATACACGCCTGTGCGGAAAGCCGAGTCGCGTTCCGACAAGTGCACATCGATGCCCTGCTGGCGGCAATGGTCATAGAGCAATCCGCCAAAGAGATCACCGCCGAAGACGGTCAGCAACTGGGTACGGGCACCGAGCAACGACAGGTTATGCGCTATGTTGCGCGCCACACCGCCGTAACCGATATCCACATGGCCCGGATTCGAATCCGAGGCAATGAAGGCGCCGTTGAGAGTAGCTGACATGTCGATATTGGCACCGCCGACAATGGAAATAAGTGTATTCATGAATCGATTTACCGTTTTTACGCTGCAAAGGTACGATTTTTTTTGCACATGTGCAAATTTTTTTGTACTTTTGCAGTCAAAATTGAGATTAACTATGATTTGTGACCATTTAGACAGGGTTTTGCAGGACCTGACAGCACGCTATGAGCAAGTGTGCGTGGTGGGGGATGCAAGTATTCAGCATTCAGTTGTCAGTATTCAGAAGTTTGGAGAATGGTCGGCGCTGTGGTTGGAGGTGAGCGAGGAGAGGAAGTCGCTGGAAACGGTGCAAGCCATTTGGGACTTTCTCTTTGCGCAGTCGATGACCCGTCGCGGTGTGTTGGTGTGCATCGGCGGCGGCGTACTGACGGACATAGCAGGTTTGGCTGCAGCTACCTACAAACGCGGCATCGACTATATCAATGTTCCCACGACCCTATTGGCAATGGTCGATGCTTCTACCGGCGGCAAGACGGGCATCAATTATGGCGGATTGAAAAACAGCATCGGTGTTTTTGCTCCGCCGGTAGAGACTCTTATTTGGCCTGAATGGCTGAAAACACTGCCTGCCAAGGAGTTCTTGAACGGCTATGCAGAGATGCTGAAAACGGGACTGATAGCCGAAAGCGGCAGGTTGTGGGACAGGCTGTTGCAATATGACCCGGATCAAATGGACATAGCTCCGCTGACGGCACTTATTGCAGATTGTGTGGCGGCAAAAGAACAGATAGTGAAGCAGGATCCGCGTGAGGAAGGCCTGCGCAAAGTGCTGAACTTGGGTCACACTTTCGGTCATGCACTGGAGGAAATGAACAATCAGCATGCAGAGGTCAGCTCTCAAATGCCTCACGGCTATGCCGTGTTGTACGGCTTGATAGCGGAGCTGTATCTAAGCGTGACAAAGTTAGCGTGTCCCAAAGAACCGCTGCAACAGCTGACGCAACTGATGCTGCACTATTACGGTCGTCCCGTATGTAAGTGTTCAGACCGCGACGAGTTGATCCGACTGATGCAGCAGGATAAGAAAAACGAGCGCGCAGCCGAGATCAACTGCACGCTCATTAGCAATATAGCTCAGCCCGTTATCAATCAGATCATTACGATTGAAGAGGCTAATGAGGCGTTAGAATATCTCTTTTCCCTCTAAGGTATATCGCCCGTTCTCCGTTTCGATGAATAGGACTCCGTCACGAAGAATGATTCGTCCGGAAGTGCCGATTCCTTCGATTTCATCGATACTTTCGTGGCTTGGATACTCCTCCTGTTTGACGATATAGAGCGTCACTGTATCCCAGTCGTAACTGACGATGACCCAGGTGCGAGTGGGAACAGCGGTGATGAACGAGGACAGGTTGAATTTATTCTCGATGGCATAGGTCTGGCCTTTATAACTCAATTCGGTCCATCCGTCAATGACTGCGCTATCGAGCACAAGGTACCGGCATACATCAGCGGAGTCGATGACAGCGGGTGCTTCTTCAGGTAACACTTCTATATTCTTGCCCACACTGAACTGTTCGGACGGCGATATCTCCGGCACACCGAAATAATTAATAAATCGTCCGGTGACACCGGATAACTGGTCCCCTGCTTTCAGGTCGGCACCGTACCGTTTGCCTGTTTCACCGTTACCGCGATCGAAGAGCAGCATCGAGCCTGTCTCATCGCGCACATAGATATAGTTGTCGTATTTCTTGGTCACCACCACATCGTTCAAATAGATAGTAGCATGGTCGTCCGAACGAACGGCTTGGGCTACAGATAGCGGTTGCAGGCGTTGCAGCAGCACTTCCACTTCGGTGCGGACAGAACCGGAAACAAAAACGAGTGTATCGCTATAATGACCCGGTTCTGGCGCTTCGTACGAGATGGTCAGTCGGTCGCCGTCGCGGTCCAAAATATCCGATGAAATCGAGAAAATCTGACCTTTTTTGAGCGCGACACTTATATCCTGCGTCAGTTTGTTGGCATTGATTTCAACGGTACGATCGCCGGAAGTATCAATGGTAGTGCCGAAATTGACGAAAGGCGCTACGATAGCCTCTATGTCGCCCAATGCTTCTACCCTGCGATAGAGGCATACGGGAGTCTGCGAACACTCCTGATAACACGCAAATAGTGTCGGTGAATTCGAGGCATTGTACTGAATGATCTTCGACAGACTGTTCCCGAGATTGGTGATAACAGCCTCGCCTCCGTTCTCTATGCGGATATCCCAGAAACCGTAGTTACCATAGGTCTTTTCATCCACAACATCGGTCCAAAGCGCCAGACGGTTCTTGGTCTTGCCTCCGGAAGCAACGAGATAGGCTTCTTCGTAGCGCAGTTCGTCCTGAAAGATATAGGCCGTTTGTCCGTTCAAATCGGCAATTCGCAGCGTATAAATGGCGCGGTCATCGGCGTTGACGGTGTTACGGTCTGCGGAGTACTTGCCCGGGATAGCATGGATATTGTTCACACTCTCCCATTCGTCAAAATAGCCCATTATATAATTCACGCCATCCTTATAGACGCCGAAAATGACCTGGTCGGAGTCTTGCAGTTGGTTCACATCGGTCACGAGTTGGTACGAATCCATCGTGAAAACCGAGCTGCCACCCGAAGCGGAACGGATAGAAAGCGAATTGATATTGATGGCATTCTCCGTACACTTGACCCAGAAACGAATCTTTCCGCTTAAGGGTGTATCCAAGATGATGACCGAATCGCGGTTATACACACCGTCGCCGCTCTTGGCGGGTTTGGTGATAACAATGCTGTCCGGTTCGTTGTCGCCAATCTGTACATAGATCGTACCCCGACCCTTGCTGCTGTTCTGGCAGAAGTTGAATGTCAAACGGCGCACTTGGTCGAAAGCCAAGATGGATGTGGCACCGGCTCCGGAAGTTCCCGTTTTGACACTGACGCCTTGCGAATAGAGCCGTCCTTCGGCATCGTTGCGTCCGGTATTGTACTCGCTGGCGGCTTGGTCACAAACCCAACCGTCCGTCTGACCGTCGCAAGGAGTGGCATCGATCTTCGAGGCCCAATTGACGGAAGTGAAAGTATAAGTGGTGATGCCTGCATGGGCGCACAAGGGCAGAACCGACAAAAGACAGAGGTAAAGAATTTTCTTCATGGTATGGTGGAAATTAGTTCTCTTTATAAGCGGCTACTATCTGTTTGACAAGCGGATGACGCACTATGTCACGCTCGTTGAATTCGATGATTTGTATGCCTTTGATGCCTTTGAAGCGCTCCATGGCGTCGCGCAGACCGGATTTCTGTGAAGGCGGTAGGTCTATCTGCGTCATATCGCCGGTAACAATCATCTTACCGCCGATACCGAGGCGTGTGAGGAACATTTTCAGCTGCAGTGCCGTGGTGTTTTGTGCCTCATCGAGGATGACGACTGCGTCGGACAGTGTGCGGCCGCGCATGAAGGCCAGCGGTGCAATCTGAATAGTGCCTTTCTCCATGTATTCAGTCAGTTTGGCGGCAGGTATCATGTCTTGCAGGGCATCGTAAAGAGGCTGCAGATAGGGATCGATTTTCTCTTTCATGTCTCCGGGGAGGAATCCTAATTTCTCTCCTGCTTCCACGGCCGGACGCGAGAGGATGATACGCTTCACCTCGCGGTTCTTGAGTGCCCGTACCGCAAGCGCAATGGCCGTGTAGGTCTTGCCGCTACCTGCCGGACCTACGGCAAAGAGCAAGTCGTGATCTTCGTACGCGCGTACCAGGGCCTGCTGGTTAACCGAACGGGCATAGATGGACTTGCCGTTGACACCGTGCAGAATGAGGTTGTCGGTAGCCTGCACCTGCGGTTTGTCTCCATGCAGCAGCATAAGGATATCCTGCTCTGAGAGACGATTATTGCGGATGCAGAAATCCTCACACAGACGAAGCGATTTCTCGAAATTGTCAATAGAAGCCTCATCTCCGCTCACCTTGACCTGATAGCCGCGAGCCACGACACGCACACCCGGATGTTGGTTCTTGAGACATAGCATGTTGCGATTGTTCACGCCATAGAAAGTAGGGGTGTCAAGCGAGTCGGAGAGCGATATGATTTTATCATTTACCATGATGGTGATAGTTTAGCGTATTTGCAGTTTGTTTCGTACGATAGCGGAGGCGAGCCATGCCAACAGAATAGCGCCCGTAGGAATCCATGCGTACAAGTTGTAGTCCAAAGAAAGGTGAAAAGTGAATAGTGAAAGGAAATGGAAGACAGCATACCAAATAGCGACGGTGGCAAATCCTACGACGGACGCCATGAATGCGCGGAAAGAGAAGAGGTTCTGATAGATGAGGTAGCCCCAGATAGGAATGACCAGAAAGATGACGGAGGGCAGCCAATAAGCCGCAATGCCAAGCAACAGGGCGACTTGGAAACACTCTTCGATGGAGTTGGTATGCCGCTTGATACGGCTGATGATGAAGATACACAGCAGGGCGATAGCAGCTACGAGGAAGCCGGCAATAAGACCGCTTCGCTGTTGGACCGCTTCGCTGTTAGATAGAAACAGCGGTAAAATGCTGCCACCTATTGCCAGCAGCCAAAAGACTACCGGCAACAGGTAATACAGCCATTTACGAATTATTGCACTATGCGTTCGACGCACAGGCGCCTTGCGAACTGCTATTCTTCGATGTTCCATTAGTCAATGAAACCTTTTCGACGAAGCAGGTTCTTCGGATCCGCTTCTTTGCCACGGAACTCGAGGTAGAGTTCTTGTGCATCGCGTGTACCGCCTTGCTCGAGCAAGTGGCGGAAACGGGCTGCGGTCGCCTCATCGAAGAGATTGCCCGTCTCTTTGAATGCTGCAAAAGCATCGGCATCCAGCACGGCAGCCCATGTATAGCTGTAGTAGCCTGCTTCGTAACCCGTGGTGAAGATATGGTTGTAGAAAGTAGGACGATAACGAACGATGATCTCGTCAATCATACCCATTTTCTCGAGACTCTGTTGCTCGAACGCATTCACATCGAGGCCTTCTGCAGTGGTTAACTCATGGAAGTCCATATCGAGGATAGAAGCCGAAAGCAGTTCGGTGGTCACAAAGCCTTGGTTGAACTTTCCTGCTGCGTTGATTTTGGCTATCAGTTCATCCGGGATGACTTCTCCGGTCTGGTAATGGAACGCGTAGGTCTTGAGCACTTCGGGTTCATAGGCATAGTTCTCCATGAATTGCGAGGGCAGTTCGACGAAGTCGCGCGGAGTGTTGGTACCGCTAAGACTCTTGTAGTGCGCCTTGCTGAGCAAGCCGTGAAGAGCGTGACCGAACTCATGGAAGAGGGTCTCTACATCGTCCATCGAGAGGAGAGACGGGTTGCCTGCGGCGGGTTTGTTGAAGTTACCCACATTGATGATGACGGGACGATGGTCCACGCCTTCCGCATCGATATACTGCGGCAGGATTTGGTTCATCCACGCGCCCGGGCGTTTACCTGCGCGCGGGAAATAATCGGTGTAGAGGATGCCGACGAGGCTGCCATCCGCTTCGGTCACTTTGAATACCTCCACTTCGGGATTATACACCGGCATATCTTTGAGCGGCTCGAATTGTACGCCGTACAACTTGGTAGCCACACCAAAAGCACCTTTGCGCACATTGTCCAGTTCGAAATACGGCTTGATTTCTTCCTCATCAAGGGCATATTTGGCCTTGCGCAGTTTCTCTGCATAGAACCACCAATCCCAGGGTTGCAGTTTTTCTCCGGGCAGGTCTTTGTCCAGAAGTGCCTGTAGTTCAGCGGCTTCGCGTTTGGCTGCTTTAAGAGAAGGTGCCCATACGGATTGCAAGAAAGCGTCCACGGTCTGATGGTTCTTGGCCATGCAGTCAGCGAGGATATAGTCGGCGGGGTTGTCGTAGCCGAAGAGTTTGGCTTTCTCGATACGCAATTCCATTTCACGGATGATGATGGCTTTGTTGTCGTTCTCATTGTCATGGTTAGCACGCGTGGTATAGTCCATGAGAAGTTGTTTGCGCAGTTCACGGTTCTCGCAGTACTGAAGAACCGGCGTGAAGGAAGTGCGCTTCGGTGTGAAGAGCCACTCGCCCGGATGTCCGGCGGCAGCAGCTTCTTCGGCAGCTGCAGCTTTGGCGGACTCCGGCAGACCTGCTAATAGGGATTCGTCAGAGATGAAGCGTTGTACGGCCTCACTATTGGTCTCTGCTACAACATTATTGCCAAAACGGAGAGAGAGGAGGGCGAGTTCCTGATTGATCTCTTTGAGGCGCTCTTTCTTGTCCTCCGGCAGGTTTGCGCCGTTGTCGGCAAAGTTTTTGTAGGTCTCGGTCAACAGTCTCATCTGCTCGGCATTGAGACCGAGTTGGTCACGCTGGTCATAGACGAACTTCACGCGTTGGAACAGTTTGTCATTGAGAATGATACCGTCACCCAGTTCGCTGAGCATAGGAGAAACGGTTTCTGCGATGAGGTTCATGTCATCGTTGCCATCGGCTTCGAGCACATTGAAGAAGACGCCGACCACACGGTCGAGCAAGAGTCCCGAACGGTCGAGCGCCACGATGGTGTTTTCAAATGTCGGTTCCGCTTCGTTATTCACAATGGCATCCACTTCTGCTTTCTGCTCCTCGATAGCGGCATCAAAAGCAGGGAGATAGTGCCCTAATTGGATTTGGTCAAATGCCGGAACACCAAAAGGCGTGTTCGGCTGGTCGAGTAACGGATTGTTGTCCGCGCGGTTGCAAGCTAACAGTGTCATTGCAATTGCACCTAAAAAAAGTGATTTTTTCATAAGTTTAACTATTTGATTCGTACATTTTTCTCCATCGATTGCTTGATTCGTTCCCGCAATTCAAGCGATTGTGTATCGACTTTCTGATACCAGTGCGGGCGGAAGTCCTGTGCAAACTTGCACTTGGCCAGCTTGATTTGGAGGTTATCCATCGTACCGCTGACATTGACGCCCAAATAAATAGGACTGAGCACATTGATATCGTAGTCGAAGGTCATGTTGGTGTTATGCCTACCTCCGAGGGCCACCATGTAATTATCCATCTGTACGCAGAGCGGATAGACATCAATCTCGTTCTTGTATATGGTCATCTCGGCGTTGATGGAGTCGATGCGGTTCTCGGTCTTCTTGTTGAACATTAGCAGTGTGGCGATCTTGTCAAATGTCTCGCCGTCCAGCACGACCAGATCTTTTCCGGTAAGTGAAGCCGCTCCGCGGAGTGTGCTCATCTTTGGTTGGTATTGGCTGTTGAGATAGGTCTCTGCGGCCAAGTGGAATTGCGCGGCACCTTTGAAACTGCTGAGCATCGGAACCATTTGTTCGAGGTTAGGAATCATCGTGAGCAGTTCGTCTATATCCACGTCTATCATATGGTAGTCCAAACCGAGGTACAAGTGGTTGCGTCGCGGTGTGCGGTACATACCCGTCAGTTGCAGTTTGGCTGCGCGGCATACAAAACCGACTTCGTCGAGGATGAGTGTACCGTTTTGCACATAGAGACCGCCCTTCAGGTCTTTGGCTGTCTGGTTGAAGATCTCCACTTCGCGCATATGCGTATTGAGCGCCAAGTTGACGTCTGTCGGCACCAAGAACGGATCGGATTCTTCTTTCGGCTGTTGGCTGTTGGCTGTTGGCTGTTGGCTTTCGGGAGTGGCTTCTTCCTCACTACCGCTATCGGCGCTGAACCAGGCAAGGAGCTGGTTGGCGTCACAGTGGTCGGAAACGATATCCAATTCGCCTTCAAGGTCGGCTTCGTGGCGGAACCATTTACCGATATGGCGCACATTACCTTTGAGGTTAAGGTCGGAATTGCCCAACTCGATGCGGGAGTTATCGATGCTCATCTCACGATTCGAGTAGTTGAAATCGATAGACGGTATCACGACGGCTTCCGGCAGTCGTTCCGGCATTCGCAGTTCACCGTTTTTGAGGTTCACTTTGAGTCTCGGGTTCCATTGCAGAAGAACGTTCTCGCCTTTGCTGTCATAGCGAGCACTCATCTCAAGATCCAGTTTCTCCGTTTGTGCGGACAGTTCTTCACCCATTTGCACGTCGGCATCTTTAGTATTGAGTTTGGCGCGCAGGCGCGGAGCCGATTTGTCTTTGCGACCGCCGCTGAGGGCTGCCTCGAGTTTGGAGGATTTGAGGTCAGCGGATATGTTCTTGAAGAAGCCGGTTAGGGCTTTGCTGTCCAAGTTAGCCTCAAGGACAGGCATGACGGTGGTATCCTTGGTGTTATACTCGGCGTAGGCCGTGAGCTTCGGAGCATTGATGCTGGCTGCCATGGAGTCCATCGCTACCTCTATCGGATCGTTCGATTGCAGTCCAACGGCGGCATAGAGAACCGGATCTTTGGAGAGCACATTGCCGGATTCGAGACTGATCTTGGATGCTTTGAGTCCGGCTAAGAGCGGTGTGGCCATGCTGAAATCGACTTGGTCGGTCTGCAAGTCGATACGCGCCCAATTGACTTTCGGCTTCGAGGGCTTGGCGTTAGGCATCTGTATCTTGGCGCGTGTCTTGGGCAGGTCGGCTACCATCGAATCCATTTCAAAATGAATGTTGGTGAGGTTCAAGTCGGCGCTTATTTTGCCCTTGTTGAGTTTCATCTCCGTAAGGTCAGCGAGTCGGATGCGCGCGTTAGCCGTTCCCTTGGTACGACCTTTCAGCGTCATATCTTTCGGCAAGAAATACGCGAAGTCCGGCAGGTTGGCATCCAGCGTCATCTGGAGATCCAAGAGCATGTCGTTGAGCAAGTCGTTGACCTGTCCCTGCGCACTCATCTGGCTCTGTTTGGTCTTGGCAGAAAGGCTATTGACGGTAACATCCGAAGACTGTCCTTCGTTGAGGTTGAGAAGCGCATTCGCGTCCAATTGCAGGTCACGAAGCGTGTAAGGCAGGGGTTTGTAACTGCCGTTACCGTCTTTGAGGGTCAGATGGGCATTTACCAGCGGCATCTGTGTCTCGCTGTAGGTACCTTTGACATCGGCATCCAGTTGCACTTCGCCATCCACATCGATGTCTTTAAGACCGGAAGTGAACTTGGCCGGTACAAGGGCCAGCAGCGGTTTGATTTGCCATTTGCCCGTTTCCAGTTTGGCGTCCAAGTCGATGGAGTCATGCAACGTCACGTCTCCTTCGAGTCGCAGGTCGAAATCGTTGATGGCGAGTCGGGCTCCATCGAAGAAGAAATGCATGGAGTCGAGGTTCATGGCCATCGGCGCAATGAGTTCAAGATGAAGACTGTCGGCATAGGTCTCGTTCTTAAGGCTGGCGCAGACATCTTGTGCGTCCAAAGCAATGAGCATGTCGTCCCAGTTCTCGGCGCGTGCGCTCAGTTCAGTCTCGCCCAAGGATGCCTCAATCGTATCTTTGCGGTCAACAAAGGTGATAGCGTTCGCTTTGATGCGTAAACCGTCCACGCGCAATTCGTCGAAAGGCAGGGAGAAGGCGGTAGTGTCTTCTTCGGTCGTGTCCGGCGAGGTGACGAAGACATCCGTGAGGTTGGTGGTTCCGTCCGGCGCGATATAGAAGTTGACGCTGGCGTTATCAAGCAGGGCTTCGATGACATGCAAATTGTCATGGAAGAGAAACTCATTGACATCCACGGTAGCCGTGAGGCGTTTGGCCGCTACGACGGTGTCGTTCTGTGCACCTTCAACGGGATTGATGAGCAGCAGTCCGTCGGCTCGCAGTCCAAAACGCGGGAAGGTTGAGAAGAAGGTCAGATCGACTTCTCCTATCTCGTGTTCGCAGGTTATAAACTTAGCCGCAGCATCCCGTGCGATAGGCGTGAGACGATCCGGCGTAAAGACGAGGTAGATGGCGATGCAAGCTACGATGACCACTGTCAGCACGAGACCGCAAAGGGTCCAACCGAAAATTTTAAGTGCGCGTTTCATAGAAATTATTTTTTAGTTTCTACGACTTTCGTGAAAGTGAACTTGATCGATTTATGGTCTTTCTCATAGTAGGATAAGTCGGTGTCCGTCAGGAGCGTTACCACATAGATCTTGGGTATCTCGGCTCCGCCGTTGTCCATGAGGTGAATCTCGGTCAGGTTGCCGTTTTTCTCAAATTTGTACTTGAACCAACCGTTTCCGTGGAATACCAGATCCTCTTCAAACACGTCATCCGCTTCGTCCCATTCGCGACCATAGAGATAGCCCGTTTCTTCGGAGTTCTCCGTCGTGAAGCGGACATAATGCATGGTTTTGTTTTCCTGCCACAATCCCTGCAAGTCAGACAACTGGAACTCAGTAGGTTTGTTGAAGAGATTACACCCCGCTAATGCTATGCCTAACCAGGCCAGCAAAAGAAATTTGTTGATATTTTTCATACTTTTTCGATTTTAATTTTCACGTTATAGCTGTCCATTTCCAATGTAGAAGTGAGACCGCCTTCTGCTGTGAGATTGCTGTCGCTGTGAGAAGTGAGATTTAAACTCGTGGCCAGGACTTGCGAAGCGATATAGTCGCCGCAATGAAGTACAGCGTTGTGGATCTCCGGACGATCTTCGAGGGTGATGGCGATGCGGTCTGTGATCTCGAGACCGGAGGACTTGCGGAGGTTCTGGATACGGTTGATGAGTTCGCGCGCGATACCTTCTTCTATCAGTTCGTCCGTCAGTTCGATATCCAGAGCGATGGTAAGAATGCCGTTGTTGGCGACGAGCCATCCCGGCATGTCTTCGGTCACTATCTCGACATCTTCGGGGATGAGGGTGTAATAAACCCCTTCTTGCTCCCCCACAAGGGGGAGAGAAATAGTAAATGAGCCTTCTTGCTCCATTTGAACAATATCGTCTTGCTCCATGGCCGCAATAGCTGCCGCTACGGCTTTCATGTTAGCGCCCACTTTCTTGCCGAGCACTTTGAACTGCGGTTTGATTTTCTTGACGAGACGAATCTCCGATTGTTCGGCGGGTACAATGACCAGTTCCTTGACATTCACTTCCGATTTGATGAGGTCGGCGACATGCAACAGGGCGTCTGTGGTCTCTTTGTCCGGCGTCGGAATAACTGCTTTTTGCAGCGGTTGGCGCACGTTCTTCTCTGCGCGTTTGCGGAGCGAGAGGATCATCGATGTGGCTTGTTGAGCAAGGTACATCTGGCGCTCGAGTTTGGTGTCGATGAGCGCTTCGTCCGCTTGCGGCCAAGAGCTGAGGTGTACGGTCTCGCCGGTAAGGTCGCGGTAGAGGCGGTCGGCATAGAACGGAGCGTTGGGTGCCATGAGTTGTGCGATCGTCTTGAGACAAGTGTAGAGCGTTTCGTAGGCCGCTTGCTTGTCGGCGTTCATCTCTCCACCCCAGAAGCGTTTGCGGTTGAGACGTACGTACCAGTTGGAGAGATCATCCTGTGCGAAGTCACTTATCGCACGACCCGCTTTGGTGGGTTCGTAGGCTTCGTAGGCCTCGGTGACCTCTTTGACGAGCGAGTTCAGTTTGGAGAGTATCCAACGGTCGATCTCGGTACGACCTTGTACTGACGTTGGCTTTGACTGTCGGTTGACCGTCGGTTGACCGTCGGTGCTGATAGCAGGTTGCCAACTGTCCACGTTTGCGTACAGAGCAAAGAAGCTGTAGGTATTGTAGAGGGTGCCGAAGAACTTGCGGCGGATCTCATCTACTCCTTCGGGATCGAACTTGAGGTTCTCCCAGGGCGCGGAGTTGGTGAGCATGTACCAGCGCACGGCGTCGGCGCCGAAAGTGTCGAGTGCTCCGAAAGGATCGACGGCGTTGCCGAGGCGTTTGGACATCTTGTTGCCGGCTTTGTCGAGGACGAGGCCGTTGGAGATGACGTTTTTGTATGCCACGGTGCCTTCAATCATGGTGTGGATAGCATGCAAAGTGAAGAACCAGCCACGTGTCTGGTCCACACCTTCGCTGATAAAATCAGCGGTACGCGGCGCGTCGGCATTCTCGAAGGGATAGTGGTTCTGTGCGTAAGGCATGGCGCCGGAGTCGAACCACACATCGATGAGGTCGAGTTCGCGCTTCATGGGTTTGCCGGAAGGCGAGACGAGAATGACGGCGTCCACATAAGGACGATGGAGATCAATCACGGACGGGTCGTAGTTGGTTTTGCTATAGTCGCCGACGATATGTTTGGGCCATGGGTTTGCGGACATGAATCCCGCTTTAACGGACTTGTCGATCTCTGCGAAGAGTTCTGCGATAGAACCGATACAAATCTCTTCGCTGCCGTCTTCGGTACGCCAAATGGGTAGAGGTGTTCCCCAGTAGCGGCTGCGGCTCAAGTTCCAGTCGTTGAGGTTGTTGAGCCATTGTCCAAAGCGTCCCGTTCCGGTCGATTCGGGCTGCCAGTTGATGGTTTGGTTGAGGGCGATCATCTCGTCGCGGGCCTTGGTGGATTGGATGAACCACGAGTCGAGCGGATAGTAGATGACGGGTTTGTCCGTGCGCCAGCAATGCGGGTAAGAGTGGACGTGTTTCTCCGTTTTGAGGAGTCGTCCGTCGGCTTTCATCTCGAGACAGAGATGGAGGTCGAGCGTCTCATCTTTGTCCGTCAAGTTCGGGTCGTAGGCGTTCTTGACGAATCGACCGGCGTACTTGCCGTAGAGTTCGGTGTTGACATTCGTTTTGACCCAATCGGGGTCGAGATCTTCGATGCGCCAATATTTGCCGGTGAAGTCCACCATGGGTCGCGGGCCGTAGTTCCTGGTCTGCATGTACAAGCCCGGGACTCCTGCGGCGTCACCCACTTTCTTATCGTCCGCACCGAATGTGGGAGCTATGTGCACGATACCGGTACCGTCCTCGGTGGTGACATAGTCACCAGGGATAACGCGATAGGCGCCCGGTCCGGGATTAACCCACGGGAAAAGCGGATCGTATTCGAGGCCGACGAGGTCCGCACCTTTGTATCGGGCCACGATCTCCGCGTTCTCGAAATAGGCCGAGAGGCGGGCTTCCGCGAGGATGATATGTTCGTCTTTCAGGTTGTCGTTTTCATCTTTGAGTTGCACCTCGACATAGTCGATCTTCGGTCCGACGCAGAGGGCGGTGTTGGAAGGCAGCGTCCAAGGCGTGGTGGTCCAGGCAATGATGTAACGGCCATCTTTGAGGTGGAACTTGGCTGTGCAGGTGAGGTCCTTGACATCGCGGTAACAACCGGGTTGGTTGAGTTCGTGCGAGCTGAGGCCTGTTCCCGCGGCGGGCGAGTAGGGCTGAATGGTATAACCCTTGTAGAGGTAGCCTTTTTTGTAGAGCTCTTTAAGCAGGTACCAGAGGGTTTCGATGTACTTGTTGTCGTAGGTGATATAGGGGTTTTCGAGGTCCACCCAATAGCCCATTTGCTTGGTAAGGTTGGTCCACTCGCGCGTGTATTTCATTACTTCGCGCCGGCAGGCTGCGTTGTACTCGTCCACGGAAATCTTCTTGCCGATATCCTCTTTGGTGATGCCGAGCATTTTCTCTACGCCCAGTTCAACGGGCAGGCCGTGGGTGTCCCAACCGGCTTTTCGGCGGACTTGGAACCCTTGCATGGTCTTGAAGCGACAGAAAGTGTCCTTGATGGTTCGCGCCATGACATGGTGAATACCCGGCATTCCGTTGGCCGAAGGAGGTCCTTCGAAGAACAAAAACTGAGGATGTCCCTCGCGTGTAGAGATACTTTTTTCAAAGAGGTGTTCGTCCTCCCACTGCGCCAAAACCTCACGGCTAAGCGCAGGTAAATCCAATCTTTTGTATTCGTTAAAATGCTTCATTGAGTGTTTTAAAATTATTTTGCGTGCAAAATTACAAAAATATTTTGATATGTGCAAATTTTTTTGTACTTTTGCAGTCGATATTGAAAAAAGTTATGAAAAATCGTTTTGTGCAAATACTGATTTGGTTGGGCATCATGTCGGTGTTGACGATGCTCGGAATGGGTCTTTGGCTGGTGTTTAGCGGAGGCAGTCAAACGACCGAATCGTTGAAATGGCTGCAGTTGTGTCAGACGCTCGGGACATTCCTTTTTCCGCCCATTATTTGTGCGTGGATTTGGGACGAAAACCGGAAGCCTTTTCGGTGGTTAAAGATGGATCAAAAGGTGAATTGGAAGAGTATCGTTTGGGCGATTGGAATTATGGTTTTGGCGATACCGGCCATTAACCTGTTGGCAGATCTGAACAGTCGCGTCGATTTGCCTGAAAGTCTCGATTTCATCGAACAAATTTTCCGTCGTCAAGAGGATGCTGCAGCGGGTTTGACAGAGCGATTCTTGAAGGCAGACAATGGGTGGGGACTGCTGATTAATATAGGACTTTTGGCGTTTCTTCCGGCTTTGTCAGAGGAGCTTTCTTTCAGGGGAACATTACAACAGATTTTGGGACGAAATCAGGTAAAAGAAAGCAGAGTGCATATTGCTATTTGGGTGACTGCTTTTGTGTTCTCTGCGATACATCTTCAGTTCTACGGATTTGTGCCCCGAATGCTGATGGGTGCGTTGTTCGGATATGTGTTTGTGTGGAGCGGGAGTCTTTGGGTTCCAATTGTGATGCATTTTACGAATAACGGTTTGGCGGTACTGTTTTATTATTTGTTCGATACGAACGATGCCAGTAAAAGTTATGCCGACACGATAGGTGCCGGCACAACCTGGTGGTTAGGAGTGATCAGTCTATTGATAGTGATCGCTCTTGTTATTACATTTCCGGATCGACGAGAATACGTCCGCAGAACTCGCACACAATAATTTTCTTGCGTGTACGAATATCCAACTGGCGTTGAGCAGGTATCTTGGCGTGGCAACCACCGCAGGAGTCACGCTCCACTTTGACAACGGCTAAGCCGTTGCGTGCGTTTTTGCGGATACGTTTGAAGGCGGTGAGCAGACGCTCTTCCACTTTCTTCTCCAATTCGCCTGCGCGGAGTACCAATGCCTCAGTTTCCGACTTGGTCTCGGCAAGAATCTGGTCGAGTTCCGAGCGTTTCTGGTTCAAGTCCACTGTGCGCTCCTCGATGTCCTTAACGGTTTTGGCTTTCTCAGCCATGCGTGCCTCGAGTTCAGCGGTGAAGTGCTTGATTTTGCGTTGGGAAGCTTCGATTTCCAGTTCCTGATACTCAATCTCTTTGTTGAGGTTGTCGAACTCACGGTTGTTGCGTACGACATTCTGTTGCTCTTTGTAACGGGAGATGGAGGCGTTCGCGTTTTCAGTACGCACACGGTGGTCGGAGATCTGGGTCTCGCACTCTTTGATTTCGTTCTCGATATTGGTCAGACGGGTCTTGAGACCTTCCACTTCGTCGGCCATGTCCTTCACTTCCTGCGGCAACTCACCGGCTAAGGTACGCAAGTTGTCGATTTTGGTGTCCACTTGTTGGAGTTCATAGAGGATTTTGAGTTTGTCCTCTACGGTAAGTTCTTTTGTTCTAGCCATATAGCGTTCGGCAATCGGATCGCAAAGATCCTTACCCCCTATGCCGAATGAGGGGAATAAATGTTAATATATGATTTGTCGTTTTTGCTAATTATGCATTGGAGTCCGAGGGGTTCGAGGATGTTGCGGAAGATGTCGCGGGCATGTCGTTCGGAGATCCAATGGTCGATGTCGATGAGGCCTATTTGCCCGTCGGCTTGCTGAAACTCGTGGTACTTGCAGTCGGCGGTGAGGTAGGCATCGGCGCCTTGATTAATGGCTTCGTCGATGAACTCAGCCCCACTTCCTCCGCATAGGGCAATGGTCTGAATCATCGTCTTGACAGGACGGGTGTAACGCACATAAGTACATTGCAGTTTTGCGTAAATTTGTTCGATGAAATCGAGGAAACTTACCGATTCGGGCAGTTGTCCGATGACACCAAGACCACTCTCCGTGAGGAAGTGATAGTCGGTTATTCCGAGTTTGTCAGCGAGGGTGGTATTGATACCTCCGGCAACGCTGTCGAGGCTGGTGTGGGCAGAATAAATGGCGATATTGTGCTTGATGGCTTGCTCCACGACGCGTGCTTGCGGCGTTTGTCCGCAGACTTGTTTGAGTCCGTGAAAGAGCAAAGGATGGTGTGAAACGATGAGTTGACACCCGCACATAACAGCCTCACTGACCACATCAGGCGTAACGTCTGTGGTCAAGAGGACGGACTGAATATCGCGTCCTGTGTCACCTACCTGCATTCCCGAGTTATCCCAATCAGCCTGGGCACTCCGTGGCGCTACAGATTCTATGCTATTGATGATGGCTCTTAAGAGCACCTATTCATTTACCATTTGACCATTTACGATTTGGTCATTTATTTGGTCATTTGGTCATTGGGCTTCTTCCTCCTCTTCGATGCGAAAGTCGGTGATGCCGGCATTGATGAGGATGTTGTACCACTGGATGAGTTTGCGTATGTCGGAAGGATAAACGCGGTCGCGATCCCAGTCGGGCAGCACCTCGTCGAACCAAGCCTGTAGTTCGGCATTCGAGGCTTTTTTCGGGTCCAGAGCGACAGGTTTGAGTCCTTCTTTCTTGCCGGCATTGGTCAGTACCTCGCTCAACGACACATCGTCAGCGTTGGTAAACATCGATACATCGCTCAGCGCCACGATTTTGTCGCGGGCATAGGTGGGCATTCGTTTGCCGTCCACGAGGCTCTCCACAATCAGCATGTTGTTGCCGCGTGTAAGCAACTTATACAAGCCCGGTTTGCCGGTAATTGCAAGAATTTCTTTCAACATAAAAGCATCATTTATCAAAATCGGGTGCAAAGGTACGAAAAAAAAATGATATGCGCAAGAAAAAACATGAAATATTTGCATATTTCAAAAAAAAGCACTAAATTTGCAGCCGGAAATAAAAGAAAGACGAACGAGAATGAAAATAGGGGTGTTTGATAGCGGATACGGGGGATTGACCATTCTAAGGGAGATGCGGAGAGTGTTGCCGGAGTACGACTATTTGTACTTGGGTGACAATGCCCGTGCGCCATACGGGACGCACTCGTTCGATGTGATCTACCGCTATACGCTGGAGGCTGTGCGGTATCTGTTGGCGCAAGACTGTGCATTGGTGATTTTGGCCTGCAATACGGCGAGCGCAAAGGCGCTGAGGACGATTCAGCAGAAGGATTTGCCGGAGATTAACGGTTACGGGAAACCGGTTACGGGTTACAGGAAACGCAATGTGTTGGGCGTGATACGGCCGACGGTGGAGGCGGTTCCGGGAATAACGAAGACAGGACATGTGGGGATCTTGGGAACGCCGGCGACGGTGAGTTCGGAGAGTTATGTGCTGGAGTTGGAGGAAATCAGCCATCAGCCATCAGCCATCAGCCGTCAGTTGGTCATTACTCAGCAGGCGTGTCCGATGTGGGTGCCACTGATAGAGGCGGGGGAACAGAATAGCGACGGAGCAGATTATTTTGTGGAGAAATACCTGCGGGAGATATTAGAGAAGGATCCGCAGATCGATACATTAGTGCTCGGGTGTACACATTATCCGCTTCTCAAAGAGAAGATAGACCGCTTCGCTGACAGAATACGGACCGCTGGCGCTGACAGAGCACAGACCTATTCACCAATTCGGATTATTGCGCAGGGTGAGTTGGTGGCGAAGAGTTTGGCGGATTATTTGGCGCGACATGGGGAGTATCGGGAGCAGTTGAGTACGGGCGGGACATGCCGATATCTGACGACGGAGAATGCCGAGCGTTTTGCACAAACGGCGACAACGTTTCTTAATACGCCTATTCAGGCGGAGAGTATACAATTAGGGATTTAGGCAGGAATAGGAGACTATTTATCCAATCGAGCCTTCCAGCGAGATCTGGAGGAGTTTTTGTGCTTCGACGGCGAACTCCATGGGAAGTTTGTCCATTACCTCTTTGGCGTAGCCGTTGACGATGAGTCCGACGGCATCTTCGACGCCGATACCCCGTTGCCGGCAGTAGAAGAGCTGGTCGTCGCTGATCTTGGAAGTGGTGGCCTCGTGCTCGACGGTAGCCGTGGGGTTAGCGATGATCATATCCGGGAAAGTGTGTGCGCCACAACGGTCGCCGAGGAGCAGGGAGTCGCATTGGCTGTAGTTGCGGGCATTGTCGGCGTGGACACCCATCTTGACGAGTCCGCGGTAAGCGTTCTGGCTATGTCCGGCGGATATACCTTTAGAAATAATACGCGAGCGCGTGTTACGGCCGATATGGATCATCTTGGTGCCGGTGTCCGCTTGCTGGAAATTATTGGTGACCGCGACGGAGTAGAACTCGGCGGAGGAGTTGTCGCCTCGCAGGATGCAGGACGGATACTTCCATGTGATGGCAGAGCCTGTCTCGACTTGCGTCCACGAGAGGCGAGCGTTCTCGTGCGTGATACCGCGTTTGGTGACGAAATTATAGATACCTCCTTTGCCGTTTTTGTCGCCCGGATACCAGTTCTGGACGGTTGAGTACTTGACTTCGGCATCCTTATGGACGATGATCTCGACGATGGCCGCGTGGAGTTGGTTCTCGTCGCGCATCGGCGCTGTGCATCCCTCGAGATAGGAGAGATAAGCGCCTTCGTCGGCGATGAGGAGTGTGCGTTCGAACTGACCCGTCTTGCCGGCATTGATGCGGAAATAGGTGCTCAGTTCCATAGGGCATCGTACGCCTTTGGGCACATAGACGAAGGACCCGTCGGAGAAGACAGCAGAGTTGAGCGCCGCGTAGAAATTATCGGTAGGCGGTACGACCGAGCCGAGGTATTGGCGGACGAGGTCAGGGTGTTCGCGCACGGCTTCGGAGATGGAGCAGAAGATGATGCCTTTCTCGGCGAGCGTGTCGCGGAAGGTGGTTTTGACGGACACCGAGTCCATGACTGCATCAACGGCCATGTTACCTGCCAGCACGGCGCGTTCTTCCAAAGGGATACCGAGTTTGTCGAAGGTCTTCATGATCTCGGGATCGATTTGGTCGTTTGTCGTTTGTCGTTGGTCGTTGGACTTGGTTTTTGGCGCGGCGTAGTAGGAGATGGCTTGGAAGTCGATGTCGGGGATAGTGAGGTGTGCCCAGGTAGGCGGTTGCATCGTCTGCCATTTGCGGAAGGCTTTGAGGCGGAAGTCAAGGAGCCAATCGGGTTCATTCTTCTTGGCAGAAATAAGCCGAACGATGTCCTCGTTCAGTCCCGGTGGTACGATGTCGGTTTCCACATCGGTGGTGAAGCCGTACTTGTACTCCTGATTCGTTATGTCCTTGATAATAGTATCCATAGGTATTCCTAGGTTTTCCTAAGTGGCCCTAGGTATTAAATAAGCCGCCCTTTATCGGGCGGCTTGGAGGCCGGTAGCGGAGTCAAACCGCTCTGAACGGTTTTGCAGACCGCTGACTAAGTCGCTCATCCAACCGGCCGGGTGCTTGCACTACAACTCGCGCGACTTCGGGCACAGCCCTCGTGGTAGCGCTACGTTGTGTGCTACGCTCTTCGGTCTGCAAACGCTACGCTGGTTTACATCCCGAGGGAGTTCCAAAGGGCGTTTCTCCGAAAAGCGGGTGCAAAGGTACTGCTTTTTTTTGAATTGACAAAATTTTAGGGCACTTTTTTTTCAAAAATGCGTCTTTTTTAATTGAAAATTTGTATATATGCGTTTTTTTTTGTAATTTTGTGCCCTAAATCAGTATAGATATGCAAAAATACATTATCATGGCCGAGGAAGGCGAGCGCGTGTTGTTGGACAAAGTGCGTGACGAATTGGGTTTGGACCTGCAGGACGCAGAGCTCATTTATACGGGTGTCGGAGCAATCAATATCATCCGCAGTTTGCAGCATCTGGACCGCGAAGCAGAACTGATCAATATCGGTTATGCGGGTAGTGCGAACTTCGATCTGGGCACTTGGGTCGAGGTGACTGAGGTGCGGTTGAATCATCCTGCGGTCTCTTATCCAGAGCCCGAATTAAAAATTAAAAATTCAAAATTAAAAATTAAAAATTGTAAGCAGGCTATATGCTATACGAATTGCGATTTTGTGTTAGCGTCGGATTATAGGGACTGTGTGTTTGACATGGAATTGGCGTTCATTGCGGCTTTGGGATTCAAAAAGTTGCACAGTCTGAAGTATGTGAGCGACAACTTGAGTCTTCACGCTTATCACGATTTGACACACGGAGTGGAATGACTACCGTTATTTTAAAACCGAAAAAGGAGGAGTCGCTGAGGCGTTTTCATCCGTGGGTGTTCTCGGGCGCGATAGGCAAAATCGTGTTGGACGCGACGCATCGTGCGAACATGCCCGAAGAGGGCGAGCTGGTGTGTGTGCGTTCGGCGGAGAATGAGGTGTTGGGTGTAGGCCATTGGCAGGTGGGGTCGATAGCGGTACGAATCTTGGCTTTCGGCGTAGAGGTGTTGCCGAAGGGTTTCTGGAACGAGCGAATCCGTGCGGCCTACAAGATGCGGGAAGCCATCGGTCTGGTCAGTCATCCGTTCATGAACAACACTTTCCGTTTGGTTCATGGCGAAGGTGATTATTTGCCGGGTCTGGTGGTAGATGTGTATGCGGATACGGCTGTGGTGCAAGCCCATTCGGTGGGTATGCATGTATGCCGAATGGATGTTGCAAAGGCGATAGTGGACGAAGTGCCGCAGGTGAAGAATGTCTATTACAAGAGCGACGACACTCTTCCACACAAGGCGGAGATAGAGGGAGAGAAGACGGGGGATTTAATTAAAAATGAAAAATTAAAAATTAAAAATTCTGACGAGTTTTGGTCGGTGGAGAACGGGTTGATGTTCCGCATAGATTGGTTGCGTGGGCAGAAGACGGGCTTTTTCATTGACCAGCGTGAGAATAGGGCGTTGGTGGAGCGTTATGCGGCAGGTAAGGATGTGCTGAATATGTTTTGCTACACAGGCGGATTCTCGTTGTATGCCTTGCGGGGCGGTGCCAAACAGGTCGATTCGGTGGATGTGAGTCAGAAAGCGATAGAGTTGGTGGAGGTGAATGTAAAGAAGAACTTCCCTCACGCCTCCAACCATCGTGCTGTAGCGGCCGATGCGTTCGAGTACCTGAGTGCTCAGAAGGCTGCAGGGCGTCAGTTCGACCTGATTATTCTGGACCCGCCGGCTTTTGCCAAACATCGTGATGCCGTGCGCAATGCGTTACGCGGATACCAGCGCATCAATGCGAAGGCCATAGAAATGATTCGTCCGGGTGGCATTCTCTTTACTTTCTCTTGCTCGCAAGCAGTGGATAAAGAGGCTTTCCGTTTGGCGGTGTTTAGTGCTGCGGCACAGGTGGGACGCAAGGTTCGGATCCTGCATCAGTTGCACCAACCGCAGGACCATCCGATAAATATCTACCACCCGGAAGGAGAGTATCTGAAAGGACTTATTCTATATATAGAATAAGCCCAATTGAAAATGGAAAATGGAAAATTGACGATATATGAAATTGGTTTGTTTTGACACAGAGACGACGGGATTGGATGTGCAGAAGGATCATATCATCCAGTTGTCGTTGGTGAAGTTTGACACCGATACATGGCAGGTGGAGGACCAGCGCGATTGGTACATCCTGCCGGAAGGCGAGTTCACGATACCTGCTGAGGCCGAGGCGGTACACCATATCTCGAAGGAGCTGTTGCAGGAGAAAGGCGTGAGTCTGAAGAGTGTGTATGCCGATCTGAAGGCGCTCACGGACGGTTGCGACATGCTCAGTTACAACGGCAACGGTTTTGATGCGCCGATATTGCACTATAACCTGAGTCGTGCGGGTTTGGATTTCGTTTTTGACGGTCGCACATGGTATGACGCGTTGCTGTTGGAGCGCATTCACACGGAGGGTCAGGTGGACGAAAACGGGGAGAAACTGCATAACAACCTGACGGCGGCTTACACGCGTTATTACGGTCATCCGTTCGAGGGCGCGCATAACTCGCTGGACGATGTGCTGGCGACGATTGAGGTCTTCAAGGCACAGGTGGCGGCTCACGGCTGGGATTGGACCTATCGCGATGAGTTTGAGTTCATCTCCTTCGACCGCTGGCTGGTGAAGAAAGGCGGACATTATTACCTCAATCAGGGTAATCACAAGGGCGAAAGCCTCGAATCGGTGTCGCTCAACAACCGCAGTTATCTGGACTGGATTGTAGATAAATGCACATGGGCGGACGAGCAGACGAAGCAGATCATCGGGCCGTATATAGGCCGATACGTGTCGCCGACTTTACCTTCTTCGCGAGGCAAAAAACGCTCGCGCGGAACGATTACAGACGCTGATTTGAGCCTTTTTTGACGAAAAAAGTAGAAATTTGGCACTTTTTTCCCGAAAAATTTGGTCATGTCAAAAAAAAGCAGTACTTTTGCAGTCCCGTTTGATAAAAGCGGTGTATATCGCGGAGTAGAGCAGAGGTAGCTCGTCAGGCTCATAACCTGAAGGTCGGTGGTTCGATCCCATCCTCCGCAACACAATGAAGAAAGTTTTTTTAGCAATTTTGGTGTTTGGCACGCTCTCCGTTTCGGCGGTTGAGCGTGTTTCGTTAGAGACACTGCAGGCCGATTGGGACCGGTATATGAATCGTACGGTTTGTATCAGTACGCCGATGGTGGTTTGCGGCAGTTTTTACGACAGTCTGGTGTTGGCGCCTGAACGTCTGTTCTGTCCCGAAGAGCGTGCGGTGGGTCTGGCGGACGGCGACAGTACGGCTTATCGGGCGTTGGCCGAGCATAACCGTCAAGCGAGTGTGGTGCTTCATTGCAGGAACCAGTATTACAAGGTGCGAACAGGCGATATCGTGCGGGGTTTGAAGGCGCGTGTCACGAGTGAGCGGCATCTGTTAACCGGCAAATCGATAGCTACACGGCATATGCCGAAGGACCGTTTGGCGACGGCTAAGAAAGGTGAATTGCGCATTGTGGGTGCGAACATAGAGAATTATTTTGCGGACTTGGGCGGTTATGCCACCAAACGCACTACGCCGGAACAGCAGGCGCTGAAGACGCGCAAGCTGGTCAAGGCCATGAAGAAGATGGACGCGGCGGTGTTTGCTTTATGCGAGATGCAGGTGGGCGACAAAGGCCCGCAGATTCTGTTGGAGGCTCTGAACAAAGGCGGTGAGCGCTATGCGTTCGTGTCTTTGGGACTGAACGACATGGACCGTATCGGCGGGGCGTTCATTTATGATAAGGAACGCGTGCGTACATGCGGGCGCGTGTTGTCGGCTTATGCGGACACGGCGAGCCATTACCACGCGCGTATCATGGCGCAAGGTTTCGAGACACCGGAAGGGCAGCGGTTTGTGGTCAGTCTGAGTCATTTCAAGTCGAAACGGCCTGGCAGAGGTAACTACGACACCCATCTGAAACGGATGGACAATGCCGATTCGATGCTGGTGATGTTGCCGAAGGCGGTGGAGCATTTCGGTGACGAGGATATACTGCTTTTGGGCGATTATAACTGCTATTCGCTGGAAGGACCGATACAGAAAGTGATTCGTGCGGGGTATCAGGAGGCGTTGCCGTTAGGTCACGCGAACGATTATTCGTACAGTTTCAAGGGTGAGGCCGGGTATCTGGACCGCTGTTTTGCGAGTCCGTCGATGGCAACGCAGGTGGTGCGGGTACGGCCTTGGCACATCAATGCCGATTGGTACTACCAGCATGGCGCGTACAAGCTGAAGGACAAATCGCTGCATCGCTACTCGGACCATGATCCGATCATCGTGGATGTGAAATTAAAATAGCAAAAAACTAAAACAGCCGCCAAGCATGGCGGCTGTTTTGTGACCCCGCTGGGCAAATATGCTAATTTGCACCTGCGGTGCGAGCTTCTGCTCTGTGACCCCGCTGGGGCTCAAACCCAGAACCTTCAGAACCGGAATCTGACACTCTATTCAATTGAGCTACGGGGCCGGCGCTTGCAGCGCTCTTCGGGCTGCAAACAAAGTTTACATCCCGAGTTATGGGGCTATCTCCTGCTTCCTCCGAGGAGGATGAGGAGGTAATATATCAATGTTGCGAGGGACGACAATGCGGCTACGACATAGGTATATGCGGCACTATGGAGCGCATCGCTGGCCATCTCAGTCGTCTCGCGGTCGGTGATGCCGGCTTCCTGCAACCAGTTGACAGCCCGTTGGCTGGCGTTAACCTCTACCGGCAGTGTGATGAACGAGAAGAGGGTGGTAATAGCAAACAGTCCGACACCTATCGCCAACAGCTGCGGGAATGTGTTGATGGTCAACATACCGATCAGCAGTATCCATGTCATCCAGTTGGACGCGAACGACACGACGGGCACCAGCGCCGAACGCATTTTCAGCGGCGCATAGGCGGTAGCATGTTGTACAGCGTGTCCGCATTCATGTGCGGCAACAGCTGCAGCGGCTACATTGGCACCGTTGAACACATCCTCCGAGAGGTTAACCGTTTTGGTGGAAGGGTTGTAATGGTCGGTCAACTGCCCTTTGATGCATGTGATCTGCACATCAAAGATACCGTTGTCGTGCAGCATTTTCTCCGCTACGTCACGCCCTGTCATCCGCAGAGGCTCTTTCGCATACTTCTTGAACTTGCGTTCGAGGGACGACGAGACAAGCCAACTCGCCAAAGCGATGCCGATAAAAACGATCCAATATAATGTTGCTGCTGTCATAGTTTCTTACTTTCCACTTTTCTTCTTTTTCCTGCACACTTTGCATTCACCATAGACGACCAGCGAGTACTGCTGCAAGTTAAAATTCGAGTATTTGCGTTCGCGCACCAGCCTGTCAATGGCTTTGTCGTGGAACTCGGTCCGTCGTCCGCAGCGTTGGCAGACGAGCATCATCCTGACGGGGCTGCCGAGCACCAGTTCATATTCGGTGGCCGCATTTCCGCGTTGCCGCGTGGTGGCCCGCAGGATGTTCGCTTTGATGAACAGGTTCAACGCGTTGTACACCGAGCCTATGGATATACGTTCCGCCACGCAAGCCTCTACCAATAGTTTGGCAGGGAAGGGTTGCGGCAAATCGCATATTTGTTTCAATATCATCTTTCGCACTGCCGAAGGCCTCAGCCCGTTCGAACGTATATAAGCGACAAGGCAGTCTATGGCCAGGTTATATGTCTTGTCCGCTGCCACGATCAAATCGCTTTGATGTACGCCCGATGCAGTTTGTGAATCTTATGGTCAAACTGCGTGAAGTTGGCAATGTTCTTGGTGTTCGTCTCCAATATGTTCGTCGTTTCCAAGCGCTTGATGCCGTACCGGTTGATGTACGGTATCTGGTCCTGGAAGAAGAGCGCGTTGATGCCTTTGTCCTGGTAGTCCGGCCGAACGGCGATAAGCAGAAAACTGAACGCGTCCATTTTCTTGGCTTTGAGTGCTCGCAGCAGGTGGAACCAACCGAAGGGCAACAGCTTGCCGCCGCATTTGCGCAGCGCATCGGAGATGTCCGGCATTCCGAGACCGACGCCCACTATCTCATCTTTCTCGTTCACGACCACTGTCACGAAGTCGAAATTGAGCAGCGGGAAATACATATCTTTGTAGTAGTTCTTCTGCTTCTTGGTCATCGGCTGGAAGTTGTAGAGCTTCTGATAGGCCTCGTCGATGACGTCCATGTACTCGATGCCGTATTTGCGCACGAGCTCGCGCGAGTTCTTTATTTTGTCCACGCGCACATGTGAACGCTCTTTGACGATGTCGGCAATGCGTTCGAGCCGTTCCGGACAAGCCTTAGGCGGATAAACCTGAATCTCTATCCAGTCGGCTTCTTTGGTCAAACCGTAGGCCTCGACATGCTTCACATAGTACGGATAGTTGTACAAGCTGGCCATCACCGCGGGGTACTCGTAGCCCTTGAGCAGCAAGCCTTCATGGTCAAAATCGGTGAAACCTACCGGCCCGTTCAGCCCGTCCATGCCACGCGCTTTGCCCCACTCGACCACCGTGTCCAACAGCGCTTTGCTCACCTCGAGATCATCGATGAAATCAAACCAACCGAAGCGAACGTGCTTGTAGTTCCATTTCTCGTTGGCCTTGTGATTGATGATGCCGGCGATGCGGCCAACGGGTTTGTTGTCGCGGTACGCCATCCATAATTGATACTCGCAGACCTCCAGGGCGGGGTTGTGCTCCTTGTCGAAGCAGTTCATCTCGTCAAAGAACAACGGCGGGCAGTAGTACGGGCAGTCGGCGTACAAATCGTTAGCAAACTGAATGAATCGCTCCAGTTCGCGCTTCGTATGTATTTCCCGAATCTCGAGTGCCATAATTCTTTTTCCAAAAGCGGGTGCAAAATTACAACAAATATTTGGAATATACAAGGATTTTAACAAGAAAATGTAAAATTATTTGTATTTTTGGGTGCAAAATATAGAAAAAAATCATTTTTTTTCTTAAAAATTTGCTCATTCCACAAAAAAGCCGTACCTTTGCAGCCGAAATTGTGTATTGTGCATAGGTGCGTACACGCATACAATAAAAGAAAAAATAGAAACATAAACATATACCATGAATTTAATACTCACTAATCAAAATTCGTGTTTTTATTCTGCTCACTATTTGAAATTATTGAATTATAAGTAATTGTTTTCGTGTTGTATTTTTTAATTAACAATAGTATTAATCAAATCTCTAATTATTATGAGAAAATTCTCTTTTCTATTAGCGCTTCTATGCGCGAGTGTGATGGGATTCGCCATTGATTGGAGTGGCTATGCTTGGATTGGCAACGGTTCGGGCAATGCAGCCTACACAGACAAGTTCAAAATGACTCTGGCTGAAGGTCAAGCTGTTGTAAACATTCAGGAACCGGGCTTTGCAACAGCTCCGGGTATTTACACGACATTACCTGCCGGAATCATCAGTTGCTCGCTGCCTGCCAGCGCTTATGACGTTCAGGGTGCGGGTATGATTCTGCATGTTGCTTACTTTACGGCACAGGAAACAGAAATTACCGTTGTACATGGTACCGGAACCGCTGTATTCACCGTTTATTATGCCGATGGCACTACCGGTGGCGGTGGTGGCGACCCGGATCCGGATCCCTATCCAGAACCCGCAGGTATTAACTGGAATGATTATTCATGGATTGGCAACGGCTCAGGAAATGCAGCCTATACCGACAAGTTCAAAATGACTCTGGCTACAGGCCAAGCTGTTGTCAACATCCAACAACCGGGTTTTGCAACTGCTCCGGGTATCTACACCACTTTCCCTGCCGGAATCATTAGTTGCACGCTACCTGCCAGCGCTTATGATGTTCAGGGTGCAGGTATGATTCTTCATGTGGATGCCTTTACCGCACAAGAGACAGAAGTAACCGTTGTTCATGGAACAGGAACTGCGGTATTTACCGTTTATTATGCGGATGGCACAACAGGTGGCGGCGGTGACCCAGCTCCGACAAAGATTTATGATACCAACTTTGCGTTGGCAAGTCAAGGATCCAGTGCTACGGCAAGCAGCGGTAACGCATCGCTGGCCATTGACGGCGATGAAGGTACTCGTTGGGAGAGTGCTGCCGCTGATGGCGAGACATGGGATTTGGATATGGGTCAACTCCGTATCTTCAATACCATTAAGATTTTATGGGAAGGCGCATACTGCAAGGAGTTTGAACTGACCTATTCTACAGATGGCGAAAGCTGGAGTCCGCTTTATACGGAGACCAATCTTACTTCCGCAGGATGGCAACTTATTGAGTTGAGCGACGAAGTTACCGCTCGGTATATCCATTACAACGGTACATTACGTGCTACCGGTTGGGGACAATCGTTCTTTGAATTCCAAGTGTTGCTGCCTGGCGTTAGCGTTTTGACTTCTATTGATCTTACATCTCCGGCTACTATTGCACAAATAGGTGGCGCAGGTGTTGCTTTGACGGCACAGCCGAAAGATCAAAACGGTCAGAATATGGAAGCGGAAGTTTCTTGGGAGATTACTCCTGCTGCGGCTGGTCACATGAGTGGAAACACCTATATTCCTGATCAAATAGGAAATGCAAGTATTCGTGCATATAATGGTGATGTATATTCGACAGCTGTGAGCATCATTGGCGTTCCGAGTGCAAACTTGGCATTGAGTACCAATATTACAACTGATAACAAGATTATTGCCCAATCCGAATTTGCACCTAACGGAACGGATGCTTTCCATGCGGTGGATGGTAATATGGGTTCTATATGGCAAGGATCTCCGACAGCTGGTAATGTTGATGACTCGCAAGTATATGACTCGTGGTTTGTAGTTGACCTTGGTGCATACTATAACATTGCTCTGGTGGCTCTGCATTTTGAAGGTGCTTGCTCGGAACTCTATCATATTGACTTCTCGGCAAATAATGTAGATTGGAACTTAGGTTACAACCTCGTAGGTGCTGGAGGTATCAATGCACGTAACGACTATTGGACAGATTTGGATAACAACACCAAAGTACGGTATGTCCGTTTCTGGAGCACGAAAGCTGCTACCGGTTGGGGTATGAAGATGTATGAGTTTGAAGTTTATGGAACCACATGGGTAAGCGGTGATGAAGAGAAACCGGTTATGGGAACAGCGTCCCTCGTAAGCAGTACGTATGACCAAGCTGTCATTGCGGTTACAGCAACAGATAACGATGAGGTTGCACGTTACCATGTAGTTGATGCTTCGAATGGTATTGATGTAAATTGCAACCCGGCAGCAGGAAATATTACCGTTACCGGTTTGACCCACGGAACAAACTACAACTTCACTATTACGGCAAAAGATGCAACGGGTAATGAATCCGACAATAGTGTGGTATTGCCGGTTGCTATTCCGTTCAATACTGGAGCTAACTTGGCATTGAATCAACCTTGCGAGGGTGGCTATTATGACAATAACCCTGCGGAGTCTGACGACAAAGCCAATGACGGTAATACTAATACACAATGGACAACTTACGGAGCTCATGCAATTGAGTCGGATTGGTGGGTTGTTGATCTCGGACAGATTTACAATTTGACGAATATCACTATTCTCTGGGGTGACCAATATGCCACCAATTATATTCTCCAAGCGCGTGTCGAAGCTCCGTCCGCAGCAGACAAGGCTAATGATGCTGCATGGGTAACGCTGGCTACTGTAGCTGATGCAGCTGCTAGTGCAGAGAAATCGACTAACGTAAGTGGCGTTGGCCGTTATGTACGTTTCCGTGCACTTGCACATACTGGTTTCATGCGTCTGAAAGAATTCCGTGCCTATGCATCCGGTGTAGCAGCAGTGGATACCGAGGCTCCGTCAATGACTTCCGCTTCGCTGGTAAGCAGCGCAGACACATATGCAGTAATTGCTGTAGCAGCTACCGACAATCAGGGTATTGCTAATTTCCACGTTGTAGATGCCGGCAATAGTTTCAATGCTAATTTCGTAGCGGAGGCAGGCAATATCACCGTTACCGGTTTGGCTGGTGGTACGGCTTATAATTTGATTATCACAGCTATTGACTTCTTCGGCAACGAGTCTGCAAACAGCAAGTCTGTAGAAGTAACTACAACTGCGCATTATACCGAGCCGCAAACGGCCGCTCCTGTACCGACTTGGCCCGCAGAGCAGGTAAAGAGCCTTTATAGCAATACGTATGACTTTGCTCCGGCAAGCATTAATAGTTATAATGAAGGTTGGTGGGCAGCTCCTGTAATGACAGAAGGTGACGTAGATGAAAATACCTATCTGCACTATAATCTTGCAGCAGACGGAATGATAGGATGGCAGTATGGTGAGATCTCTGTAGCGTCGATGGAGAAACTGCACATTGATATCTTCTCCTCCGGTTCCGGAACGCTGACTATTCGTCCGATTACTACCGGAGGTCCTGAGGTTAATAAGACGTTAACTCTTGTTGGACAACAATGGAATTCGTTCGATATTGCGTTGACCGAGTTCCCCGGTCATGATTGGACAAAGCTATTCCAATTCGCGATAGAGCACTGGAATGCCGGAGGTTTAACAGGGGAGCATATAAGTGTTGACAATGTTTACTTCTACCGTGAATCGGCTCTCGTGGATAGCGAGGCTCCGACGAATTTCTCGGCAAGCCGTGCAGAAGAGAGTTTCTTCTCTGTAAAGATTAATGCACAAGCTTCGGATAATAGCGGCGCTGTTATATTTACTGTAAAGAATGGTGATGATGTTGTAGCCACACAAAATGCCGTTTCGGCTGCTGCTACTGTCATTAATGTAACCGGTCTCAATGCAGGAACAGCCTATAACTTCAATGTCTATGTAGCAGACGAGGCAGGTAATACAATAGATCCGATTGCAGTTGCAGCAACGACTAAGGCACTTCCGAGTGCTGCGCCAGTACCGACATTGGCTGCTGACATGGTTAAGTCCATCTACTCTGAGACTTACACTACTGCTATAACCGGAGGTATTAACTTTAATGAGGGATGGTGGCAAGCACCGACTATTGCTCAAGAAAAATCTCTCGAAGGCAATAATGCACGTTACTATGGCGGTTTGAATACAAATGGTGTATTTGGAATTACTTGGAGCGGAGATCATAAGTTAGACGCTGCAGATTACCAAATTGTACATTTCCATATTTATCCGACAAATTCTGCTACTATTGAGATTTATCCGGTAATCCAGCCGGAAGGAGAGTTCCACCGTACATCACAAACTTTGGTAGGAGGTCAATGGAATGAGGTTGTAATTGACTACTCGGATAAGACTTTCGCTCCGTTCAATCAGTTTGGTGTTGTTTACACGAACGTATTAGGTGATTTCTTCATTGATAATCTCTTCTTTGAAAAATCTCCGAACCTTGTTCGTGATGATTCTTGGATGGCTCCGGGTGAGTTGGGTACGATTTGTATCCCGAACGGAGCTATCGCCAAGGGCGGTGACATCTATGAACTGGTAGGAAAGAATTCTGAAGGCAAGATTGTCTTCGCTACCGTTCCGAACAACCAAATGACTCCTGGTAAACCGTACTTGTTCG
Source organism: Paludibacteraceae bacterium (assembly GCA_017448985.1). Taxonomy (GTDB): domain Bacteria; phylum Bacteroidota; class Bacteroidia; order Bacteroidales; family Paludibacteraceae; genus Colicola. Next base: position 148,688 of record JAFSKL010000009.1, read on the forward strand.
AAGCAACAAGCAACGCGATGAAGTTCTACTATACCGCGGAAGATGCGGTTGGAAATCCGGTTAATACGGGGGCTATGAAGGGTACATTTGCCGATATTACTCTTCCAGATACAGATTTGGGTATTAATGACTTAAGTGATATTTATTATTTCGCTGACCATGCTCTCTGGAGTTGCGCTGATATATCCACATTGAGTGTTCCGGCAAATCGTGCATACGTCAAACTGAGTGAAGTAGATAACATCGGTTCCTCGTCTCCTGCTCCGGGTCGTCGTTACATCACCATGGGCGTGAATGGTAAAGATGCAGCAACAGGCTTCGACCAATTGAATGCTTCCGAGGCTCCGATGAAGATGATCATTGATGGTCAATTGTTCATCCTGCGCGGTGAGAAACTCTATGACGCAACCGGTCGCTTAGTTAAGTAATTTTGACGGTTGAATGTTTAATGATTTAAGAAAGGATTTGAATTATGAAAAAGATGTATAATCAACCGCAAACGGACATCTGCAAAATGCAGATAGAGTATTTGATGCTTAATCCAGTATCTGTCAATAACGGCGGTGGTGGAGGTGGTACAGCTCACGCACCTTCCCGTCATGGAGATATTATTGAGTAATCCATCTTTAAGATGCAATAGTCAGAAGCCTGTCCGAAAGGATGGGCTTCTTTCATTACGCTGCCGAGCGTAACGCTTCGAGGCATAATGGAGTGGGGGAAAGAGTCAAAAAAGAATTCTGAACACGGTAAGACCACGGAAAGACTACCTGATGACCACTACACAACCATTACGAAACTTTACAAATATCGGAGCGAAGAATGACTGAGTATTGAGGCTAAAAATGGCGAAATATTCGGACAAAAAATAACAAAAATGCAGTTTTATGAATATTTTTTGGGCAAAATACTTGCACATATCAAAAAAAAAGAGTATCTTTGCACCCGAAATTGAAAAACAAACAATTTTTATTAATGCATATGAAGAAAGGTTTATTCTTTGGCCTCATTGCAGCAGTAGCAATGTTGGCGTCGTGTAACAAACAAGTACCGCGTCCGGATGAGCTTTATTGCACTCCGAATCCGCTGGTAAAAGTTGGTGACAAAGTAGAAGCTGAGTTGACCGGAACCTTCCCCGAGAAGAAGTTCGCAAAGAAGGGCGTTCTCACGGTTACTCCCGTGCTGAAATTTGACGGCAAGGAAGTGCTTGGCCAGCCTGTGACTTATGTAGGCGAGAAGGCAAAAGAGAACGGCAAGACCGTGAACTACAAGAAGGGTGGTACCTATTCTCAGAAGTGCTCGTTCGATTTCGAGCCGGGTATGCGTAAATCGGAACTCTATCTGCGTTTCGAGGCTCGTGACAACAAGAAGACCTATGAGGTTCCTGACTACAAAGTGGCAGACGGCGTGCTGGTAACAGACATGCTGGCTGAGGCTCAGGACGTTCCCACGGCTGCTACGCCGAACAAGTTCCAGCGTATCATCCAAGAGACGATGGAGGCTGACATCAAGTTCTTGATTCAACGTGCTGACCTCCGTTCGTCGGAGACCAAGTCGGATGCCGTTAAGGCTCTGCAGAATGCTATCAAGGATGCCAATGACAACGAGCGCAAGGCTATCAACCGTCTCGAAGTAGCCGGTTATGCTTCGCCTGATGGTGGCTTGGAGCTGAACGAGAAACTGGCGCAGAACCGTCAGAAAGCTGCTCAGGACTTCCTCAAGAAAGACCTGAAGAAGAAGAAAATCAATGCTGAGATTGAGTCTGAGATCACCGCTGAGGACTGGGCAGGCTTCCAGAAAGCTATGGAGAACAGCAACATGCGTGACAAAGATCTCGTTCTGCGTGTTCTGTCGATGTACAGCGATCCTGAGGAGCGCGAGGCACAGATCAAGAACCTGAGCGCCGTTTACGGCACTATCGCTGAGGAGATCCTGCCGGCATTGCGTCGCAGCCGTCTCATCCTGACCACCGACCTGATCGGCAAGAGCGATGACGAGATCCGCGAGTTGGCAAAGAACGATCCTGCTAAGTTGAGCGCTGACGAGTTGCTCTATGCAGCTACGCTGACTGAGGATAAGGCTGAGCAGATGCGTCTCTTCGGGAAATGCGCTGAGCTCTACAACGACTATCGCGCATGGAACAGCATGGGTGAGCTCTATTTCGAGGGTAACAATATTCCTGAGGCACTCCGTTGCTACGAGCGCGCTCTGGCTATACAACCGAATGACCCCGATGTTCATTACAACGCAGGTCTCGCTTATCTGGCTGCCAATGATTTGGCTAAAGCAGAGGAGCATCTGGGCAAGGCTGCCGGTACGAAGGGTAACCTGAATGCAGCTCTCGGTACGCTGTACACCGCTAAGGGTGACTACGCTGCTGCCAAGAAGGCTTATGGCAACGAGGCTACCAACAACGCTGCCGTTCAGCAGATTCTCGACGGTGACTATGCAGCTGCCAGCAAGACTCTGGCTGCCGTGAAAGAGCCGAACGCTACAACCGCATATCTGAAGGCTGTGGTAGGTGCTCGTACCAACGACAAAGCTGCTGTGCTGGACAACCTGAAGTCTGCTTTCGCACAGGACGCTGACCTCAAGGCTCGTGCTGCTGACGACATCGAGTTCGCTAAGTTTGCAGAGGACGAGGCATTCAAAGCATTGCTTAAATAAGTATGTCAGTACTTTTTCCAAAAGTACCGAAACCCCGTGAGTGGGACTATCGCCCCATTTACTTCGACAAAGAAAAGGAGGCGCGCAAGGATAAAAAACTTGCGCGTCTTCAGCACGGGGCTTTTCGCGCCGAGCACGAGAAGAATATGACCGAGTTGCGCAAGAAGAAACAGTCGCGGCTCGTGTTATGGCTTGTGCTGTTGATTTTGTTAATCATCGGATTTTACGTGTTCCTATAATGGATATCATACATTTATTACCGGACAGTGTGGCGAATCAGATAGCAGCGGGCGAGGTTATTCAGCGTCCCGCTTCGTGTCTGAAAGAGCTGGTAGAGAACAGCTTGGACGCGGGTGCTCAGCGCGTTCAGGTGCTGGTTCGTGATGCCGGTCGCACGCTGTTGCAGGTGATAGATGACGGTTGCGGAATGAGCGAGATGGATGCCCGTTTGGCCTTCGAACGCCACGCAACCAGTAAGATCCGCGAGGCACAAGACCTGTTCTCGTTACGCACAATGGGTTTCCGTGGCGAAGCCTTGGCAAGTATCTGCGCGGTGGCGCAGGTGGAAATGACCACGCGTCGGGCAGAAGACGAGACGGGCACGCTCATTGAGATTCACGGCTCGGATGTGATTCGTCAGGAACCGTGTGTGTGCCCCGTAGGTACGAACATCAAGGTGAGCAATCTGTTCTTCAATGTGCCTGTACGGCGCAAGTTCCTCAAGACCGATCAGACCGAGTTGCGCAACCTGCTGACGGAGTTCTACCACATCGTGCTGGTCTATCCCAAAGTGGCGTTCACTTTTGTTCACAACGATGAGATTCTGCTCGAACTGCCTGCCGGTACGGAGAAACAGCGTATCGAGGCGGTGTTTGGCAACCCCAAGCGCAATGTCTATACATCGGCGTTTGTGGATGTGAAGACAGAGACAGAGTTAGTGTCCATTCACGGTTTTGTGGTCAAACCCGAAGCGGCGACCAAGAAAGCCGAGCAGTATTTCTTCGTCAACGGCCGGTATATGCGCCATCCGTATTTCCTCAAGGCTGTGCAGAACGCCTATTCGGGCACGCTCGCCAATGACTACCAGCCGTCGTTTTTCATCTATTTTGACATTGCGCCGGAGGCTATTGATGTCAATATACACCCCACGAAGACGGAGATCAAGTTCGCCGACGAGCAGACCATTTTCCAGATTCTGATGGCGGCTGTCCGCGAGGCGTTGGGTAAGTTCAGCCTTGCACCGACGATTGATTTCGACACCAGCGGCAGTATCGATATCCCGCTGCCCAAGAGCGACAATGTCACTCGTCCGCAGGTGAGCATCAACCCCGATTATAACCCCTTCCATACGCGTGGCGCCATCTATCCGGATCGCCCGCCGAAGAACTGGGAGACGCTCTATCAGGACCTTCCGGCATCACGAAATCTCGACTTCCCGGTTTCTCGAACGGAGGAGAATACGCTCGAATTGCCTGATGTGGAGAGCTGTTCGCTATGGCAGTTTGGCGGCAAGTATATCTTCCTAAGACATCGAGACGGTCTGGTGATGGTTCATCAGCATCGGGCTCACGCCGCTGTTCTTCGTGCGCAGTTCATGGAGCAGTTGGAGCATACGCAAGGCGCCATGCAACAGTTGCTTTTCCCTGAGATACTGAGTCTTCCGCAGGATGAGATGCTCCTCGTCGGACATCTGTTGCCGGACTTGCGGGCTATCGGTTTTGACCTGGAGCAGTTGAGTCCTGACAGCTATTCGATACAGGGTGTTCCGGCGCAGATAGCTACGCAGTCACCTGTCCCGGTGCTGCAACAGATTCTGCACCAGGTGCGTGAACGGGGTGCGGACACCCAATACGAGTGGCGCGAACAGATAGCGCAGACGCTCGCCGAAAACGCGGCTATCCCTTCGGGACGGATCCTGTCGGAATCCGAGATGCGAGATATCCTGACGAAATTAGTGGCTCTGCCGCAGTATAAGCGTACCGCAGAAGGCAAGACGATCGTCTCGCTGGTCACGGATGACGAAATAGCCAAACGGTTTTAACGCTGCAAAACAAACAAAACCATGAGAAATATCCTTAATTCCCTATTCATTATTCTTTGTCTGGTGGCTTGCACTCCGCAGGACCATTTGACTATTCTGCACACCAACGACACACACTCGCAGGTGGAGCCGAAGGCGAACAACACCGGCGGATATGCCCGTCGTATGGGCCTCATCAAGCAGGAACGGCGACTGGACCATCAACTGCTGCTGTTGGATGCCGGAGATTTCAGTCAGGGCACACCCTATTTCAATTTCTATCACGGGCGCGTGGAGATACAAGCCATGAACCGAATGGGCTATGATGCCGCCACATTGGGCAACCACGAGTTCGACAACGGCTTGGACACTTTGGCAGCGGTGCTGCATGAAGCCGATTTCCCTATCGTCTGTGCCAACTACGATTTCAGCGGCACACCCTTGGCGGACATCGTCAAACCGTATGTCATCTTGCATAAAGGCGGCCTGAAAATAGGCGTGTTCGGCTTGGGCTGCGACCCGAAAGGCCTGATCACGCCGAAGAATTTTGAACCGGCTCGCTATTTTGACCCGTACCCCGTAGCACAAGTGATGACGAACATCCTGCGGGCAGAGAATTGCGATGTGATCATTTGCCTGAGCCACCTCGGAACATACGGAAAGGCGGCCGAAGATGTATGTGATGCAGGTCTGGCGGCACAGACGCGAGGCATCGATGTGATCGTGGGCGGGCATACACATAAATTATATGATAATTTACGGGTCGCAAATCTGGACGGAGATTCCATTCCGCTCTGCCAAATGGCGAAAAGTGGTGCCTATTTGGGCAAAATTGTGCTAAATTTAGGTGACAAAAGTGAAAAATTGTAAAAAATATTTGCTCATGTCAAAAAAAAGCAGTAATTTTGCGCCGATTTTCCGAAATACGCGGAAAAAATAAACATCGATAATTAATAAAAAATATAAATTAATTAAACGTCTTAGTATTATGACAGCAATTGAAGAGAAAGTGAAAGCGATCATCGTTGACAAGCTTGGCGTAGAGGAGTCGCAGGTAACTAAAGAGGCTAATTTCCAGACCGATCTCGGTGCTGATTCTTTGGATACCGTGGAAATGATCATGGAGTTTGAGAAGGAGTTCGGCATTTCTATTCCTGACGAGGACACGCAGAAGATCTCAACCGTAGGTGATGCTGTCGCTTATGTTGAGAACGCAGTTAAGTAATTTGCGTCCGAAGATGGTTTACGAGTTTATGGGAAGACTATAAACTCGTATGCTTTTTATTTAGACATTGGATACTGATGCAGTTAAAACGGGTAGTAATAACGGGCTTGGGAGCCGTCACTCCGGTAGGTAACACGGCGCCTGAGACCTGGAAGGCTTTGGTGAACGGCGTAAACGGAATTGCGCCTATTACTTCTTTCGATACCACCAATTTCAAGACGCATTTTGCGGGAGAGGTCAAGAATTTTGACCCGGAGGTAATCTTTGACCGCAAAGAGGCGCGCAAGATGGATCGCTATTCGCAGTTCTCGCTGTGTGTGGCCGATGAAGCGTTGCGTGACAGCGGCTTGGATCTGGAGCAAGAGGATCGCAGCCGAATCGGTGTGATCTGGGGAAGCGGAATGGGTGGATTGCTGACGATGGAGTCGGAGATTATTGATTTTGCCAAAGGCGACAGTGTGCCGCGATTCAACCCGTTTATGATTCCTAAGGCTATCCCGAGTATAGCGGCCGGACAGATCTCCATCCGTTTTGGTCTGGGCGGACTCAGTTATTCGGTCAGCACGGCTTGTTCGTCTTCGTCTCACGCGTTAGGATCCGCTTTTGACCAGATCCGTCTGGGCCACGCCGAAGTGCTGCTGACAGGTGGCGCAGATGCAGATGTGACCTACACGGGTATAGGCGGTTTCAACTCGCTGCACGCCCTCTCGACGCGCAACGAATCGCCTGAAACGGCCAGCCGGCCTTTCTCCAAGTCCCGCGACGGTTTTGTGTTAGGCGAAGGAGCTGCGTGTCTCATTCTGGAGGAATACGAGCATGCCAAAGCGCGTGGCGCCAAGATCTATGCGGAGATCATCGGTGTCGGTATGACATCCGATGCCTACCATATGACAGCGCCGGATCCCGAAGGAAAAGGTGCGGAGCGCGTTATGCGACAGGCGCTGAAGGATGCGGACATAGAACCGGAGCAGGTAGACTACATCAACACACACGGCACGTCCACGCCGTTAGGCGATGTGACCGAGGTGAACGCCATCAAACGCGTGTTCGGCGACCATGTCTATGAGATGAACCTCGATTCGACCAAGTCCATGACCGGTCATCTGATCGGTGCAACGGGAGCCGTAGAGGCGCTGGCGTGTATCATGGCGCTGAAGGACGGAATTATTCCGCCGACCATCAATCACGACCCCGACGATGTGGACGAGAACATCGACTATCGCATCAACTTCACATTCGGCAAGGCGCAGAAACGCGACATCAAGTACGCGCTGAGTAACACCTTCGGCTTCGGAGGACACAACGCCTGCCTCGTCTTCCGCAAATGGGAGGAATAAAAGAAAGATAAGGGAATGGGTGCCCCTGAATGCACCCGGTATTAGTCACTAAATTATTTAAGGTATTATGATTACAAAAATTGGCGAGAATGCAGGCCTCGTATGGGGTGCTCTGCAGAATGGTGCCCTGAGTCTGAAGGCTCTGAAGAAGGCTACCAAGCTGAAAAACGACGAGCTCGCTTTGGCTCTCGGTTGGCTCGCTCGCGAGGGTAAACTGACCTTCGAAGAGGCTGAGGCTGACACGATTGTTGCACTGGCATAAGTATGACAATTGCCATTGTAGGCGCCTCGGGCGCCGTCGGACAGGAACTGTTGGCTGTGTTAGAGCAGCGACAGTTTCCCGTCTCCGAACTCCGATTGTTCGGGTCGGAACGGAGTGCCGGCAGAAAATATCTTTTTAGTGGTCAAGAGTACGAAGTACAACTACTGCAACACGACGACGCTTTCAAGGGCGTCGATATTGCTTTTGTCTCCGCGGGCGCAGGCGTGTCGCGTACATATGCGGAGGATATAACCCGTTTCGGAGCCATCATGATCGACAACTCGTCGGCGTTCCGTATGGACGACGATGTGCCGTTGGTGGTGCCCGAAGTGAATGCGGAGGATGCCTTGATTCGTCCGCGAAACATCATCGCTAACCCCAATTGTACGACCATTCAGATGGTGGTGGCCTTGCAGGCTATCGAGCGCCTGAGTCATATCCGGCGTGTCCACGTGGCTACTTATCAGGCGGCTTCGGGTGCCGGCGCACAGGCGATGAAAGAACTGGAGACCCAGTACCGCCAGGTGCTCAGCGGCCAAGAACCCACCGTCGAGAAGTTCGCATATCAGTTGGCATACAACCTCATCCCGCATATCGATGTCTTCACCGACAACGGCTACACCAAAGAGGAGATGAAGATGTTCAACGAGACACGCAAGATCATGCACTCGGATGTCCGGGTCAGCGCCACTTGTGTGCGCGTGCCGTCGCTCCGGGCGCATAGCGAGAGTATATGGGTGGAGACGGAGCGGCCTCTCAGCGTCGCCGAAGCCAAAGAGGCTTTTGCATCAGCGCAAGGCTGTGTGCTCATGGATGAACCGGAGAAGAAAATCTACCCGATGCCGCTGTTCCTGAGCGGAAAAGACGAGGTGTTCATCGGTCGTGTCCGCAAGGACCTGAGCAACGACAACGGACTCAGTTTCTGGTGCGTGAGTGACCAGATCCGCAAAGGCGCCGCCCTCAACGCAGTACAAATAGCCGAATACCTAAATGGCCAAATGGTCAAATAAATCGTAAATGGTAAATGACCAAATGGTAAATATCGAGATCATGGCTCCCGTGGGATGCCGGGAGAGCCTGGCAGCGGCGATCAACGCCGGTGCTACGAGCGTCTATTTCGGCATCGAGCACCTGAATATGCGCGCTCGCAGTTCGGCTAATTTTACCACGGAGGACATGGCGTTTATCGTTCGGACCTGCCGTGAAGCGGGCGTCAAGACCTACCTCACGCTCAATACGGTCATGTATCCGGAGGATCTGCCGTTGATGCGCGAGATAGTGGACCGGGCCCATACGGAAGGCGTGGACGCCATCATCGCCAGCGACATAGCGGTGATGCAGTACTGCGCCCAAGTGGGACAGGAAGTGCACCTCTCTACGCAACTCAACATCGCCAATACCGAGGCGCTCAAGTTCTACGCGCAGTTCGCCGATGTGGTCGTCCTGGCGCGCGAACTGAATTTGGACCAGGTGGCGTCTATCTATCGCGACATTCGCGAACAGCATATCTGCGGACCCAAAGGCGAACAGCTACGCATTGAGATGTTCTGTCACGGCGCGTTGTGCATGGCCGTTAGCGGCAAGTGTTACCTCAGCCTCAATAACTACGGCCTGTCGGCCAACCGCGGCGCTTGCGTCCAGGTCTGCCGCCGCGGCTACACCGTCAAGGACAAGTCGTCCGACCTCGAACTGGACATCGACAACCAGTATATCATGTCGCCCAAGGACCTGAAAACGATCCATTTCCTCAACAAGATGCTCGACGCCGGCGTGCGGGTGCTCAAGATCGAAGGCCGTGCACGAGGACCGGAGTATGTGAGCACCGTTGTGCGGTGCTACAAAGAGGCCGTGGAGGCCTGGCAAAACGGTGAGTTTGGCGACAATGCCCTGATTGAACCCAAGATAGCCGACTGGAACGAACGCCTCAGCCGCGTCTTCAATCGCGGTTTCTGGGACGGCTACTATCTCGGCCAACGCTTGGGCGAGTGGAATCACGTGTATGGCAGCCAGGCCACGCGCAAGAAAGTGTACGCCGGCAAGTGTACCAATTTCTTCAAGAACCTCAGCGTGGCGGAGTTCGTCGTCGAAGCTGTTGAGGCACTCGAAGAAGGGCAACAATGCCTCCTTACCGGCGAGACGACAGGCGCTATCGAACTGACGCTGCAAGGCTTGCGCGACACCGACGGCCATCCGGCCAAACGAGTGCAGCAAGGCGAGTTCTTCTCGCTAAAAACCGATCAACTGATCCGCCGAGGAGACAAACTGTTCCTCTGGCAAACTGAGAACTGATGGCTGAAATCGAACATATCATTTCTCCGTTGAGCGCACCGTGGTGCGGTTGGACGATGTTGGTGTTGCTCCTGATAGCTATCCTCAGCGAGTGGTTGCAACCTGGCGTTATCACCCAAGCGGCCTTGTCACTCGTCGCACGGACCGACCGCACCTACAAAGAGGCGCCGGCGAACACCTTCGGACAATTGTTCATCGCCCTCTTCCGCATCGGCACGCTGGCTTTGGGCCTTTGCCTCTGCCTGGCCACGGACGGACCATTCTCGTTTGTCGGTTTCAGCGTGATCTGCGGTTTGATTCTCGGCATGTTACTGCTCAAAATGCTGTGTAATCAACTGCTCGACTATACTTTCCTGCTCACGCGTCGTGCCGTCGCGCCGTACGAGCACTATGCCAACATCGCCACGCTGGCCACGCTGGTCCTCTATCCGGCTATCCTCATCCTGATGCATGTGGGCACACCTGTTGCCGGACGATGGGTAGTGGGTATTGTGACTATCCTGTTCATCGGCATGTGGCTCTACCGCAGCTTCCGCCTGTTCGTCACCTCGTTGCGCGACTTGCTCTACCTCATGCTGTATGTGGCCACTTTGGAAATCCTGCCCTTAGCGGCACTATATTATTTGTCGGAAAAAACGTTATCTGTCTTATGATACAAAGAATTCTCTTTTCTCAACCGCGTCCGGAGACGGCGCACAACCCTTACAACCGTTTGGAGGAGCAGTTTGGTGTGCAATGTGACTTCTACCAGTTCATTCATATCGAAGGCCTCTCTGCGCGCGAGTTCCGTCAGCAGCATATCAACCCGCTGGATTTCACGGCGGTGATCCTCAACTCGCGGCTTGGGGCGGAACATTATTTCCGCATGTGCGAAGAAATGCGCATCAATGTGCCCGAGAGTATGCACTATTACTGCAACTCCGAGCAAGTGGGACTCTATTTGCAGAAGTTCATCAACTATCGCAAGCGCAAGGTCTTCTTCCCGGAAACGGGCAACCGCTTCGAGGGTGTGTTACCGGCCATGCACCGGCGGCCGAACGAAAAGTATCTCATGGTACTTTCGGACATCCACACGGACGAACAGATCAATATGTTCGCGGAGAATAACATCGAAGTCACGCCGGCCATCATGTACCGCACCGTGACGACGCCATGGCCCGAGGATCGACCCTTTGACTACGACATGATCGCTCTCTTCACACCGGCCGGTGTCACCTCGCTCTGCGAGAATTTCCCCCAATGGAAACAAGGAAAGACGCTGATCGCCGCTTTCGGCGAAGGCACTATCCGCGCGTTGGAGGATGCCGGTTTCCGCGTGGACATCATGGCAGGACCCAACTACCCGTTCGCGTCCCTGCCTATGGCTATAGCCGACTATCTGGAGAAGAATGCCGAATAGCTTTCCCAAACAGAACAAACTCTGCGGACAATTACGCATCGCGCAGTTGTATAAAGAGGGCAAACGCTTCACGGCGTGGCCTCTGCGCGTGACCTATATGCCGATAGCCGATACCCAATTGCCAACGCAAGTCCTTGTCTGGGCGCCCAAATCCCTGTTCAAGAAAGCCGTTCAGCGCAATCGCTTGCGCCGGCTCATGCGAGAAGCCTACCGCCTCAATCAGGACATCCTACAGGCCCCTTACCTCCTCGCCTTCAACTACATGGACAAAGAGGAACACCCTTATCCCGTCATCGAAAAAGCCATCACCAAAGCCCTGAAAAAAATAGCCACCCAACCCCCAACGACCAATGACTAACGACCAACGACAAACGACTAATGACAAATGGAAAACTTTCATTAGAAAAGTTTTCCTTCTCCCTGTCTATTTCTACCGAGCCTTTATCTCGCCCTTGACGCCGCCCTCCTGCCGTTACACGCCCACTTGCAGCCAATACATGGTCGAAGCTGTACTCAAATACGGCATTTTCAAAGGCGGTTGGCTCGGCATCAAGCGAATCTGCCGTTGCCATCCATGGGGAGGAAGCGGTTACGATCCGGTACCCTAATCCGGTGCCATATCCGGTACCCTAATCCGATACCCTAATCCGCTGTCTGGAACGACGGTCGAACGACGGTCGAACGACAGTCGAGCGACAGTCAAAGCCAATGTAACTACTCTGTAACTTTAAGAATAATGAGAATTGATATCATCACTTGTTGTCCGGAATTGTTGGAATCGCCTCTTAATCACTCCATCATCCAGCGCGCGAAGACCAAAGGCCTTTGCGAGATCGTCGTACATAACTTGCGTGACTGGACGCTGGACAAGCATCGTAAAGTGGACGACTATGCCTTCGGTTTCGGAGCGGGAATGGTGCTGCAAATAGAACCTATCGACCGTCTCATCACTCATCTCAAGTCCGAACGAGAGTACGACGAAGTCATTTTTACGGCACCGGACGGGCAGCGTTTTGACCAGAAAGCGGCCAACGAACTGTCGCTCAAACAGAACATCATCATCCTCTGCGGCCATTACAAAGGTGTGGACCAGCGCGTCCGTGACCACCTCATCACACGCGAGTACAGCATAGGCGATTTCGTGCTTACCGGCGGTGAGATGCCTGCTGCGATGATGACCGACGCCATCGTTCGCTTGTTACCGGGTGCTCTCGGTGACGTGGAGAGTGCGCTCAACGACTCCTTCCAGGACGGACTGCTCGAAGCAGGCGTCTATACGCGTCCTGCCGACTACAAAGGATGGAAAGTACCGGAGATCCTGCTGAGCGGACATCAGGCCAAAATAGAGGAGTGGCTCTACGAACAATCCTTGGAGCATACGCGCCTACGCAGACCCGATCTGTTAGGCGACAACGGAGAGCCGGCCTGACAAAATGGTGTAAATTTGCCAATTTAAGTTGACAATTTTCTCTTTTTCAGCACTTTTTTGTGCAAAAATTTGGTCAATTAGTGAAAAAGCAGTACTTTTGCACCGTGTTTTTCATGGTATTAGATTTAAGGTTAAGTAAAAAGATTGGGTTGTCGGGAGACAACCTTCTTTGTTTTCTTTCGATATTCTCCTGAATATCAAAAGCTAAAGAAGGCCAACCTTCTTTGTTTTTAGGCCATAGATGTTCTCTATAACATCAAATTTACTCGCTTTTGTGATAGTGAAACTTCTCGAACCGATTCCCGTCGTTGTCGCTTTCGGGACGCTGACGAATACCTAATTTGGCCTTGAACTGCAGCCATAACTCACCGGGTTCACGCCAGTTGGTTTTTTTCCAATACAGAATGAGCAGCCATCCGAAGAGCAATCCGCCCAAGTGCGCGAAATGCGCCACATTGTCGGCTGTCAGACCGATGACCGAACCAAGGCCCGCAAACAGTTCGATGAGCGCATATATAATAACGAATATACGCGCGCGTATGGGCACGGGCACGAAAAAAATGTACATCGGCACATCGGGATAGAGCCAGCCGAAGGCAAACAGGATGCCGAACACGGCACCGGAAGCACCAATCGTATTGAGCATCATCGCGTAATGCGCAAGCGTTGTTACATCGTAAGAAGCCGACATGTTTGACAGCATCAGCGCCCACACGAGTTCTTGAATCAGTCCCGCACCTAAGCCGCAAACGAGATAATACAGACTGAATCGCCGCGCACCCCATTGTTGCTCGATCATTGGAGCAAACATCCAAACGGCGAACATGTTAAAGAACAAATGACTGAAGTTCGCGTGGAGGAACATATAGGTGATCGGCTGCCACCAATGGAAAGACTGAGCGGCGTAGAAATGCAAGCCGCCGATAGCATTCAAATCAATGCCGTAACGACGAATCACTACGGTTAGAAGATAGATTACGACATTGGCTATTAACACATAGCCCGTCACTTTCGGAATGTTTCGCATATTCGTATGATTTCGGGTGCAAAGTTACTGCTTTTTTGCGGAATAATCACGCCAAAAGGCTAATTTTTGTAAAAAAAACATGTTTTTTTGTGAAAAAGTGAATTTTTTTGCCAAAAATATTTGTCATTTACAAAAAAAGTAGTAAATTTGCAAGCGGTTTTCGTTGGTGTACAACGGAAAGCACCAAAAAGGAGGGAAAAAAGAACCCGATAAGTTAACTTATTTAATAATTTTAAATCTCAACATTATGAACAAATCAGAACTTATTAAAGCAGCCGCCGCTAAGGCTGAGGTATCTGCAGCATTGGCAGCAAAAGTTATTGACGCAGCCCTCGACGAGGCAGTTGCAGCAGTTAAGAGAGGCGAAGGCGTACAGTTGATCGGTATCGCTTCTATCGGCATCGCTCAAAAAGCAGCTCGCAAGGCTAAAAACCCGCGTACTGGTGAGATCGTTAACGTTCCGGCAAAGAAGGTCGTTCGTATCAAACCGGGTGCAAGATTTGCTCTCTAATTAGGCAATTATGCTTAGCAAACGAGTTGCCCTGCAAAACAGGCAACTCGTTTTGCGTCTGTTTATTAAGGAATAATAGCCAAAGCTAACAGCCAACAGCTAATAGCTAAAGTTTATCTTATGTTGAATATCATTTTATGCGGAGCTCCCGGAAGCGGTAAAGGTACGCAGTCGGAGTTCATCGTGCAGAAATACGGCTTGCAACATTTGTCCACAGGCGATGTGCTACGCGCAGAAATAGCCAAAGGAAGTGAGTTGGGCAAGCAGATCGATGCACTCATCTCCAAGGGCAACTTGGTGCCGGACGACATGATGTACGGCGTCATCGAAAACTATATAGCAGGTCTGCCGGCAGATTGCAAAGGCACCATCTTCGACGGCTATCCCCGTACAGTAGCACAAGCCGAATCGCTGACACAACTGCTTAAGAAATATGGCATGGAGGCCATTATGATCGACCTGTTGGTGGACGAACAGTTGTTAATCCAGCGTCTCATCGAGCGCGGCAAAGTGAGTGGCAGGACCGACGATAACCTCAATACGATTCGTCATCGCATCGCCGTCTATCACCAGCAGACGGAGCCTATCGCCCTCTATTACCTCCATCAGGGCAATTACTGCCCCGTTAACGGAAACCACAACATGCAGGATGTGTTCCTCCAGATCGAACGCATCGTTGACAAAGCGTAAATTCGTCAACTATGTCCGGCAATTTTATCGACTATGTAAAAATCTACTGCCGCTCCGGCAAGGGCGGAGCAGGTTGTATGCACCTTCATCGCGCCAAGTACCTGCCCAAAGGCGGGCCTGACGGCGGAGACGGAGGCAAAGGCGGGTCGGTCATTCTGCGGGGCAATAGAAACCTATGGACGCTCCTGCACCTCAAGTACCAGAAGCATATCATGGCTACGGACGGAGGCAAGGGTGGACAGAGTCGTTCGTTCGGCAAGGATGGCGAAGACAAAATCATCGAAGTGCCCTGCGGAACGGTCGTTTATGACGGCGAGACGGGCGAGTTTATCTGCGAGGTAAAAAACCATAACGAGCAGGTAGTGCTGCTCAAAGGCGGACGTGGAGGTCTCGGTAATTGGCATTTCCGTACGGCCACCAACCAGGCGCCGCGATATGCCCAACCCGGTGAACCGGCGCAGGAGAGAACAGTCATCATGCAACTCAAAGTGCTGGCGGATGTAGGTCTCGTAGGTTTCCCCAATGCCGGCAAATCGACGCTCCTCAGCGTGGTCTCGGCAGCCAAACCCGAGATAGCCGACTATCCCTTCACCACGCTCACGCCGCAACTCGGCATCGTCTCCTATCGCGACGGACGCTCGTTCTGCATGGCCGATATTCCGGGTATCATCGAGGGCGCCAGCGAGGGCAAGGGACTCGGACTCCGTTTCCTGCGCCATATCGAACGCAACGCCGTACTCCTCTTCATGGTGCCTGCCACCTCCGAGGACATCGTCCGTGAATACCGTATCCTGCTCAACGAACTCGAGCAGTACAACCCCGAACTGCTGACCAAAGCACGCATCCTCGCTATCAGCAAATGCGACACGCTCGAACCGAAAGAACTCGAGAAATTGCGCAAATCCAAGTCTCTTAAGAAAATCGATATCCCTATTGTCTTCATCTCGTCTGTCGCCGGTGTAGGCATCGATGAACTGAAGGACGCCCTTTGGACCGAACTGAACAAGGAGCAGAACCAGGTTATTGAGATCAGCCATGCCCCGATTGATGTGACGGCAGTCGAGAAAGAAAATGAAGAAATGGTAAATGAAGAAATGGTAAATGATGAGACCATCTACCTCAATGAGGTAGAGGAAGACTGGGACCTCGATAAATACAAAGGCATCGGCTGGGACCAGTAGCCATTTTATCATTTAACAGTTTAACAATTTAACGCTTTAACTGTTTAGCGTGCAGACCTCCTTCAACGATAGAATGATCTCATGGCGGGAACGCCATCTGAGCGAGAAGCACTTAGTCTTGCTTCTGTCATTCTTCGTAGGTATGTTCTCCGCCGCCGCTGCGGCTCTGCTCAAATCGTTCATCCATTTCATCCAATGGATCGTGGAGAACCAGCTCATCGCCGGTGACCGCACCTGGTGGTACCTCATCACGCCGATCATCGGTATCACGCTCGCCGCCCTTTTTGTCAAATACATTGTCCGTGACGATATCTCGCACGGTATCACCAAGATCCTCTACGCCATCTCGCAGCGCAAGTCCATCATCAAGCCGCATAATATGTGGTCGTCGGTGGTGGGATCGGGCTTGACCATTGGTTTCGGCGGTTCGGTCGGTGCTGAGGCGCCTATCGTGCTCACGGGCGCTGCCATCGGTTCGAATCTTGCCAAGGCTTTCCGGCTCGACCAGAAGACAATGATGCTCATGATCGGCTGCGGTGCCGCCGGCGCCATCGGCGGTATCTTCAAAGCGCCTATCGCCGGACTCGTCTTCACGCTTGAGGTGCTGATGATGGACCTGACCATGACCTCCGTAGCGCCGCTGCTCATCTCGTCTGTCACCGCCACCGCCATCTCGTATATACTCACGGGTACGGACCCTATGTTCCCGCTCCATAATGTCGAGCCGTTCCTCGTTCAGCGTATCCCGTGGTACCTCATTCTCGGCGCCGTTTGCGGTTTTGCCAGCCTCTATTTCACACGGGGAATGAACCGCCTTGAACAATGGATGAAGCGCCGCATCGGCAATATGTGGCTCAAGCTGCTCGTCGGAGGTGGTACGCTCAGTATCCTCATCTTCCTTTTCCCGCCGCTCTACGGCGAGGGATACGATGTCATCCGCCAGCTCATCAACGGCGACAGCCTCACTGCCATCGGCAATAGTCCCTTCGAGCAGTTTCTAACAACGGAGCAGTCTAATAGCGCCAGCGGTCTCATTCTCATCGCCTACTTCACGGCCATCATCCTCGTCAAGATAGTAGCGAGTGTGGCCACCAACGGTGCCGGAGGCGTCGGAGGTATCTTCGCACCTTCACTCTTCATGGGTGCCATCGTAGGCTTTGTCACGGCACGCGTGATGAACCTTTGCGGACTGACGGTTCCCGAGACCTCGTTCGCCTTAGTCGGCATGGCAGGCCTTATGTCCGGTGTCATGCACGCTCCCCTCACCGGTATCTTCCTCATCGCCGAACTGACCGGAGGATACCACCTCTTCATGCCCCTGATGATCGTCAGCGTCATCTCTTACCTGACTATTATGCTGTTTGAACCTCACTCGCTCTACGCTATGCGTCTGGCGCAGAAAGGCGAACTGCTCACCCATAACAAGGACCGCAATGTCCTCACGCTGCTCAAGATGGACAGTGTGCTCGAAACGGATTTTATTGCCGTTTTTCCGGATATGACGCTGGGCGAACTGGTCAAAGTGATCAGCGAGAGCCACCGCAATATCTTTCCTGTCATCGACCGCGACGGACATCTCAAAGGCCTGTTGCTGCTCGATGAGGTCCGTAATATCATGTTCCAGCCCCGCCTGTACAAGCGCTTCACCGTGGGCCAGCTGATGACCTCGCCACCGGCTGTGCTGCGATTCGATATGCCTATGGAAAAAGTGATGGAGACCTTCGAAGACACCGGAGCATGGAACTTGCCCGTCGTCGATCAGGACCGCCGATACCTCGGTTTCGTGTCCAAGTCGAAGATCTTCAACTCCTACCGACACGTCCTCGTCCATTTCAGCGAGGAGTGACAACCCGTAACCCGTAACCCATAACCCATCTACCAATAATTTTTTAAAATTTTGATTGTATGAAACAGAAACATTTACTGATTTTTGCGCTTGCAGCCCTTCTTTGCACATGGACTGGAAGCGTGCAGGCAGAAGAGCCGGGTGAGTCCTGTATCTCGGCTATCGCCTTAGGCAAAGAGTATTCGGAGACGGTCACCGAAAGCAAGACCGTTTGGTACACCGCGTGGACCTTCGACCTGCCTTTGTCTGTCTATTTCATCCCGGACCATCGGGACGATCCCGCTCCCGAAGTTGTGCTTGATTTCAGCTGTACGGGCGAGTACAAGGACAAAAACCTGTGCAATCTGTTCTGCCCGCCTGACGGTACTTTCGCGGATAAGATCCCGTACCACGCTCACTTGGCTGAAACGGTCATTGAAGGCAAGTTCATGTACTATATCTCCATCGGTAAGACCTACCGTGACCTCTTGATTCGCATGGGTATCGACTATAACGTGCAGGTCTTTATCTCCGTTACCTACCACGGCGGCGGTTTCCTCAGTATAGCGCCGGATGATATGTTCTCCAACTGTATGGACGGGGCTGCTTTCATGCACAACGGCGAAGAGTTGAAGGTGCAAGCCAAGGACGATTCCACGTATTGGATCGCACCCTATATCCAATGGCAGGACGACTCCATCCGCTATATATGGAGGGGGGAGAAACAGTGCCAGATAGCGATTGCTACCAAGTGCGATTTTGACCCGCTGGATAACGAGATAGAAGAGATGATCCAGTTCAAGAAATTGCAACCCGGTGACACCCTTGTCGTGCCCAAAGAGAAACTCGTTTCCTATGTGGACAGCGACGAGAAACCGAGCGAGGCTGGTATGTTCTTTGCCAAGTTCTACAGCCAGTCCGGCGGTATCATGAAAGTGGAGCGTATCCGTACTATTGAGGTTCCCTTTGATGAGGCTACCGGCTTCTATAGCGTACCGGCAGGCGACGCGCCGTCCTTGCTCGCAGCTATAGCTGCTGCTAATGCTACCGGCGACGCCAAGATCTTCCTGCCCAACGGTACCTATAACCTCGGTGCAGCTCCGCTGACGACCATCTGTGCCAATAATATCTCCCTCATCGGTGAATCCGCCGAAGGCGTGATCATTCAGAATGCACCTCTCGCCTTGCCGGATGCCCTCCACAACACGGCTACGCTCCGCATCGCAGAGAATGTGCAAGGCACCTACCTGCAGGACCTCACCATTCGGAATGCGCTGACCACCACCAGTGCTGTGGCTCTCTGGGACCAGGGTACGCAGACTGTCTGCAAGAATGTGCGCCTGCTCAGTCGTCAGAACACTTATTTCTCCAACCTCACAGGTGCTGTCAAGTTCTTTGAGGACTGCGAGATACACGGTGCGCTCGACCTCATCAGCGGTGACGGTAGCGTCTATTTCCGCAACAGCCTCCTCCGCGCCGACCAGTCGGCTGACGATGCTATCGCCGTGCTCTCCGCCAACAACGGTGCCGAAACGGACAACGGCTTCGTCTTCGACGCTTGTACGGTTCAGAGCGAGAATCCTGTCCTCTCACTCGGTCGCGCGTGGGCTAACACGCCTACCGCTCTCTTCCTCAATACGACCGTGGACTATAGCGCAGGACAGTTCGCTTTTGCGGACGAACAGGGTACCGTTCAGCGTTGGACCAAATCGCTGCTCAGCGCCGGCGCTTGGCCTCGCTTCGGTGAGTTCAACACCCGCCTGGAGGATGAACAGCTGATCACGCCGGAAAGCAACCTCGTCACCTTCGTCGATCCGTTCTCGGACAATGCCACGCAGGAATTGGAGACGGTCATCAGCGAAGAGCAGGCTGCTGCCTTCACTATCGGCTTCACGCTTGGCGAATGGGCGGCTACGGCTGAGGAGGAAGTGCTGCAGGTTGAACTCCGTTGCGATGACGGTGAGTGGAGCGGAGCGCCGGAAGGAACCGCGTTCCTCATCAAGAAAGACGGTGTGCTGTCCATAGCTGCCGAACTGCCCGAATGGAAGGGTGAAGAAGGTCTCATCGTCCGGGCTGCCAACAAGCGTGGAGGCTTCGGTGCTCCTGCCGTCTATATCTCCCACGAGGGCATTGACCAAATTACCAATGACCAATTACCAATGACCAATAAGGTCTTCATCAACGGCGTGCTCTATATCGAGCGCAACAACCACCTCTACGACGCTGCAGGAAGACGAGTAGACTAGTAGACTAGTAGACTAGTTCCCTCGGACCATAGTTCCCGATAGAAAAAAAGCGCAAAATCTGCGCTTTTTTCTTGCATATATGCAAAATTTGTTGTATCTTTGCAGCGTCAAAAGAAATAACATGAAAAACAAACTCACGAATAGGTTTTTGAAAAGGATACTCTTTTGTGTCATTCTGCTATGTGGAGTACCTTCCATGACCATGGGAAAACCGTTGTCTGTGAATGATTCGTTACTGCAGGTTTACATGTCCGAGATCAAGCGATCGAATGAATATCTGTCCGTTCGTCAGCAACGGATAGACACGTTGTTGGAACAGCGCCGTAACCAATGGAGCTCATGGAAAGACCTATACCGCGTGAACTGCCTTTTGGCTGCGGAATATCGCCCGTATCGGTGTAAGGAAGCTTTGCGCTATTACCAGATGAACGTGCAGTTAGCGCGTGAGGTCGGCGACCGCGACTTTTTGGCAGAATCGCTGACGGACTTGGCTTATCTGTTAGCGAGTGCAGGTGTGTATCATGAGGCTTTCAGTACCATTGCGTTAGTGGATACGGCATCTTTGTCGGAACAGGCCCGTGTGGCTTATTACCGCTGTATGTACCATCTGCACGGTGAAGCCGGCTTCTATGGTGGCTTGGAAACGTATATGGAAGAGCATCGCGAACAGCGCGACCGGTATTTTCAACTGATCATGGAGAATATTCCCGATACAGGCGTTCTCTACCTCAGTCTTCGCGAGAGTTATGCCCGCGAACATTTGGAGGCGGACGTAGCGATGATGTATAACCGCATGCTTTTGCAATCTGTCCGTCCCGGTTCGCCGGAATATGCGTTGTATGCCTATTGCAGGTCGGATATATACCGATTCATGAACAAGGAGGACGAGCAGTTAGAGTGGTTATTGCGTTCGGCGTTGGCCGATGTGCGGAATGGCATCACGGATAACGGCAGCAGTTGGATGGTGGCGGAAATACTCTATCATCGCGGCGATATTCAGTCCAGTTTTGAGATCATACATTATTCGCTGGCCAATGCTTCTTTCTATGATGCCAGTCTACGTATGTGGCAGATCAGTCCGCTCGTCAATATCATCTCCACCTCTTATCTGGTTCATCAGCGCGAACTCAACAGTCGCTTAGTGTGGGCCTTGGTATGCAGTATTCTGCTGGCCTTGTTGTTGATGGTGACAATCCTGCTGTATGTCAAGCGTACCCGCCGTATTCACCTCCAGAGCCGTGAGATTGAGATCCTGTCGAATGACCTGCGCAAAGCCAATGAGCAGTTGCAGCGGACCAATTATGCGCTATTGGAGTCCAACCACGTCAAGGATGAGTATATAGGCCATTATCTGAATCTCTATTCCGACTATCTGGATAAACTGCGCAAGCAAGTGAAAGACCCGGCTTTCACCCAATCGGAGATAGATCGGTTCTATCGGGAGTTCGACACCGCCTTTTTGAGTATTTACCCGGATTTTGTGGCCAACTTCAACCAACTGCTGCGCGAGGAAGGACGGATTGTGTTGCGCAAAGGCGAATTGCTCAATACGGAATTGCGCATTTATGCCCTCATCCGCTTGGGTATAGACAACAGCGTGAATATATCCCGTCTGCTGCGTTATTCGGTCAACACCATTTATAATTACCGCGCGCGTTTGAAGAACCTTGCAATCGACCGAGATGCTTTTGAATCGCAAGTTCAGCAGATAGGGACGTTTACAAAGTGACACTTCTTATTCACTTTTTTTAGTCGTTAAATGACTGAAAATAAGGAAGTTGTGTTTTTTGTAATTCACATATTTACTTTGCGCGGGCTATATGCATTTGCGCATGTGAGATAAATGTAGTACCTTTGCACCGCCAAATGGATTTACTAACTTAAAAATCTAAGAGTATGAGAAAATTTTTTACAGTCGTTATCGTTTTATGTCCGCTGTTGGCCCTGACGTCGTTCGCCCAAGTGAAGGTGAGCGGTACGGTGATGGACAACGGGCATGAAGCCATCATTGGTGCCAGCGTCATGGAACGCGGGACGACCAATGGCACGGTGACGGATTTGGACGGACAGTTCACATTGGACGTCTCGTCACCCAATGCCGTTTTGGTCTTCAGCTACGTCGGCATGCAGACGAAAGAGGAGAAACTGAACGGACGCAGTCAGTTGACCGTCACCCTGACGGATGACAACAAAGTGCTGGACGAAGTGGTGGTGATCGGTTACGGTACCGCCAAACGTAAGGACATCACGACGGCCGTCAGTTCAGTCAGTACAGAGGACTTGGAGAAGATTCCTATTGTTTCCGCCGCTCAGGCGATGCAAGGTAAGGCAGCCGGTGTAACGGTGGTCAAGCCGAACGGTCAGCCTGGTACGGGAATGGTGGTGCGTGTACGTGGTACCACATCTATGAATGCGAGCAACGACCCGCTGTACGTAGTGGACGGAGTGCCTATGACCGACATCGACTTCCTGGCTCCGAATGATATCGAGAGCATGCAGGTCTTGAAGGACGCTTCCTCCGCAGCCATCTACGGTAGTCGTGCCGCGAACGGTGTGATCATGATCACGACCAAGGCGGGACATGCGCGGGCAGAGAAAGTGAAAGTGGGCTTCACTATGTATGGCGGTTGGACCAACGTAGCCCAACGGATGGAGAGCCTGAACTTCGAGCAGTACAAAGAGTACTTGCAGGACCTCGGTTCGAATGTGGTGCTGCCGGACGGTCTGACAGACAAAACCAACTGGTTCGACGAGACTTACCACACCGGTTCGACGCAGAACTATCAGCTGAACGTGAGCGGTAGCACTGACCGCGTCAACTACTTCCTCTCCGGCGGTTACACGAACGAGACAGGTATCATCAACACGACCAAGTACTCGCGCTATAACTTCCGCTCGGCGCTGGATGTGGATGTGACCAAATGGCTCAATATAGGCGCTAACATAGCTTATGCGTACAGCGATAATCAGGGCGGTATCAGCTCCGGAACGGGTGCCAACCGTGGCGGTCTGGTGCTTTCGGTGATCAACACGCCGACCTACGCACCGATTTACGATCCCGAGAATCCGACCTATTACTACACCAATTTCTACGGCGTGAGCAACATCACGCACCCGTTGGAGAACATCGAGCGCTATAAGAACCAGCATACTTTGCAGCACCGTCTGTTAGCCAGCGGCAAGGGCGTGTTCACCTTATATGACACCAAGAAATTCAACCGAGCGGACGAGTACACGCACTCGTTGAAGTTCAACACCACCTTCACCGAGGACTTGCGTATCATCAACTACACATCGTTCCTCGACCCGATCAAGACCTCTTGGGGCCGTACGCAACGCGGTGAGGGAACGGACACCCGCAGTTTTGATCAGGTGACCATCTGGGATAACGTGCTCAACTACAACGGTCAGTATGACAAACACAGCCTCGATGTGATGCTTGGTTCCTCCTACACCAACTCGATGTACACCTGGGCAGGTATCTACGGCAGCCATTATGCCGACGGTACCATTCAGACGCTGAATGCAGCCAACAAGATTGATCCGGGCAGCACGCGTACAACAGCTTCCGCTTGGGCTATCCTATCCGGCTTTGCGCGTATCAGTTACAACTACGACAGCCGCTATCTGATCTCCGCCAACTTCCGTGCCGACGGTTCGAGTAAGTTAGCGCCGGGCCACCGATGGGGTTTCTTCCCGTCGTTCAGTGCCGCTTGGCGTATATCGGGCGAGAAGTTCATGGAGGACGTGACGTGGATCGATGACCTTAAGCTCCGTGGTGGTTGGGGACAGACCGGTAACCAAGCCGGTATAGGCGACTACGCTTACCTCGAGCGCTACAGCATCAACCGTCAGGACTGGTGGAAGACCGGCAATGAGAACGCCGTGCCGACCTACAGCCAGAGTTCGCTCCGTAACACCGATCTGACCTGGGAAACGACTGCGCAGACGAACATCGGTCTCGACTGGACCTTGCTCCATAACAGGCTGAGCTTGACGTTCGACTGGTACTACAAATATACTACCAACATGCTTATGTGGGTGACCTTGCCTGCCGGTTCAGCTGCTGTCAGCTCCATCCAGCGTAACGAAGGCGAGATGAGTAACACCGGTATCGAATTCAGTATCACGTCGCATAACTTCGTGCGCAAGAACTTCAAATGGGATACGCAATTCAACATCTCGCATAACAAGAACCGTCTGGAGAAACTGGCTACGAGTCAGGTCTATTACGACGCCAAGGTGACGGATGTATTAGCCGAGTACTGCGTGCGTAATACGCCGGGTATGCCGTTGGGCTCGTTCTTCGGCTACAAGACCGGCGGTGTGGATCCCGAGACGGGTGAGCTCATCTACCTCGATGTCAACGGTGACGGCGAGGTGACGGCCAACGACCGTACTTATATCGGCGACCCGAATCCCGACATCACTTTCGGTATGACCAACACCTTCCGCTTCTACGGCGTGAGCATCAGCTTCCTGCTGCAAGGAACCTACGGCAACGATATCTTCAATGCCAGCCGTATCGAGACCGAGGGTATGTATGACGCCAAGAACCAATCGACGCGTGTGCTGGACCGCTGGCGTCGGCCCGGTATGATTACGGAGATACCGAAAGCCGGATTCGACATGCGGGTCAGTGACTATTTCGTGGAGGACGGCAGTTACCTGCGGCTCAAGGACTTGACTATCGGTTACGAGTTCTCCGGTGAATGGATGAAGCGTATCGGCATGACGCGCCTGCAGCCGTATTTCTCGGCGCAGAACCTCTTCACGCTGACCAAATACATGGGAATGGACCCGGAGGTGAACCAGAGCGGTAACTCCGGTACGGTACAGGGACTCGACTACGGTACCTATCCCCAGACCCGCAGTTTCGTATTCGGTATAAACATTGAATTCTAATGGAAAGGGAAAGAGTTATGAAAAACGAAGTTAATCGTGCTTTTATAGCTAAGAAAAAGCTATCATATATATGCATCCTTGCAACCGTGGCGCTGTTTAGCGCTTGCAGTCTGGACCGTGACCCCATATCCGATCAGTCGGAACTGAACATCGGTTCGAGTGAGGCGGGTGACTCCGTGCGTATCAAGTTTAAGGATCGCGCGGCCATATACGCGGTATATAATGACTTGTATAATGTGATGCGTGACCGTCAGGAGCACTGGTATCTGGACTATCTGCTGTTCGGCGAGTCCCGTACAGACAACGCGTATGCGGGCACGACCGGTGCCGAAGTGGTGCCTGTCGAGACGAACGCGCT
Source organism: Paludibacteraceae bacterium (assembly GCA_017448985.1). GTDB lineage: Bacteria > Bacteroidota > Bacteroidia > Bacteroidales > Paludibacteraceae > Colicola. The sequence goes on from JAFSKL010000009.1 coordinate 174,056, forward strand.
CGATGCGTCCAATCCCGATATTGCACGTGACTGGGATCGCTATCTGGAGGATATAGCCAAGGCCAATGTGGTTATTTCCAATATCGACCTCGTGCCCGATCCTGCTTTTGCTGAGAGCGAACGCAAACAGTGGAAAGCCGAAGCGCTTATCTTCCGCAGTATGATGATCTTCGACCTCGCACACTGGTTCGGCAATATTCCGCTGAACCTCACGGAGGCACCGGATATCACCGCTGCCAATATCGAAGAGGTGTATCCCATCTATTTCCCGATGCCGGTGACGCAAGATTCGGCGTACAAGCGTGTGCAGGAAGACCTGTTGGCAGCTATTCCTTATGCACCGGCTATCAATGCGGGCGACAAGACGCGTCTGAGCAAGACCGTGGCCTATGCGCTGTTAGCTAAGCTCTATGCCGAACTCGGTCAGTGGGACAAGGTGGTTGAATACTGCGACCTCGTCTTTGGTGACGGTATCCGGCTGGAGCCTAACTTTGCGGACCTCTGGGGCTACGATAAAGAGACCGGAGACGCTGTGCTGCGTAACTCGGTGGAGTCGATTCTCGAGATGCAGTACTACGCCGGTAGTGGCAGTTGGGTGACGTGGATGTTCGGACGCGATGCTGCCGATCCGGAGTCGAACTTCACCTGGGCCAAATGGATCACTCCGAGTCGTGACCTGATCAACGCGTTCGACAAGGAAGGAGACGTCATTCGCAAGAACCAGACCATCGTTTGGGACCAGTGCGCGTGGAGCAATTACTATCCCGCAAGCAATTATCCGTTCATGTACAAATGCCGTTCGGCGTACAACAGCATCATCAAACTGCGCGGTGCGGATATCCAGTTGCTCAAAGCTGAAGCTTTGGCGCACAAGGGTGACCTGGCCGGCGCGGCTATCCTGGTCAATGAGATTCGTGCACGTGTCGGTTTGGCTGAACTGCCGGCATCCAAGACTAGCAGCGAGAGCGCTATGTTGGAGTCGATCCTCAACGAGCGGCGTCTCGAGTTGGCGTTGGAAGGACAACGTTTGTTCGACCTCATCCGCTTCGGCAAACTGATGGAGATAATGAACGACATCAACAGCCGTGACGAAGGTCGTCTGCCGCAGGCTCGTCCGTTCGTGGAGGAGCACCGCCTGATGCCTATCCCGCAGACAGCGCTGGACAAGAATGCGAATCTGCAACAAAACGCGGGATATTGATGAATGGACAATTACCAATGACAAATGACCAATGACAAATATGAAAAAGCTACTATACATAGCCTTGGCAGTGCTGCTGATGGCAGCGTGTCAACCCGAGCATTACCGGAAAGTGTATCCGGCAGGGCAGCCTGAACTGAAGGCGACAATGCTCACCCAAAGCGTGCTCTACGGAACCGACAGCGTGGCGTTCGACGTTGAGATCAACGAGACACAGACACCGCTGTCGCAGCTCCAAGTGAAAGTGATGGTCGGTTTACGCGTTGTGGCATCCGAATTGCTGCGTACACCCGACTTCCATTATCAGGCACAACTCAAGTATCCGGTGCCGTTCGGACCGAACATGTTGGAGAATGACGACGTCAAGATCTATCTGACTGCTACCAACGTGGAAGGCACAGCCACCAACCTCATCCTGACCGGTTGCACGGGACGTCGTCCGGCGATGGAGACCATGTTCGTCATGCCGCCGACTATCCAATATACCGCGCTCGGCAAAGGCAAGCAGATGACCTACGACGAGGTGAATGGTGTCTTTGCGGCATACGACTTGAAGTACCCGAAGTCCATCCAATGTCTCTTGGCTGTCACCGGTACCAAGTTCGGACGTATCGACTGGAACACGCCCGTCTTCGGTATGCTCAATGATGATCTTTCGCTCATCACTCAAGAGCAGTTCGAATCCGAAGAGGCAAGCGCCATCATCCTGGAGAACGACAACTTTGAGACCATCGATACTATCATCTTCAACCCCGTGACCTTCGAGATCACCATCGGCGGTAAGGTGGCTATGCCTGTCTCGGCAGTCGATGTGAACAACGATTTGGCGGAAGAGCCTGCGTATATATCGTCCTCTTCGGCACGCAAGGACTACCGCGGTGCGAAGATCTTCTTCGATAAGGATAGCGAGGTCGAGATAACCGGCGTGGTGGATCTGGAGAAGGCTTACAACCTCGACTGGATGGAGTACCTCGGCGGCAACAAAGTGAAGTTCCTTGGCGATAAGGGCATGTACTACCTGTCGTACAAAGTGGCGGAGGACTACCTCGTAGTAGAACCGCTGTATGACCTGGTAGAACCGGATGTGATGTACCTCTGCGGTGTGGGTATGGGGCAGCCTTCGTGGGATCCGCACGCTACCAGCGGTTGGGGATTCGACAGTCCGAACCAGAACCTCGTAGGCCGTCTCATCGCGCCCAAGACCTATCAGTTTACCGTCTATATGCTCAATGATGCGGAGAATGCGGACCATCCGGGATTTGGTGCGGTCAACTTCAAGTTCTTCCATCAGCATGGATGGGGTGGAGAAGAGACTTCGCTCGACTATACCCAGAGCGGACTCAACATCGTCAGCTCCAACGAGGACAGCAACGTCGGTAACTGGTGGTCTTCCGCTGATCTGCTGTTCGAGGGCATCTACCGCATAACGCTCAATAAGAACAACATGACCACCACTTATGAGAAGATAAGGTAATGACCAATGACAAATATGAGAAATTTATTGTATATCACCCTTGCAGCCGCGTTGTTAACCGGCTGCAAGGACCCCAACACCAACCCGGGTACTGATCCCGGAACGGAGACTAAGCACGACGTGATGACCTATATCACCACGGCGGACAATACGATGCATTTCGACAAGGTGGGCAAGATCTTCATCGAAGGGCTGAACATGAACCCCGAGATAACGATGACGCTCGATCCCAACACGCGCTTTCAGGACTTCGACGGTTTCGGAGCAGCCATCACCGGTGCCAGCGCTTACAACCTCAGCCGGATGCCTGCCGATGCACGGGCCAAACTGCTCAAAGAGACGTTCAGCTTGAGCGAGGGCATGGGTTACAGTTACGTTCGCGTGCCCATAGGAGGCTCGGATTTTAATGCCCATAGCAATTATGACTACACCTGCTGTGACCGGCAGGGCATTGAGAACTTTGCCCTCACTTCCGACGAGACGGACTATATCATCCCGATACTCAAGGAGATTCGGACCTATAACCCCGACCTCAAAGTGATGGGCTCGCCTTGGAGCTGTCCGCGGTGGATGAAAGTGAGCGATATCAACACCAAAGGTGCGTACCAGTCATGGGTAGGAGGCTATCTCAATCCCGACTATTATCAGGACTATGCCACCTATTTCGTCAAATGGATCCAGGGCTTCGAGCAAGCCGGAGTGCCTGTCACCAGCGTCACCGTGGAGAACGAACCCCTCAACTGGGGGAACTCGATGTCGCTCTATATGCCGTGGCAGCAACAGCGTGACTTTGTCAAGACTGCCCTCGGTCCGGCATTTGAGGCGGCTGGCTTGAAGACCAAGATCATCGTCTTTGACCATAACTATAACTACGATGGTAAAGAGGACCAGCAGCGCTATCCGATTAAGATCTACAACGACTCGGAGGCAGCCAAGTACATCGACGGAGCGGCTTACCATAACTACGGCGGTTCGGCTACCGAGCTCGATGCCGTGCATAATGCCGCACCGGAGAAGAACCTCTATTTCACCGAGGCGTCCATCGGTACCTGGAATAACGGGCACGACATGAGCGTATCGCTGCTCCACGAGATGAAATATACCTGCTTGGCAAATGTCACCCGCTGGTGCAAGAGCGTCATCGTTTGGAATTTTATGCTGGATGACAACAATGGTCCTCACGGCGGTGCCGGTGCTTGCAGTACCTGCTACGGAGCAGTCGATGTGTCCTCCAAGGACTATACCACGCTCACCAAACGTAGTCATTACTACGCTATCGGACACCTCAGCAAGGCCTTCAAGACCGGCTCTACACGTATCGGAACCAAAGGCTACAAACCGTCTAATGTGACCGTCTGTGCTGCCGAGAACCCCGATGGCACCTACGGCGTGGTGCTCATGAATGAGAACGCTGAAGGACTGACCTTCCAAATAGAGGCGGGCGACCACTTCTTTAGCATCACCCTACCCGGAAAAAGTATAACAACGTGTGTTATCCCGAAATAAAATAGGAGAAAAACAGAAGCTTTTGTCTTTCGACATTTTATCGGAGTGCTCGGAAGCACCTTTTGTCTTTCGACTATAATAGTTAACTATTTAAAACAAAAAACATTATGAAAAAAGTATTTACTTTTGTTCTCGCGCTGATGGCTGTAACGGCTCTCAACGCAACCGATTACTTCTTCGCCGGCGCTGCCAACGGATGGAGTAACAACAACGACGGATGGAAATTCGTTGAAGTAGATGGCGTTCTGACCCTTGAGGTAGAAGACCTGTTCGGTGACTTCAAGATCACTGAAAACGGTGCATGGCACCCGCAGCACGGTGCTGCTGAGGGTGGTCAAGGTGTGGCTCTCGGTGGCAGCTACAATCTCGTTAAGTGTGATGACAGCGAGGGGGAGAAAGATGCTCCGGCCAACTGTACTATCCTCTTCCCGGACGGACAAGGAGAGGGTGACTGGCGCTATGCCAATGCCAAACTGACACTCGATGCTTCCAACCCCGATGCATTGGTTATCTCGCTCGTGGCTGGTACCATCTATGACCACAGCGCTGCCCCTAAGACCTATCAGATCGTAGGTGCTTTCAACGGATGGGACGCTGCCGGCGCTCCTTCCTTCGAGTTGGTGGACGGCGTGCTGACCGTGAACGTGGCTGAGCTCAGCGGTACCTTCAAGATCATCGAGGACCACGCCTGGACCAACCAATGGGCTACCAACTGGGAGACCGGTGCCGGCTTGGCGCTCGGCGAACCGTACGTACTCGGTGCCAAAGGTGACCAGGAACCGGCTAACCTCGCGCTCGCTAATCCCTTCGGCGGATTCAAGAATGCTGTACTGACGCTCGATATCAGCGGCGATGACTTCGTGCTCACGCTCGTTAGCGGCGAGTTCAACAAGGTTGAAGCTGACTGGTTCATACCCGGTGCTTGGCAGGGCTGGAAATGCGACGATGTGGCTAAGATGAGTCCTGTGGCAGGTGCTGAGAATACCTATGAACTGCTCTTGGCGGAGTTCAGCGGTGAGTTTAAAGTTGTTTACGGTGACTGGGCGGTTGAGTTCGGTCGTGCTAAAGGTTCGGAAGACACCTGGACCGTTAACACACCGCTCGAGCTCGCTTTCCCCTGCGACAATATGATCCCTGCTTCCGACGAGGTTTATCAGGATGTAACACTTACGCTCGTGGTGGACTACGACAATGTAGCCGCTACGCTCACGATTGCTGTTGAAGGTCAAGCTATTGAGAACATCCAACTCAATGCTAAATCCATCAAGCGCATCGAGAACGGCCAAGTTCTCATCGAGCACAACGGCAATATCTACAACATGAACGGTGCTAAACAATAAGCCCCGTCTTAGCCATGGGAGGCTGATAACCTCCCATGGTTTCTAAATACCCCTACTGATGCTACAAACGCTCTTGCTCATATTGGGGCTGTCCCACATCACCTTCTTCGGTTCGTCTGTCTGCAACGGGCAAGGAGCCGAGGAGGTGGATCATGTCAAGCACGGATACGCGTGGCTGTACGCCCAACTGCTCGATGAACGCCATGAGGCGGACCCTACGGCTGGGTTCTATACCTACAGCAACACTTCGGTCAACGGCATCAATACCATTCGTCATTTGGAGATGCTTCCGACGCATCTGCCTGCCGATTCGGGTTTCGCAGTCATCGGGCTGGGGTTGGGTAACGAAGGCCTGCATGGGGCATCGGACCAACAGGCCGTGTATGACCAATGGAAAACCAACATGCAGACCATCATCCGAATGGCCCAACAGACCGGCAAACAGGTGGTGGTGACCAATAACTATCCGCGCGGAGACTATAATCCGACAGATTATAGCTTCGTCAAGCGGATGAACCTTGAGATGCACGAATGGGATGTTCCGACCGTCAATTTCCTTGGGGCGCTTGATAATTGTCAAGGCAACGGACAATGGGCGGACGGCTATCAGAACGGCGATGATATCTACCATCCGGGGCAAGCGGGCTATGTTGAAATGTTGCATTCGTTCGTGCCTTCACTCTTCGATGCCTTGGTCGCCGGCAAAGCCAAACCGACGCGACAAACAGGCAAAGGGATGAAACTGAAAGCGAACCAAACACTTGTCTTCACGCCTGAAGACCAAGTACATTCTTTTACGCTCGCTTTCCGTGTTAAAAACATCCGTGCTCTTCGTCTGAACCTGACTCTCAGCCAGGGCACTGTTCCGTCACTTCCGCCGCTGCCTGCTGATGCACGATGGCATACACTCGTTATCACCCATTACTACGCTGCCGGCAAGACCTACGTCTATATAGACGGTGTGCTCATGAGTGTGACGAACGGCCGACTGCTCCTCTCACAACTGACCATCGGCGGTCGGTGCACCGTCAGCGACTTCCATTTCTGGCGTGCCGGCATGAATGCCGACGAGATAGCCGCATGGCATAACAACAAGATGCTCTGCTCCTCGCTCGAACTATACTGCCCACTCAATAACGGAAGACTAATCAACCTCGCCCAATCGATGAATAACTCAAAATTTAAATAATACCATGAAACGTCTCACCTTCCTCCTTTTATTTTCCATTTTCCATTGTCCATTGTCCATTGTTTCCGCTCCTGTCTATCTCAATCCCGAGACACCGCTGGAGCAACGCGTGGAAGATGCGCTCAGTCGCATGACGCTCAACGAGAAGATCGCCATCATCCATGCCCAGAGCAAGTTTTCCTCTCCTGGCGTGGCACGACTCGGTATTCCCGGATTATGGTGTACCGACGGCCCTCACGGCATACGTGCCGAGGTCAAATGGGACGAGTGGGACCAGGCCGGTTGGACCAACGATAGTTGCATGGCTTTCCCTACGCTCACCTGTCTCGCGGCTACGTGGAATACGGACATGTCGCTTCTCTATGGCCGAAGCATCGGAGAAGAAGCGCTTTATCGCGGCAAGAACGTGCTGCTCGGACCCGGCGTCAATATCTACCGCACACCCCTCAACGGACGTAACTTCGAGTATATGGGCGAGGACCCGTGTCTCTCCGCGACCATGGTCGTCCCTTATGTGCAGGGCGTACAGCAGAACGGCGTGGCTACCTGCGTCAAGCATTTTGCACTCAATAACCAGGAGGATGGACGCCACGTCGTCAATGTCTCGCTCTCCGACCGCGCACTCTACGAGATCTATCTGCCGGCTTTCAGGGCGGCCGTGCAGCAAGGCCACTCGTGGAGTATCATGGGCGCATACAACCGTATTTGGGGACAGTATGCCTGCCATAACCACCGCCTGCTCGTCGATATACTGCGCTCTGAATGGGGTTTCGACGGAGCTGTTATCTCTGACTGGGGTGGGGTAAGTAATACCGACGAGGCCATCCGTAACGGCTTGGATCTCGAGTTCGGCTCCTGGACCGACGGACTGACCGAAGGACGCTCCAACTCCTACGACGCCTATTACCTCGCTATGCCCTATCTGGAGAAGATCCTGCGTGGAGAGGTGGGCACAGAAGAACTGGACAACAAAGTACGTAATGTGCTGCGGCTCATCTTCCGTACATCCATGAATCCGAATAAGGGCTTCGGTGCACTCTGCTCCGACGAACATGCGGCGGCGGCACGAGAGATAGCCGGAGAAGGAATAGTGCTCCTCAAGAACGCCCCTGCCGGCAAGAAGAAAAGCGCACAACCCGTCTTACCGCTGACGCTGGAGCATAAGTCCATCCTCGTCGTCGGTGAGAACGCCATCAAGCAGATGACCGTCGGAGGCGGATCCAGTTCGCTCAAAGCCAAATATGAGATCTCGCCCTTGCAGGGTATCCGCGAGCGGGCGGCTCGTAATAACGCCGAGGTGCGTTTTGTGCGCGGCTACGTAGGCGACATAGGCGGTGAGTACAACGGTGTAACTACCGGACAGGACCTGAGCGACCACCGTACACCCGCCGAACTGACGGCCGAAGCTGTGGCTGCGGCAAGGGAAGCGGATGTGGTACTTTTCATCGGCGGACTCAACAAAGCCGAGCATCAGGACTCGGAGAGTGCCGACCGGCTCCAATACGGCTTGCCCTACGGGCAGAACCAACTCATCGCTGAGCTCGCCAAGGCCAACAGCCATTTGGCGGTCATTATCCTCAGCGGTAACGCTTATGCCATGCCGTGGCTCGACAATGTTCCGGCACTCGTGCAGGCGTGGTTCAACGGCTCCGAGACTGGACACGCACTCGCCGACATCCTCTTTGGCGATGTCAACCCCTCAGGACACCTGCCTTTCACCATTATGCCGGCATTGGAGGACTATCCTGCCCATCAGTACGGTCCCATCGCTTATCCGGGCATCAATAACGAAGTGGAGTACAAAGAGGATCTCTTCGTCGGCTACCGCTATGCGGATCTCTACGGACAAAAGAAACCGCTCCGCTACACCACGCAAGGCAAGGAGTACACCATCGTGCCGCCCAAGCGTAAGCCGCTCTTCGCTTTCGGCCACGGACTGAGCTATACCACCTTCGCTTTGAGCCAACCTACCCGGAACGGTAATATGGTCCGCGTCACTGTCAAGAACACCGGCGCACGGCCCGGAAAAGAGGTCGTACAGCTCTATCTGGCACCTCTCCAATCCCAAGTGGCACGGCCCGTCAAGGAACTCAAAGCCTTCCAAAAAGTGGCGCTCCAACCCGGTGAAGAGAAAGTGCTCACTTTCGCCCTCACGGATGATATGTTCCGCTACTTCGATGCCGATGCCCATCAGTGGGTCACCGACCCCGCACCCTGCCAAATCAGGATCGGTACCTCCTCAGCCAACACCCAAATAGCTAAATAAGAAAACAACGAAAACTACGCAAACAACGTAAACTACGCAAACAACGTAAACTACGCAAACTACGAAAATGAAAAAATATTTTTATTTTTTAATTTTCTTCCTCCAGGTCTCCATCTCGCTTCATGCAGAAGAGGCGCGTGACTGGGCGCAGTTCAACCGCTATGCCGCGGAGAACGACAGTCTGCGCGCTATGAAAGCGGACATCCGCGTCGTGTTCCTGGGCAATAGCATCACCCAAGGGTGGTGCGAGAAAAGGCCGGAGTTCTTCGCCGAGCACGGCTTTGTCGGGCGTGGCATCAACGGACAGACGTCCAGTGAGATGCTGGTACGTATGAGGCAAGACGTCATCGACCTCCATCCGCAGATAGTCGTCATCCTGGCCGGTGCCAACGACATAGCGCAGAACAACGGCTACATCAGCCTGGAGCATATATTGGGCAATATCATCTCGATGTGCGAACTTGCCCGTACCAACCTTATCCAACCCGTCCTCTGCTCCGTGCTGCCTGCGCGCAGTTTCTGGTGGACCGACCGCATCAAGGATGCACCCGTGCGCATCCAACAACTGAACGCCATGATTCGCGACTATGCCCAAACCAACAATATCCCGTTTGTCGATTATTGGTCGAAGATGGCAGATACCGACGGCGGAATCCTGCCCGGACTTAGCGACGATGAGGTCCATCCTACCGTAGCCGGATACGAGATCATGGAATCTATCATCCTTTCCGCCCTCCGTGCCGTTCTGTAGGTTACGTAGCTTGCGTAGGCTTCGCGTAGATTCCGTAGTTTATGTAGATTACGAAAATTACGAAGATTACGAAAACAACGGAAAAAAGCGCTTTAGAGAGCGCTTTTTTCGTTATCATACAGCTTCGATGTTATCGTACCGCTTCGAGGTAGAACCTGTAGGTCAGAGTGTATTCGTCCTCCCAGGTCTCTTCCACAAGCATGCCTTTATCGGGGTCGATGGAGGCACGGAAATTCATGGAACGGGGCAAGCGATAGGACGCTCCGTCCGGCACTACGACGGAGACAAATGCATCACCAATAAACGGGGTGATGTAACATACATAGTTCGCTTTTTCATTCTCCACCGTGCCCTCGGAAATGATCAGTTGGTTGTGGTCGTTCCCGTCATTCAGACGGAAAGAAAGGATCGTATTGGCGGGCAGGATCTTCGTTTCTATGTTGATGATCTCGGCGTCATCAACGCCCAACGGGAGCGTGGAGTAGATGAGTGTATCGGCTGCCACGCGCCATGCGTTCTGCGTGAGCCGGTCTGCCATAGAAGGCGGCAGGGTAGGAATCGACTGTATACGCTTGAAACTCAGGAATCGTGTCTGGTTGTCCTCTGTATATGAAAGGACCAAACGGTCTTGTTCGAGCACGCGGACGGTCCATATACTGCCTCCGTTAAGGATATGCAGGGCATCCTCTTTGAGCATCCATTCTTTCGTGTTGGTCGTCGACGAGGGGGTCCGATAGATGTTCCATTGTCCGGTGAGATAGGCTTCGTAGGTATAGACGGTATCGATGACATACTCCGTGCGGGTCATCGAAGCGCTGAGATCCCAGTAGCATCGTTGTGTCAAGTGTTGCTCCTCGTAGTCGGTGGAATAGGTGGCGTAGTTCTTGCCCTGATCGACGGTAGCTTCGTAGGCGAGCATCCAGTAGCCTGCCAGATTCTCCACGGTGACGGGTAAGGCAGCGTCCTCGCGGGGTTGGGTCCAGTACTCGAGCACTCCTTCCGGAGTGGTGGGCTTTTGGGGATTGTTGGGATCATTGGGGTTACACGATACCAGAACCGGCATCACCAAAGCTGCTACGGCAGCGAGTTGAAAAAACTTTCTCATATTTTTATCGTTTTAGATGTTAACTGTTTTGCCTTTCTCGGCGGAGGTCGCTCCTTCCTTTCCGTTGGAAGGACATTCCGGGTGCAAAGGTACAAAAAATCTCGGAGTGGTGCAAATAAAATCCGAAAAAAGAATGTAAAAAGATTATTTTATACGCAAAAAATAACCCGAACGCTTGCAAATATGCAAAATTTTCACTACTTTTGCACCGGATTTCTTATTTCGAGATAATCTCTCAAACGATTAATCGCCTCGGCATGCTCCTCAAACAGGCAGGGTAGCGTGATATACGCAAAGGAGTTACCCGCACACGAGGTTGGCTGGTCTATGAACGACCATTGGAAGAAGTGCAGGCGAATAGAAGAATGATAGACCAATAGACCAGTAGACCGGCTCATTTTATATACCACACACACGCGCACGGGTGTGTAGTTTACGGAAACAACTGGTCTATTGGTCTACCGGTCACCCAAGGTCGCAGATCCGCCAAACTTGGCGGATACAAAAGGGAGGACGAAACTTGCTCACCGGAATAGCGGCGAGGAGTGGACAGCCGCGAAAAGGACGGTACAGAGACGTCCGTAATGGTCGCGAGATGGTCGCGACATTGACCGCTAAAAGGCAGGAAAATGAATGGTAAATAAAAAAGAAAGGAGGTGAAAAAATGATTGTTGACATGGGGACCCCTTCGAAGGTCCGTTCGCATTGTGCGGGATATACACAAGCAAAGGCGGACATTTTTTACCAAGCCTAACGGCTTTCCTATTTAGCCCGTACAGATACCGTCTTATGCAAGCATATCCGCCAACTATACGGGCTAAATAGATAAAATTTCATTTTATTAGGCAAAAAATGCCCGAACGCTTGCATATATGCAAAATTTGTTGTAACTTTGCACCGGATTTGCTTATTTGGTTTTTAAATCTATAAAACAATGAAAAAGTTTCTGTTAACAATTTTCGCTGTTGCATTGACAGCAAGTGCATTCGCTATCCAGCCGATCACGCAGGATGGCCAGTTCAATCTGAAGAAAAGCAAAGGTGCCGTAGCCGCTTTTGCCATCCATTGGGAGGGTACACAATGCGGTAGTATCGATGACGGCGTTTTTGTCAAGGGCAGTGTGCCCATCGACGAGTGGCTGGCTGCGCAGGACGCCGCCAAGATAGAGGCAGGCAAAGCAGAGGACGCCAATTATGTCAAAGACTGGGAAGCCATTAAGGAAGAAGGCAACCGCTATTTTAAGGAGGAATGGAACGATGAGTTTGGCAAGAAAGGCCTGAGCATCACCCGTAACGAGTCGGCGGCGCAATACCGTTTCGACATCTTCATCGACGGTTTGGACTGGGGCAACATAGCCGGTTCGGTGTTCGGATTCGGCAATGCCGGCGGTGCCATCATCTTCGGTCATGCCGAGATTACCGACATCGCCACGGGTGCCAAAGTGGTGTCGTACAAGATCAACCATGTGCAGGGTTCGGGGCATGTCTCTGACCGCCTCCGCATCATGCTCGTTCTCCACGAACTGATCGAAGAGTTTGAAGACCTCCGCTAACGACCACTGCGTTGACAGACCCAGTCAGGGCCACTGACAGACCACTTCGTTGTTAGACCGGTCAGCGAACTGTTAGACAGGAAAAAGGTCACCTCAGGCAAGAACGAGTCCAATAACGAAAACTACGAAAATTACGGAAAACTACGGAAATTACAGAAAAAAGCGCCTTCAAAAGCGCTTTTTTCTTTTTTTGTTTGCATATATGCAAAAAATTTTGTACCTTTGCGGCGCATTTTATGGGCAAGTGAAAAATTAACCTCAAAAAAATATACTGTTATGGCAAAAAAAGCATTGAACAAGTGGACCGCTCCGAAGAGCGTGGCTCCCGAGAGAATTATCCAGTTTGGTGAAGGCAACTTCTTGCGCGCTTTCGTTGATTGGATTGTATGGAACATGAACGCCAAGACCAACTTCAACGGTTCGGTAGCGGTGGTGCAACCCATCGAGCGCGGTATGGTCGAGTGGCTCAACGGTCAGGACTGCTTATATCATGTGAATCTGCAGGGACGCCTCAAAGGTGAAGCGGTGAACTCGCTCGAGCGTATCGATGTCATCAGTCGTGCCCTCAACCCCTATTCGCAGAATGCCGCATTCATGGCGCTGGCCGAGCAGCCTGAGATCCGTTTCGTCATCTCCAATACCACCGAAGCCGGTATCACCTTCGACCCCGCATGTAAGTTCACCGACGCTCCGGCATCGTCCTATCCGGGCAAGCTGGTACAGCTGCTCTTCCGCCGCTTCAAGACCTTCAACGGCTGTCCGACAAAGGGTCTTATCTTTATGCCTTGCGAACTCATCTTCCTCAACGGACACCACCTCAAAGACTGTATCCGCAAGTATATCGAGCTGTGGAAAGACGATTTCGGAGCTGATTATAAGGCATTCAAGGAGTGGTTTGAGAAATACAACTACGTCTGCGCCACGCTCGTAGACCGTATTGTTCCGGGCTTCCCGCGCAAGGACATAGCAGAGATTCAGGACAAAATCGGTTACAACGACAACCTCGTTGTACAGGCGGAGATCTTCCACCTCTGGGTCATCGAGAAACCTGAGAACATGAGTATCGAAGAGCTCGAGGCAGAATTCCCTGCCAACAAAGCGGGTCTGAACGTGCTGATAGCAGAGAGCGAGAAGCCTTACCACGAGCGCAAAGTGACGCTGCTCAACGGCCCGCACACGGTCCTCAGTCCTGTCACTTACCTCAGCGGCGTGAACATCGTGCGTGACGCTTGCAACCATGAGGTACTCGGCAAATACATCCGCAAAGTGATGTTCGACGAGCTGCTGGAGACATTGAACCTGCCGAAGGACGAACTCAAAGCGTACGGCGAGAGCGTTCTGGAGCGTTTCAACAACCCGTATGTGGACCACCAGGTAACCTCAATCATGCTGAACTCGTTCCCGAAATTCGAGACGCGCGATCTGCCGGGTCTGAAGGTTTATCTGGAGCGCAAGGGCGAACTGCCGAAGGGCATCGTGCTCGGTTTGGCCGCTATCATTGAGTACTACAAATGTGGTGTACGCGAGGACGGCGCACCGATTCAGCCGAACGATGCACAGGAGATTATGGATCTGCTGAAGCAGCTTTGGGCAACGGGAGACACGCGCAAGGTGGCAGAAGGTGTGCTCGGCGCAACAGACATCATCTGGAAAGAGTCGAAAGAGGACCTCAACAAGATTCCGGGTCTGACCGACCTCGTAGAGTTGTACCTCAACTCCATCGAAACAATCGGCATGCTGAACACCGTACAGGCTATGCTGGCAGTCGATAAGGTGGAAGATGTAGTGGCTAAAATCAAGAGCCTCTTTTAAGGGACAAAGGTACAATGTACAATGTACAAAGGACAAAGTACAAATATGACAAATATTCTTAAAATCAATCCTGCGGACAATGTGGTTGTGGCTATTCAGCCACAGCCCGCAGGAGCAGTTATCGAAGTGGACGGGGCACAAATAACCGTGTTGGAAGATGTGCCTGCAGGCCACAAGATAGCCATCAAAGACCTTGCCGAGGGCGAGAACGTCATCAAGTACGGATTTCCTATCGGTCACGCGCGTGAGGCGAAGAAAGCCGGTTCTTGGATGAACGAGAACAACATCAAGACCAACCTTGCGGGACTGCTCTCGTACGAGTACCGCCCGAAAGAGGTAGTTCTCAATATTCCCGACGAGGGGCGCACGTTCATGGGCTTCCGCCGCAAAGACGGCCAAGTGGGAATCCGCAACGAGGTGTGGATTATTCCGACCGTTGGTTGCGTGAACGGCATCATCCAGAAATGCGCCGAGCGTTTGCGTCAGGAGACGGGAGCGGACAATATATTCGCTTTTCCTCACAACTACGGTTGCTCCCAATTGGGCGATGACCACGAAAACACGAAGAAGATCCTTCGTGACATGATTCATCATCCCAACGCAGGTGCCATTTTAGTGGTCAGCTTGGGTTGCGAGAACAACCAACCGGATGTGTTCAAACAGTTCTGCGGGGAAATTGACGAGGACCGTGTACGCTTTGTCACTACCCAGAAAATACAAGGCGACGAGGTTGAGTACTGCATGCCTATCCTGCGCGAACTATACACCAAAGTGTCTCACGACAAGCGGGTGGCGGTTCCATTGAGCGAGCTTCGCGTGGGACTCAAATGCGGCGGTTCGGACGGCTTCAGCGGCATCACGGCGAACCCGTTGTTGGGTTGCCTGAGCGACTGGCTTGTGGCTCAAGGCGGTACGACCGTGCTGACCGAAGTGCCGGAGATGTTCGGCGCAGAGACCATCCTCATGGACCGTTGCGCCAACAGAGAACTGTTTGACCAAACGGTAAGCCTCATCAATGACTTCAAGGACTATTTCCTCAGTCACGGCGAACCGGTGGGCGAAAATCCCAGTCCGGGCAACAAAGCCGGAGGAATCTCGACACTCGAGGACAAAGCACTCGGCTGCACGCAGAAATGCGGCAAGTCGCTTGTACGCGGCGTACTCCCTTACGGCGAACGCTTGCAGGTCAAAGGTCTGAACCTGCTCTCGGCACCCGGAAACGACCTGGTGGCTTCAACGGCCTTAGCGTCCTGCGGATGTCACATGGTGCTCTTTACCACCGGTCGCGGAACGCCCTTCGGCACTTATGTGCCCACGATGAAGATCGCCACCAACTCGACCCTCGCGAAGAACAAACCCAACTGGATCGACTTCAACGCCGGTGTCATCGCCGAAGGCGAACCAATGGAACAGGTGGCCAAACGATTTGCCGACTATGTGATCGAAGTGGCGAACGGCGCCAAGACCAATAACGAAAAAAACGGCTACCACGAGATAGCAATCTTCAAGAATGGCGTTACGCTGTAAAATAGTACTTTTCACCTTTCTCCTTTCACTTTTCACGTCTTGCGGCCCTTCACCGGCGGAGCAAAGGCGTGCAGAGAAGCATGTGCAGGACAGTATTGCCCTCACCGAGCAGCAACGGACGCTCACCTATTACCAGGCGCAGTTGGAGGCCATTCTGCCGCAAGCCGACAGTCTGATAGCGCTGTTCAAGTACGAGCCGAAGGACGACAAATATCAGGACCACGGCTATTATGTGACCACGGCACGAGGCGGCACACTGCGTATCCTCGTCCGCGATGACGGACAACAACCCGTACTGCTCTACCTCAACGGCAAGCGCATCGAGACGGCTGATGACCCCGCCGTGCAACGCGCCGAACAACTGCAAGTGACCATGCGCGATGTCAAAGAACTCGAATGGCGCATCGCCAAGACTTCGCTGGAAATACAGAAATACGAAAAACGATTGGAAAAATGAGCGAAAGCAAATACGAAAGTAAAATAACGTCTGCGCCCTGTACCGCCGAGCAGATCTACCGCGTGCTGAGCAACATGCAGAACCTCGAGCGCGTGCGCGACATGATCCCCAAGGACAAAGTGCAGGAGATGGACATTGAGCCGGATCGCGTGCGCATCAAAGTGGACGGCCTGGCGCAGAAAATCACCATCGCCATCATCGATCGTATCGAGAATGACACGATTAAGTTCGGCGCTGAGGGAGTGCCGATGGACGCCAATTTCTGGATCCAACTCAAGCAGTTGTCGCCGGTCGATACACGCATCAAACTGACCGTCAAGGCCGACATCCCGATGATGTTCAAACTGATGATCGGAAGCAAACTGCAGGACGGCTTGAATCAGGCTGCAGATATGCTCGCCCAATTCCCATACGCCCAATGGGCTTGACCAAATGGCTAAATGATTAAATCGTAAATAAATCGTAAATTGTAAATGACCAAATCGTAAATATCTTTATGAAAAAACCACGAATTCACAAAGAAGGACGCGGCCTGATAGTGGGCACGGTTTTGCTGCTGTTCATCATCAATGTGCCCATTTATCTGTTCGTTCAGCCCCAGTGGATTTTTGCCGTGACGCTCATCCTGACAGCCATGTTGCTCGTCTTCGTCACCTATTTCTTCCGCAGTCCGGTACGCGTGCTCGAGATCGACGATCCCAATTTCATCATCGCACCGGCGGACGGTCGCGTAGTGGTAGTAGAACCGACCGAAGAGAATGAGTATTTCCATGACCGGCGCCTGCAAGTGTCTATCTTCATGTCGCCGTTCAATGTGCACGCCAACTGGTATCCCATCGAGGGCGCTATCCTCGTCAGCGAGCATCAGAAAGGTCATCACAAAGGCGCGTGGCTGCCCAAGTCGAGCACCGAGAACGAACGTTCGTTAGTGGTCATTGAGACGCCTTCCAAGGCACAGATCGCCCTTCGCCAAGTGGCCGGAGCTATGGCGCGACGCATCGTCACCTACGCCAAACCCGGACATCAGGCCCATCGCAACACCCACCTCGGATTCATCAAACTCGGCTCGCGTGTCGATATGTACCTGCCGTTGGATACGGAGATGTACGTCGTGGTCGGTGAGTCCGTTCGTGGCAACGAGACCATCATCGGTCGTCTGTCCGACGAACAGAAATAACCATTTAACAGCTTAACAGTTTAACTTTCATATACTATGAATTTTGAAGAATTATTTGCGCAGTACCCCTGCCCGTTCACGGATGAACAAGTAAAAGCCCAAACGGCTGAGATCATTGCGAAACATTTCGCAGAGAACAACAATGTCGAGGTGTGGAAAGAATGTCTGCATCAGATCGACCTGACCACGCTGAGTGCCGATGACACCATCGCTAAAGTGGAAGGAATGGCCAAGGCGGTGAACAACTTCGAGAAAGACTTTCCCGGAATCCCGAATGTAGCGGCTATCTGCGTCTATCCGGCCATGGTTGAGTATGTACGCAAGGCCCTCAAGGACCCGAATTTCAACATTGCTTGCGTGACCGGCGTGTTCCCCAGCTCGCAGAGTTTCCTCGAGGTCAAAGTGGCAGAGACAGCCCTTGCACTCAAAGCCGGTGCTACGGAAATAGACATCGTCCTCTCGGTCGGTAAGTTCCTCGAAGGACGCCTCCAGGAGTGCTTCGACGAGATATCCGAACTCAAAGCCGTTTGCGGTACCCGCCACCTCAAAGTGATCCTCGAGACAGGTCTGCTCAAATCGGCGGAGAACATATGGAAAGCCTCCATACTCGCTATGGCTGCAGGTGGCGATTTTATCAAGACTTCGACCGGCAAGATCAGCGTCAACGCTACGCCGGAAGCCACATTCATTATGTGCCATGCCATCAAAGCTTGGCAGGAGAAAACGGGCGAGAAGAAATGCTACAAACCTGCCGGAGGTGTCTCCACGACCGACGAGGCCGTTCAGCACTTCACGCTCGTCAAAGAGATCCTCGGCAACGAATGGCTCAACAACGAGTCCTTCCGTTTCGGCGCTTCACGTCTGGCAAATAACTTACTTTCCTCCATCGTAGGAAAAGAAACAAAATATTTTTAACTAGTAAACTAGAAGACTAGTATGCTAGTGTACTATCAACAATGAATCGAATCATTTCCAAAAGATTTTTCTCGGATAATGTGGCGGAGCTCGTAGTGGAAGCTCCGCTCATTGCCCGTAGCCGTCGCGCGGGACATTTTGTCATCGTGCGTGTGGACGACCGTTCCGAACGAATGCCGCTCACCATCGCCGGCGCCGATATCGACAAAGGTACCATCACGCTCGTTGTGCAACAGATCGGCGTTTCTTCGCATAAGCTCTTGGCGCTCAACGCCGGTGATACAATCCACGATGTGGTCGGGCCGCTCGGTAAAGCGACCCGCATAGAGAACTACGGCACGGTTGTTTGTGCCTGCGGTGGAGTAGGCGCAGCACCTATGCTGCCGATCGCTGAGGCCCTCAAGAAAGCCGGAAACCGCGTCATTACCGTGCTTGCGGCACGAAACAAAGACCTGATCATCCTGCGCGACGAACTGGCACAATGGTCCGACGAAGTGCTCATCATGACCGACGACGGCTCGATGGGCCAGAAAGGTGTCGTCACGGTCGGCGTCGAGCAGGTCATTCAGCGCGAAGCCGTCAATAAATGTATCACCATCGGTCCGGCCATCATGATGAAGTTCGTGGCCCTGACCACTGCCAAATACAATATCCCGACCGAAGCCAGCCTCAACACCATCATGGTCGATGGCACCGGAATGTGCGGAGCATGTCGTGTCACGGTAGGCGGCAAGACCAAGTTCGTCTGTGTCGATGGACCGGAGTTCGATGCCCACGGCGTCGATTGGGACGAGATGCTCTCACGCCTCCGCTCCTACAAAGCCGAAGAAACCGCCGCAATGGAAGCCTACAAGGCTAATCGCACCGACGGTCAACCGACGGTCAACCGACAGTCAACCGACAGTCGAAGCCAAGGTAAGGCTACTGTCACGCCGGTATCACCTTTCGAAGGAAAGCCCAAAGATCGCGTAGCGATACCTCGTGTACAGATGCCCGAACTGCGGCCCGAAGTGCGTGTCAAATCGCTTCACGAAGAGGTGAACCAGGGGCTGACCTTCGAACAGGCCATCACCGAAGCGCATCGGTGTCTCAACTGCCCCAAACCCACTTGTGTGCAGGGCTGTCCGGTTAATATCAACATCCCGCGTTTCATCAAGACGCTTGAGACAGGCGATGTACTCGGTGCTACGGCGGTCATCAAAGAGAGTTCGTCGCTGCCCGCCGTTTGTGGTCGTGTCTGCCCGCAAGAGAAACAATGCGAGGCCAACTGCATCCATCTTAAGATGGGCCATCCCGCTGTCGCCATCGGCTACCTCGAGCGCTTCTGCGCCGACTATGCCAACAGTCAGATGACCAAATGGCCAAATGACCAAATAAATGGCCAAATCGTAAATGACAAAATCGTAAATAAACCAACAGGCGATAAAATCGCCGTAGTTGGTAGTGGTCCCGCCGGTCTCACTTTCGCCGGTGATGCCGCCAAATACGGCTACGAAGTACATGTCTTCGAAGCGCTCCACGAGATAGGCGGCGTGCTCAAATACGGCATCCCCGAGTTCCGTTTGCCCAACGCCATCGTCGATACGGAGATCGATGGTCTCCGCGCACTCGGCGTACAGTTCCACACGGATACGATCATCGGCAAGACGATCACCGTCGCCGAACTCGAACAACAAGGCTTCAAAGGCATCTTCGTCGGTTCGGGTGCCGGTCTGCCGCGTTTCATGAATATCCCGGGCGAGAACCTGAACGGTGTGCTCTCCTGCAACGAGTACCTGACGCGTGTCAACCTGATGGACGCTTCTAATCCGACGACCGACACGCCTTTACTCTACGGACGCAATGTGGCCGTCATCGGCGGCGGCAACACGGCTATGGACGCTGTGCGTACGGCCAAACGACTGGGCGCCGAACACGCCATGATCATCTACCGCCGCAGCGAGGACGAGATGCCCGCGCGTATCGAAGAGGTCAAGCACGCCAAGGAAGAAGGCATCGAGTTCATGACGCTGCATAATCCGCTCGAGTACCACGCCGACGAGAATGGCCGTGTATGCGAAGCCGTGTTGCAAGTGATGGAACTGGGTGAACCCGACGAGTCCGGTCGTCGCAGTCCTGTTCCCGTAGAAGGACAGACGGTGACCATTCCGGTCGATCTGGTCATTGTGGCGGTGGGCGTCAGTCCGAACCCATTGATCCCCTCGTCCGTAGAAGGTCTCGAGATCAGCAAGAAAGGTACCATCGTCGTGAACGACGGCATGCAATCTAACCTGCCGATGATCTTCGCCGGAGGCGATATCGTTCGTGGAGGTGCAACTGTTATTCTCGCTATGTCTGACGGCCGCAAAGCCGCCGCTGCTATGCATGAATACTTGAGTAATTCTTAATTTTTAATTTTGAATTTTTAATTGAGTTTACTTTTATCCCTCATATTATCCATCAATATCCTGACGACGCACCCGATCACAAGTCAGGCAAATATGTCCGTTTTGGTGCAGAACCTGAAAACGGGCGAGGTCATCGACAGTTACCGTGCGGACAAAGTGGTACCGCCGGCTTCGGTGATGAAACTGCTCACGACCGGTGCGGCGCTGGAGATGCTCGGTCCCGGTTTCCGCTTCCCTACTATCCTCGAATACACGGGCACAATCGAAAACGGCGTCTTGTATGGCGACCTGTATATCAAAGGCACTTGTGACCCGTCGCTCGGTTGGAAAGGCAGGACCGCGTTTTTGGACAAATGGGTCAAGGCCATTCGTACCGCCGGAATCAGCCGTATAGACGGAGCCGTCATCGCCGACATGACGATGCTGGACGGCGACGCACAGAATCCCGGATGGCTCTGCGAGGATGCCGGCAACTACTACGCACCCGGAATCTTTGCACTCAACTACTACGGCAACACGATGAACATCGTGCTCAGGAGCGCTGAACCCGGCACTGTGGCAACAATCTTAAGCACCGAACCGAAAGTGGAGGGCATCGAGTTTATCAATCGTGTCCGTTGTGACCGTATTCAGTATGACGGTGCTTTCGTGAGTGGCCTGCCCTACAGCAAGGAACGCTACCTGACCGGCGCTGTTCCGTCTAATCTTGGTACATTCGGTGTCAAAGGTGACCTGCCTAATCCGGGTCTGCTCCTGGCGCAACACCTGACCTCGCGCTTGCGCGATGCGGGTATCACGGTGCGACACGAAGCAGCCTACGAAGCGGATTTCAACCCGCTCACACCGCCGCGCAACGAACTCTATACCCATTACTCGCCGCCGTTGTCGGAACTGATTCAGGAGACGAACGTCAACAGTAACAACCTCTACGCGGAGGCTTTGTTCCGCTATCTGGGCGCGCGTCTTACCCTGCCAGGAACGATACACAACAGCCAGGAAGTGCTGCGGGATTTCTGGCGCCGCAGAGGCGTGAACATACAAAACGCCATCATCAAAGACGGCTGTGGTCTCGCGCCGCAAGATGCCGTCAGTGCCAAGACTTTTGTGCAGTTGCTTACCTTCATGTCGCATAGCGACAACAGGGACGCGTGGATGGCGTCTCTGCCCATCAGCGGACAAACGGGTACACTGACCTCACTCTGTCCGAAAACGCCGCTCGAAGGGCGTATTCATGCCAAAAGCGGGACGATAGCCGGCACGAAGAATTTCGCCGGATACATCGATATGCCCAACGGCGACACGCTGGTCTTTGCTATTCTCGTCAATTCGGCGCCGGGCAAGGCACGGAACATACAAACGGTGATACAACAATACCTGCTTGATGTCTATAAAAAGCAAAGTGAGAAGTGAGAGTTGAAACGACGGATAGTACCAACACCTTGCTCAAAGAACTGATAGCCCAACAGCCAACAGCCAATAGCCAAGAGCTAAAATATATTTACGCCGGCTACCAGACTGCCGGACGAGGGCAGACCGGCAACGGATGGGAGAGCGAGGCGAACAAAAACCTGTTATGCTCCATTCTTATGCCGCCACGAGCGAACCTGTTCGAACTGAATATGGCGGTAAGTGTCGCGGTCGAAAGACTAATCAGGTCTGTATTCTATCAGCAAAGCGGTCTGTACTCTGTACTCTCCATCAAATGGCCCAACGACATCTATTGGCAGGACCAAAAGGTAGCAGGGATCTTGATTGAAAACGCCATCATCGGCAACGAACTGAAATACTCGATCGCCGGCATAGGTCTGAATGTCAATCAGACAGAATGGCACTCCGGTGCGCCGAATCCTATTTCTTTGAAACAGATCACGGGCAAGGACTATGACATAGACGAGTTAATGGAGCATCTGTACGCCGAAGTGCAAAAGGCGCTGAACGAGGATGTGTGGGCATACTATAAATCGCATCTCTATCGCCGTGAAGGCTTCTGGCCCTTCGTCGAACGCGAGGTAAGCACCGCGCCCACTATGAATGCCAACAGCCAAGAGCCAATAGCCAGTAGCCAATTTCTGGCCCGTATCAAAGACATCCTGCCTACCGGCGAAATAGTCTTGGCAGACCAACAAGGAAACGAACGGATATACCACTTCAAACAGATACGCTATGTTTTATAAATGGCTAAATGATTAAATCGTAAATAAATCGTAAATCGTAAATGATTAAATCGTAAATATGAAAAAGTCTATCATCATCACCGGCGGAGCCGGATTTATCGGAAGTCACGTGGTACGCCTCTTTGTGAACAAGTACCCCGAGTACCGTATCATCAATGTGGACAAACTGACTTATGCGGGCAATTTGGCGAACCTCAAGGACATCGAGGACAAACCCAATTACCGCTTTGTGCGCGCGGACATCTGCGACTTCGATACCATCTACGCCTTGATGCAGGAAGAGCATGTCACGGGCGTCATTCATCTCGCCGCCGAGAGCCATGTGGACCGTTCGATCAAGGACCCGTTCACGTTTGCGCGGACGAATGTGATGGGCACCCTCTCCATGCTCCAGGCCGCCAAACTGTACTGGGAAGCCCTGCCGGAGAAATATGAGGGCAAGCGTTTCTACCATATCTCGACCGACGAGGTGTACGGTGCGCTGGAGATAGAGCATCCCGAGATACTCTTCACCGAAGAGACCAAGTATAATCCGCACTCGCCCTATTCGGCTTCCAAGGCTTCGTCGGACCATTTCGTACGCGCGTTCCATGACACCTACGGAATGCCGACCATCGTCACCAACTGCTCGAACAACTACGGCCCGTACCAGTTCCCAGAGAAGCTCATTCCGCTGTTCATCAACAACATCCGCCACCGCAAACCGCTACCGGTGTATGGCAAAGGCGAGAATGTGCGGGACTGGCTCTTCGTCGAGGATCACGCGCGCGCCATCGATATCATCTTCCACAAGGGTGTCATCGCCGAGACCTATAACATCGGCGGATTCAACGAATGGCGCAATATCGACATCATCAAGACCGTCATCAAGACCGTCGATCGGCTGCTTGGCCGTCCCGAAGGAGCCGACCTCGACCTCATCACTTTCGTCACCGACCGTGCCGGACACGATATGCGTTATGCCATCGACAGCCGCAAGCTGCAGCGTGAGTTGGGGTGGGAGCCCAGCCTGCAGTTCGAAGAAGGCATCGAGCGCACCGTGCGCTGGTATCTGGAAAACCAGGAATGGCTCGACAACATCACATCCGGTGACTACGAGAAATACTACGACGACATGTATAAGAATAGGTAAATGACTAAATGACCTATTACCTCGTCCGTATCATCGATTAGCCATTCCTGTACGCCTTCGGCGTAACGCCTACGTGCGATTTGAAGAAACGGTTGAAGAACGCCACATTGTCGAAACCGAGACTCAACGCAATCTCTTTGATCTGCATGTTCGTTATCTTCAATTGGCTCTTGGCATCGGTCAGAATGGCTTCGATGATGATGTCGCCGGCCGTCCTGTCGCCTACGGATTTGATCGTCGAGCAGAGGTGAGGCAACGTCAGACGCATAGCGTCCGCATACTGGCTCACATGATGCCATTCCTGATAATGATTCAGCACTAATTGGCAATATTCCTGATAGATCTCCGTCTTGCGGTCCTGCGGCTTGATCAGGTATTCGTCCTGCTCGTGCGCGTACTTGGCATAACTCGTCTGCAGCAGGTTGAAAATGTGCATCATCTTCTCGCTGTCCAGCATCGTCGGCTCTGCGTTCAGAGCCATTACCACCGTCTGATACATCGAGCAAAGCACCTGTGCATGGTTCTCGCTCACGCTCAGCTTCGGCGAATGGAGTTGCAGAGCCGATAGCGACATGCGGTTGTTTACCGTGTATTTCTCCAGGAATTTACTGCCGAATACAATCCAATATACCAACGCATCTTCCGAGCACTCACGAATAAAGAGAAAACTGCCGGGCTCGAGCAACAGCACATCGTTCTGCTTGAAGTCATAATCCGTCACATTAATCGTAGCGCGGGCAGTGCCTCTCACTAAGAATGCATACACGCCGCACTTGATTTTACAAGGGTAGCGACCGTACTCGTTCATCAGTTTGCCGCTGGCGTCACCTATCATATAATCGCCGTACGGACAGTCAACAATGGGGATATTATTTTCTTTCATCTTAATAATTGTATCATTTTCGCCTGCAAAAGTACTACAAATATTTGGAATATGCAAGAATTTTGTACAAAAAATCAAATTTATTTGGATTTTTGTAAAAAAGGCTTGCTATTCGCACAACTGTGCGACCATACTTTCGGAGAATTCCTTGTTTGTCGTGCAAATAAGGGCGTGCCGAAAGTACTACAAATATTTTCGCAAATATTCGTACATTTTTCTTTATTTTTCTTCATTTTTGTTGTTATTTTTCCCCCTCTTTTGCATAAAAGCGGGCGTCGGCTCGCTTTTGTCGCAGTTGCAAAATAACATGTCGCTAATTATTTTTGCATTATTGCTATATATCAGCACTTTACAAAATCATTTGTCGCATAGTAAAATTTGGATGGCTTTGAAAATTGTAGTACCTTTGCAGTGGATTTTGGAACAGAATTTGTTGCAAAAAAGTGACTGAAAACTATACGTATTATGCGAAAAATTGTAGTATACATTATTATCTTATGTGCGTTGTCTGCGTGTGTAACGTATGATAGAACGACTGAACAGGTAGCCGAAACGACACTTCAGGCTGCTGACTCCTTAGAAAACGCGCTACAGACATACGCGGATATAATAGCGTTGCAAGACGCGGCAGAAACATTCCGTGCAAAAGGCCAGACAGCCAAAGAAGCAAAAGTGATCTATCATCTTGGTAAGGCATATTTGGCAGAACAGCAAGATTCATTGGCTTTCGAATGTTTCAGCCAAGCGGCAAATGAGTTTTTATATCTCAGCGATTCCATCTATTACCCGCTTTCTGTGCTTGAACTGAGCCTGATAGCTGAACGCAAATATCGCGAAGAAGGCGACGCCACCATGTTACAAGCCATCCGCACGATCCATCGTGAAGTGATACAAACGAAGACAGCAAACACGCGCAAGCGCAATATCCTGATAATATTACTGACGTTAGTGGTACTCGGATTCGGAATAGCGGTATATGCCATATATCGCAGCAACAAGACCTTCACCAAATCTGTCAAACGCGAAGACTTGGAACGTAATATTGCACTGGTTTTATCGCAAGGAAAGCTCCAGACAGCCCTCCATTGGGATGATTATCATCAATTCTGCTCTACCGCTGATGCATATCTGTATGATGCAGTAGACAAATTGCAAGCTATCCAGCCGGATCTCTCTGAACAAGACATTCGCTTTTGCGTACTGGTTCTATTGGATTTGTCGGCTAAGGAAATAGCAGATATTATGAAGTTGTCGCAAAACAGTATAAGCAATAAAAAAACACGCACAGCGCAGAAACTTGGTACCATTGCTGCGGACTTGCGCGAAAAATTAATTAGTATAACCCTCAAAACAAAAGAAAAATGAAAAATGCAATTAATCGTGCCCTTGCGGCTAAGAAAATGAAAGTATTATTTAGCGCACTTTGCCTGCTCGTTTCAATGACTTCTTGCGCACAAAGCAAAAGTACAGCCATAAGCGGCAGTACCACCAAAGAGACGCAAGTCATCAAAATGGATGGCGGCAATGTGATTGTTGTCAACACCAGCGATTCCACTGTAGGCAAACACAAACGCATCAATTCGATGACGATTACCAAGAGCGGCAACGACAACGGGAACACCGTGTATATGGTAAAAAGTGACAGCAAAACGACTATCGCTACTTCTATTGAAGCCGAAGTGAAACCCGAACTGCCGGTTCTGGCGCCGGACAGCATGCCGGAATTCCCTGGCGGAGTGTCTGCGATGATGACGTATTTGATGGATAATGTAAAGTATCCGGCAGACGCAAAAAATGATAAGAAAGAAGGACGGGTCGCTTGCTCGTTTGTAATTACGAAAGAAGGGAAGGTGACGGATGTACACGTAGTCAAGTCCAGCGGCACGGAAAGTCTGGATAATGAAGCCTTGCGCGTTGTGAATAACATGCCGGACTGGAAACCGGGTAAAGAAAACGGCGAACCGGTAAATGTTCACTATACTATTCCCGTGGTCTTCAAATTGAAATAATATCACGAACACCGTTTCACATAAATAGTAGGAATTTCTTCATACCGTCTTTACTACCTATCTGAAACGGTTCACGCAAGCCCGCACAAACGGGCTTGCATTTGTGTTCCTCTTCGGCCTCTCCACTCATCCATATGCGCTTCCTTCCCCTTCGATATTCCGCTATTCCGCTTGTCTTCGTCTATTACGTCCAAATTGTATTTGGACATTTTTTTGTCCTGTGCGCGAGTCGTCAGGCTCGCGTTTCTTTTTCTTCCTTTACAGGGCAATCGGATTGCCCGTTCCCCTTCGGGATTCCGGTGTTCCGCTATTCCGGCTCATCGAGATCTCCTAATCTCGAGGTCTCGAGGTCTCGTTTCTTTCTCTCGCAGGTCCTGTGCTCGCAGATGTCCCTGCGAGCCTCCGCCCCCGAAAATTGCAATTTTTCCCATTTTTCTTACATTTTTGTGGCTGAAAATTTGCATATCTCAAAATTTTTTTGTATCTTTGCACTCGATTTCAAACCTACCCGCTAACTACCGCAAAGCCCGTAGCCAGAAATCCGCCCAATTGGCTAACATCCCGCTTAACCGCACCAAGCCACCCCGCTTAACCCCCACAGGACCCCTCAAAAGGCCCTGCTAAGACTAAAATTAGAATAAAATAATGGTAAAATAGGAGGCGTCTCGTGGTCATCCTAGACTTTACCCCAGATAAACACCTGTAAACGACTTATAATCAACCACTTACAACGATGTCAAAATTTTTGAGAACACGCGTTATGGACACTTTGAGCCAAACTTTGGCCACCTTCGTACCTCATCCGTCCGTCTCCGCACCTCATGCCAAGGGTGTGCGCTATTTCCGCATATCCAACCCTGCTATAGAAGCCATTTGGGGAGCCATAGACACCGTCAAACAAGGCCAGAAATGCAAAAAGCGCATTGTGGTCCGTCCTTCCCGCCGTTATCCGGGCCTTCACGAACTCTACACCTACCGTTTTCCGAAACAATGGTCCAAGGCCTGCCAAGCCAACCGCGAACTCATCAAAACGGCCCAACGCCTTGCTCACGCTATCGAGAAGGACCATTCTTATGCCGCTCTCGAGTGGCGGATTCGTCATATCCAACACCTCCTCAACCCCGTTCCCGGACAAAAGACTTATTCCCATTTCTATCCCTTTGTCTATGTCACCATCTATCAGTCCCTCCGCGCAGCCTCCCAAGCCGCCCAACCCGCAGCCTCCCAAGCCGCCCAACCCGCAGCCTCCCAAGTCGCCACACCAGCCGCTTCCCTTAGTTCGTCCCCTTCTCCGAGTGTCAGCTCGGAGTACGTTTCCTTCGTCCCTATCACGTCTCGTCCTTCTAAACATCATCATTCTTCAATCTCCAATCTTCAATCTCCAATTTCCCATCACATCCTCCCTCTCCATCGACGACGGCGGTCTATACAACAAAAAAAGAGGAACCACGATGTGATTCCTCCGTTTGACCTTAACGTATCTTACGCAAGTTTGTTTACGAACTTAGCCAGCTTGGATTTGAGATTAGCGGCTTTGTTGGCGTGAATGATGTTGCGTTTAGCCAGTTTGTCGAGCATGGAGCTTACTTTGGGCAGAGCCTCAGCAGCAGCAGCTTTGTCGGTCGTCTTGCGCAGGTCGCGCACAGCGTTACGCGCTGTTTTAGCGTAATAATGATTGTGTGCTTTGCGAGCGGCCGTCTGGCGGATACGCTTCAAAGAGCTTTTGTGATTTGCCATCTTTGTTTTTTGTTTCTTTGTATCCTTTGGGCTTGAGAGGATCACCCTTAGGAGATTGTTTTATAGGAAGGTCATTTTTTCTTTCTCTCGGGACTTGAGCCGTAGCTCGCGCGATGTAGTGCCAAGGGGAATCGAACCCCTATTGCAAGAATGAAAATCTTGAGTACTAACCGTTATACGATGGCACCTCGGAGTGGTCAGTCCCCGCTAATCGGGGAAAGATCATATCCGCTCCGCCGGAAGGGGCATCACTATACCCCAAAGCGGAAAAGCGTGCAAAAGTACTGCTTTTTTTTCAATTGACCAAATTTTTTTGCATTTTTTTGTTAATTTATGTTATTTTTGCTATGTAGATGTTACCAATGAGGGCTATTTTGCTACATTTTTTTGGCAAAATGCACTTTTTTTGATTTTTTATGCTGTTTCATTTTGTCAATTCCCAAAAAAGTAGTACCTTTGCAGCCCAATTAAGAGATGAGAGCACAGAAGCGTCTGTTTTGTTACGTCAAATACATCATTTGTATGTTGTAAAACGGAAGTTTCTAAAGAAAAGTGCCGAAAAAATTAAAAAATCTTCACAAAACCGCAGAAAATACTTGCGTATATCAAAAAAAATATGTAATTTTGCGGCGAATTATAGCGTAATGTAATGAAAAGGCATTGGATTGGTATTAATAAAGAGTATGTACGTGCGTTGTGCGCGCTGGGGTTGATAGTAGCTGTTTATACCGTCAATGGTCTAGGATTACCGGCTAACGCTACCGAGATACAATCGAGTCGATCTTTGTACAAGGCTGAGGGAAGATTTGCGCTGAATGCACAAATGGGTCAGATAGCATGGGGACAGAGTGCAAAGGCAGAGAAAGATGCGTGGGAGTATGTGAGCATCAATGCGTCGAAGCCGACGGAGGTGAAGGATACGACCTATTATCGGGTTCAGGACGGATGGAATTATCTGCAATTCGCCAAGAACAACTTGCCGGCAACGATAGCTTATATACCGGATACGGCGTTTGGTCCGATACCGAAAGCCTTCCGCGGAGTGGATCAGGAGTTGGGATGTATGGCGGTGTTGTACGAGTGCCAGCAGGGATGGATTTGGCAGTTGGAGGCCTCGGAGCAGGATTGGCTGATTACGATTGAGGCGCACGAGGAGGCTACCATTTGGGTGATGCCGAGCAAGTCAGAGATTATTGATGACTGCGAAGGCAAGACCAAGACGAAGGAGATCACGGAGCAGGTTTGCGACAAGTACAACTTCGGCGGTGAATGGATAACGGAGAGTGGTACTTACGAGCACACGTTCAAGACCGTAGAGGGTTGCGACTCAATCGTGACGCTGCACTTGACAGTAGGCGTAGGTTGCGGACAGGACGAGTGTGAAGGCAAGACCAAGACGAAGGAAATCACGGAGCAGGTTTGCGACAAGTACACCTTCGGCGGCCAGGTGTTGAGAGAGAGTGGTACTTACGAGCACACGTTCAAGACCGTAGAGGGTTGCGACTCGATCGTGACGCTGCACCTGACAGTAGGCGTGGGTTGCGGAGATGTGGACATCATTTATTTCTGCAAAGGAATGAATACGGAGCACTTGGAAGGCAACCATTGGTACAAGGAGTACGAGTATGAATCGCCTGCGACATGGTTCAAGTTGTCGGACTACCAGGTAGGCGGCGAGAGTGAGCGTACATTGATGGACCTGCGCAAAGCGAATGCGGATTTGAGAAGTCACTATGTGGACGGTCTGACGCCTGTGGAGCAGATTATCTGGAGTCACCGCAACGATCAGTCATCGAACTACACACCGGTAGAGGTGGCCAATGAGGCACAATGGATTGCGGCCGGAGTACTGGCATTACGTGTGTTGTTCCTCTGCGGCGAGAGCTACAGTAGCGACTTTGCGACCGACGTGGTGAACGTGAATGCGGCGCAGAAGCCGGTGAAAACAATTGAAAACGGCCAAGTGGTGATAATTCGCGGCGGCGAAAAGTACAACATCCTTGGAACCCGTTTGCGTTAAACGAGGCTACGCTTCGTGAAACGCAAGAACATTGAATTAATGACAAACAATCTCATGAGCCAATGAGAAAGGTTCTAAGCATAGTATGTATGGTGTTTGCTTTGGTGGCCTATGGTCAGGTGAAGCAGGAAATCAGTCCTGAGGAGTGGGAAGAATGCGCCCGCGTAGGCAGGAGTGTGGATGCACCGGACTACTTTTGCGAATGCCAACTGACTGCTACGCCGTTTGTGTATCCGTTGGACACGATTGTTCAGGACACGATGTGGTTCAGCACGAAGTTGGAGGATATGCAGCAAGGCATCTCGGCTTATTGGTTCGGCGATTGCGATTTGACCTTTGAAGTATATGCGTTTTGTACGAGCAAGCAACCGACGATCACTTTCGATGTGCCGGCGGGCAAGATGTACGAGATGAGTGTGGCGCAGATCAACGAGCGTCTGGACGGTATGGGAACAACGGCCAGGGAACTGGCGGGTTCGATGACCCCGATGATTCGTCTCTATCCTCACGGCTGTTCCGGTCAGGCTTTCGCCTATCCGTTCAACGAAGGACCGGCGTCCGATTGTGAGGATCCGCTGGAGCTGCGTTTGGGAATGCGATATGTATGCGACAGTACGAAGCGTGTGATGCGGATGAATCCGAGTGAGATACCCGACGCGACGCAATCGTTCCTCCGCTGGAGGCATTGGAACAGCAAGGCTTGCGACGTGCGATTGACGCTGGACAGTTGTGAGGGAGAAGAGTTGGCTCATACCACATTGACGGATACATTCCATGTCTTCTGGGTTGATTCGGCCAAGTTGCGTGAAGCGAAGCAAGCGAATCGCAGCGTGTGGATGACGACACAAGCGGAGAAGGATGCGATAGGCCGTATAACATGGTACAAGAAACCGTTTTTCGTAGAGCCGGACACGCTGAATGACACGACTTGTATGGGTAAGGCGTTGAAGGTGCACATGATTGACTATATGTCGGACACGAGTTTTGTGGATACGATTGCGGTTCTTTTCGATACGCTTCGTCTGTGCCAGGTCAATCTGACCTTTACGCAGCCGGAACAGGAGTATGACACGGTATATTTGGATCCGATCACGATGAAACGCGGATATCGCTACAAACCATCGGGAGATATCTTCACCGAGTTTGGCGAGTATGAGGTTGAAGTGAAAAAGACGGGCGCGTGCACGCGCGCAATCCTATTAAATATATTAAATAGCAAAGAGCAAGGCGTTGAAGAGACGGAAGCGACCCGGCGCAAGGCTCGAAAAATACTGAGAGACGGGCAGCTGCTCATCGAAATAGACAAGGAAATATTTGATGTCTTCGGACAGAAAATTATATAACTAACACTAATATTAACTAATTTATTACAACTGCATGAAGAAATTATTACTTCTATCCGTTGCTATGATGGTGTCGTTCGGCGCTGCTTTTGCCGAGTGCCCGACGACCGGTGGTGACGGAAGCACAAAGGCCGATGCAATCGACTTTTGTTGGGAGGAGGGTCATGACCAGGTTGGTAGCGGTACCTATTGGTATCATGTGGACTTGAGTCCGCTGTACAAGGAGGAAGTACCGACTCTGACATTCTGCTTGCAAAACCCAACTCTGATGGACACAGTGGAGGTAAAAATGAAAGCTACCGTAGCCGGTCAGGTTGTGGAGCGTCAGTACACAATCCTCCCTGGACAGACGAAGTCTCAGTCGGGAAATGCTTCTGTGTTGCTCAAAGCTAAACAGACAGACGTTTTCGTAGCGCTGACGACCAAGGCTAAAGATGAGAATGCCCGCATCCACTTTAGTGCGAGATTGTATGACGCAGTCGATTTGGATGAGGCTTGTGAGAAAGCCGTACCTTTCGATTGGAAGAACGGTTTCACTCAGAAGAAGGGTGCTATTCAATGGGTCAAGATCGATCTGAAAGATGCCAAGAAGGCAGCCGTGGCTGATCCTGTAAGCGACGTTAAGATCACGATCACGAACCAGGGTACAGGTGAGTTGAAACTGCGTGCCGCTCAGTCTTTGGACTGCCCGTCTTCGGGTTTGACCAAACACACTTACACTGTAGCAGCCGGCGCACAAGTCGTTACCACCATCCCCGCTAACATGATCAAGATGGTCTCTGAGGATGAATTGTACGTAACGTTCGACAACAGCCAGCCGATTAAGGTGGAGGCTGAGTTGGTACCGCGTGCCGCTGACGCTAAGCCGTTGTTCGATTTCGGTACGGTGACTGTTGACAGTCTGCCCGTTGTAACCGATCAGACGATTGCAGCCGGTAAGCACTACTACTTCATTAACGTAGCCCAGATGAACGACTCGCTCAAGTATGAGCCGGAGTTCACATTCCTCGGCTTGGACGAAGCTGCGGTTATTGACCGTCGGATGTCGTTCGAGAAGCAAGTTTGGGCATGGCAAGGCAGTGTCCTCAATCTCGCTGCTAACGAAGAGGTTGTTGAGGTTATCAAGAAGAACGTAGTTCAGGGTATCAACGCTGAGTACATCTACTTGTACATTGAGAATGACAAACCGTTCCAGTTGATCGGCCGTTACAAACACGTGCGTGAAGGTAAGGCTTGTAAGACCAACATCGACTTCGACTGGGTTAACGGTCACCTCCAGGAAGGCAAGACCACTCAGTGGTATGCTATCGACGTACAGGCTGCCAAAGCAGAGGCTAAGGACATCAAGGTTACTATCGAGAACGTAGGTTACGACAAAGCAACCGTTAAGGGTTCTTTGGCATTCAGCTGCCCGTACATTGACCTCCAAGAGATCACCCGTACGATTGCCGTAGGCAAGAGCATTTCGACCAAGGTCGGCTATGCTACCTATGCAATGATGTCGGAGACTATTTATGTAGGCGCCGAGACCGATCAGGATATCCGTATCAAGGCTGAGTTGGTTGATGCAGAAGGCGAACTGACAGGCGACGCTTGTTTGGAAGCTAAAGAGTTCAACTGGCAAGAAGGCGCAAAGCAAGACGCTGACGTAGCCGTTTGGTACAAGCTCGGTTTGAATGAGGTACGCGAGATGGCCGTTATGCCGACCATTAACGTATTCAACCTCAGCAAGGACAAAGCCGTTAAGATCGAGGGTCTGTTGAGCCTTGAGTGCCCGGATACCAAGCCGAACCAGGAGCGCAGCCTGACGATTGCCGCTAACGGTGTTTACAGCAAGCAACTGTCGAAAGACATGTTCGCTAACATGACCGGTGTAGATACCCTGTATCTGCGCGTGAAAGCTAACCAACCGATCGCCTTCGAGGTAGCACTGACCGAGGAGCCTGAGGGTTCGAGCTGTACTTCCGCTATCAACTTCAACTGGGAGCGCGGTAATGACCAAAAGGCTAAAGAGAACCTCTGGTACCGCATTGACCTGCGCAAGGCTATGCAGACCGACAAGGACGTTAAGATCACGTTGGTAAATAAAGACGAAAAGAACGCTTGCGAGGGTGTGATTCAAATTGCATTTGACTGCAATGTTGACGCTGCTCCGCAAATGCAGAAATTCACCTTGGCAGCAGGCAAGTCCCGCTCGACCACTCAACCGCACAGCATGCTTGAGAGTGCTATTGACAGCGTTGTTATCGTACGCTTGATGGGTAGTACCGCTCTGCATGTAGAGGCTCAGCTCGTTGACCCGGCTCCGTTTGAGCCGATTGCTTGCGATGAACTGATTCCGCTGGAGTGGGATAAGGTTTACACGCAAGAAGCCGGTACCAAGATGTATTTGTTGACCAAAGAGGTGATGGACGCTCTGAATGCAGACGCTACTTCTGCTACTGCCTTCATCAACGAGCTCTCCGGCAAGGCTAACAGCATCAAGGCTGAGGTTGCTTACCACTGCCCGATTACTTCGAAGCCGATGACGAAGACCATCTCGCTCTCCGCTAATCAGGAATATGTGAAAGCTATTGGTGAGAACCTTGCTAAGCAAGCCGCTGCTCATGACAGCTTGATCATCCGCCTGACTTCGAAAGAGAAGTTTGAGTTCGAGGCTCGCCTCGTTAAGACGGATGATGGTGCATCCATTACCACGCCTGTACGTATTAAATTCAATGAGCCATACGAGCAAAAAGCCGGAACGACCTGCTTCTATCGTATCAATACCGAGCAGCTCAAAGCTACTCCGGAGTTGAACCAAGGTTCTCGCGTTCATGTTTGGACGAACACACTGGCAGCTGCAGCTACGCTGAAAGTGAAAGTTTACGAGGATATTGCCAAGATGGAAGACCTGCTCGAAGGCCGTGGCAAACGGACCATCGGTAAGGGCAAAGGCTTCAACCGTGAGGCTCCTGCATACGAGATCTTCGGTGTTGCTAACAAGATTGTTACCATCGAGCTCACAACTGACCAGGATATCAAGATCGGTTCTCAGTTGAGCACTTATCCGACGCTTGCCGAGCCGGAGCCGATTGCTGACAAAGCTCAGTTCGTAGTTCCGAATATCGACTACACGATTCCTGCCGGTGGCCAGTGGATGGCACTCTGTTTGCCGTATCTGCGCAACAACTACAAGATCACGAAGGACGCTAACTTCGAAATCACGAACATTGACGGTGTGCCTGTAAAGGTTGAGGTAGCCGGTACATGGGAGGATACTCTCCACTACAAGATTCCTCATCGTTCGCGCACTATCAAGAAGACCGGTAAATATACTATGAGCTTCTATGAGGCTATTGATAAGGCTATCAAGCGTAGAGGCTACAGCTACAGTATTGAAAGTACCGATCCTGCCTTCATCGACAGCGTAGCTCGTGAGATCATCACAACTGACTCGCTGACCGCTTACGTATTCATCAATGTTGATCACCCGATCAAGTGGAGAATCAACATGGAGCGTACGACCGGTTTCAGCTGCGACGAAGAGGCTCTGATGCAATTCGACTGGGAGCACGGTAACTTCCAGGAGGCTGGCAAGACCATGTGGTATCAGGTGGCTATGGACGAATGGCGTATACCTGAGGACAAAGACCTCCGTATCCATGTTCAGAACTGGGCTGAGGAGAAGAACGCTATCACCGCTTCGTTCTACCAGGCATGTAAAGAAATGGCAGGTCTGCCGAAGATGAAGACTGTTGACTTTGCTGCTAAGCAAGACAGCGCTCTCACCATTCCGCGTAGCTGGATTGAGGGTATCGGCTGGACCAACTATCAGATCCAAGTATCCTCTGAGAAGGCTGCTTATATCTGGGCAGAGCTCGTAGAGCCGATCAAGCACGACACATTGAAGGTTACCAATCCGACAATGTATCCTTGCGACGGCGAGAAAGTGACCGACCAGTTCGGCAACGAGCACACCATCAACGCTGCAGATCCTGCATCGCTGACTTGGGAAAGCAAGGTGATCGACGGTGGTTTCAATGAGGACCACACCATGATTATCGATACAATCTACATTGACGTATGTGTTGTTCCGACAGCTCCGACAAAACCGGCAATCACTGATGTTCTGCCGAGTCTGGAGGTTAAGAAGGGCGAAGCTATCGACCTGACCGCTGCCAAGGCTGCTCTCGAGGCTGCTCTTGACACCAAGGGTGACGAGTCGAAGCAAGCTGCTAAGGAGATCCACTGGGAAATCAGCACAGACTGCACGACCTTCACCGAGATCGATGCTACTCCTGTTGCTACTGAGGCATTCGTGGTACGCTTCCGCGTGATCACAGACTGTGATGTTGAACTCATCAGCGAAGGTGTTGTTGAGAACAAGATCCAGGATGTAGTAAGCGAGGAGAGCCAGACGGCTTGCCGTGAGTACACATGGGCAGAGACAGGCGAGACCTATTATCAGTCTGGACCTGTAACTGTTGAGTATGACGTTCCTGTAGGTTGCGCAAGCCTGGTAGAGCACCACAAGTTGACGCTCAATCTGACCATTACGAGCCCGGTTGTTAAGGACTTCGTGGTAGAGCAACTCTACGGCTATCGTATCCTCATGATCAACCGCAAGAGCTTCAATGACCTCAACTTACCGGGTTGGGAGGCTCTGAAGGATGAGGAAGCTGCTAAGAAGTATGTTAAGTGGTTCAAAGACGGTGCAGAAATCGCCGGTGCAAGTGGATTCTATCTCACTAACGGTGATGGCAAGCCTCTGGCAGCCGGTGAGTACTACGCAGTAGTAATGCTGGGTGAGGAAGCTGATTGCGCACCGAAGGGTGAGACCAACCATATCAATGTACCTGCTTCCAACGGCGCTCCGGCCCTGATGCCGACCCTCGCACAGCCGAATGAGGACATCAAGGTGCTGAACCTCGATCCTGAGCAAACTACTATCATCCGCGTTTACACAAGCGACGGCTTGCTGCAAAGCTCGTACACCGCTTCCGGTGTTGAGACTTACACCATCAAGGCTGCTGCTGACCACGGATTCTACATGGTAGAACTCATCAACGAGGGCTTGAATACAACCTTACGTTATATTGTTAAATAAGAATAGGAGGTAGCACTATGAAGACTATAAAATCAATTCTAATTGCAGCCACCCTTATCGGTTCAGCTCTTGTGTCGGGTCTCTCGGCACAAGAGGCTGCCAAGCCGACATTCAATGTTGAATTGGGTGACACCGTAATGATCAAACGCGAGTGTGAGCGCTACCTGACAGGCGAAGTTATGTCCCTGTGGGTATATGACCGCTTCCACATTGTAGGTCAGCTCGGTACCAAACGCTTCCCTGAAGGCGTCATGCTGGACAACGGCAACGGCGGTATCCTCTCTTGGGTTTGCCAGGAGTGTATTGGCCCCGTTACTCCGAAAGAGGAAGAGGCTAAGCCGGAACCCGCTCCGGAACCCGAACCCGCTCCGGAACCCGAACCTGCTCCGGAACCCGCTCCGGAACCGGAACCCGAACCCGCTCCTGCTCCCGAACCCCAACCGATTGATTCGGATGTGGACAACGGTGACAATTCCGGTAACATTGCAGTAGCAGAGGAAGAGGAAGAGCCTGTTAAGGAGAAGAAAGCACGCAGCGGTTATGATCGTTTCACGATCGGCGTTCGTGGCGGTGCATCTTCGTTGCTTCACAAGACCGAGATCGGTAAGTGGACCTGCGGTTTCGACGCTATCCTTGACCTGCAGTATGCACACTACTGGACCAAAGAGGGGCGCCCTGTTGACCTGGGTATCATCGCCGGTATTGGTGTAGGTTATGCACAGAGTGGTCTGAAGACTGCTGTTGATGACGCTTACACACAGCCGACCGATTACGGAAACATTGACTATACAATCAAAGCCGACGAGGTGAAAGAGAGTGATGGTCAGATCCAGTTGGAGGTACCGGTTATGTTCTCCTTGATTCATGAGAGCGGTCTGTTCTTCAACGTAGGTCCGAAGTTCATGATTCCGGTATTCACTCCGTACAACCAAGCTATCAGCAACAATGAGAATACGGTTGTTGACGCGTACTTCCCCGAGCGTGATGTACACGTAACGAACGATCTCGTAACGGGTGTTCTGGGTGACGACCAATACAAACTGAAAGGCACCGACAACGGCAACCAATTCAAGATCAACGTTATGTTGACCGCTGAAATCGGTTACGAGTGGATCCTGAAGAGCGGTAACTCGCTGGGCTTGGGCGCATTTGCCAACTACAGCGTGTTCAGCACCTTCAACAAGAAGGATACAGTTAAGGATCCTATCGTATCGCTTGCAACCCCGCCGTCTGACGCCAGTGAGGCTAAGTTTGATGTCAATGCAGCAACCAAGTCCTATGCTTCTAAGTTAGGCTTCTTCGATGCTGGTATCAAGCTGGCTTACCACTTCAACTTCCCGAAGAAGGAGAAACCGGCAAAGGCAGAGGAGTCTGAGTTGACACCTGTTGAGCCGGCAGAGTAAGTTGAATCAATCGGATTATGACGATACTATGTATCGAAACTAGTACATCGGTTTGTTCGGCAGCCATCTGCAAAGATGGCGAGCCGTACAAACAGTGTATATGCCGTGAAGGTAGCAACCATGCTCGGTTGCTACCTCGCTATATAGAGGAATTGCTTCGTTTTGCTGCGGAGCAAGACCTCTCTATAGAGGCGGTGGCGCTGAGTGAAGGCCCCGGCAGTTACACGGGACTGCGCATAGGCACCAGTACCGCTAAAGGGCTGTGCTACGGATTAGATGTACCGCTGATGCCCGTTCCGACGCTCGAGATCCTCAATGAGGCTGCGAGACAGAAAGGCATCGAAGGCAGACTCATTCCGTTGATTGATGCCCGCCGGATGGAGGTCTATACGACCGATGACAACGGCAAAGCACGAGCCGTTGTGGTAGAGAATGAAGCGAGTCTGTACGAGGGTGATGACGAGGTGTATTACTTCGGCGACGGAGCAGAGAAGTGCTCGCGAATTTTTACCAAACCGAATTGGCATTTTGTTCCAGGGATCGTTCCTGAAGCTCAATATGCGGGTGCTTTAGCCGAAAGCGGAAAGCGGAAAGAAGAAAATGTTAATCTTGCGTATTACGAACCATTTTATTTGAAAGAGTTCATCGCTGCACAGAGTCATGTGAAAGGACTGAAGTAAAGTGAAAGGTGAAAAGAAGAAATATAATTGTATTTTGAAAGGGTTGATCATCCTTTCCGTTTTCAGTTTTCTATTTTCCATTTCCTCGTGCTCGACGCAGAAGAATACATGGGCGACACGTTCGTATCACCAGACGAAAGTGAAGTACAACATCCTGTACAATGGCAATGTGGCGTACGAGGAAGGTCTGAAAGCCATCCGCGATGCCAATACGGACGACTATACACAAATCCTATACCTGTACCCTGTATCGAATCACAAAGCGGCTGAGGCATCCGCTTCGCAAATGGACAAGACCATCGAAAAATGCCGCAAATGCATCAAACTGCATTCTATCAAATCGAAACCGAAACGTGACCCCAAACGGGCGAACGATCCCCAATATAAACTATGGCTGCAATCCGAAGAGTTCAATGCCAATATGAGTATGGCATGGATTCGTTTGGGCGAGGCCGAATTTCATAAAGGCGACTTCCTTGGAGCCGTCAGTACATTCAATTATATCATCAATCATTACCAGAACGATGCGGACATGATAGCGCAATGCCAGTTGTGGATCTCTCGCGCTTATGCCGAGATGGGCTGGCAGTACGAGGCCGAAGACATGCTGAACCGTGTGCAGATAGATGCGCTGAGCCGTAAGCACGCGCGTCTGTACTCGGCCGTCAAAGCGGATGTGCTCCTGCACGGCGAGCACTATCATGAGGCGATTCCGTTCATCAAGATAGCCAT
The DNA here is from genome assembly GCA_017448985.1 of Paludibacteraceae bacterium. Lineage (GTDB taxonomy): Bacteria > Bacteroidota > Bacteroidia > Bacteroidales > Paludibacteraceae > Colicola. The sequence goes on from JAFSKL010000009.1 coordinate 213,917, forward strand.
TCCGTACGAGAAGAAAAAGATCTATCGTCCACGATTTGCATATGTGTTGGGCCAGCTCTATGAGTTGGAGAACAAGAAAGACGATGCCTTGGAAGCTTATCAGTCGGTAGTGCGTATGGCTCCGCCTAATGAGATGGATTTCAACGCGCGTCTGCGTATGGCCGAATTGGGCGGCAAGAACTCGCTGCGCCAGTTGAAGACCATGACCAAGCAGTCGAAATACAAAGACCGTCTGGACCAGATCTACGGCGCGATGGGAAACATATACCTGCAGCAGAAAGATACGGTGAAGGCGCTGGAGATGTATGAGAAAGCGATTGCCGAATCGACGCAAGGCGGTACGGCCAAAGCGGCTATATTGGTGAAGGCGGGCGATATCTATTTCGGTCAGCGCGAGTATGTGAAAGCGCAGCCTTGTTACCGCGAAGCGGTGACTATTTTGACAGCAGAGAACGACGATTATGCACGTGTGCAGAAACGTTCGGAGGTGCTGGACGAACTGATTGTATCCTATACGCAGGCACAGTTGCAGGACTCGCTGCAGCGCTTGGGACACCTGCCGGAAGAGGAGCAACGTGCTATCGTGGACAAGATCATAGCCGACCTCATTGAGGCGGAGAAAGCCGATTCGGTCAAGCAGGCGCAGGAAGCGCGTGAGTTGGCGCGAGGCGATGAGGGACCTCGGAGTGTGAACACGGCCAATATGCTTGGCGGCGGAGGACAGAAAGGCGAGTGGTATTTCTATAACCCGCAACTGATCAAACAGGGCCAGCAGGAATGGCGTCGCCGTTGGGGCAACAGGCAGTTGGAGGATAACTGGCGTCGTCAGAACAAACAAGTGGTGGCTGCTTTTGGCGAGGATGAACTTGACGCGGAGACCGACAGTACACTGTTGGCCGGTGACAGTACAGCGACACGTCCTGTGCAGGAAACGGATACGCATAAGCCGGAGTATTACCTCCAGCAGATACCTCGCACGCCGCAGGACTATGCGTTGAGTGACAGCCTCTGGCGCGATGCGATGGTGGCGCTCTATTATATCTACCGCGATAAGTTGGAAGACGAGCCGCAAGCACAGGAGACGCTCCGTGAGTTGGAGAAACGGTTCCCGGCCCATTCGTCGGTGGCGGCAATCTACGAGGACGAACAGTTGCGCGCGCTGCGTCATGACACGGCGTATATAGCGCGTATGCAGCGTATGTTGGCCGAACAGGATTCGTTGTATGCGGCTACTTATACGGCTTATACCCAAGGCGAGTATGCGGCCGTCAAGGCGAACAAGCGGTATATGGAGAAGCAGTATCCGCAGAGCCGTCTGATGCCGCGATTCCTCTTCCTCAACGCCGTTTCGGTGGCGCGAACGGAGGGACAGGATGCGTTTGTGAATGAGTTACAGGAACTGGTAGAGAAGCATGGAGAGACCGAGTTAGGCTCGATGGCCAAGGATATGTTAGCGATGATGGGCCAGGGTCGCGAGAGCCAGCAAGGCGGTTCGGCCGGATCGTTGGCAGACGCGCGCGAACAAGCGGAGGAGACCAAGGCGGAAGAGAGTGCACAGGAAGAGCTGCAATGGAACGAGGACCGCAAACTGCCGTCAGTCGTGCTGCTGATCCTGCCTACCAACGACGAGCAGGCGCTTAACGAGCTGCTGTACGAAGTGGCGTTGTTCAACTTCTCGCAGTTCCTCATCCGCGATTTTGACTTGCAGAAGATGCCGGTGTTCGGCAACGGCTGTGCGTTGCGTGTCAGCGGTTTTGCGGATATGGACGAAGCCGAGTGGTGGGTTGACCTGATACGCAAGAATGCGGATATGCGGCCGGTATTAGCAGGCAAAGAGATAAAGGCCGTAACCGAAGTCAACTTGCCGTTAGTGCTCAAGGAGTAACGCATTGTTTTTCCCAACAAAAAAGAACGGCCTTAGCCGTCCTTTTGTCGGGGAGACGTGATTCGAACACGCGACCTCCGGTCCCCCAGACCGTTGCGCTACCGGGCTGCGCCACTCCCCGTTTTTCAAATGCGGGTGCAAAGGTACTGCTTTTTTTTGATATATGCAAGAAAAATGACAAAAAAATTTTATATTGAGACATACGGTTGCCAAATGAACGTCGCAGACAGCGAGGTTGTGGCGGCTATTTTGCAGACGACAGACGCCCAAATAACGGAGCATTGGGAGGATGCGGATATCATCATTCTCAATACTTGTTCCATCCGCGACAACGCCGAACAGAAGGTCTCCGCGCGCCTGCGGGAACTACGCGCTCTATTAGCGAAGCGGTCTCACAGCGAAGCGGTCTCACAGTCCGAAGGACGGTCTAACAGGCGAAGCCGGTCTTTCATCGGAGTGATCGGTTGTATGGCAGAGCGAATTGGACAGGAACTGATAGACGATTTCGGTGTGGACTTTGTGGCGGGGCCGGACGCATATCTCGATATTCCGAATCTGTTGGCGCAATGCGAGCAGGGCCACAAGGCGATGAATGTGGAGCTGAGTACGACGGAGACCTATCGCCGGATCATTCCGGCGCGTATCGGACGTTCGATCAGCGGGTTTGTGTCCATCATGCGCGGCTGCAACAATTTCTGCTCGTACTGCGTGGTGCCTTACACACGCGGTCGTGAACGCAGTCGTGACGTCGATTCGATACTCGCCGAAGTGCGTGACCTGCAGGCGAAAGGCTACAAGGAAGTGACGCTGCTCGGGCAGAACGTTAATTCGTATAACGGGTTACGGGTTATGGGTGACGGGTTACGGGTGGATTTTGCGGATTTGTTGGAAATAGTGGCAGAGGCTGTGTCGGACATGCGAATCCGCTTCACGACGAGCCATCCGAAGGACATGTCCGACAAGACACTCGAGGCCATCAGCCGGCATCCGAATCTGTGCAAATGTATCCATCTGGCGGTACAGTCGGGCTCCAACCATATCCTCAAGTTGATGAACCGCAAATATACGCGCGAATGGTATCTGGACCGCATCGCCGCTATTCGTCGCATACTGCCCGAGGCGGCTATCACGACCGATATCTTCTGCGGTTTCCACGACGAGACCTTAGAGGACCACGCGCAGACGCTGAGCCTGATGCGCGAGGTGGGTTTCGACGCCGCGTTCATGTTCAAGTACTCGGAGCGTCCGGGCACGTACGCGCACAAGCATCTGCCGGATAATATTCCCGAAGAGGAGAAAGTGCGGCGGCTCAATGAGATCATCGCGTTGCAGAACCAGCTGTCGCTCGAATCGAACCGTCGCGAGATAGGCAAGACGGTGGAAGTGCTGGTAGAGGGCTTCTCCAAACGCAGTCATGACGACATGTACGGACGCACCGACCGCTACAAAACAGTGGTCTTTCCGCGAACGAACCAGAAGATAGGCGATTTGGTCAAAGTGAAGGTTTTGGAAGCCTCTGCGGCCACATTAAGGGGCGAAATAGAGGAAAAATGAAGAAAATTTTCATTTTTTTGCCAAAATATTTGGTCATGTCAAATAAAAGCAGTACTTTTGCACCGAAAACAAAAATTTTCATAGTTAAGGTTTAGGTTTAATGGTAATAGGAGGCTGTGAAGTTTCCTATTACTTTTAAACAAAAACGAAAAAAGGCGTACATATGCCTTATTTTTTATATGACTGAAGAAACACAAAATAGCACTCCTGTTCCGGACATGACGGATATGGAAGAGGTTCGCAAGGCCATTATCGCCAGCGAGATTTTGAATCGAAAATATTAAAATACTATATACATGGCAGTAACGTACATGACCGAAGACGGTCTGAAAAAATTGAAAGAGGAGCTCCAACAGTTGGAGACCGTAGAGCGCCCACGTGTGATTGCCGCGATAGCCGAGGCACGCGAGAAGGGCGATTTGAGTGAGAATGCGGAGTATGACGCCGCCAAGGAAGCACAAGGTGCATTGGAGAGCAAGATTGCGCAGATCAAAGCGCGTCTGATGGATGCGCGCGTGCTGGACGCCACCGACATCAAGACGGATGAGGTGCAGATCCTGACCAAAGTGCGCGTACGCATGAAAAACAACGGAATGGAGAAGACGTACCAGCTGGTGACCGAAGGCGAAGCCAATTCGCTGGAGGGCAAGATCTCCGTCACGACTCCTATCGCCAAAGGCCTGATGGGCAAGAAAGTAGGGGAGGTGGCACAAGTGCAAGTGCCCGCGGGAACGCTGGAACTGGAGATTCTTGAGATTTCATTGTAATGTACCATTTATTCATTTACCATGTACCATTTATGTACCATTTAGCCATTTAACTAAATGACTCAATGAACAAATAAATGACCAAATAGTAAATGCCAAATCGTAAATGATATGACTATTTTTACAAAGATTATCAAAGGCGAGATCCCGAGCTACAAGGTGGCTGAGGACGAGAAGAACTACGCGTTTCTGGATATCAATCCGATTGTGAAAGGTCATACGCTGGTCGTGCCCAAGCTGGCTGAACCGGAGGCAGATTATATCTTCGACCTCACGGACGAGCAGCTGAAGAGTCTGATGACGTTTGCCAAGAGAGTGGCGAAGGGCATCAAAGCGGCTACGGGCTGCAAGCGTGTCGGTGTGGCTGTGCTGGGCATGGAAGTGAACCACGTCCACGTACACCTCGTGCCGATGAATTCGGAGAAAGACATGCTCTTCACGAATCCCAAACTGAGCCTGCCTGCCGAAGAGATGGCCATCATCGCCAACTCGATTGCAGAGGCGGTGGAGAGACAATGAATAATGAATAAAGAATAATGAATATCTCGCGGGGCGAAACGCTCTATCGCAAAACTATTCCTTAATCATCAAAAATGGAGACCTCGGTTGAGATCTCCATTTTTTTTACCAGATACTTACCCGGTCTTCGGGCTTGATGTACATGGCCGATTCGGGTGTTACATTCCAGGCGTCGTACCAGGCGTTGATATGCGGCAGTGCACCGTTCACGCGCCAGCGTCCGAGCGAGTGGGGGTCGGATTTGGTGCGTTGCAGGATCTCCTCGGGACGGATGTTGCCTGCCCACACATTGGCATACGCCAGGAAGAAACGCTGTGCCGGTGTGAAGCCGTCGCGTGTCTTCAGCCGTTCCGCTTCGGGCTTGGACTCCTCGTTCAGGCAGAAGGCCAGATAGGACACTTGCAGACCGCCGTGGTCAGCTATGTTCTCGCCCAGCGTGAACGCACCATTGGCATGCACGCCCGGAGCCACCTCGATGCGGTTGAACGCCTCCTCCATCACCTTGGTGCGCGCGTCGAAGGCTGCTTTGTCTTCAGCGGTCCACCAGTTGGCCATGTTACCGTCCTTGTCGAACTTGCAACCGGAGTCGTCGAAGCCGTGGGTCATCTCATGACCGATGACGACACCTATGGCGCCGTAGTTGAACGCATCGTCGGCGCTCATGTCGAAGAAGGGGTATTGGAGGATGCCCGCAGGGAAACAAATCTCGTTGCTCGAGGGGTTGTAGTACGCGTTCACGGTCTGCGGCGTCATGTACCATTTCTTCTTATCGACGGGCTTGCCGAGGTAGCTGAGGTTGTAGTCCAGTTCGAACTTGGCTGCGCGTTGCAAGTTGGCATAGTAGGTGTCCTCGGGGTTGATGTCGAGCTTGCTGTAGTCGCGCCACTCGTCGGGATAACCGATCTTGATGGTGAACGCCGCGAGCTTCTCCAGCGCCTTGGCTTTGGTCTCGTCGCTCATCCATTCCAGGTTTTCGATGCGGATACCGAGCGCTTTCTGCAGGTTTTTCACCAAAGCCAGCATACGCGCTTTGTTCTCCTCGGGGAAATACTTCTTCACATACATCTGTCCGACGGCTTCGCCGAGTGTCCCGTTCACGATGTGCACGGCGCGTTTCCAGAGCGGACTCGGCTCCTCGCGACCCGACAGTACACGGCCGTAGAAATCGAACGACGCCATGTAAATCTCGGTCGTCAGATACGAAGCCGCATCGTCTATCACCTGCCATGTAAACAGGGTCTTGAGGTCCTCCAGCGGCTCTTCAGCCAACATCCTGCCTGCCTCTTGGATATGCGGGATCTGTCCGATGGAGAGGCTGTCCAGTTCGATGCCCATCGCGGCAAAATAGATTTTCCAGTCCACCTGCGGCACGAGTTGCTGCAGTTCGTCCACCGACATCTTGTTGTAGTTGCGAATGGGGTCACGCAGCTCCACATTGGAGTACGCGGCTTTGGCCAGACGTGTCTCGAGCCGCATCACCGTTTGCGCGCGCTCTGCGCCGTCCGCAAAACCGAACAGGCCGAATAGCTTCTCCACATAAGCCAGGTAGGCCTCGCGTATCGCGCGCGTGTGCTCGTCCTCGTCGAGGTAATACTCCTTCTCGCCCAAGGTGAATCCCGCCTGATATTCGTTGAGGATATTCATCTTCGAATTCATGGCATCGGCGTCCACGTACAGAGCCCAAAGCTGATAATCCATCGCCTTGCCGAGCGCTGCCGAGAGGTCCTCGCGATTGCGAATTTGCTCGATTTCATCGAGTGTTTTTCGTACGGCTTCGATGCCTTCTTGGTCGCGCCGCGCCGTGTCCATCGCTAAGTTGTACACATCGCCGATCTTCTGTGCCACGGACCCTTTCTTGTGCTTGGTTGCCGCCAGTTCCTGAATGAGTCCGTTCACTTGCTCCAGGTTCTGCAGACCTAATTTGTCGAACGAGCCGAAGCGGCTGTACTCCGGTGTGAGAGGGTTGTTAGCCATCCAGCCGCCGCAAGCGTACTGGTAAAAATCGTCTTGGGCCACGGCCGTCGTGTCCAGGTTTTCCGGGTTGATACCCGTCGTCAGTTGTTTGTTTGTGCATGCTGTTGTCATAAGCGTGATTGCTGCCAGCGTCAAAAATACCTTTTTCATATTCAGTGAGTTTTGATATCCAAATCGGGTGCAAAGGTACGAAAAAAAAATTACATACGCAAGAAAAAAAGAGAAAAGATTTGCATATATCAGAAAAAAATTGTAATTTTGCAGGCGATTTTGTTAATCGCTAATCGAAAATCAATAAATAGTATGCGAAGCAAATTATTCTTACTGTTGGCAGCGGTGCTGATGAGTAGCGGCGTCAAGGCTGCAAACGAGTTGTACAGTTCGTACAATGAATCAAAAAGTACGCTGACTTATTACTATGACGACCAGCGTTCTGCGCGTCAGGCAGCGGGCGAAATCACGCAAAGTTACAATCCGGCCGTGACCAGCCCCGGTTATGATCGTTTCAGTACGTACTACACCAATGTGTTGATCGGAGTGATTGACGAGTCGATGAAAGAGGTACGTCTCACGTCGATAGATAAGATGTTCGCCGGCCTCGAACGAATGACTTCTATCGAGGGCATGGAGAACCTCGTGACGGACGATGTGACCGATATGTATCGCGCGTTCTTTGGGTGCGAATCGCTGAAAACGATAGACCTGAGTCATTTCCATACGGACAAGGTGACCTCTATGGAAGGATTGTTCTACGAATGTAGTTCGCTGCGGTCAGTGGATCTGAGTTCGTTCAACACCGCCAACGTGACGAATATGTACGCCATGTTCTTCGGATGCTATTCGCTGAAGTCTCTCAACTTAACCCAATTCAATATCGCCAAGGTAACGGAAATGGGTGAAATGTTCATGGGTTGTAACACCCTGAAAACGATCTATTGCAATGACGATTGGAGCAAAAGCGCAGCGAATTCGTTAGATATGTTCAAGGACTGCCGCTCGTTGGCAGGCGAATTAGGTACCCAATGTGACGGTAAGACCAACATTGGCAAGACCTATGCCCGTCCGGATGGCGGTGAGGGTGACGAGGGTTATTTCACCCCCACGAACCGTCCCGTTGAGGTCTATACCTCGTTCAAAGACGGAACGCTGACCTATTACTGCGACGACCAGCGCTTGGCGCGTACTATAGCCGGCGAGACGACCGAGATATACGATCCTGTACATCATCCCGATGCTAAGCGATTAAAAGGCTATGATGTCAAAGTCAAAAAAGCAACGGTTGATGTATCGATGAAGGACACGTTGCTCACTTCGACGAGGAAAATGTTTGCTTACTTGGATAGAATGACGCAATTAGAGGGCTTGGAGAACCTCCATACCGACAATGTGACGGATATGAGTGAGATGTTCGTTTATTGTAAGGCGCTCAAATCGCTTGATCTGACTCATTTCAATACCGCCAAAGTGAAGGATATGAGTGGAATGTTTAAGACCTGCATTAAACTGAACTCGCTTAACGTGAGCCTTTTCAACACCGCCAAAGTGACGGATATGAGTGAGATGTTCAGGTATTGCGAATCGTTGAAATCAGTTTACTTGGGCTCATTCAATACCGAAAACGTGACGGATATGAGTGAGATGTTCTCCGGTTGCACATCGTTGCAAACACTTGACCTGAGTTATTTCAACACCACCAATGTGACAAACATGTATGGTATGTTCGCCCGATGCGAATCATTGGTATATCTTGACTTGAACTCCTACAATACCGCCAAAGTGACGGATATGACCGTTATGTTCTACGGATGTAAGAATCTGACCACTATCTATTGCAATAATAGCTGGAGCAAGAGTTCGGTTTTGGAGAAATCAAACAACATGTTCAAAGATTGCAAAAAGCTCAAAGGTATTCAAGGAACGACCTATTCAGAGGACCATGTTGATGCAGCCTACGCCCATCCGGATGGCGTGAGAGGTGCGGGATACTTCGGCAATACGAAAGAAATCTACACCGCCTTTGAGACCCCGACCGGCGTAATGACCTATTACTTCGACGGCTTGCGTTCCGGACGGACAGGCATTTGCGAACTCTACACGCCGGAGAAATGGAATGACATTGTGCGCTTCGTGGGCTATGCCGACAAGGTGAAGAAAGTGGTCATTGACGAATCGTTACTGGCTGTCCCGCTCACTTCGCTCGCGAACATGTTCGACGGAGGTAGCGATGAGACCCGCCTCTCCGCACTCGAATCGATTGAGAACCTGGGGAATATCAATTGCACCGAAGTGACGAGTATGTACAGTATGTTCAGGGGCTGTAGCTCGCTCAAATCCATAGACCTGGACCCGCTCCACGATGCGGAACAAGTGTACGATCTGTCCTTTATGTTCGAGGGCTGCTCCTCGCTCCGTCACTTGGACTTGCGCCCGCTCAGCACCGCCAATGTCACCAACATGTACAGCCTGTGCGCCGGCTGCTCGGCTCTCGAAAATGCTGTGCTCTATTCATTCAATACCGCCAGTGTGACGGATATGGGCTATATGTTCTTCAATTGCAGTTCGCTCACAGAGCTTGACCTCCGTTCGTTTGATACCGAAAAGGTGGAATGGATGCCCGGTATGTTCAGCGGCTGCTCGTCGTTGGAGATCGTCAGACTGAATTCGTTCAATACCTCCAATGTGGAGTCGATGAGCGAAATGTTCAAGGGCTGTACTGCCCTCACGTCGCTTGACTTGCGTCCTTTCAATATCGACAACGTGAGATTCATGGACGAGATGTTCAAGGGGTGTTCGTACTTGACCACCATCCTTTGCCTGGACAACTGGAATTGGAGCGATAAGCTGGAGTCCTCATACGACATGTTCGACGGCTGTTTCGACTTGGTGGGGTACCAAGGTACCGCCTGCAACGGCAACCTGACGGATGTCACTTATGCCCGTCTCGACGGCGGAGCAAGCGACCCGGGTTACTTCTCCATTACCAACGAAGTCTATACCGTCTATGATCCCAAGACCACTACGCTCACCTACTACTGCGATGACCGGCGTGCGTCCCGCATATCCGGGGTCGTCGAGCTCTATGACCCCGATGATACCGAACAGGTGCGCTTCAAGGACTATCACGAAGATGTGGATTACATTGTTCTCGATGAGTCGATGAGAGGTGCTGTGCTGACTTCCATGCACAATATGTTCTACGGCGGAAGAGAGTACGACGAGCCGACAGACACCTATACCTACTACACGCTCCACAATGTCTTTGCAATAGCCGGATTAGAATATCTCTCTACCGACGACGTGACGAGTATGAGCTATATGTTCTACGGATGTGCAGCCTTGAAGGAACTGGACTTCGGTACTTTCCATATCGCCAATGTGGTGAATACGAGTCATATGTTCGATGGATGTAGCAAATTGAACACGATCTATTCCTACGAGGATTGGAACGCGAGCGAGAAGTTGATGTACTCGGAGGATATGTTCGCCGGCTGTTACGCCCTCGAGGGAGACAAAGACACTTCCTGCGACGGTGAGAACACCATCGACAAGTCCTACGCCCGTCCTGACGGAATAGAAGGACCCGGATACTTCACGGCGCTGAAAAGGCTCTATTCCGTCTATGAAGAAAATATTGCTACGCTCACCTATTACTACGATGATGATCTCCCCATGCGCGAGGGTATAATCGAGTACTACACCCCGAACGGACATGACATACCGCGCTTGAAAGGCTATGTCAAACAAATCAAGTACGTCGTCATTGACCCGTCCTTGCGCAGCCTCCGAAGCAAGAGTCTCGCCAACATGTTCGATGGCATGACCTCGCTCGAATCGATTGAGGGACTGGAGTTCATCGATTACTGCGCCGTAACGGATATGTACGCCATGTTCCGTAACTGTGCGTCCTTGAAAGAGCTGGATCTGACGCCTGTCAAGACGAACCATGTGAGGAATTTCAACGGCATGTTCTACGGCTGCTCGTCCTTGAAGGAACTGGATATCACCGGTTTCGATACCGGCAAGGCCTGGGATATGTCCAACATGTTCGCTTACTGCTCCAAGCTGGTTACGCTCCGCTCAGACAAAGACTGGAGCAAATACGGCATGCCGTGTAAGGATATGTTCCTCCACTGCTCGTCGCTCGTCGGACGAAAAGGAACCAAGTGCAACGGCTATGACCAGATAGCCAATATGCTGGCCCGTCCCGATGGCGGTGAGGGTGACGAGGGTTACTTCACACAGTCACTCGTGACGAGCAAGAAAGGTTACTTCTCCATCAACGACGAAGGCGGTCGGATTCAGTTCTCGCCGGGTAACCTCCAGTTCAATGCCGCCAAAGGCACACACGACTGTGCCGATGGAACCACCAAGAACGGTACTTGGCGCTTCGCTCCTAACCAGTGGAATTGTATCGGCGAGGGCAATGAGAATATCTCCGAGTCCTACGACGGCTGGATCGACCTCTTCGGTTGGGCTACCAGCGGATGGAACAACGGCGCGAAAGAGTATCAGCCCTGGTCCGCCGGCACTGAATATAACGACTATCTGAAAGACAACATCGGCTTGGCTGACTTTAATGAAGTGAATATCTATGGTGACTGGGGTCTGTATAACCAGATAGGCGACGATGCGCCGGGCACCTGGCGAACCCTCTCAACCACGGAGTGGAAATACATCCTCAACGAGCGTCCGTTAGCCGGTAACCTGCGTGGACACGGCGTCGTGAACGGAGTAAAGGGTTACATCCTGCTCCCCGATGACTGGATCACGCCCAACTGTCTCTCGTTCGAATGGAGCTCCGGAGGTAGTCCCGGCACGACAGACTGGTATGCCAATGTCTATGACGGCAAAGACTGGGAAGCCATGGAGGAAGCCGGTGCTGTCTTCCTGCCCGCTGCCGGATACCGGAACAACCAGGCCATGAGCGGCTTAGGCCAATACGGCTACTACTGGTCGAATGGGGTATATAACGGCTCGGGAGTGCACTACTTCTACCTCTTCTTCATGTCCTCCGATATCAGCTCCAGCAACAGCTATTACAACTATGAAGGCCGTTCAGTTCGTCTGGTCAAGGCCTATGAAGCCAAGCCTGAGATCACGGCCGAACAACTGTCTGACGAAGAAGACAAACTGACGGTTACCATCACTCCGTTTGACATCGACTCGAAGGTTTACTACACGGTGGTGGTTGGTGATACCAAGGATGTAGGCGAAGACATGTCCGCTCTAACCTGGATTGAATATACCGATCCGTTTGAGATTGATCCTAAGTTGGATTACGGCGAGACCAAGTACTATACCGTCCTTGCTTACTCCGTCAACGCCGATGGCGTCAAGTCCGATATGGCTACGGATGAATATCGCTTCTCGATGCCCGGAAAACTGGCTGAGCCCGTCATCACTACGAGCTATCACTCCCAAAGAGACAAGGAGTTGCTGGTTATGATGTCTGCTGAACCGGGCGCCACCATACACTATATGCTCTTCAATACGGACTTTAAACCATCCGACAATGACATTAAGAACCTCATCGCATCTGGAGATCGACGTACCTATATGGGGGATTTCTATGTCCATCCTTCCACCGCGCCCGGACAGAGGACATACGTCACCATCATCGCCTATGCAACTGCCGAGGACTTCTTCGATTCGGAATATACACAAGCGCAATTTGAGTTCTTCAACCCCATTCCGCCTGCTGTACCGCAGATCAGCTCCGACTATGCCGGCGAGTCTTCCGGCTCGGTAACCTTCACCATCAATGCCGACGAAGGTACTACCATCTGGTATAAGATCGAAATCAGCGGTGAGGGCAGTGGATCCGGCGAGGAGGAGAATGAGTGGAAACAGTACGGAGAGCCCATCACCGTTAATCCCGAAGTCGATTACGGCGAGACCAAGACGGTCACCGTCTATGCGTATGCCGAGAAAGAAGACGGCAGCATGTCCGAGATCCTGATTGAGTCCTTCACGTTCTCCAAACCGGAGATGCCTCTTAAACCGGCTATCATCACCAAATATGAATCGCCGAAGGACGAATCCGCTTCTGTGCTTCTCATTGCCGAAGAGGAAGCAATAATCAAGTATGCTGTCATCCCGCTGTCCTACGATGAGGACGGCAATCTCATCGACGTCACCGACTACAGCAAGATCGACTTCACGCTGTACGAAGGCATGTTCGACATCGTGCCCGAAGGACCGGACGGCACACGCGTGGCGTACAAGCTTATCGCTTATGCTAAGATCCAAGGCATCCAGAGTAACTACGCCACCAAGACCTTCGAGTTCGATATACCCGAAGAGATTGATGCGCCGGCTATCACCTCCGATTACAAGGACCCGAAGGCCGAGACGATCACCGTCACCGTCACTTCCGAAGAGGGCGCTAAGATCTACTACACCGTCTTCATCGGCGACGAGCAACCCGCTGTGGAGGAAATCGACGACGCCGCTACGTGGCTCGAGTACAACGGACCGTTCGACGTAACGCCCGGTACCGATTACGGCGAGACCAAGATCGTCACCGTCCTCGCGTATGCCGAGAAGAACGACGTTCAGTCCGAGACAGCCAAAGCCGAGTATGAGTTCGCGCTGCCTGCTGTGCCCGCCAAACCCGTCATCAGCTCCAACTATGCGAGCCCCGAGGACGAGGATATAACCGTCAGTGTCTCCGCTGAGGCCGGTACCGACATTTGGTATAAGGTCATCGTCAGCGATACCAAACCCACCGACGAACAGATAGACGCCGCTCAATGGAAACCTTACACCTCCGAGCTCAATATCTCCGTTGTGCTCGAGGAAGGCGGCACCAAGTACGTCACTATCCTTGCTTACGCCGACAACGACGGAGTGCCCTCTCAAATAGAGAAAGTGGAGTATGAATTCTCCAAACCCGAGCCCGTCCTTTGTCCGGAATTCATGCTCGCCGATGAGAAAGGCGAACCGATCGTTGAGACGCTCAATATCTCTCTTGGCGAGACCTTCGTAGCGCCGCAAGTCGTGCTGCTCACCGAAGGATTCAAGTTCTCCGTCTCCTATTCGTCGAGCAACGAAGAGGTGGCTGCCGTCAATGATTTCGGCGAGATAGAGATCGTCGGAGTAGGCAAAGCCGTCATCTCTGCCAACGTCAATGTCGAGGGCATCAGCCAAGACGACTGCTCGTTCGACTACCTCGTCTTCAACCTCATGGTAGATGAGCCCGAGCAGCTCGAACCGCTGCCCGCAGACCAGGTGACCGACTTCGACTTCTCGCTCTATGACCCGACAGGCTCGGAGATCTTGGGCCTCACGCTCGGCGCGGAGGACCAGTACAACCCCGATCCGGGACATGTCGTGGTGGCCACCACCAATAACGCCGATGAGATCGACCAGAAGCTGAACGATGTCTTCGAAGGAGAAGCTTCCATCAAGAACTTCCTGCCCGGAACTATCACCTTCGAATTGCCGGCCGGTGAAGGTACCATCGAGATCGACTGTCAGACGCTGCCCGGATACGTGCTCAAAGTGCGCATTGCCGAATACGGCGAGGCTTTCATCACCTCCACCGTCGAGCAGGCGCTCCGTGGCAAGGCTACTGTCAACTATTCGGTAACGCAGAAGACTCTCGTCGTCATCTATCTCGAGGCCACTTCCGGCGCTTCGGCTCCGGCTCGTATCGCCCGTTCCGAGAAAGAGGAAGGCGCCGGCGCCTATGTCTATGCGATCAAGATCACGCCCAAGAACGCCGCCACCGGCATCGATAATGTGGAGCCTTCAGAGACCAGCATTCAGAAGCAGCTCATCAATGGCGTGCTCTACATCGAACGCAACGGCCAACGCTACGACGCGACGGGAAGAAATTTGTAGGTCTTGGGTGTGAGGCCGGTGAGGCGCTTGAAGAAACGGCAGAAAGACGCCGATTCGTTGAAGCCGAGCCGGTAGGCCGTCTCTTGGATGGTCAGCGTAGGCTGCGTGTCCATCAGGTGCTTGGCCTGCGCGATGACATACTGCTCAATCCAGTCGTTGGGAGAGAGACCGTTGGTGGCGCTGCGGATGACGCGTGAGAAATGCTTTGGCGTGAGATGGAGCAGGTCGGCATAGAAAGTGGCTTCGCGCGATTCACGATAATGGGCCACCACGAGGTCGCAGAAGCGGTTGAGCAGTTCCGTCTGACGCGTCGGAGTCAGCTGGTTATCCTGCTCGCGCCGGTAGAAATTGATGCACTCGTATCCGATGGCGAGCAGCGCTAACAGCATCTGGTAGCGGTGAGGCAGTTCCTCCTCACTATGCCGTGCGATCGACTCGATATGGTCAGCAAATTGTAACATCCGTTGCGCCTGTTCGGGTTTCAACGTGCAGAAAGGTGACTCGTTGAACTTATTGTAGTCATGGCTGAACGAATGAATGCGCAGATCCCGATGAGCACGGGTGGAGAGCATCACCATCACCGCTTGGTAGTCGTCGGAACTGCCTAACGGGCGCAGGATATGTCCGGGCATGATGCACGCCAACTGATTGACCTTCTGGGTCGATTCCTGCATGTTGTACAGCGCCGTGGCCTCACCCTGCACATTGAGAATGAGCGTGAGGTACGGACAGACGATATCCTCGTTGTACGTTCCCAAACGCGTTATATCACGCATCACTACCACGCCGGTCTGCTCGATCGCGTCAATTTGTTGCGCAAAATCATTCGTTGAAGCCATAATTTTACCATTTTGGCTGCAAAAGTACTGCTTTTTTTTGAAATAAACAACAAAAAGCGTGTTTTTGTTAATAAAAAGTTGAAAATTGATAATACGTATGTCAAAAAAAAGCAGTACTTTTGCACCGGATTTGAAAATGAGGATCCATCTGCTTACTATATGAAACGCCTTTCGGGGCGTTTTTTTTGTAATTAAGAATTAAGAATTAAAAATTAAAAATTTGCCGCAAAACCTAAAATCATGCAAGCATATTTTATTTTTTGCAACAAAATCTTGCATATTTAGAAAATTTGTTGTATCTTTGCACCCGATTTGGGGAAACACGGTTCGAAATAAACAAACAATCTATCATATGAAGTTGAGGAATTACTTTTTATTGGCGGGCGTGGTGTTGTTCGCCGCCTGCGGAGGCAATCTGCCGGAAACGGCTCCCACCTCTTACCAAACGATGACCATCAGCAAGAGCGACATTGTGTTGCCGCTCAAGTACAGTGCAACGCTCAAAGGCACATCGGATGTGACGATCATGCCGCAAGTGAGCGGCCAGCTGATGGAGGTGTGTATCACGGAAGGCCGGCAGGTGAAGAAAGGGGATGTGCTCTTCCGTATCGACAGCCGCAATGCGCAGTTGGAGTTGGAGTCGGCGGAGGCTAACCTCCTGGCTGTTCAGGCGCAGGAGAGCAGTGCCAAGTTGGAGTACGAGAGCACGAAGAACCTCTTCGAGAAAGGAATAGTGAGCCGCTACATGTTGGAGAGCGCGGAGAACTCGTACAAGCAGGCGCAGGCTTCGGTGGCGCTCTGCAAGGCTACCGCCGATCGTGCGCGCGTGAACCTTAGTTATTGTACCATCACCTCACCCGTGGCCGGTGTGATCGGTTCGATACCCGTTTTTGCCGGAGACCAGGTCTCACCGGGTACCTATCTGACCATGGTGAGCGGCAATGCGAAGATGTACGCGGAGTTCTCGGTCAACGAGTCCGTGCTCGAAGAGAGGGCTTCAGCGGACATCAAGGATAACGGGAGTGCGCTGGCCGATTTTCCGGATGTGACCTTCCTCTTCAAGAGCGGCAACGAGTACGGGATGAAAGGCCGTATCACGAGTATCTCGGGAACGGTGGACCGTACAACGGGTGCGCTGACCTGCAAGGCTACTTTCCCCAATCCCGACGGTGTCCTCTATTCGGGCATCCAGGGAACGGTGGTCATCCCGATTGAGGTGCAGGGCGTGATGGTGGTGCCGCAGAACGCCGTGGTGCGCCTGCAGGACAAGTCTCTCGTCTATAAGGTGGGACCCGACAGCTGTGCCTACAGCGCTATCGTCTCCACCGTCGGTATCAGCAGCGGACGTGACCTGGTCATCACCTCCGGCATCGAAGTGGGAGATGAGATCGTCACCGAAGGTGCAAACAATGTGGTAGAAGGGCAGAAAGTGATTTTTTAATGAATAATTAATAATGAATAATGATTATTTTTTTGATGTAGATGACGTTTGTTCCGCGAGATAATCATTAATCATTAATCATTAATCATTGTATGAAAAATGTTTTCATAGATAAGCATGTGATGGCAATCTCGATAGCGGTTGTCATTGCGCTGGTGGGATTCATCTGCTTGAAGAGCTTGTCCATCGAGCAGTACCCGAACATAGCACCACCGAGTGTGCAAGTGACCACATCCTATTCGGGTGCGGACGCCAATACCTGTATGAAATCCGTCATCCAGCCTCTGGAGGAACAGATCAACGGCGTGCAAGACATGACCTATATGACCTCCACCGCTTCCTCGACGGGCGATGTGACGATCATGGTCTATTTCAAGCAGGGTGCCGATGCGGATATGGCCACCGTCAATGTGCAGAATCGCGTGTCGCAGGCAGAGGCCTTGCTGCCCGCGGATGTGACGCAAGTGGGTGTGACGGTCTCGAAGATGCAGAACAGTATCTTGCAGATAGCCGGACTCAAATCGACCGACGGCAAGTACGACGATAACTTCATCTCCAACTATATCGACATCAATGTCAAGCCCCGTCTGATGCGTATCACGGGCGTAGGCAATGTGACCAACTTAGGTAACACCTACGCGTTGCGTATATGGCTCAAGCCGGATGTGATGGCGCAGTACGGCCTCACGCCGGACGACATATCGATGGCCATCAGTGCACAGAGCTTCGTCTCCTCCACCGGTACGCTCGGACAGCAGTCGGAGAACGCCTATCAGTACCCGATGGAGTACAAAGGTACGCTCAAGTCGATTGAGGAGTTCAACAATATCGTCATCCGTTCGAGCGGAGGCGGAAACCTGCTGTATCTGCAAGATGTAGCGGAGGTGGAGATAGGTGCGCAGAGTTACACGATGACCTCTTCGATGGACGGCAAGCCCGGTGTCTTCTATATCATCAACCAGGCGCCCGGAGCCAATGCCACCGAGGTGAATGAGAAGATAGACCATCTGTACGAGCAGTTGAAACCGTCGCTGCCTGCGGGACTGGAGTTCGTGATCCTTGAGACCAGTAACGACTTCCTCTTTGCCGCTATTCACAATGTGGTCGAGACACTGATCATCGCTATCCTGCTGGTCATCCTGGTGGTGTACTTCTTCTTGCAGAACTGGAAAGCGACCCTGATTCCGTCCATCTCGATCATCGTATCCCTGCTCGGTACATTTGCCATCGTGATGGTGGCCGGTTTCTCCCTCAATATACTCACCCTCTTTGCCCTGGTGCTGGCCATCGGAACGGTGGTCGATGACGCCATAGTGGTGGTCGAAGCCGTGATGGGGAAACTGGAGACGGGCAAGATGCAAGGCTCTCCCAAATCGCAGGCTATTCAGGCGACACGCGAGGCGATGAGTGAGGTGTCGGTGGCGGTCATCTCGTGTACGCTCGTCTTCATGGCGGTATTCATTCCTGTGACATTCATGAGCGGTACCTCCGGCACATTCTTCACCCAGTTCGGTATCACGATAGCCGGTTCGGTGGGATTGAGCTGCGTCTGTGCCCTCATCCTCTGTCCTGCACTCTGCGCTATCCTGATGAGACCTAATGAAGAACAAAGTGACAAGGTACAAGGTACAAAGGGAAAGTGGAAAGGTATCGACTATTATACGAAGGTGGCATACGAAGCCAGCTTTACCGCTATCCTCAATAAGTACAAGGGTGCCGTACAGAAGTTCCTGAAACGGCCGTGGGTGTCCTTTGTGCTGTTGGCCGGTGCGGTCGTGCTGTTTGTGTTGTTCATGAAGATTCTGCCTTCGGGTCTGGTGCCCCAGGAGGACCAGGGCGTGATCATGTGCGAGGTGCTTACACCGGAAGGCTCGACGCTCCATGAGACGCAGGAAATCATGAAGCAGGTGGAGGAGAAAGTGAAAGCTATTCCCGAACTCGAGAGCTACGGACTGTGCAGCGGGTACGGATTGATGTCCAGCAACGGATCCAGTTTTGCCACACTGATCATCCGTCTCAAGAACTGGGACGACCGTCCGGGATTCAAGCACTATATCGACCTCATCATGGCCAAGTTCTACCTCGACTGCCTGAGCATCAAGAATGCCACCGTGATGCCGTTCCAGATGCCGCAGATCCCGGGTTACGGTTCCTCGAACAGCATAGACTTGCAGGTACAGGACATGAGCGACGGAAACATGACCGAGTTCGGTAACTACACCGACCGGTTCCTGGCCAAGCTGCGTGAGCGTCCGGAGGTAGCCAGCGCTATGTCCACTTTCTCGGAGCGCTATCCCAAGTACCAGGTGGAGGTCGATCCCGTTCAGTGCGACCGTGCCGGAACATCGGCCAAGGCGGTGCTCCAGACGTTGGGCGCTTACTGCGGAGGATCGTATGTGGGCAACTTCAACCAGTTCAACAAGATATACCGTATCTTGGTGGGCGCTGCGCCCGAATACAGGCTCGACCCCTCGTCGCTGAACAATATGTTTATCAAAGTGAATAACGGCAAGATGGCTCCTCTGTCGCAGTTCGTGACGCTCAAAGAGATAGTCGGCTCATCGTCGTTGAAGCGTTTTAATCTGTTCCAGACCATCTCCTGCTCCGTGACGGCCGGCAACGGTTATTCGGAGAGTCAGGCGCATAAGGCGATAGCGGAAGTGTTCAAAGAGACAATGCCTACTTACTGCACCTACGAGTACGGCTCCATGTCCCGTGAGGTGGAGGAGAGCTCGAAAAGCAATATGACGGTGCTCATCTACGCCATTTGTATCGTCTTGATTTATCTCATTCTCGGTTCGCTCTACAACTCGTGGCTCACGCCGTTTGCGGTGCTGCTCAGCGTGCCGTTCGGTCTGATGGGATCGTTCCTATTCTCCTGGATCGGCAATAGGATAGGCCTGCCCGGTATGGAAAACAATATCTATTTGCAGACAGGTGTGATCATGCTGATCGGTCTGTTGGCCAAGACGGCTATCCTCATCACGGAGTTCGCCTCCGAGCGTCGCAAGCAGGGTCTGACTATTCCCGAGGCGGCGTTGGAAGCATGCAAGGAACGGCTTCGTCCTATCTTGATGACCGTCATCACGATGATCGTCGGTATGTTGCCGCTCGTCTTCTCCGGCGGTGCCGGTGCCAACGGCAACCGTGCCCTGGCGCTCGGTGTGGTAGGAGGTATGTCCATCGGTACGCTCGCGCTCGTCTTTGTGGTGCCCGCGTTCTTCATCGTATTCCAGACGCTCGAGGAGAAAGTGAACGGAAGCCCGGTAGAGGTACAAAGTGACAAGGTACAAAGTACAGAAGGAAAGGAGGAAGAGGCATGAAATTTTCAATTTTCAATTTTCTTATCCCAAGGGAACGATTATTTCAATTTTCAATAATTATCGTGCTGTGCGCGATAATGTCCGGTTGCGGTGTGTACAAGAAATACGAGTCGCAAACGGAGGTGCCCGATAATGTGTACGGCCAGTTGCCGGAGGACTCGCCGGCGCAGATGCTGCGGGCCGAACAGATGTCTTGGCGGGAGTTCTTCACGGATCCCTATCTGCAAAGGCTGATCGACGATGCCTTGGCGCACAATACGGATCTGCAGTCGGCGCGTATAGCGGTGGAGCAGGCGCAGGCCTCGCTCAAGGCGGCTAAGCTGGCATGGCTGCCTTCGCTCAGTCTCAACCCGCAAGCCGGCGTCTCGGGTACGGTGAGCAGTACCGGGACCGTCAGCGGAGCATCCTATACCTATAATATTCCGCTGCAGTTGGACTGGAATGTAGGTATCTCCAATTCGGTGACGGTGAACAAGCGCAGAGCCAATGCCGTGTTAGGTCAGGCGGAAGCGTCTCGTGAGGCCGCGCAGGCGAATATCATCTCTGCCGTGGCGCAACTCTACTATCAGCTTCTGCTTCTCGATCGCCAGATGGATATTCTGCGGGCTACCGACAGCCTGTGGGATGAGTCGCTGGAGACACAACGGGCGCTTTGGGAGAACGGCAGGTCTTATTCGACTGCTGTTAATCAGATGGAGTCGTCCAACCTGAGCGTCAAGATGCAGATTTTGGACACCGAACGCAGTATTCGCAGCATAGAGAATGCGATATGCCAACTGCTGTTGATCACGCCGCAGACGATAGCGCGCGGCTCATGGGAGAGCACGCCCGATTTGCCCGTGACCAATTATCAGGTGCCGGCGACAGCCTTGCTCAATCGGCCCGATGTGCGTTTGGCAGATCATCTCTTGGAGGAGGCTTTCTACAACACCGCTGCCGCCAAGGCGGCTTTCTTCCCCTCCTTCTCCCTCTCGGGCCTCCTCGGCTGGACCAATAACGGCGGTATCATTGCCGATCCGGGAGCACTGCTGATGCAGGCTGCGGCTTCGCTGATGCAACCTATCTTCCAGCAAGGCAAACTGCGCGCAAGTCTGAAGATAGCGCAACTGAATCAGGAGGACCAACTCAATAACTATGTCCAGACGGTCATCAATGCCGGCAACCAGGTGAACGAGTGTCTCGCTGACTGCAAGACGGCGCGGGATAAGGATGTGCTGTACAAACGGCAGGTGGCGGTGCTGCAAGATGCCTATACCGGCACGCACGAACTGATGGACAACGGCAAGGCTTCGTACCTCGAGGTGCTCACGGCGCAGGAATCGCTCCTCTCCGCCCAGCTGAATGAGGCTACCAACCTCTACAACGGTTCGCAAGCACTCATCGGACTATACATAGCGCTCGGAGGAGCTACTAAATAGGCTTCGCGTAGTTTGCGTAGGTTCCGTAGATTCCGTAGTTTACGTAAATTACGAAAAATAACGTAAACAACAAAAGAAAACGTCCCAAGCGGGACGTTTCTTTTTACTTACGAATACCGAGTTCTTTGATGATAGCGCGGTAACGCTCGATGTCTTTGGCCTTCAGATAATCCAACAGGCGGCGACGCTTTCCAACAAGTGCGGTCAGGGCGCGCTCTGTACCGAAGTCCTTACGGTTCGCTTTCAAGTGCTCCGTCAGGTGGTTGATACGGAAGGTGAACAAAGCGATTTGGCTCTCTGCAGAGCCGGTGTTTTTAGCATCGTTGCCGTACTTAGCAAACAACTCAGCTTTCTTCTCGGAAGTTAAATACATGATGTAAATTTGTCATTGGTCATTTGTCATTGGTCGTTTGACTTTTGGCAAATGAGAGTTAAACAATGTCGGCTGAAGCAGCATCTCAAGGGTGTCAACTTCGCCGGATTTATGCCCTTTCCATCGAAAAAGCGTGCAAAATTACTGCTTTTTTATCAAATACGCAAATTTTTTGCAATTTTTTTTGGTAGAATGCAATTTTTTTTGTACTTTTGCACGCTCGTTCGATACAGGGTCCCCGAAAATTTTAATTTTTGGGGAGATCGGAGACACAAGTCGCCCGTCCATTTAGCGGAGCGGTATGGACCTTTGCGACCTTGTTGTCGAACGCGAGGGGCTATCTGGTTTTGACAGCAGGTAGAATGGTTGTGTAAGCACGCCGAGCAATGAGGCAACGCTCGTAAATATCGCTTCAAACAATAACTGGCGAAAGAACTTATGCTCTCGCTGCTTGATCGAAGTATAGTAGATCAGCGTATTTGGGTGCAAGGCGCCTGAACGAGACGTCACTCCAAGCCGCGTCTGTGGGCTGAAAGGATATAGTGGCGCAGGAATACACAGAATAGGTGTTGCAGGCTGTGATGCGGCATTGAAACTTTAGCAGATAAGCCGGTGGTTGGTGGCTTGGGTCTTGCCGCCGGACGAAAAAGAAGGCCAAGATAAGCGTGTAGAAAGCGGAATTGTTCCTTGTTTGGACACGGGTTCGACTCCCGTTAGCTCCACTCCAAAGACAGAGCGCTGTCTTTGAGGATCTAATGGGGATTCTCGCCCGGGTTCTTAGCCCGAAGGGCACGATTAATGCACAAGTGCATTTTTCGACTCCCGTTAGCTCCACTCGCGCGAGCTACGGCTCAATACGATTCGCGACCTCGTCGCTCATATGAATCTTCGCCGTGCTCTCGCTCTCCGATTAAAACATCGCTTTGTTAGCGTTTTAATCGGCTCTAATAAACTAGCGAGGACTGCTAGTGCAACGATAGTCCGAGCTAAGAGCGTAGCACAACACGCGGAACGTCCTTCCGATGAAACGGAAGGAGTGGCCTCCGCCGAGAAAGGTTTCGAGTGTTAGTGTAAGCGAGGGGTATTAGCTCAGTTGGTAGAGCGCAACGTTCGCAATGTTGAGGTCAGGGGTTCGAATCCCCTATACTCCACAAAAGGCATAAAAGAGGTGCCACAAAACTAACAATTCTATATCATGAGGAAACGGATTTTTCTACTGCTTACGATGGTAGTGACGACGCTGGGTATGCTGGCGCAGACACTGACCATCTCAGGCGTGGTGACGGCTCAGGACGAGCCCGATCCCGTGATCGGTGCCAATGTGATGGTCAAAGGAACGACCGTGGGTACCATCACCGATTTTGACGGAAATTTTGAATTACAAGCGAAGACGGGTGATGTGCTCGTGGTATCCTTTATGGGGTACAAGTCGCAGGAAGTGAAGGTGGCGGGCTCGGGTCCGTTGCGTATCGTATTAGTGCCGGACAACGTGCAGTTGCAAGAGGTGGTGGCTATCGGTTACGGTACGATGAAGAAGAGCGACCTGACGGGTGCGGTAACGAGTGTGAGTGCCGACCAGTTGCTGAAAGCGCCTGTAGCGGGTCTCGACCAAGCGCTGCAAGGCCGTGCCGCCGGTGTGACAGTCACTTCCGGTTCGGGTCAGCCCGGTGAGGCGGCTACCATCCGTATCCGCGGTATCGGTTCGGCTCTGAGCGGTAACGACCCGCTGTATGTGGTCGATGGAGTGATCACGGGTGACATCAAATGGCTGTCGCCGACCGACATCAAGTCGATGGAAATCTTGAAGGACGCTTCGGCCGCCGCTATCTACGGTAGCCGTGGAGCCAACGGTGTGATCATCATCACTACCAAGTCCGGTGGCGAAGGCAAGGTGAACATCAATTTCGATGCTTATTGGGGCTTCCAGAACCGCTGGAAAAAGATGGATGTGCTCAAGAGCAAGGACTTTGTGGAGACCGAGTTGCGTATCTGCGCAATGCGTGACGGCGCACAGGAGATAGCCTATTACATGCAGAACGGTTTCCGTCCGTGGCTGAACATGTTCCGCCTCGGTAACGCCGATATCATGAAGATTCAGGAGTTCTATCCCATCAACTTCGATTATTCCCAGCAGGAGACCGATTGGCAGGACGAGGTATTCAATGCGAACGCATTCATGCACAACTATAACCTGTCGTTTGACGGCGGTGGCGAGAGAGGTCATTATGCATTGTCCGCTTCCTATTTCGGTCAGGAAGGTACGATCATCGGTAGTAACTACAACCGCTTCACGCTTCGTTTGAACACGGATTTCAAGATTCGCGAGTGGCTAAAGATAGGCGAGCACTTCTCGATAATGACTTCGCACGGACGCAATGCGATGAACAACAGCTCGTCTGCCGGTGCTTCCATCATCTCCGGTGCCCTTGCTATGGCTCCTTGGGATCCCGTCTATTATCCGGTAGGCAGTGTGAACAAATACGGTGAGAACATAGGCGGTCATTATTCGGCAGGTTCGAACTTCAAGAATGTGACCAACCCCTATCAGATGGCGTATAACTACGAGCCCAACAAGCGTAACGAGCGCGCGATAGGCGATATCTACCTGGAGCTGACGCCGATCAAGGGCCTGACCATCAAGTCGGCGCTGTCCGCAGACTTTGGTCTGGAGCGCGAGCGTAACTTCGGTTATCCGAACACCTACACCAGTTACAACTATTCGGAGTTGAACTCGATTAGTGCACGAATGGAGCGTCGTTTGACGTTGCTTGAAGAGACAACAGTCACTTATGCCCGTGAGATAGGCAAGCATAACTTCTCGGTGATGGCCGGACAGACATGGTCCGAATACAACCGTTACGAGATGGGCGGTTCGGGTGCCGAGATCCTCAATGCCGTTGAGAGCAACTGGTATCTGAGCCGTTCGACGTTGAAGCGTACCGAGTCGTCGGATGACGTGAGTCGTACCCGTCGTCTGTCTTTCCTCGGACGAGCGTTCTATAACTACGACAGCCGTTATATGGTGACGGTCAACTTCCGTGCGGACGCTTCGAGTAAGTTCACCAAGAACCCGTGGGGCTTCTTCCCGTCGGCGGCAGTGGCATGGCGTCTGAGCGAAGAGCCGTTTATGCGTGATCAGGACCTCCAATGGCTCGACAATATCAAGATCCGCGCCGGTTTCGGTCAGGTAGGTAACGACGGTGTGGACGCCAATGCATTCCAGTTGGCCATGTTCTCCACCAACAATGTGTTCGTCAGCTATCCGTTGGGTGTGGAGCAAGTGGAGAATTCCGGAGCAGCACTGCTGACCCTGGTCGATCAGAATGGTAAATGGGAGACTAACCAACAATGGGACGCCGGTATCGATTTCAGTTTCTGGAACGGCAAGTTGAGCGGTGCTATCGACTATTTCTGCCGTGACACCAAGGACGCACTCCTTTATGTAAACGCACCTGCACACGTGGGTAACAGAGGAGCGCCCGTGAAGAACGTAGGAAACATCCGTAACGAAGGATTTGAGTTGACGCTCAGCCATGAGAACAAAGTGGGCGATTTCCATTACAATATAACCGGAAACATTTCGTATCTGCATAACGAGCTGACCAAAGTGAACGGAGGTTCTCCGCTGTGGAGCTACGGAACGCTCTGCAAGACCTACGAGGGGATGGCGTTGAACTCCTTCTGGGGTTATATCTACGAAGGTATCTATGCTACCGACCAGGAGGCGTTGGACCAGCTCTACACCTATACGCCCTCGACCATCGGTGTCCACGCCGGTGACGCGCGTTACAAAGATGTGAACGGAGACGGCAAGATAGACGAGGACGACAAGATGGTGATCGGTAACCCGTTCCCGAAACTGACGTACGGCTTGAATTTCAGTTGTGATTTCTACGGAGTGGATATCCAGTTGTTCTTGCAAGGCGTGGCCGGAAACAGTCTGTATAATTACCAGCGTCAGTATTTGGAGGGCAGCGGCAGCAGTTATGCGTTGGCCAGCTATATGAAAGACGAAGTATGGGTAGGTTTCACGCAGGACGACGGCAGTCTGACGCCTGTAGGCAATGCGCTGGTGAACGCCGGTGTAAACCCGTATGAGTTGGAGAACAAGAAAGGTACCATTCCTAATCCGCTTGGCTCGCCGACCAACACGGAGAACTCGACCCGTTTCCTGGAGAGCGGCAGTTACCTGCGTCTGAAGAACCTGCAGATCGGCTATACGTTCCCGCTCAAGTGGACGCAGAAGTTCCGTTGTTCGCGTCTGCGCTTGTACGCAACCGCCAGCAACCTCTTCACTATTACCAAATATAAGGGGTACGATCCCGAGGTAAGCAACGGTGTGGACTACGGTAACTATCCACAGAGCCGTACGTTTACGTTTGGACTGAACGCGAATTTCTAAAATGAAAGGAGAAAAGCTATGAAAACGAAAAATATATTGATTATCAGTATTCTCTGTTCCGTACTTTGCCTCTCGGGTTGCAAAGACTATCTGACGGAGATCGAGCCGGGCACGACGCTGTTGGAGGACTTCTTCACCTCGACGCCGGCGGCTGTGCAGAATGTGACGGGTTGTTATGCTCCGCTGATGTGGGAGTATAACCACACCTATTGCTCGGAGTGGTTTATCGGCGATATAGCCAGTGACGATGCTCTCAAAGGCGGCGGCAGCACGACCGATATGGCGGACGTGTACGACATCGAGAACTGGCGTACGACGAATCAGAATACCATGCTGTTGGATTTCTACCGTGCGCAGTTCCAGGGCGTAGGCCGATGCAACCTGGCGTTGGAGTATATCGGCAAGATGGAAGTGGGCATTGACTCCCTCTTCACGCAGTCGATGAAAAACCGCCTTTTGGGTGAAGTATATTTCCTGCGGGCGTACTATTACTTCCGTTTGGTTCGTATCTTTGCCGGCGTACCGATGCCGACCAAGGTGCTGGGTTCGTCCGAAGAGTGGGGTATGCCTCGCGCTTCGGTGAACGAGGTGTATGAGCAGATTCTAATGGATCTGACTCAGGCGCAGAAGTACCTTTGGAAGAAAAGCGACTATGATAAAGCCGACCTGGGTCGTGCTACCAAGGGTGCAGCAGAGGCTATGCTGATGAAAGTGAACCTCTATATGGCTTCGTCCTATTGGCAGAAACAAGGTGTAGCCAAGAATCCGAGTGACTGCTACAAGGATGCGCTGGCTTGGGGCGACAGTATCATCGCTTCGGCTGAATATGATCTCTGCCCGAATTATGTGGACAACTTCACGATAGAAGGTGAGAATGGTATCGAGTCGGTCTTTGAGATTCAGTACGCGGAGGTGAACTGGGGTGACTACGGAAGCGGCGATGATCCGACCAAGTTCGGATATACTGCAGGCAGTTTCACGCAGATCCTGACCCGTAGCCGTAATTCGGATATCGGTGGTGGTTGGGGATTTGACCATCCGACGCAGAATCTGTATGATGAGTTTGAGAAAGGTGATCCGCGTCGTGAGGTGGCCATTCTGATACCTAGTACGGATGTGGTATCTTCGTATCAGGAACAGACGGATGAGGTCTATGCCGGCAATAAGGCGCTCAACAATAAATACGCCATGTATCGTGATCCGGAGGGCATAGGCGGCGGTTATGGCAAATGGAGCTTGCACGCGAGCCGTGGTCCGCTGAACAACCGTCAGATTCGTTTTGCCGATGTGCTGCTGATGTACGCAGAGGCGGCTCTCGGAGCAGGTGATGCAGGTAAGGCGCTGACGAATATCAATAGGGTTCGTGCGCGTGTGGGCTTGACTCCTATTGCTGCAGCGGACAATGCTGCTTTGCGTCACGAGCGTCGTTGCGAGTTGGCGATGGAAGGACACCGTTGGTTCGATCTCGTGCGTTGGGAAGGAGTGGACGGCAAGGGCCTGAAAGCACATATGGATGCGTACAAGGCCACGGAAACGCCTGAGGCACAGAGCTATATGAATGAGTTCGTGGCGGGTAAGCATGAGTTGTTCCCCATTCCGCAAGAGGAAATACAACTCAACTCTACTCCTATGGAGCAGAACCCAGGCTATTAATTTATTGAATAAAGAATAATGAATAATTAATATTTTATTCACAATTCACAATTAACACTTTTTTACTAACAAAACAAAAATCATTATGAAAGCAAACAAATTTTTTGCTATGGCGCTGGCAGCGCTGACATTGGTTGGTTTCAATGCTTGCAAGCCTGACAAGGATGTAGAGCCGGATTTGAGTCTTGACCAGACGGCTATTCAACTCGAAGTAGCTCAGACCGCTACTATCGTGGCAACCGTTGAGGCCACATGGGCATCGAGCGATGCAACCGTGGCTGCTGTAGTTCCGGGTAACGATGGCGGCAAGAGCGCTCTTGTAACGGCACTGAAAGAGGGTAGCGCTATCATTTCCGCTACCACCAAAGGCGGCCAAACCAAGACTTGTGTCGTGACCGTTAAGAAAGAGGCAGGTCCTGTAGGCGGTAAAGAGCTGAAGGGCAGCCAAGTATGGCCGATTATCCTCGACGGTACGACCCTTGAGGCAAATGCAAGCAAAGTAGTTGCTTCGTTCCAACCGAACGATGTTGACCAATTCCTTTACATCTGGCCAAGCGGTGATTCTTATACCGGAGGTGAGGCAACAGGTCTGAACTTCCACGGCAACGGTGACGGCTACACATCTCTGATTGTAGGTGGTCTTGGTTGGTCCGGTGCAGGATTCTGCTTGACAGAAGCAGGTAACGGTTGGGAAGCAGCTAAAGCGCTCAATGACGCTATTGTAGCCGCTCCGGATGACTATTTCCTCCACCTGGCTATCAAATCGACCGACAACTACAGCCATTGCTTCTATTTCATGGGCTCTGAGGCTACCAAGTTCGTTCTTGGCGCTACTTCTGTGTATGACGGACCGATATTGGCTAACTTCGACCGTGACGGTGCATGGCATGAGTTCGATATCCCGATGTCTTCTTATGCAGCTGCTTTGGCAACCGCTCCTGTGGTAGCAGGTGTGAACGTATTCGTTATGCTGACCGAAGGCGTTTCGGGTGCTCAGCTCAATTTGGATGCCGTTTATTTCTATAAGAAGTAATTTCGGATCAATGCTTTGGGGGAATTGGTTTTCCCCCATTGCTCTAACGTTGGTAAGACAGTAGGGTGTTGTTGGCTGAACAACCAACGAATAACGAACGAATAACCAACGAACAACTAACGATTTACAGCAAAAATTCACGAAAATTAATATTTCTCTTATGCGAAAGATTTTTAATCCGATGGTACGTTTAGCGGCGGCAGGCAGTAAGGTTGTTGTGGCGGTATTGTTGTTTGCGGCGGCGATATTGACAGGGTGTGATCCGCATGTGGCGGGATTTACGCTTAGTCCGAATGTGTTGCAGCTCAAACCGGGTGATATGCAGACGCTGGAAGTGGTGGGTTCGGTGACCAATATAGAGTGGAGTTCGTCGAATCCGGATGTGGCGACGGTGTATTACGGTGTGGTGACGGCACAAGCTATCGGTAAGACCATCATTACTGCCAAGGCGGGCAGTCAGACGGCGACATGCGAGGTGTTTGTGACGGGTTCGGACGGTGCGACGCTGCGTATTACTCCTCCGGTAGTGACAATGAAGAAAGGCGAGACCTATCAGTTGAGTTACGGCAATACGTTCGATCTGGATGTGATATGGTCGAGCGACAACGAGGCTGTGGCGACGGTGGACCAGACAGGCTTGGTGACGGCGCACAAAGGCGGTAACGCAAATATCACGCTGGCAACGAGTGTGAACTCTGTTTCGGCGCTGGTAGCCGTTGAGCACACTTGGGGCGAGTACCATCTGGTGTGGAGTGACGAGTTTGAAGGCTCGAGTCTGGACGAGTCCGTTTGGACTATTCAGACAGGCGGTAACGGCTGGGGCAATCAGGAGAAACAGTACTATACCGGCAGACCGGAGAACCTGCGTGTGGAGGACGGCTGTCTGGTGATCGAGGCGCGCAAGGAGAAGTATGAGAACAATGACTATACCTCGGCGCGCATCATGTCGAAAGGCAAGAAAGAGTTCTGCTACGGTAAATTGGAGGCGCGGATTAATCTGCCGTCCGGAATTGGTACATGGCCGGCATTCTGGACCTTGGGAAACAGAGGTAACTGGCCCGCTTGCGGAGAGATTGACATCATGGAACATACCGGAAGTTCACCCAGCCGCATCATGGGAACGCTTCATACCACCAAGGACAAGAGCGGGTCGAAGAGTAACCGTAATGTGATGATTGATGGCGTGGAAAATAATTTCCATGTGTATGGTGTCGAGTGGACTTGCGAAGAGAAGAACGGCAAGGATGTGATCCGGTTCTATGTGGATGACAATGTCTATTCGGAGCAAGTGGAGTCGATTATTGACGATGATGAGCATTGGCCGTTCAACCGTCCGAACTATTTCATTATCAATCTGGCTCTTGGCGGCACGCTCGGAGGGGATATACATGACGATATTTTCAATGTACCGGTGTTGATGAAAGTGGATTGGGTACGCGTATATCAGCGGGATGAAGTGGAATAAATACATATTGTTCGTATGCGTGTGCGCGAGCTTGCTGTCGTGCACGCCGAATGAACCGGATTCGTCAAAAGTGGTGACACGGATGGGCAAATCGGCGAAGCGCGGCGTGTCGTTCAGTTTTGTGCAGACATCAGACTTACCGTTGCTGTCGGACTATATCAGTTGGGATTACAACTGGGGTCCTGCTCCGACGGAGAGTGCGGCTATGTGGTTCGACGCGAACGATATGGATTTCTGTCCGATGTGCTGGAACGGCAACTACGATGCGAACAAGATTCGTGCTTATGTGGCGGCGCATCCCAAGACGAAGTACCTGTTGGCGTTCAACGAGCCGAACCTGACGGACCAGGCGAACATGACACCCAAAGAGGCGGCGGCGTTATGGCCCGATGTGGTGGCGCTGGCCAAAGAGTTGAAACTCAAGTTAGTCTCGCCGGCGATGAACTACGGGACGTTAGCCGGTTACAGCAATCCGATCAAATGGCTTGATGAATTCTTCGCGCAGCCCGGCGTGTCGTTGGACGATGTGTATGCCATCTCCGTGCATTGCTACATGGCGTCCAGCTCGGCGGTGCAAGGCTATATAGAGCTATTCGAGAAATACAACAAACCGATTTGGCTGACTGAGTTCTGCGCGTGGGATCCGGTACCGGGCAGCGTCAATACGCAGATGGACTATCTATGCGCCGTGCTCCATTATTTGGAGAGTCACGCGTCCGTGGAGCGCTATGCGTGGTTCATCCCGCGTTCGTCGGGCAAAGTGGACAGTCCGCCGTATATGCAGCTTCTGACGCACGACTATCCGGCAGAACTGACAGAGTTGGGCAAGATGTACTGCTGGTTTTCGCCGATGGATTCGACCGTGTGGCTGCGGGCGGACAGACCAATTCTGGCGCACGAGTATATGCGCGTGGCGAACTACAACATGCCGTTGCGTCCCTCGACAGACAGCCAAGTGTTGGCCCAAGCCGGCGGCAAGGGACTGATGATCACCAATTTCTCGGTGGGTCAGCAGTTGACCTATCAAGTCTATGTGCCTGAGCCGAGTTCGCAGATCAGCCTGCGGTATTGCGGGTACAGCAATTCGATATGCGAGGTGACGATTGACGGCAAGCAGTCTAACTACATAGATATGCCGCGCAACGGTACGACGGACGCCTGGGCGGAGGCCTCGATCGGCCAGAGTCTGTCGGTGGGGCGTCACACGATCACGCTGTCGCTTTTCTCCGGGAACTGCTATCTGAGTGCACTCAAAATTCAATAATCATGAAATACTTATTCTCCCTTATTTGCGCTTTGTGCTTGGCTGTTGTAGTGATGGCGCAAGGCGATTATCAGCTTGTCTGGAATGAAGATTTTATAGAAGAGACGCTCGACCGTGCCGTTTGGAACATAGAAGTGAACGGCGACGGCGGCGGTAACAACGAGTTGCAGTACTATTGCGAGCAAGGCGTGTCGTTGGGTGTGGAGCCGACAACGGGCAAGCATTGTCTCATCCTGACGGCGACCAAAGAGGAATATAAAAACCGGCATTGTACCTCGGGCCGCGTCAACAGCAAGAACAGAATGACCTATACGTTCGGCATGATTGAGGCGCGGATCAAGTTCCCGAATACGGCGAACGGGTTATGGCCGGCGTTTTGGCAGATGGGCAATAACTACGATCAGGTAGGTTGGC
Source organism: Paludibacteraceae bacterium (assembly GCA_017448985.1). Classification (GTDB taxonomy): domain Bacteria; phylum Bacteroidota; class Bacteroidia; order Bacteroidales; family Paludibacteraceae; genus Colicola. Next base: position 246,086 of record JAFSKL010000009.1, read on the forward strand.
CCAAATGCGGCGAGACGGATATTATCGAATTAGGTCACCAGAGCGCGTTCAGCAATGGTACGCAGGACCGCTATTTCAACGGGGCGATGCATGTGGGGCCCAAATGGGATGCCGTGTGGAGCGATGCGCAGTCGGTGACGTGGGACTATTCGGTGGAGGACACGTTCCATATTGTCACGATGGTCTGGACGCCCAATTCGATAGACATGTACATGGACCGCGCGAAAAATCCCAATCCGTATTTTCATGCTGCTCTCGAGCCGAACGATGATGCCAACTACAACCGCCAGCTCGTTTTCGGTAAGCCGAATTTTGTGATTGCGAACCTGGCCGTAGGCGGTAACTTCCCCGGTATCTTTGACATCAACAAGATCACGGCCTTGGCGGACGGTCCTCGGTCGGTGTATATCGATTGGATCCGTATCTGGCAACGCGGCGATGCGAACGAGTCGTTCTCTTGTCCGTCTCCGTCGGACGAGATAGAACCGGAGAACACGCAGGGCATAGACCATGTACAAAGCGACAAAGTACAAAGTACAAAGGAAATGCGTGACGGACAATTGTTCATTCGTCGCGGGGAACAAATCTATAACATGACCGGACAACGCGTAAAATAATGAAGATATGAGAAATATTTTGTACCTTGTATTGTGCCTTCTCGCCACGTCATGCGCGAAGAGCGAGTGGCGTTTGGTTTGGTCGGATGAGTTCGACGGCGCGGAGTTGAACAGCGCTTATTGGAATGTGGAGGACAATGCGCGTGGCGGCGGCAACGCGGAGTTACAGTACTACGCGCCGAAGAACATCACTATTGAGCGCCATCCCGTGACGGGCGAGAGCTGTTTGGTTCTCAATGCGCAACGCGAGGACTATAGGAATCGTCCGTGTACATCGGCTCGGCTGAACACGCAGGACAAAGTGACGGTGGAGTACGGCAAAGTGGAGGCGCGGATCGCGTTCCCGAAGACGGCGAATGGTCTTTGGCCGGCGTTCTGGATGTTGGGAAACAATCTGGCAACGAACCTTGGCGACAACGACGATGTGGACAAGCGTTTGGCGGAGTTGGAGAAAGAGGGGCGTGTCGTTTGGCCCAAGTGCGGCGAGATAGACATCTGCGAGATGGGGCATAAGAACGGCATTGCGGCGGGTACGCAGGACCGCTATTTCAACGGCGCGTGTCATTGGGGCGAGTCGTTCAACAACGGCATGTATCCCAATGTGGGGCAGTTCAAGACGGCGGATTATCCGGTGCAAGGCGATTTCCATCTGTTCACCCTGATTTGGACGGAGGATTCGATTGCCATGTACTTGGATCAGGATGTGCATCCCGAGGCGGAGCCGTATTTCCAGTTGTCGCTGCGGGGCAAGGAGGTGAACGAGCCCGGACATTATTTCAACCATCCGTTCTATCTGGTGTTGAACCTGTCGGTAGGCGGATTCTTCCCGGATATGCCGGCGGCAGAGAAGTATCCCGAAGTCATTACGATGGATGACCCGTCGTTCCTGAAAGTGACGGCCTTGCCCGAAGACGGAACGCCCGTAAAGATGTATGTGGACTACATTCGCGTTTATAAGCATAATTGATATGAAACTTTCTGTTAAAGAAAAACTCGGTTACAGCCTTGGTGACACCGCGTCGCACTTTGTGTGGGACCTGGTGGGCTTTTGGCTGCTTATTTTCTACACCGACATTTACGGTTTGAGTCCTGCGTTGGCAGGTGTGATCATGTTTGTGGGGTCGATCTGGGATGCTGTGATGGACCCGATCGTCGGAATCATCTCCGACCGGACGAACACGCGTTGGGGCAAGTTCCGCCCGTATCTGCTTTTCGGGTCGGTGCCATATGCTATTCTGGCGGTATTGGCCTTCACGACGCCTGAGTTCGGTTTGAACGGCAAGTTCGCTTATGCGCTGATCACCTGTCTGTTGCTGCGCACGGCTTACGCTTTTGTCAACTTGCCGTATAGTTCGTTGAGTGCCGTGATGACAGACGATTCGAACGAGCGTGCGGGTCTCAACACCTACCGTTTCATTGCCGCGTATATCGGCCAATTCATCGTGACGGGTGCGGCGCTGTACCTTGTCAAATGGCTCGGTATGATCGGCAACGAAGGCGTGGTGAATCAGGCGCAGGGCTATCAATATACGGTGGGTTTGTTCGGCGTGCTGAGTATCGCATTCTTCCTCATCGCGTTTGCGACGACGAAGGAACGAGTGCCTCAGCCGGAGAAGCAAGACAACAATGTGCTCAAGGACTTCAAGTACCTGTTTATGAACAAAGCGTGGATCGTGCTGACATGTGTGGGCATCGTGTCGTTTATCATGTTCGCCATGCAGAATGCGGCGATTGCGTATTATTTCAAATACTACATCCACGACGCGGAGAATGTGCAGCTGTTCAATGTGCTGGGAACGATTGCGCTGATTGTGGCGTTGCCGGCGTCCAAACCGCTGGCCAAGCGTTTCGGCAATAAGGCGGTGTATATCATGTCGTCCGTTGTGTCGGGTATTTTCTTCGCGCTTATCTTCGTGGCCGGTGACAACTTGCCGCTGGTTTATACATTCAATATCCTCGCCAAGATGGCCTATGCGCCAGCCGTTCCGCTGTTATGGACGATGTTGGCAGATGTGGCTGATTACGGCGAGTGGAAGTTCAATCGCCGCACGACAGGTCTCTGTTTCTCGGCTTCTGTGCTGGCACAGAAACTCGGATGGGCCATCGGCGCTGCAGCGGCGGGTTGGTTGCTGAGCGTGACCCATTTCGTGGCAAACGCAGACATGCAATCGGATACGGCGATGATGGGTATTCGTCTGTTAGTCAGCGTTATTCCGGGCGTGCTCTATGCCTCGTGCGCGATTGTAATGGCCTTCTATAGCCTCGATAAGACGACCATGGCGGTGATGAAACACGAATTAGAAGAAAGGAGAAAACAATGAAACGCGTGAAAGGCGAATATACCTTCGACAGGCAGATCGGACGGTGCTATACCATCCATAACTATGATCAGATGAAGCCGTTCTTCATCTCGCTGGCTTCGGATACGGACCTGTGGATGTACCTATCGTCCAACGGAGGACTCACCTGCGGTCGGCGTAGTCCGGAAGAGTCGCTTTTCCCCTACTATACGGACGACAAGATCACCGATAGCCACGAGTTCACCGGCCCCAAGACCGTTATCAAGGTCAATGGAGATGTATGGATTCCGTTCTCGGACATGCAGCAACCCGTCTATCAGCTTCGCCGTGCCATCTCCAAATCCGTTTACGGCCACCAGATAGCGTTTTGCGAGGAGAACCGCACGCTCGGGCTGCGATTCACCTATCTGTGGGCACCGGCAGGCAAGCACGGATGGGTGCGTAAGGCCATTCTGGAGAATGTGCGCAAAGAACCTGTGCGTGTTGCCTTGACCGATATGCTGCAAAATGTACTGCCTGCTGGCGTGGAGCGCAAGACGCAGAATGAGTTCTCAACGCTCGTAGACGGTTACAAGAAGACCGAACTGGTACCCGGTACATCGTTGGCACTCTTCCGCATGGAGGCCATCTTGGTGGATCGGGCTGAACCGTCAGAGTCGCTGACCTGCAACACCGTCTATACGCTTGGCTTGCCCCATGCCGACTATTCGCAGACCGAGTCCAAAGGTGTCAAAGCCAATTATATAGCCCGTTCGTCGTTCGTCCTTCATCCTTCATCGTCGCATACCTGGTACAATGTGCTGGATGTCAGCCAGGACGCGGTGGCTGTGCATGAGTTGATGCATTTCATTGCCAAACCCAAACGCGCCATCAGACAGATAGAGCGTGCCATGCTCCTTTCTATGGACGCGTTGCGGACCATCGTGCAGGAGAATGACGGCATACAGATCACCGGCGATGAGGCCAACGATGCGCGGCATTTTGCGAATGTGCTCTTCAATACGATGCGAGGCGGTTATTACCTGACTTATCCGCCTCAGGGCAAAGAGACGGACGATTATCTGCCGCTCACTTTCGGGCGCAGACATGGCGACCCGTCACGGCCTTGGAACCTCTTTTCCATACGCGTGCAAGACGAGCAAGGCAAGCCTGTCGTGGCCTACCAGGGCAACTGGCGGGACATCTTCCAAAACTGGGAGGCGCTGTCTTATTCCTACCCGCTGTATATCAACAATATCATCGCCAAGTTCCTCAATTGTACCACGGCCGACGGTTATAACCCGTATCGCGTGACGAGTGAGGGCTACGATTACGAGGTGATTGAGCCGGAGAACCCGTGGTCGAACATCGGTTATTGGGGCGACCATCAGATCGTCTATCTGCTCAAGCTGCTTGAGGTGAGCGACAAGCATAACCCGGAGCAGTTACGCGCATTGCTCAATGAGCGGGCGTACACGTTTGCGAATATCCCGTATCGGATCAAGTCGTACGCCGAACTGGTGGCCGATCCGAAGAACGGTGTGCGCTTTGACCAGGAGGCCCATCAGCGGATTCTCAATAACGATGTGCCGCAAGATCTGCGCACGACGCTGGCGGACAAACTGCTTATCACGTTGCTGACCAAACTGTCGAATCTCATTCCCGAAGCGGGTATCTGGATGAACACGCTTCGTCCCGAATGGAACGACGCCAACAATGCGCTGGTCGGCTACGGTGCCTCGATGGTCACGCTGTGTTACATGCGGCGCTATGTCACTTTCCTGCAGCAACTGATTGAGACGGATGTCATGGTCGGCCAAGAGACCTTGCAGTTCCTTCGGGCTATTCGTCAGGCGTACGGACTGAACCGCCGGGCGTTTACGGACACGGTCGGTCTGGCCGGTGAGGCTTATCGCGCGCGCGTTTATAAAGGAATAAGCGGGGAGCAGACGAACTTGCCGAAAGACGAGTTGCAGGCTTTCCTCGCCGACACGCTGGATGTCATTGACCGTTCTATCCGCGCCAACAAGCGTGAGGACGGGCTGTACGAGGCATATAACCTGATTCGGTTTACGGACAAGGACATCGAGATCGACCATCTCTATCCGATGTTGGAGGGCCAGGTGGCTGTGCTCAGTTCCGGAATCCTCAGCGGCGAAGAGTCGGCGGACCTGTTGGATGCGATGCGAGCGTCGGCGCTCTATCGTGAGGACCAGCGGTCGTATATGCTCTATCCGAATAGGCGTAGGGCCGATTTCCTGGAAATGAACAACCTGCCCGGCGAGGCGAAATCGTTGCCGGTAGTGCAGAAATATATAGGCACGATTCTCAAACAGGACCGTGACGGAGGAATCCATTTCGATTCGAAATATCGCAACGCCAATGACCTGCCTGACGAGCTGAAAGACCTCTACGAACAGGTCTTCCATCACCATGCTTTCACGGGAAGGAGCGGCACATTCTACAAGTACGAAGGTCTCGGCTGCATCTATTGGCACATGGTGTCCAAACTGCTGTTGGCGGTGGGTGAGACCATTCAGCGTGAGTCGCAGAGCTATACAAAGGTGCTTGAGCGTTTGTGGTCTCAGTATATGGCCATTCGCGAAGGAATAGGGTCGCACAAGGACCCTGACGAATATGGCGCTTTCCCCTTTGACCCCTATTCGCACACGCCGATGATGGCCGGCGTTCAGCAACCCGGTATGACCGGACAAGTGAAAGAGGATATCATCTCCCGCTGGTTCGAACTTGGCGTCAGTGTGCACGACGGACAACTATCCTTCTGCCCGCGGATGATCAATCCGGAGGATTATGTCAACGGCGAGCTGCACTTCACCTATTGCGGTGCCTATGTCATTTATCGTCTGAAGGGTGACTTCGAGAAAGGGAATCTCTATTATAACGATTCGGAAGGTGCGACGCTTTCCAAGGAGGACAGTGCCCGCATTTTTGCGCGTCAGGGTAAAAACGATCAAATCATTGTAACCATATGCAAAAAGTAGTATTGTTTGCCGCACTGTGTGCGTTGACGGCTTGTACGCCTAAGGTCCGGTCCACCGTTGTGTGGCTCACTTCCGAGGCAGGTGACAAATGTGCCGAGAAGCAGTCTGTGGTCTTTCATGAAGGCGCATCGGACGAGGCTTTTGTGGTCGATATCAACGACCGTCGTCAGACGATTGACGGTTTCGGCGGGTCGCTCACCGAGTCATCGGCTTTCGTCCTCGCTAGCCTCTCTCCTGAGCAGCGGCAGGCTATTCTCGAGGAGTTGTATGGCGAGAAAGGGGCCAATTTCTCCGTCACGCGTACGCAGATTGGCGCGTCGGATTTCTCGGTGGAGGGCAAATACTCGCTGGCGGAGAAAGACGGCGATGTGGCCTTGGAGTCTTTCTCGCTCGACCGTGACAAGGAGGGATTCCCTCAAGCCAAGTATCCGCAAATACGCGATGAGCACTATGATCTCTATCACCTCATGCTCGATGTCTGGAATATCAAGCAGGCGCAGGACGACAAGACCTATCGGATCATGGCCAACACATGGACGGCGCCCGCGTGGATGAAGGAGAACAAGAAATACTACGAGCGCGAGAATGGCTTCCATCGTGGCGGTGCGTTGCTGCCGCAGTACTACCAGACTTATGCCGATTACCTGGCGAAATACGTTGAGGCTTGGCGTGCAGAGGGTGTCAATATCTGGGCCGTGACGCCCGTGAATGAGCCGATGGGCAACGACGGAGGATGGGAGAGCATGGACTTCTGGCCGGAAGTGGAATCGCTGTTCATCGCCGATTATCTGGGACCGACCTTCGAGAAAAGAGGCTTGGGCGATGTGGCTATTTATGGCTTCGACCAGAATATCTTTGAGATGGAACCCTATACCCGCGCCATCTACGGCAATCCGAAAGCCAAGGACTACACCACCGGTATGGCCGTTCACTGGTATGGAAGCACCCTCGATTGTTTCCCCGAAGTGCTGGACCGTGTGCACGCAGCCAATCCCGATAAGACCATCTTCCATTCCGAGGGCTGCATCGACAATCTCGGTTGTGACCCGTGGGACGGCGTGACGGAGCCGATCGGATTCAAAGAGTCCGGCTGGTTCAACAACGATCAGTTCTGGTGGGATACCGTCTCTACCGATTGGGCTTATTCGACGCAATGGGCGGGTGAGACGCACCCCAAATATGTGGCGGTGCATCGCTACGCACGCTATATTATCAACGGCATGAACCACTGGCTCACCGGCTTCTGCGATTGGAATATCGTGCTGGATTCGGTGGGCGGCCCCAACCATGTACGCAATTTCTGCGGGGCACAGGTGATGGTCGATTATGCGAACGATATCATCTATTTCACGCCCTATTACTACGTCCTCAAGCAGTTCAGCCGATCCATGCGTCCGGGCGATACGGTCTTGGGTGTCCAACGACCAACGACTAATGACCAATTACAAGATGTTTATCTCTGCGCCACGGTCAATGACAAGGGCGAATACGCCGTCAACATCCTCAATACCGGCAAGGCGGTCAAATTCCCCTTGCAGATAGGCGGATATGTAGCGGACATCGAGATGCCGGCTAACAGTGTAGAGACGATTATTGTGAAACTTTAGCCTTCTTGGCTTTCCGCTCTTCGCGGTCCTTCTTGGTGGGCCAGTTGAAGTCGCGCTTCCACATGAATCCCACGCCCTGAATGGTAGAAGCCTGCCGCAGGGAGTATTTGTCCACGGTGTGCGTGTATCCTTTCATGCGCCACTGACCGTCTTCCGTCAGGAGCACTTCGACATCCAAGTCGCCGAAGAAAGGCTGGTTGGAGACATCGTTGTACCGGTATCCCACATTGCCGTTGATCACCAATCGGTCAACCGGTTGCAGCTGGAACTGCGCCTCGTATTCCTGACTGGACGACGGCCCTTCACCGTCTGTACGGATGGCCACACCCAGCGTCACCATATTCGTCAGTTTGCCCAACCATGCATTGATCTGGCTCGTCACGGTCGAAGACAGAAGCGAATAGGTCGAATTGATGGTCGCATATTGCGCATTGCTCATGTAATCAGGCGTGAAGAACCGCCCGAAAACAAGCAGGTAAATCACCTGTCGCATCAGCATCTCGTCCGTGTTGATAATCTGGCGCACTTGTTGCTGCACGGCCTGGTCGCTCAGCGGGAACTCCAGTGAGAAACTGAGAATGGGATTATTGAGCCAACCTGTCATGTGCAGACAGGTCAACACCGGAATATTGCTTCGCGAGGTGGCCAATTGGTCCGCTTCGTCGCCGAACAAGTCGCGCAGATTGGCTGTCACACGGTATTTGGCCGTCACATCCAACTGCGGATTCGACGGATTGCCCGAGAAAACGATAGTTGACCCTTCGCCCACCGTGAACTCCTTGCGAATCACGTTCGCCACGGTGTAGGACAGCGTGCCCTGATCCATGTCGTAGGTGCCTAACAATGTCACATCGTTCGTCTCCGTGTCGTATGTCAAACGCAAAGCACCGTTGCCACGAGCCTGAATCATGTCGCCGTTGCGCTCGCCCAACACTAATTGGAACAGCAGGAACGGATTGACTTCCAAGTTCAGTTTGAGAATACATTTGCCTGCACGGTGATAGGCCGAAGTGTCCACGCGCGAGGCCTCGGTCAGGTCGATGTTGTCCAGATCGGTCTCACCCGCATAGGGGTCGGCTAAGGTATCGGGGTGCTCCACGAAATGGATAAAATTGGACTCGTAAGCCGAGGACGTATTGTCCAGACTCAGCCTGAACCGGCTGTTCTTCGACGTCACGGCATCGGCGGTAACCAGGATATCTCGCTCGTCGCCTGTCACGTCCACATGCCCCGTCGCATATACCTTGCCTTGCAGCATCTCGCCTTTCTTCTCTGTTCCAAAGACCAGCGCATCGTGCGCATCGACATGCAGGTCCAGCCTGAAATCGCGGAATTGTTCGTGATAAACGCCGCCGTTCACCTCCACAGGATTGCCATCCGCGTCCACCAAGTGCACGTTCGGGAAGAGGATAGCAGTCGTGTCCATCCTGATCGTGTCGCGCGGAATCGTGTAGCGCACTCCCGTCCACGGCAAGGTGAGTGAAGCATTCTGCGCCAACTGATCGATGAGCACATAAACAGACCCTTTCTCGCCGCCGACGGTCACGGTTCCTGTCCCTTCGCCGTCCAGGTCCGTCAACACAGACGATGTCCAGTGATTGATGAACTCCAGCGGCACGCGGTTTGTCTGCATGTCTAATTTCCAATGCCCCGACCCGTCGAAGAAAGCCTCGCCGTTCAGATCCACCAGCTTGCGGTCAGGACGATACACATCCGCGTGGAAAGCCAGCGCGTCGCGTATATGCAGATCCACTTCCGCCTCGCCGAAATAGCAGTTGTTCAGACCCATCGAATCGATATGGATCTGCGTCTCTATCACGGGCTGATGCAGCACGCTCGTTATGTTCGCCTCGCCTGTCAGCAGACCGTTGAACATAATTGTCTGAACCGGAAGAATGAACGGCACGACATACGAAGCATCGATCTTCTGCAGGTCCACCGATAGCGTGTCATGCTGATGCCGCGAAGCCAATCCGTTCGCACGAAGGTGTTGGCCGCCGCCCGCAAACGAGAAATGTTCCACTTCTATGGTCGTGTCCGCAGCGCAGTATTGCACATTGCTCTCGCCCAACGTATAAATGGAATCGCGCAGCAGCAGCGTGCCCGGAAGGAAATGCATGTTGATCAGCGGACGCTCTTTCTTCTGCTCGAAATGCGTGATACACTGTATGTCGCCGCCGTAGTCTCCTGCCCGTTGTGCCGCCAACAAGACCCGTTGTTGCTCGCGGAAAGTGAGATCGTCGCTCAGCGCGTGTTGCAACTGACGAGGTGTCATGTCGCGCCAGCCTTCGGGCAGCATCTCGTCCAACTGGGCTTGCTGGCGCAAGGTCAGATGGGTTAGCAAGGTGTCGTGGAAAGCCAAGGTCGACAGCACGGTCTGCATCTGCATCGCCTCCGCGGAAACCGACAATGCCAAGCCCGAACCCGTCGCCCCTCTATGACGAAGCGTGTCGATCGTGTTCAGCGTCACCGTCAGGTCGTGAACCGGCGTGTTACCCGCACGGACACCCGGAGCAAAGAAACGGAAATGGACCGACGGTTCTTCGTCGCGCTCCAACTCCACTTGCGCACGCAGAGTGGGGTGGTCGCTCAACGTGATAGGCGCCGTGAACAAACGCTGCACGTCCCGCAAACGCTCTCCGTCCGCACGCAGCGTAAACGACACGGGATGCCATTTCTTCTCAGGCGCAGCAACGGCTGTCGGCAAATAATGGCTCATCATCGATCGCATTGACGGTGCAATATCTTCGTAGCGGAAAGTGCCGTTCAGATCGGCTTTCAGGTTGTCCGAACGCAGCGAAATCATCTTCTCTTCGCCCTCTTCCGACGAGGCTAACAGCATAATCTGCCGCGTCAGCAGCGAGTCGCGCGACGTGGCGATGAAAAGCGAATCGACCACGATGTAACCGCTTATGTCGTCCGGCTTGGCGCCGTTCATATCGATCGCCAAGTTGAATCGCGTGCGCAGACTGCTGCCTATTTTCTCCAGACCCAGCGGCGCAGAATCGAAATGGCGGCAACGGAGGTTGAAATTGATTTCGGGATTGACATCGTGCGTGTCGATCAATCCCTCAAAATCCATGTCCAGATGCGGGTCGTTTATCGTCAGGTCGCCGTTGTAACGCTGTGGCTCGTAGCGCCCGTTGAGATGCAAATCCTCGAATGTGTAACCGTTGTAGGTCAACTCGCTCACGCTTCCGTTGATGTCGCCGCTCGCCTTACCTTTGTTGATCTGCCCTTTCGTCGTCACTTGCAGCGTCACATTTTCCAGCTTGTCCACCGCCAACATGCGGCCCACCTGGAACTGCCGGCTCTCCAGACGCGCGTCGTACTGCATGTGATCGAAGGTCGAATCGCTGCGGAAAGTGCCGTCAGTCGTCATGCTGCCTAAGTCCGTCCGGAAAGCGCCATGCAAAGTCAAGTCGTGCAGACGACCGGACGCCAGACCGCGGTAATGGATATCGCCCAGACGATGGATCTCGTCTGGCAGAACAACGGGCTGATTGTTTACCTGCGAAAGCAAGTCCTGAAGCTGCGCCGCGTTCGTGTGAAAATCCCGCAAGTTGGCGCGGATATACGGATTGGCTATGTCCGGCAGACCGAACAGACTGATGTTGCCTTCTAATAACAGACGGTGGTTGTACCGCATTGCCAGTCGGTCGAAATACAACGAGTCCAGCGTCCCGTTCAGTCCGCCGTTGAAAGCAATCGGCCTGCGGAAATTCTTGAGTTGCGGAACGAAGAACGCCAAGTCCGAAGGCACTAATTCAGCCTCGCGGATACCCAACGAGATGAGTATGTCGTTCGCCGACTGACTCAGGTAGAGCGTGTCGCCCGCAGGGAATCGCAACTCGCCGCCGCTCATGTCCAAGCGTGACTGCGGCAACTGGGCCTTCAGCGTCGGAATCAGCAACACCGTGTCCGTCAATATCACCCGTGCTTGCACATCCTCCACTCTGAATTCTGACTTCTGACTTCTGAATCCTGAATCCTGAATCCTGAATCCTGAATCCTTCCGTCTGACCGCTCCTCTCAGCGCCCCTATCTGCGCATCGATCGCCTCTTCCGACAATTCGTGCAGATCCATCTGCGCATGATCCAACTGCACATCTGTATCCTCCCAACGCACGCGAATATCGTCCAACTGCACGTCACGAACCGCTATCGCTTTCTCCATCGGCCCGCTCTCTTGCTCCTCCTCCTTCTTGAACGCATCTACCAAAAACTGATAGTTCCACTCCGCTGAATCAGTCTGTACTCTGTATTCTGTATTCTGTACTCTGTAAACCTTTCCCACCGCCTCGCTGATCCGCACATGCGAAAACCGTATCTCGTTCCGCCGCAACGCAAGCGGACTGAAATGCGCATACACTTCATGAATATACGCCAGCGTATCGCGTTGCAGGTCCTCTATATAAATATCGCTCAGCGTCACCCGCGCGGGAAAACGGTATGCCACACCGCCTATGCTCACTTCCGTGCCCAAGCGTTCGGACAGCCGCTCCGTCGCCATCTGTGCTATCTTCGTCTCCACGCGGTCGCTGGCCAACACCCCCAACACGACGAAAACGACAACCAACACGCTGCCCACCACAATTCCCGTTATTTCCCAAAATCGCTTCATCGTATTCTCTCAAATCGCCTTGCAACCGGCCCTTTGCACACACGGCGTGCAAAGGTACTGCTTTTTTTTGACATGTGCAAAAATTTCTGCACTTTTTTGCTTCTAATCGACAAACTCTAATCGCTAAATCGAAAAAGTTTAACTTTTTCTTGCGTATATCAAAAATAATGTGTATCTTTGCACCCGCAAAGATTAGTGAAGGTAACAAACAGTCTTTTGATAGAGGTTAAACCGTACATAGAGCATGCCGTGCTGGTCGGATTGATTACCCCGAATCAGCCGGAAGAGAGGACAAAAGAGTACCTCGATGAATTGGCGTTTCTCGCTGATACACACGGCATTGTGCCTGTCAAGCGCTTCACACAGCGTCTCGACCAGCCCAATACGGCCACGTATGTCGGAGAAGGCAAATTGGAGGAGATTCGGCAGTTTATCATCGAGAGGGAAAAAGACAAATGTCAAACGGCAAATGACCAACCTCCTATCGATGTAGTCATCTTTGATGACGAATTATCGCCTCGCCAGATCCGTAACCTCGAGAAAGCTGTCAATCATCGGGAGAAACACCCTGCTAATGTGCGGGTCATTGACCGGACTATCCTCATTCTCGAAATTTTCCTCCAGCGTGCCCAGACATCCTATGCCAAAACGCAGGTCGAGATGGCGCACTTGCAGTATATGTTACCCCGTCTGACGCGTATGTGGTCCCACCTCGACCGTCAACGCGGTGGAGGCGTCAACCGTGGTACCGGTGAGACGCAGATCGAGGCCGACAAACGGGTCATTGGCCAGCGGATAGCCCTGCTGCGCGAACAACTCAAGACTATCGACCGTCAAATGGCCACCCAGCGCCAGCATCGCGGCAAGATGGTCCGCGTCGCTCTCGTCGGCTATACCAATGTCGGCAAATCGACGCTCATGAATCTGCTCTCCAAATCGGATGTCTTTGCGGAAAACAAACTCTTTGCCACCCTCGATACCACCGTGCGCAAAGTGACCATCGAGAACCTGCCGTTCCTCCTCTCCGACACCGTCGGGTTCATCCGCAAACTGCCTCACCACTTGGTCGAATCGTTCAAATCGACGCTGGACGAGGTGCGCGAAGCCGACCTCTTAGTGCATGTGGTGGATATCAGCCATCCCAACTTCGAGGAACAGTACGAAGTGGTCCAGCAGACCATCGCGGACATCTGCAAAGAGGACAAGCCGACGATCGTCATCTTCAACAAAATCGACAATTTCACCTACATCCCCAAAGAGGAGGACGATCTGACGCCCGTCTTGCGGGAGAACCTGTCGCTCGAGGACCTCGAAAAGACCTGGATGGCAAGACTTGGAGACGATTGTATCTTCATCTCCGCCAAAAACAAGGAAAACATCGATGCGTTGCGTGCGCTGCTCTACGAGCGGATCAAAGCGATACACATCCAACGCTATCCCTATAATGATTTCCTCTTCCAGAATTACGAGGAAATCAGTTGAAAGTTGAATGGTTTAAAGTTGAAAGTCATGCGAACAATAGAAGAACAAGGTTACCGATTTGAAGAGTGGCTGACGCCGTCTGACATCGCGGCGGACGTGCAGCAAGTGGCAGAACGGATTAGTGCCGACTACAAGGACAAAGAACCGCTCTTTGTCGTGGTCCTCAACGGGGCTTTTGTGTTTGCGGCCGATCTCGTTCGTGCCCTCAAAGACGTGCGATGCGAGATCACATTCATTCGCGTCAGCTCCTATTGGGGAATGAGCTCAACGGGCAAACTGGAGTTCATCGTCCCGCTGCAGCAAGTGGTCGAGAATCGGGACGTGATCATCGTCGAGGATATCGTCGATACGGGCCTCACTATTCACCAGCTCAAAGCGCACATGCGGGCTCAAGGCGCTCTCTCGACACGGGTCGCTACCATGCTCTTCAAACCCAATAAACTGGAGTACGAAGATGCCAAACCCGATTATGTGGGACGCGAACTGACCGATGAGTTCGTCGTCGGATACGGACTCGACTTCGACGGTTTCGTACGCAATCTGGATGCAATATATAAAGTTAAACAATAAACACTTAAATTTAATGATTATGAACGACGAATTGAAAAAAGTAATGGAGGTGGCCGAGGTGTGGACTCGCGAGCCTTTCGACGCGGAGACGCGTGCACAAGTCAAAGCCCTCATGGACGCCGAGGACAAGACCGAACTCATCGACGCTTTCTATCGCACCTTGGAGTTCGGTACCGGTGGTCTGCGCGGAATCATGGGCGTCGGTACCAACCGAATGAACAAATACATCGTGGCGCAAGCTACGCAAGGCTATGCCAATTATCTGCTCAAAGTGCAACGCGAAGGCGGTTTCCGGAATGTGCAGAACGGACGCGTGGCTGTGGTCGTGGGACATGACTGCCGTAACAACGGTCGTCTCTTTGCCGAGACCGTAGCGAACATCTTCTCTGCAAACGGAATACAAGTCTATCTGTTCGAATCGCTCCGTCCGACGCCTGAGTGCTCGTTCGCTATCCGCCATCTCAAATGCCAGGGCGGTGTGAATGTCACTGCTTCGCACAACCCCAAGGAATACAACGGCTACAAGGCTTATTGGGAGGATGGTTCGCAAGTGCTCCAGCCGCACGACCAGGGTATCATCGACGAGGTGAACAAAGTGCGCATGGAGGATGTCAAGTGGGAAGCTAATCCCGACCTGATTGAGATCATCGGCGGTGAGATGGACTACGACTATATGATGGCGGTTAAGTCCGTCATGATTGACCAGGACTCCATCCTGCGTCAGAAAGACCTCAACATCGTCTATACGCCTATGCACGGCGCTGGTCGTCAGATAGTGCCGATGTGTCTCCGCTCGTGGGGATTCCAGAATATCCACGTAGTGCCTGAACAAATGGTCATCGACGGTAATTTCCCGACAGTAGTTTCGCCGAATCCCGAGAACGCGGAGGCCATGACCCTTGGTATGAAACTGGGTACCAAACTGGGCGCTGACCTCGTCATCGCTTCGGATCCCGATGCCGACCGTATAGCCATCGTCTGCCGCAACGACAAGGGCGAGTGGGTAATCATCAACGGCAACCAGACCAATATCATGTACCACTACTATATCATCAACAACATGAAGCGCCTCGGCAAACTGCGCCCGGATATGTATGTGGTCAAAACGATCGTGACCAGCGAGCTGATTCGCAAGATCGCCGATAATCTGGGCGTCACGCTCACCGACGAATATACGGGCTTTAAGTGGATTGCCAACCGTATCCGTGAGTGGGAAGGCAAACGCAAATATATCGGTGGTGGAGAAGAGAGTTTCGGCTTCTTGCCTTATGACGCCGTGCGTGATAAATGTTCGCCGTCGTCTATCTGCCTCATCTGCGAGATCGCTGCCTATGCCAAGGATAACGGCATGACCCTCTATGACTACCTGCTCAAAATCTACGCCGACTATGGCTTCCAGCGTGAGACGACCATCAATGTCGTTCGCCCGGGTAAGACAGGTGCCGAGGAGATCCAGGCGATGATGGTCAACTACCGCAACAACCCGCCCAAAGAGATCGCAGGCGACAAAGTGGTTCGTATCAAAGACTTCAAACTGCTCCAAGAGCAAAAATTGGTAAATGGTAAATGGGAAAATGAGAAAATAGAAATGGCATTGGGCGCAACGTCCAACGTGCTCCAGTACTTCACCGAAGGCGGACTCAAAGTGTCCGTTCGTCCCTCGGGAACAGAGCCGAAGATCAAGTTCTACTTCGAGATTCCGGTTAAGACTGAAATCGGCAAACCCTTCACCGGCGCCGACTACGAACGCTGCACAGCCGAAGCCGAAGCTCGTGTTCCCGCCATCAAAGCTTCCCTCGGATTGTAATCTTCCGATTATCACAAAACAAAACAGGCAACCACACGGTTGTCTGTTTTATGTGCGCAGGATGAGACTCGAACTCACACGATCTTGCGACCACTACCCCCTCAAAGTAGCGTGTATACCAATTTCACCACCTGCGCGTGCCCAGAACAGGACTCGAACCTGCACACCTCGCGGCATGCGCACCTGAAACGCACGCGTCTACCAATTCCGCCATCTGGGCTCACACTCATTAAGTGCAAAAAAAAAGAGCGGAAAACGAGACTCGAACTCGCGACCCCGACCTTGGCAAGGTCGTGCTCTACCAACTGAGCTATTTCCGCAATCTTTCTTTGTTAATCTCTTAAAGATCATCGCTTTCAATTTTCGGTTTTCACCATTCATTTTTCGAAAGCGGGTGCAAAGGTACTGCTTTTTTTTGACATGACCAAATTTTTCGGCATTTTTTTTGCATTTTTTTGCATTTTTTTGATTTTTTTCGTGCGCGCGCGCCCGTTCCTTATATATAAATATAATAATAGAGCAAATGCGCCTCTCCCCTCACTAATGGCCCTTTCCTGCATTTTCGCTCCTTTTGCTTCGGTTGGGCGTAAAAAATGTAAAAATAAATAGTGCTGATAATCAGCAAGTTACAAAGAAAATGCATTTTTCTTGCATTTTTTTTGCAAAAATATTTGGTCAATTCAAAAAATTGTTGTACCTTTGCACTCGCTTTTGAGAAACAAGTGTGTTTCTATTTTCTCCCAAAGAGCGGGTATTAAAATCAGATTCTTCCATGAAGGACCTAATTTTTTTGCGCTCTAAGAAAGAAAACAAATTGAAAGATTGATACAATTAGTGTAGTACAAGAACTGAGGATAGTGGTTGCGGATATTCATTATTCATTAATCATTATTCATTAAATAGGTTCCCGAAAAAATTTCTACACTTGATAAATCGATTATTCTGAGCTATCTTATAATTTCTTTTACAACGAAGAGTTTGATCCTGGCTCAG